>CALKJZ010000006.1 GCA_937995515.1 uncultured Sphingomonadaceae bacterium | reverse complement strand
ACTGCAGCAGCCCTGGCCTTCCCGGGGTTGCCCCCAGTGACGCAAGATGGACCGCCGCTCGCCGCTTACAGTTGCGGGGGCAGCTCCGGCATTGGCCTGGGTGTGGAAGCCCCCGCCGCACCGGATTCCCGTCTTAGCCTTGCCCCGCCCGGCAGTGGGCGGGGAAGGAACCTCGACAGCTGGACTGTGCCAGGACGCCGCCCGCGATGCAAGCCCTCACTTAAACCTTTCTTTAAGTCCTCTTACAACCGGATCGGATTGGGCAGCCCCGCATAGACCGCAGCCGCATCAAAGGCCGCCTGCTCCTCCAGCTGGCGAAGCCCGAAAGGGCCGGATCCAGCGCCCGCAGCATCGAGGTTGACGGCCCGGCAGAAGGAGGAGCGATAGCCGACATGGCAGCTGCCCGGCCCCTCGAGCCGCACCTTGAGGACGAGCGCATCCTGGTCGTCGTCGACGAGGATGGCCTCCACCTGCTGGCGGAAGCCGCTGTGCTCGCCCTTGCGCCACAGCGCGTGGCTGCGCGACCGGTTGTGCGCCCTTCGGCTTGTGGTGGCGCGGCCTCCGCGCATTCCGCTCGCCCCGTATCGGCGCCGCCCCGGCTCGCGCATCGACGGTGATGGCAGCAATGAACCCCGGCGGACCTCGGCAGGGGCGAGGCCATGCCCCACCCGCACGGCTCCGGAGCCCGCGCCGCCTCAGGGCGCCCGGGCCCCGGGCGGCGCCCGGCGCGATTGCCGGGCAGCTTCCATCGCGCTAGCAGCCAGCGCGAGGGAGAGGAGGCAATGATGCGGATTCCGGAACGGGGGCGGCCGGCAGCGGAGGTGATGACGCTTCTCGATGCGGCGGGCGCGCGCGACCTGCCGTGGCGGGAGGGCAGGACCTTTGCCTATGTCTACGAGGGCGGCCGCGACGTGGAGGAGGTGGCCAAGGCCGCCTACATGCGCTTCCTCACCGAAAATGCGCTCGACCCGACCGTCTACCCTTCGCTCCTGAAGTTCGAGACCGAGATCATCGCCATGGCGGCAGCCCACCTGCGCGGCGGACCGGAGGTGGTCGGCAATTTCACGAGCGGCGGCACCGAATCCTGCCTTTTGGCAGTGAAGGCGGCGCGGGACTTTGCCCGCAGGGAGCGGGGCATTGCCGAGCCGCACATGGTGTTGCCCGTGACCGCGCATGCCGCCTTCCAGAAGGCCGCCCACTATTTCGACATGGCGATGACGCTGGTTCCGGTTGATCCAAAGACCTTCAAGGCAGATCCTGCTGCCATGGCGGCTGCGATCCGGCCGGAGACGATCCTGCTGGTCGCATCCGCCTGCCAATATGCACATGGCGTGGTGGACCCGGTGCCCGAAATCGGTGCGCTTGCCGAGCGGCACGGGCTCCTGCTGCATGTCGATGCCTGCATCGGCGGCTTCATCCTGCCCTATTTCCGCAGGCTCGGCGCAGCTGTCACCGATTTCGATTTCGCGGTCCCCGGTGTCACCTCCATCTCGATGGATTTCCACAAATATGCCTATGCGCCAAAGGGGGCCTCGGTGGTGCTCTACCGCTCGAAGGCGCTGCGCCGGCACCAGATCTTCACGGCGGCCACCTGGACTGGCTATTCGGTCATCAACCCCACCATCCAGTCCACCAAGTCGGGCGGGCCGCTGGCCGCCACCTGGGCGCTGCTCCACTATCTCGGCGACGAGGGCTATCTCCGCTTCGCCGAGCGGACGCTTGCGGCCACGCGCGCCATCGTGGCGGCAATCAGGGCGAACCCGCACGTGCGCCTGCTGGGCACGCCGGAGAGTTCGCTCATCGCGTTTGCGGCCAATGGCTTCTCCGTCTTCCCGATCGTCGACATCATGCGGCAGAAGGGCTGGTTCGTGCAGCCGCAGCTCGGCTACATGGGCAGTGAGGCCAACATCCACCTGTCGATCGACCAGTCGACGGTCGACCTCCTGCCCCAGTTCCTGCCTGATCTCGCCGAGGCGATCGAGGCTGCACGCGCCAGCAACGCCGCGCACCTGCCGCCACAGACGGCCGCGATGCTCGCAAGCCTTGTGCCCGAGACCTTCACGCCCGAGACCTACCGCCAGCTGATGGCCATGGCCGGGACGGGCGCGGGGCTCCCCGAGGGCACGGCCCCCATCAACCTTATGCTCAACGCGATGCGGCCCGAGGTCGCCGGCCTTGTGATGACCGAATTCTTCAACGATCTCTATGTCCAGCCGAGGGAGGATGTCGAGCCGAGGGAGGCGCTGCGGGCTGAGGCCGCCGAATGAGCCCTGTCGCTTCGACCTACGCCGAGGCGCGGGCCGGGTTCCTTGCCGCCGCACGGGCGCGCGGCGCGGCGCTGGAGGCGCATCCGCTCGAAGGCCATTTCGCGCTTGCAACCGATGTCGCGCGCCTCGGGCCCGAGGGCGCGGGGCGGGTGCTCGTCATCCTATCGGGAATCCATGGCAACGAGGGGCTTGCAGGCTCCGCCATCCAGCGCGACACGCTCGGCCGGCTGGAGGCGCTGTTCGCAGCCCATGGCGGGCTCCCGGAGGATTTGGCGCTTGTCATGGTCCATGCCGTCAACCCCTGGGGCATGGCGCACATGCGCCGGCAGACGGAGGCGAATGTCGATCTGAACCGAAACTTCCGCGACTGGTCCGTGCCGCCGCCCGCCCGGCCAGTCTACCGGGATCTCCATCCGCTGGTCGTGCCGCAGGAGATGAACGAGGCAGGCGAGGCAGCCTTTCTCGAGCGGGCGATGGGGCTCCTCGCCGACCATGGCGAGGCCTGGCTGCAGGCCCGACTGACCGAGGGGCAGTATGAGGTTCCCGACGGGCTTTATTTCGGCGGCAGCGGTGCCGAGCCCGAAACCGTGACGCTCCATGCCATCCTCGCCCGGCAGCTCGCAGGCGCGCGCGAGGCGCTGCTCATCGACTGCCACACCGGCATGGGCGCCTGGGGGGACTGGCTGGTGATCGCGGGCACGGCTGCCGGCGCGCCGGAAGGCCGGTGGCTGGCCAGGGCCTTCCCGCCGCAGCGCATCCATTTTCTCGCCAGCCATGGCGAGGCGGCCGGCGGCCGCTGGCCGCAGACGGAGGGCAAGATGACAAGCGCCATTGCGGCCGCGCACCCGGAGGCGGCCGTGCGCGGCTTCAGCCTCGAGTTCGGAACCCATGGCGGCGAGCGCGTGTTCATGGCCGAGCGGCGCGAGCACTGGGCCTGGGCGCGGCTGGGGGCCGGGCACCCGGAGCGGCTGGCGGCCGCGCGCGACCTCCTGCGGCTGATGGTGCCCGACGACCCGCTGTGGCAGGAGCGGCTGATCGATGGCGCGCGCGCCTGCATCGCCGATGGCCTGCACGCGCTGGTGGGAGAGGGGAGGGCGAGGTGAGGCCAACCACGCTCGCCGAGGCCGACCTCGCCCATGCCTTCCACCCGCAGACCAACCTCGCAGCGCACGCCGAGACGGGCCCGTTCCTTATCGCCCGCGGCGAGGGGGTGTTCGTGGAGGACGAGGCCGGCGCGCGCTTCCTCGATGCCATGGCCGGGCTGTGGTGCACGGGCCTTGGCTATTCCGAGCCGCGCCTCGTCGAGACGGCCCGGCGCCAGCTGGACAAACTTCCCTATTGCCAGAGCTTTGGCGGCCGGGCGCACGAGCCCGGCATCCGCCTTGCCGAGGAGCTGGCAGCGATCGCGCCCGAAGGCCTCACCCGCGCCTTCTTCGCCTCATCGGGCTCGGAGGCGAACGACACAGCGATCAAGCTCGCCTGGTATTACGGGGTGGCCCGCGGTGCGCCGGAGCGGACCACCATCCTTGCGCGCAGGCGCGCCTATCATGGCGTGACTGTCGCCGCGGCAAGCCTCACAGGCCTTCCCATGATGCACGGCGGCTTTCACCTGCCGCACCCGTTCGTCGTGCACCTGACGGCACCCCATTTCGTGCAGCAGGCGCGCGACGGCGAGACCGAGGCACAGTTCGCCCGCCGTCTTGCCGCCGAGCTTGAGGAGGTGATCGACCGGCTTGGCGCTTCCACCATCGCTGCCTTCATCGCCGAGCCGGTCATCGGCGCAGGCGGCGTGATCCTGCCGCCAGAGGGCTATTTCGCGGCCATCCAGCCGATCCTCCGCCGCCACGGCATCCTCCTCATTGCCGATGAGGTGATCACCGGCCTCGGGCGGCTCGGCAGCATGTGGGGCTGCAACCATTATGGCATCCAGCCCGACATTCTCACGTGCGCCAAGATGCTGACCTCGGCCTACCAGCCGCTTTCGGCGGTGCTTGTGACAGAAGAGGTCTATACGGCGATTGCCGCGGAGGCCGGCCGGCGCGGAACCTTCGGCCATGGCTTTACCTACTCCGGCCACCCGGTGGCCTGCGCCGTCGCGCGCGAGGTGCTCGCCATCTACCGGGAACGCGACATCCCGGGCCATGTCCGGGCGGTTGCGCCGCGCTTCCAGCGCCGCCTCGCCCTCCTCGGCCAGAGCCGCCACGTGCGCGAGGCGCGCGGTCTTGGCCTCATCGGCGGGCTCGAGATGCAAAAGGCACAGGACGCCGCCCGCCTCGAGGCGGCCGCGCGTGCAAACGGCCTCATCGTCCGCGCCGTCGGCGGGGATACGGTGGCCCTCTGCCCGCCGCTCATCATTGCCGAAGCGGAGGTCGACGAGCTGTTCGACCGGCTCCAATCAGCACTCGCAGCGCTTGGCGATTGAGCGGCAGGCCCACAGGCCGCAGGGTATCCGAAGGGCATATGTGGCGCTGCCGGTGCCAGACGATGGCCAGGGCCACGAGGGAAGGAGAGGTGGCACATGAAGATCCGGGCAACGGCGGCATGCCTGATGTTTCTGACAGCGGGGTGGGCAGCCGAGGCGGGCGCGCGCGACGGGGCGGCGCCCAAGCCGGCGACCGCTGCGACGCTTGCCGCGCAGGCGAGGGTGCGCGCCGCGCTGCCGCTCGATGACCGTTCGGCGTTTGCGGCAGCGCTGCGCGGCCGGCTTGCAGCACCCGAGCCGGTGACGATCCGCGATCCGGCAGGGCGGATCGTGTGGGATCTCGAGCCGTGGCAGAAGGCGCTGGCCGGAGACGATGCGCCGCCTACCGTCAACCCCAGCCTGTGGCGGCAGGCGCAGCTTCATCTCATCCACGGCCTGTTCGAAGTCGCGCCCGGCATCTGGCAGGTGCGTGGCTACGACATCTCCAACATCACCTATGTCGCCGGCCGGACCGGCTGGATCGTCATCGACCCGCTCATCAGCGTGGAGACCGCGGCTGCCGCCCATGCGCTGGTGACAGAGCATCTCGGGGCGCGGCCGGTGGTGGCCGTGATCTACTCGCACAGCCATGCCGACCATTATGGCGGGGCGCGGGCGGTCGTATCCGACACCGACGTCCGGGCCGGCAAGGTGCCGATCCTTGCGCCGGAAGATTTCGTCGAGCACGCCGTGGCCGAGAATGTGATCGCCGGCAACGCGATGGCGCGCCGGGCGACCTACATGTACGGGGTGGGCCTGCCGCCGGGGCCGACGGGACATGTGGGAAGCGGGCTCGGGATTGCCACCTCGGCCGGCACGATCAGCCTGGTGCCGCCCTCCGACATCATCCGCGCAACCGGCGAGGAGCGGGTGATCGACGGGGTCCGGATGGTCTTCCAGATGACACCGGGCAGCGAGGCGCCGTCCGAGATGAACATCTGGTTCCCGCAGCTGAAGGCGCTGTACGTGGCCGACAATGCCATGCAGACCATGCACAATATCCTGACGCTCCGCGGTGCGGTGGTGCGCGATGCACGCCTCTGGGCGGAACAGCTCGACGAGACGCTGCGGCTCTGGGGGCGGGAGGCCGAGGTGAGCTTCGCCGGCCACAGCTGGCCGACCTCGGGCAATGCCGAGGTGCGCGCCCACATCGAGGGACAGCGCGATCTCTACCGCTACCTCCACGACCAGTCGGTCCGGCTGATGAACGAGGGGCTGACCGGCCCCGAGATCGCCGGGGCGCTCACCCTGCCGCCGGCGATCGGCCTGCGCTGGGCGAACCGGCCCTATTACGGCACCCTCAGGCACAATGTGCGCGCCGTCTACCAGCGCTATATGGGCTGGTACGATGGCAACCCGGTCCATCTCGACCCGCACCCGCCGGTCGAGGCGGCAAGGCGCACCATCGCCTACATGGGCGGCGGCGCGGCGGTGCTGCGGCGGGCCCGGCGCGACTTTGCCGCCGGCGACTACCGCTGGACGGCCGAGGTGCTCCACAAGCTGGTGCTGGCCGAACCCGACAACCGCAAAGCGGCCCTGCTGCTCGCCGATAGCCTCGAGCAGCTCGGCTACCAGGCCGAGTCGGGACCGTGGCGCAATGCCTATCTCTCGGGCGCGCGGGAGCTGCGCCTCGGCGTGCCCGACCGGGAGCCGACGCGCACGGCGAGCGCCGACACGCTGGCGGCGATGCCGGCCGAATGGCTGTTCCGGTTGCTGGCGGTCCAGGTCGATGCCCCCGCCGGTCTCCGCGCGGGCGTCACCCTGCGCCTTTCCGACACCGGGCAGACCTTCGGCCTCTCGCTTGCCAACGGCGTGCTCAACTGGCGGCCGGAACCCTTCCCGGATTCGACCGCCACCCTTGCCCTGCCGCGCACGCTCCTCAATGCCCTGCTGCTGCGGCAGACGACCCTTAGGGAGGCGATCGCCTCCGGGCAGGCGCAGCTCGAAGGCAACCCGGATGCGCTTGCCAGCCTGCTCGGCGCCGTGCGCCCGCCGCGCTTCTGGTTCCCGATCGTCACCCGCTGAGACGAGGGGCGGGAGCGCCGGGAGCCCGGGCCGGAGCCGGGCGGCGGGGGAGGATCCGGGCCTGCGCCCTCAGCCTGACGCAGGTGCCACCGAGACACTGCGAAAGGCGGCAAGGCCGAGTTCGGCCTCGCGCGCGCGCTGCGCGGGGCCGGGCGGGTCTGCACGCACATCGGCCTCGACCGCGCTCTGTACCAGCCGGGCGGCCACCGCCTCCGCCCTCCGGCGGGCAAGATCGGGCGCATCGGGCTCGTTGCTCGCCGCATGGCCAGTCACCGTCGCGTACGAGACACCCCAGCGGGCCAGCGCCCAGCCGAGCTGGTCCACCTCCGCCCCGGATTGCGGCGTGAGCTCATCGGACCCGGCCTCGAACCGGATGTCGGGCAGGGCCTGCACTGGCGGCACCAGCTGCACGTCCCACCCCGGGTGGCTGTCGTCGATGCGCTGCTCCAGCTCGCGCCACGCCAACAGCGGCAGCGTGCCCGAAACCTGGATCCGCGCCCGGCGCGCGCTCTGGTCGAGCAGCACATCCTCTGGCGCCACGCCTGCGGTAATGGCGAGCTGGCTGCGCAGCATGGCCATGGCGGTACCCCCGGTGGCCACCCGCTCGCGCTCGGCCTGGCTTGCCTCCCGGCTGACCGCCAGCTGGCTGATCGACACGTCGACCGGTCGGCCGAGGGTCTCCTCGAGGCTCTGGCGGACCCGGGCATCGGCCTGGGCGTCGTAGCTGTCGGTGACGACCACGGCCCGGAAGGCCGGCGATTCGCCGCGGAAGTCCGGTTCGAGCGTGGTGATGCGCACCTGGGGCCCGAACTCGCGGGCAATCGCCGTGCGCGCATTCTGCGTGGCCCAGGCCTCCCACGCGATCTGCCGGAGCGAGATGGCAAGCGGGATGGCAAGCAGGATGAAGACGCCGACCAGCCAGCGGGTCTGGGTGCGGGTCTGGTCGGGCGAAAGATGCGCCCCGAAGCCATAGAGCCGCGCCATGGCCGAGGCGGAAAGGGTGATGGCGATGAGGTTGGTGAGAAAGAGGCCGAGCGCGCCGAAGAAGACGACCCCATTGCCCGTGGCAAGGCCGAACCCGACGGTCGCAAGCGGCGGCATCAGCGCGGTTGCAATCGCCACCCCCACGATGGTCTCGCCGCGGCCGCGCACCGTGGCATAGGCACCGGCCAGCGCCGAGAAGGTGGCCACAAGCAGGTCGAACAGATTGGGCCGGGTGCGGGCGAGGAGCTCGGTGGTCAGGTCCTTGAGCGGCGAGAGCAGCACGACAAGCGCGGAAAAGGCAATCGCCATCAGGCTGCCGATGGCCACGGCAGCGAGGCTCGACCGCGCCTTCTCCCAGTCGAAAGTGGCAAGCGCAAAGCCCAGCCCGATGATGGGGCCCATCAGCGGCGAGACAAGCATGGCGCCGATGACGACCGCCGGGGAGGACTGCAGCAGGCCGAGGATCGCGATGCCGGCCGACATCAGCACCATGAACGCATAGCGGCTGGTGAAACCGCTGTCGGCATCGACCCGCACGAGCACCGCCTCGTGATCGAGGCCTGACTGGATGCCCCGGCGCCACCATCGGCGCAGCACGTCGAACCGCGTCCGCGTGTCGGCAGACGAAGGCGCCGCGGAAAGCTCGTTCATCGAAAGCGGTCTCTCGCATTGCGCGCCCGACGTCAATCACGCGGTCGGAAACCGCCAAAGGGCGCGGAAAGCATGGCCCCCCGCGCCCTGCTCCCGCGGCAGCAGGGCCGCCCGTGAAGCCCCAACTCAGGCGGCGGCCGTGCGCCTCTTCCGGCAGCGGACGGCGACCCCGACCATGCCGAAGCCCATGATCGACAGGGCCCGGGTGGCCGGCTCGGGCACGACGCCAAATGCCCAGTCATTAATTGCGAAGGCAAACCGGGGGGTGAGGGCGATGTCGCGGATGTCCTCGCCGGCCCCGAAATCGAAGGTTACGCGCTTGTTCAAGGCCGGCTTGCCCTGATCGCCATTCGGGTCGGCAAACGGCACGCCCGCACCGCCCAGCGTGAAGACCGGGGCCATCGCCGAAACAAGGAATCCGGTCGATTTTGAAGCGTCGATTTGTCGGCGTCGATCGAGCCCCGGTGGAGGCTGAGCGCGCACATCGCGGCCGCAATCCCGAAGGCAGCGAGACCGACCGTCGCCGGAAGCAGCGCCTGCTGCAGGGAACGCGCGAGGGGGAGGGGGAAGATCTTGCGCCGTGTTGCCGGCCGGGATGGCAGACTGGCCCGCGAGGCCGCCGATGACAGCCGGACGTTGCCAGTCACGGCACCGGGCGGCGGCGTTCCTTGCCCGTCGGTCCGCACCCTCTGCCCGGCAAGGGGCCCGAATCCTCGGCCGCCGAGGGAACGCCGCCGGCAAACGAGGGGACGGCGGGCGCACGCGCGGCCGACGTGGCCCGCGAGCGTTGCCGCGCGATTGGAAACCACATCCCATTCCGCCCCAGAGGGATAGCCTTCCCGTGTGCCGGCCTCGTGCGCCTTTTGGAAATGGCCAGTGTCAAGCGCGTTTCCCACGAGATGCCGGCGGAACGTCGGCCGATCTGATGAACCTCGTGATTTTCGAGATGGATCCGCGCATCGTCGATGATGGCAGACCCGTTTTGCCGCGCGCCTTGACGCACGCCTTCGAGCCGGAAAGAGACGCGGATGGCCGAAAATATCCTCCTCGAGCTGCTGGTCGCCGGCGTCCTCGTGATGGTGACCTTCGCCGTCCACGCCGTCGGCCTCGTGGTTCTCACCCGCACGGTGCGAAGGGAAGCGCGCGAGGAGGTGGAGCGCCACATCAACCCCGCCTCGCTCGAGGGCGTATCGATCGTCGTTGCCATCGTGCTCGGGATTTTCGCGCTGCACGCGGCCGAAATCCTCGTCTACGCGCTCGTCTACCGCGGGCTCGGCGCGGTCACGGCGCTGCCGGATGCGATCTATTTTTCGGCCATGACCTACGGCACGCTCGGCTACAACGACGATCTCATCAGCCCCGCCTTCCGGCTTCTCGCGGCCATCGAAGGCATCAACGGGCTGCTGCTGATCGGCTGGTCAACCGCCTTCTTTGTCACCATGATGGGCCGGATGATCCGCTGAGAGGCTCCCGGGGCTGCCTCGGCCATCCGGCTCAGCCTTGGGGGCCGGAGCGGTCGAGCAGATCGTCGGTCACGTGCATGGTAAAGACAGGCGCATTGCCCGGCGGGGTCTCGGCGATCGCATCGACGAAAGCTGCCCGCGTTTCGGGATCGTCATAGACCATCTTCGCCTCGAACGCGCGCCGCCATGTCGCCTCGTCCGGCCATTCGGCCACGCCCACGAAGCGGCCGTCGAGGTCCTGGTGCAGGCGCGAGCCGAGCGAGCCGTAGCGCCTGCGGATGTGCTCGGTGCCGCGCCGCCAGGCCGCGCGGAACTGCGCCTCCTTTCCGGGCTTCACCCGCCACCAGTAGACGGCAACGAACACGACGGCCCCGCGGGTTGGCGCCGCGCCGGCCTATCGCGGCCGCGCCGTGCCGGAGCGCCCCACGGCCGTCTGCCCGGGCACGTAAATCTCGCCTCCCATCGCGCGGAACTCGCGCGATTTCCCGGCCATGCCTTCCGCTCCATCCCCGCCGAGGCCGCTCAGCCGCGCCGCATGGTCGCGCACGTCCTGGGTGATCTTCATCGAACAGAATTTGGGCCCGCACATCGAGCAGAAATGGGCGAGCTTGGCGCCTTCGGCAGGCAGGGTCTGGTCGTGGTACTGCTCGGCGGTTTCCGGGTCGAGCGACAGGGCGAACTGGTCGCGCCAGCGGAACTCGAAGCGGGCCTTGGAGAGCGCATCGTCGCGCGCCTGTGCGGCCGGGTGGCCCTTGGCAAGGTCGGCCGCGTGGGCGGCAAGCCGGTAGGTGATGACGCCGACCTTCACGTCATCGCGGTCGGGAAGGCCAAGATGCTCCTTCGGGGTGACATAGCAGAGCATGGCGGTGCCGAACCAGCCGATCATGGCAGCGCCGATCCCGCTGGTGATATGGTCGTAGCCGGGCGCGATGTCGGTGGTGAGCGGCCCCAGAGTGTAGAAGGGCGCCTCGCCGCACGCCTCGAGCTGCTTTTCCATGTTCTTTCGGATGAGGTGCATGGGCACATGGCCGGGCCCCTCGATCATCACCTGGCAGTCCATCTCCCAGGCGATCTTCGTAAGCTCGCCCAGTGTCTCCAGCTCGGCAAACTGCGCCCGATCGTTGGCGTCGGCGATCGAGCCGGGGCGAAGCCCGTCGCCAAGGCTGAAGGAAACGTCATAAGCCCTCAAGATTTCGCAGATTTCCCGGAAGTGGGTGTAGAGGAAGCTCTCCTGGTGATGGGCGAGGCACCATTTTGCCATGATCGAGCCGCCGCGGCTCACGATGCCGGTCACGCGATCGGCTGTGAGGTGGATGAAGGGCAGGCGCACGCCGGCGTGGATGGTGAAATAGTCGACCCCCTGTTCCGCCTGCTCGATGAGCGTGTCGCGGAACACCTCCCACGACAGATCTTCCGCAGCCCCGCCGACCTTTTCCAGCGCCTGGTAGATGGGAACGGTTCCAATCGGCACCGGGCTGTTGCGGATGATCCACTCGCGCGTGTCGTGGATGTTGCGGCCGGTGGACAGGTCCATCACCGTGTCTGCGCCCCAGCGGATGGCCCAGACCATCTTGTCCACTTCCTCCGCGATCGAGGAGGCGACCGCCGAGTTTCCGATGTTGGCGTTGATCTTCACGAGGAAGTTGCGGCCGATCACCATAGGTTCCAGCTCGGGATGGTTGATGTTGGCCGGGATGATGGCGCGCCCGCGTGCGACCTCGGAGCGCACGAATTCCGGCGTGATGACCTCGGGAATGGCCGCGCCGAAGCTTTCGCCCGGGTGGCGCGCGGCATGGGCCTCGCGCCGCTGCATCTCGCGGATGGCTACAAACTCCATCTCGGGCGTGATGATGCCGCGCCGCGCATAGGCAAGCTGGGTGACCGCCGCGCAGCCGGCGGCCCGGCGCGGGCGGGAGTTGGGGGCGGGGAAGGGCAGGGTCTCGCGGCGGTCGAACGGGCGCAGGCCATTGTCTTCCGGCCTGACCGGCCGGCCTTCCACGCGCTCGGTATCGCCGCGCGCCTCGATCCACGGATCGCGCAGCTTCGGCAGGCCCTTCAGGATGTCGACCGTCACATCCGGGTCGGTGTAGGGCCCGGAGGTGTCGTAGACGGTAAACGGCGGCTCCGGATCGGCAAGGCGGATCTCGCGCATCGGCACCCGCACTCCCGGGTGGAGGGAGCCGGGCACATGGATCTTGCGCGATTGCGGCAGCGGCCCCGTTGTCACGCGGAAACCCTCGTTGCGGGCGGGAATGTCGGCCATGCCAATCCTCCTTGCAGCTTGGCGGGAGACGGACCGGGCCTGTTGCCGTCCCTCCCTCCGCCGGTCCGAACCGGATCAGGTTCAACGGGTCGCAGGCGCCTCCTGCCTCTCAGCCGCGGTTCGCGCGGCCCCCCGGGGTGGGCGAAGCCTAGCCGCAGCCGGCCGCGCGCGCAACGGCACGCGGCGCGGCCCGCGGATGCGGTGAGGAACCGGGCAGGCCAGCCGCTTGCCTCCCCGCAGCCCGGGTGGCAACGGGCGGCGATGCTGCTGGGACAGGACGAGGCCATCGAGGCCTTCCGTGCAGCCCGCGCCGGCGGGCGGATGCATCACGCGTGGCTCCTCTGCGGGCCCGAGGGGGTCGGCAAGCGCGGCTTTGCCGACCGGGCAGCGCTTGCGCTTCTTGCCGATTGCGACTGGGAGGTGGACCGGGCACATCCGGCCGCGCGGCTGTTTGCAGCCGGAAGCCATCTCGACCACCGGCTGCTGGTGCCGCCCGAGGAGGGCTCGGGAGCCGCCACCGCCACAATCGGCATCGCGCAGGTGCGGGCGCTGCGCCAGTTCCTGCACAGCACGGCCGCGCTGGGCCGCCGGCGGACCGTGATCATCGATCCGGTCGACGCCATGAATGCCAGCGCAGCCAATGCCCTGCTCAAGGAACTAGAGGAACCGGGCGAGGAAACCTTCCTGTTCCTCGTGAGCCACGCCCCGGGGCGCCTGCTGCCGACCATCCGCTCGCGCTGCCGCCGGCTGGTGTTCCGCCGGCTTGCCCCCGATGCCATGGCCGAGGTGCTCCAACGGATTGCGCCCGATCTCGGCACGGCCGAGCGGGCACGGCTTGCCGCGCTCGCCGAGGGCGCCCCCGGCCGCGCGCTGAAGCTTCTGGAAGCCGGGGCCATGGAACTTGCAGCCGGCCTCGACGCGCTGGCCGTGCCCGGGGATGTGCCGGCGCTTGCCCGGCAGTTCCGGCCCCCGTCTGCTGCGTCGAGCTTCGCGCTCCTGTGCCAGCTGGTGCCGGACGTCATGGCAGCGCTTGCGCGCGCCACGGCCGATTGCCGCCTCGCCGCGCTTCATGCCGAGGTCTCGGCGCTTGCCGCGCGGGCAGTTGCGCAGGCGTTCGACCGGGTGCAGGTCGCCCAGGCGCTGCTTATGCGCCTTGTTGAGGCGCGGGCGGTCGCCGGGGCAGCCCGCTGATGACGTCCCCCTACCGGATCACCACGGCGATCCACTATGCCAACGGTCGACCCCATATCGGCCATGCCTATGAATGCGTGGCAGCCGACTGGCTGGCGCGCTTTGCCCGCTTAGACGGGCGGGAGACCTTCTTCCTCACCGGCACCGATGAGCACGGGCTGAAGATCGCCCAGACCGCAGCGCGGGCCGGCCGCGCACCAGCGGCGTTCGTCGCCGAGCAGGCCGAGGCCTTTCGCGACATGATGGCGCGCCTTGGCATCAGCCACGATCGCTTCATCCGCACGACGGAGGCCGGTCATCGAACGGCCGTGCAGGCGCTGTGGCGGGCGATGGAGGCCAATGGCGACCTCTACCTCGATCGCTACGAAGGCTGGTATTCGGTGCGCGACGAGGCCTATTTCGATGCCGAGGAAACGCATGTCGGCGAAGATGGCGTGCGGTATGCACCCTCCGGCGCGCCAGTGGAGTGGACGGTCGAGGAAAGCTGGTTCTTCCGGCTTTCGCGCTACGCCGGGCGGCTGCTGGCGCTCTATGCCGAGCGGCCCGACTGGGTGCAGCCGCCCAGCCGGATGAACGAGATGCGCGCCTTCGTGGAGCGCGGCCTCAAGGATCTCTCGGTCAGCCGCACCAGCTTCGACTGGGGGGTTCCGGTTCCCGGGCACCCGGGCCACGTGATGTATGTGTGGGTGGATGCGCTCACCTCCTACCTCAGCCCGTCAGGCTGGCCGGAGGCGGGGTGGGAGGCGCGCTGGCCCGCGACCGTCCACATCATCGGAAAAGACATCACCCGCTTCCACGCGGTCTACTGGCCGGCGTTCCTCATGTCGGCCGGCCTGCCGCTTCCGGAGCGGATCTTCAGCCACGGGTTCCTGCTCTCCCGTGGGGAGAAGATGTCGAAGTCGCTCGGCAATGTGGTCGACCCGCTGGCGCTTGCAGAGGCCTTCGGGGTGGATCCGCTGCGGCACTATTTCCTCTCGGCCATCCCGTTCGGGCAGGATGGCGAGGTGAGCGCCGAGGCAATCGTGCGCCGCGCCAATGCGGACCTTGCCAATGATCTTGGAAACCTCGCCCAGCGGACGCTCTCGATGATTGCGAAGGCCGCCGCCGGCTGTGTGCCTGCCGACGGCCCGAAAACCCCGGAAGACAGAGCGCTGCTTGCCCATCTTGAGACAATGGTGGAAGAGGCTCGGGCCGCGCACGCAGCTGTCCGCCCCGACCTTGCCATGGCCGCCATCTGGGCAAGGGTGGCGGCCACCAATGCCTATCTCAACGCGGCAGCGCCCTGGGCCCTGCGCAAGACCGACCCGGCGCGTGCTGACGTGGTGCTCTACCATGCGGCCGAAGCCGTGCGGCAGATCGCCATTCTCGCCCAGCCGGCCATGCCCGGCAGCGCGGCACGCCTGCTGGACCAGCTGGCCGTGCCGGCCTCGGGCCGAAGCCTTGCCGGGCTCGGGCAGGCGCTCGTCCCCGGAACCGTTCTGCCGGCGCCCCAGGGCGTGTTCCCCCGCCTCAGCCTTCCCGGCGAGGCGGCGACCTGACGCTCAGCCGTTGCGCAGGATGAGCCAGCCCGTGTAGCCGATCCACGCGGCAAGCAGGATTGCACCCTCGGTGCGGCTGATCCGGCCGCTGAAGGCAAAGACCATCAGCGCCACCGAGGCGCCCACCATGATCCAGCTGTCGACCTCGGCAATCTCGGGCGGAAAGGCGGTGGGGGCGATGAGGCCGGTGAGGCCGCCGATTCCCAGCACATTGTAGATGTTCGAGCCGAGCACATTGCCGACGGCGATGTCGGTCTGGCGCTTGAGCGCTGCCATCACCGAGGTGACGAGCTCGGGAAGCGACGTGCCCACCGCCACGATGGTGAGCCCGATGACGGCCTCGGAAAGACCGAGCAGGCGGGCAAGCTCGACCGCGCCGGAGACGAGCGTCCGCCCGCCGAAGATGATGACGGCAAGGCCGAGGAGGGCGACGAGGATCGGCACCACCCAGCCGAGCAGGCCGGGCAGCGGCTTCATGCGCGGGGCATCCACCTGCTCGAAGGCCACCGCCTTGTCGAAGGCCGCACCGCGGCCCTCGACCAGCACCTTTTCCACCTGCCGCTCCTGCCGGTAGGCAAAGACGAGATAGGCAACAAGGCCGGCCGACAGCATCGCCCCCACGCCCCGGCCGAGGCCGACGGTCACACCGATGAGCGCGAATGCAGCCGCGGCGATCGTGCCGATGCTGCCATCCCGCCGGAGCGCCCCTGCGCTCACGGTCAATGGCAGGATGAGGGCGGAAATGCCGAGGATCAGGAGAATGTTGGAGATGTTGGAGCCAACGATGTTGCCGATGGCAACACCCGGCGCACCGGCACGCGAGGCCTCGACCGAGACGACGAGTTCGGGCGTGGAGGTGCCGAAGCCGACGAGTGTGAGGCCGATGAGCAGCGGCGAGACGCCGAGCCGCTCGGCGAGCGAGACTGCGCCGCGAACGAGAAGTTCGCCGCCGATCACGAGGAGAACAAGGCCACCCAGCAGGGCGAGAACGGGTTCCAGCAATCCTCGGCCCCCCAGGAGCGTGCAAAGGACGCGCTGCAATGGGGGCTCGGCGCATGGCTTGCAAGCCCGCGCCGGTTGAAAGCCGCGGGCCAACTGCGCAGATGACCGTGCGATGCTGATCGATTCCCATTGCCATCTGGCCTATCCCGGGCTGGTCGAGGATGAGGCCGGCGTGCTCGCGCGGGCGCGGCAGGCCGGTGTGGGCGGGTTCGTCAACATCTCGACCCGCCGCGACGAGTGGGAGCGGGTGATAGCTGCGGCCGAGCGGCACGCGGACGTGTTTGCAAGCGTTGGCATTCACCCGCACGAGGCCGATGCGCACACCGATGTGGGCACGGCCGCGCTGGTTGCAGCGGCCGCCCACCCGCGGGTGGTGGGGATCGGCGAGACCGGGCTCGACTATCATTACGACAGGTCCGACCGGCAGCGGCAGCAGGCCTCTTTCCGCGCGCACTGCGCGGCTGCGCGCGCCACCGGGCTGCCGCTCATCGTCCACAGCCGCGATGCGGAGGACGACACGATCGCCATCCTCGAGGACGAGCTGGGGCAGGGCAGCTTCCCGGTTCTGTTCCACTGCTTTGCCGGCACGCAGGGGCTTGCTGCGCGGGCGCTGGCACTGGGGGCGTTCATTTCGCTTTCGGGGATCGTGACCTTCCGCAATGCAAGGGCGCTGCAGGAGGTGGCGCGCACCTTGCCGGAGGACCGGCTGATGGTGGAGACCGACGCCCCGTTCCTCGCACCCGTGCCCGTTCGCGGGCGCACCTGCGAGCCGGCTCATGTGGCCCACACGGCACGCTTTCTGGCAGAGCTGCGCGGGACAGCACCCGAAGCGCTCGCGGCTGCCGCCACGCACAACACCCGGCGCCTGTTCTCGAAGATGCAGGCCTGATGCCGCTGTCGCTCACCATGCTGGGCTGCGGCACCTCCTCTGGCGTGCCGCGCGTGGGCGGAGACTGGGGGCGCTGCGACCCCGCAAATCCGCGCAACCGCAGGCGGCGCGTGTCGGTGCTGGTGCGCCACGGCGACACGCAGATCCTGGTCGACACGAGTCCCGATCTTCGCGAACAGCTGCTCGATGCCGAGGTCTCGGACCTGACCGCCGTGCTCTACACCCACGACCATGCCGACCATTGCCATGGCATTGACGATCTGCGCGCCCTCTACCACCGGCGCCGGAGCCGCATTCCCTGCTACATGGACGCGCCCACCATGGCGACGCTGCGGCGCCGGTTCGACTATGTGTTCGATGGCCACAATGGCTATCCGGCGATAGCGGATGCCCATGCCGTGCAGCCGGACATGCGCTTTGGCGCGATCCGGGTCCGCCCGTTCCTGCAGGCGCACGGGCCCATCCACTCGCTCGGATACCGGTTCGAGGCCGGGGGCAGGGCGATTGCCTATTCCACCGACCTCAACGGCATTCCCGAGGCGAGCTGGCCGCTTCTGGAAGGGCTCGACCTGTGGGTGGTCGACGCGCTGCGGCGCGACCCGCATCCGACCCACAGCCATCTGGCGCAGACGCTCGGCTGGATCGCGCGTGCCCGCCCGCGCGAGGCGTGGCTCACCCACATGGACCAGTCGATGGACCATGACACGCTCGTCGCCGAGCTTCCCGACGGGGTCTCGCCGGGGTTCGATGGCCGCCGGTGGCAGGCAGGATCGGCAGGGGCGGCCGCATGATCGGGATCGATCCCGTCCGCCTTGTGTCTCTGGTTGCGGTGCTCATTCTCGTGATCGCGCTCAACCGGGGGATGTTCGAGCGGCTTGGCGTTTCGGGTACGCTGCGGCTGGTGCTCATCTGGGGGTCGATCTTCGCCGGGCTGGTGCTCCTTGCCACGGTGGCGGGCGTGCCGGAGCGGTTTCGGGGCTAGCGGGAGTTTTTACATAATGTGTCTTATCAGACTGAAATCTGACCACCAATGCCCCTCCCGACCGGCCCGGCGATGACCGGCGAGCCCCCCGCGCCTGGCCCCGCGCCTGGACCTGCAGCCGGGCGGACAGACGATGCGCTGCCGGCGCTTGCGCGCCTCATCGCAGTGATGGCGCGGCTGCGCGGGCCCGATGGCTGCCCGTGGGACCGCGCGCAGACCTTTGCCACCATCGCCCCCTACACGATCGAGGAAGCGCATGAGGTGGCCGACGCGATTGCCCGGGGCGATATGGCGGCGTTGAAGGACGAGCTTGGCGACCTGCTCTTGCAGGTGGTGTTCCACGCGCGCATGGCCGAGGAGCAAAAGGCCTTTTCCCTCCGCGAGGTGGCCGAGGCCATTGTTGCCAAGCTCGAGCGCCGTCATCCGCACGTGTTCGCAGGCGCAGTGGCCCGTTCGGCCGGCGAGGTGCGCGACTCGTGGGAGGCGATCAAGGCGGCCGAGCGCGGGCCCGGCTCCGTGCTCGATGGCGTGCCGCCCGGCCTTCCCGCGCTCCTTCGCGCGCAGAAGCTCGGCGCGCGCGCGGGCCGCGCGGGCTTCGACTGGCCCGATGCTTCGGGTGCCCGGGCCAAGGTGCTCGAGGAACTGGCCGAGCTCGATGCGGCCGGAACCGATGCCGCGCGCCGCGAGGAGGCCGGCGACCTGCTGTTTGCGCTCGTCAGCTGGCTGCGTCACCTCGGGATCGATGCCGAGACCGCCCTCGCCGAGGCCGGCCGGAAGTTTGAACGCCGCTTCCGCGAAATCGAGCAGCATCCGGATTTTGCGCGGTTTTCGCTGGAGGAGAAGGAGCGCCTCTGGCAGGCGGCAAAGGCCGGCCTTAAAGCTCGTTGAAGCGCGCCCTGTCGGGCGCCGACATGCGCACCTTGAGCGCAATATCCCCAAGCCCGTCGCGCCGCTCGAGGATCTGGCCATGGGCGTAGAGAAAGGCGAGCCGCTGGCCGTCCGAGGGATGGAGATGGAACTCGGCCACCTCGCCCCGGGCGGCGAGAAGGTCGCCGATCCGCTGCCGCAACAGCTCGAGCCCGGCGCCTCTCAGCGCCGAGACGATGACCGCGTCCGGGTGCCGGAGATGGAGCGCCTCCCGGACCTCCGGCTCGAGGAGATCTGCCTTGTTGAACACGTCGAGCACGGGTGTGCCGCCCTCGCCGCCGGTGACGCCGAGGGATTCGAGGATGGCGCGGACGTCCGTATCCTGGGCATCGCTTTCGGCATGGGAAATGTCGCGGACATGGAGGAGCAGGTCCGCCTCGGTCACCTCCTCGAGGGTCGCGCGGAAGGCGGCGACCAGCTCGGTTGGAAGGTCGGAGACGAAACCGACCGTGTCGGACAGAATGACCCTGCCCTGCCCCGGCAGCTCGATGCGCCGCATCGTCGGGTCGAGGGTGGCAAAGAGCATGTCTTTGGCGACCACGTCCGCGCCCGTCAGCCGGTTGAAGAGCGTGGACTTGCCGGCATTGGTATAGCCAACGAGCGCAATCACCGGCCAGGGAGCCTTCTTGCGCCGGTTGCGGTGCAGCGTGCGGGTGCGGCGCACATCCTCAAGATCGCGGCGGATCCGGGCAATCCGGTCGCGCAGCAGCCGGCGGTCGGTCTCGATCTGGGTTTCGCCGGGGCCGCCGAGGAAGCCGAAGCCGCCGCGCTGCCGCTCGAGATGGGTCCATGACCGCACGAGGCGGCCGGCCTGGTATTCGAGATGCGCAAGCTCCACCTGCATGCGCCCCTCGGCGGTTGCCGCCCGCTCGCCGAAGATCTCGAGGATGAGCCCGGTGCGGTCGATCACCTTGGCGCCGAGCGCATCCTCGAGATTTTTCTGCTGCACCGGCGAGACGGCGGCATCGACCACGACAAGCTGCGCCGCGTGGGCGCACACGCGCAACCGAAGCTCGGCCACCTGCCCGCGGCCCAGGAGCGTTGCCGGGTTCGGCTCCCGCACGCGGATGGCGCGCGCTTCGCGCACGTCGAGGCGGATGGCAGCTGCAAGCCCCTCGATTTCGGCAAGCCGGGCGCTGGCATCGCGCACCTCGGTGCCCGGCCGGGGGCGGCCGGGAAGCACGGGGTGGATGACGATCGCCGGCTGGCCGTAGCTTGTGCCGGTCTTGGCGTCGAAGCCGCGCGAAGGCGCGTCAGTCGTCCGCGCCATGAGGCTCCGGCTCGAAGAGCTGGACGGGTGTTGACGGCATGATAGTGGAAATGGCGTGCTTGTATACAAGCTGGGAATGCCCGTCGCGCCGCAGCAGGACAGAGAAATTGTCGAACCAGGTGATCACGCCTTGCAGCTTGACGCCGTTGATGAGGAACATGGTGACCGGCACCTTGCCCTTGCGGATTGTGTTCAGAAACACGTCCTGGAGATTGTTGGCCTTGTCGCCCATCGGCTCTTCCTTCTTGGCGGCGCTTTGAAGCCCGCATGTCTGGCACCGGAGCCCGGTGTCGGCATACGCGGCCCCTGCGCCGCGCCCGGCCTGCATGTAGGGCGCGCCATCGCCGGATTCCAGACAGCGTGTCAGGCCTCGTCCGGCTCGCGGCCGGCATCGGCAAGGCCGAGCGCCTTCAGCTTGCGGTGGAGAGCCGAGCGTTCCATGCCGATGAAGGCCGCCGTGCGCGAGATGTTGCCCGAAAAGCGGCGGATCTGCACCTTCAGATATTCCCGCTCGAACGCCTCGCGGGCCTCGCGCAGCGGCGTGCCCATGATGCTGCGCGCCGCCTGGTCCGGCAGGAGCCGGGCCGGCTCGGCGATCAGCTCGGCCGGCAGCATGTCGAGGCTGATGTGCCCGACCCGGTCGGTGGGTGCGAGAATGAGCGTGCGCTCGATGACGTTGCGCAGCTGCCGCACATTGCCGGGCCAGCTGTAGGCCTGGAGCGCGGCCAGCGCCTCGGGCGAAAGGGTGGGCGTGCGCACCCGCCGCTCGGCTGCGAGGCGCGCGAGAAAATATTCGGCAAGCTGGGGAATATCCTCCCGCCGGTCGGCGAGCGCGGGGATCCGCACCGGCACCACGTTCAGCCGGTAGTAGAGATCCTCGCGGAAGCGGCCCGCGGCAATCTCGGCGGCAAGATCGCGCGCGGTTGCGCTTACCACGCGCACATCCACCTTCACCGCGCGGGTTCCGCCCACGCGCTGGAAGCTCTGGTCGGTCAGCACCCGCAGGATCTTGGCCTGGGTGTTGAGCGGCATGTCGGCCACTTCGTCGATGAACAGCGTGCCGCCATCGGCCACCTCGAGGAGGCCGGTGCGCACCACCTCCCCGCCCTGCTCTTCGCCGAACAGCTCTTCCTCCACCCGCTCGGGCGCCATGCGTGCGGCGGCCAGCACCACGAACGGCCGCTCGGCGCGGGTCGACCACTGGTGCAGCAGGCGGGCCGCCACCTCCTTGCCGGAGCCGGCCGGGCCTGAGATCAGCACCCGGCTGCCGGTGCCTGCCACGCGCTTGATCGTGGCGCGCACCGCATTGATGAGCTGGCTGCGGCCGGTCATTTCGGTGTCGATGGCTGCCAGCTGCCGCAGCTCGGCCACCTCGCGCTGCAGCCGCTCGGTCTCGGTTGCGCGCGCCACCGCCAGCAGCAACGCCTCGGCCTGGAACGGCTTTTCGATGAAATCCCAGGCGCCACGCTTGATCGCAGCCACTGCGGTATCGAGATTGCCATGGCCGGAAATGATGAGGACCGGCAGCGTCGGGTCGCGCGACTTGATGAGATCGAGCAGTTCCAGCCCGTCGAGCCGCGATCCCCTGAGCCAGATGTCGAGCACGAGAAGCGCCGGGCGGCGTTCGGCGATCGCGGCCAGCGCGGTATCCGAGCAGGCCGCGGTGCGCGGGCTGTAGCCCTCGTCTTCCAGCACGCCGGCAATCAGCGAGCGGATGTCGGCCTCGTCGTCGACGACCAGGATATCCAGTGGCATGGCTCAGGCCGCCGTCGGAAGGCCGCGCGCGGGTTCCGTGCGCAACGGCGCGGGCGTGGCGGGCGCCGGCCCGGGCTGCGCCTCTTGCGGGAGCTCGAAGACGAGGCGGGCGATCGCGCCGCCCTCCGGCCGGTTGGCAAGCTCGAGGCGGCCATGATGATCGACGACGATGCGCTTGACGATCGCAAGGCCAAGCCCCGTGCCCCGGTCGCGCGTGGTGACATAGGGCTCGAACAGCCGGTCGCGCAGCGCCTCGGGAATGCCGCAGCCGGTGTCGCTCACCGAGACGAGGAGGCGCCCATCGTCCATGCGCGCGCAGATGTCGATATTGCCACACCCGTCGCGGTCTGCCCCCTGGATCGCCTCGGAGGCATTCTTCACGAGATTGGTGAGCGCCTGGGCAATCTGCCGCCGATCGCACACGAACGGGGGCAGGTCGTCGGCCAGCGAAACCGAGAAGCGGATGGCCGGGTTGGCAACTTCGGCCATCAGCACCGTCTGGCGGACGATATCCTCGATCCGCTCCGGCCGGAACGTCGGCCGCGGCATGCGCGCAAAGGCGCTGAACTCGTCCACCATCCGGCGGAGGTCGTCGACCTGGCGGATGATGGTGTCGAGAAGGGTCATGTAGGTCTCCTGGCCCTCGGTGATCTGCCGCCCGAAGCGGCGCTTCAGCCGCTCGGCCGACAGCACGATCGGGGTGAGCGGGTTCTTGATCTCGTGCGCGATCCGGCGCGCGACATCCGACCAGGCGGCGCGCCGCTGGTCTGCCACCTGCTGCGAGATGTCGTCGAAGGTGAGGATCCAGGTCCGCGCCGGGCCCGGCTCGGCGGTCAGGCGCGCGGCGAGGATCTGGGTCTCGGTCCCGCGGATGCGGGTCACCTCGCCGCCGGCCACGCCCTCGGCGCGCGCGGTTTCAAGGAGGGCGGCGAGTTCCGGCGCCGCCTCCCGCAGCGGCCGCCCGGGAAGCCCGCCCGGGGGCATGTCGAGAAGCGTCTCCGCACTGGCATTGGCAAGCCGCACAATCCCCTGCTCGTCGATCGAAAGAACCCCGGCCGAAACCCCGGAAAGGACGGCCTCGATGAAGCGTCGCCGCTTCTCCGATTCGGCATTGGCGCCGATCAAGGCATCCTGCTGCGCCTTGATCTGGCCGGTCATGCGGTTGAACGCCCGCGCCAGAAGCGAGATTTCGTCGCCCGACTGCGGAACCGAGACCCGGGCCTCGAGATCGCCCTCCCCCACCCGGCCGGCCGCGGCCGCAAGCGCCCCGATGGGCGCGGCAAGCCGGCTGCCGAGCAGCAGCGCGAACCAGATCGCAATCGCCACGGTCAGCAGCGAGACGAACAGGAGGGTGAGGTTGAACTGCCGCTCGAGATCGCGGCTGCGCTGGGTCATCTCGCGATAGTCCGAAAGCGCAGAGCGCGTGCGCGCGACCTGCTCGAGCACGCGCGGCTCGACCTTGCGGGTGATGTAGATGAAGCGGGGCGCATCCGCCTCGAGCCGGATCACGGCCTCGACCCGGTCGCCCGAGGAGGCAACGACCTGCGCGCGGTCCACCGGGGCCTGGCCGAAATCGAGTTCGTCCATGCGGGCTGCAAATGGCCGCTCGTCGAGGCCAACCTGGGCGAGGATCCGCGCGCCTCCGTCGCCGATCTCGAACACCGCCGCCTCGGAGAGGTTTCGCGCTGCGACCTGGAAGGCAAGCCCCTCGCGGAACAGGCGGGATTCGATGCCATAGTCCTCCGCATAGCCGGCGATGTCGGCCGCCATGGGCAGGATGTCGTCGAGCAGGCGCTCCTTGTTTTCCTCGACATAGACCTCGGCCACCTCGGTGGCATTGGCAAGCACGGTGCGGGTGCGTTCGGAAAACCAGAACTGCAGCCCGAACTGGAACATCAGCGAGGCGAACACGACAACGAGAATGGTGGGCACGGCGGCCAGGGTTGCGAACAGGGCGACAAGGCGCACCTGCAGGCGGGCGCCGGCCACGCCCGCGCGGCGCCGCGCAAGGAGAATGGCCACGCGCCGCGCGATCAGCACGAGGAGCGCGATGAGCGGCACGAGCACGCCCACGAGGAGGAGCGTCTCGAGCGGCGGCCAGGAATCCGGGGCGGGCGCGCGCTCGCGCACCAGCATTAGCCACGCCAGCACGCCGAAGACCATGGCAACCGCAGCCAGCGCCAGCTCGAACCGCGGCGATGCGTCGCTCTGCGGCAGGAGACCGAGCAGCCGCTGCCGCAGGCCGGCAGCCGGCGGATCGTCAGCCGGCGGGTCGGCCGCATCGGCCATCCGGCGCCTGCCGCCGTGCGCGGCAGGAGGAACCTGCGGTGTCATCCGGCCGACGTTACCATGGTTGCGTGGCGCCGCAAACACAGCAGCGCCACGAGCGTGGCTTCGAGGTCACGGCTGGGCAGCGGCACGCACCCGCATGCGCCGCATGTCGCCAGGATCGATACCGCGATCGCTCAGCATCCGCCGCAGCGTGTTGCGGTTGACCCCGAGCAGCCGCGCCGCGCGCAGCTGGTTGCCGCCGGTGAGAAGCAGCGCCGCCTCGAGCAGCGGCCGCTCGAACTCCTCCAGCAGCCGGTCGTAGAGCCCGTCCGGCGGCAGCCGGCCGCGGCCGAGCACATGCGCGCGCAGCCAGGCCGCCACCGTCGCCTCGAGGCTCGCGGCCGCCGAGGCCTCGCGCCTCGCGGCCTGCGCCGGCGGCGCTGCGCCCTCCGCGGTGCGGGCGCCCGCGTGCAGGATCCAGGTTTCGGCGGCCGCTGCGGTGATCACCTCGTCACGCGCGAGGGCCGCCAGCCGGCGCATGGCATTTTCGAGCTCGCGCACATTGCCGGGCCACGGCTGGGTTTCGAGCCAGGCGATGGCATCGGGCGCAAGATGGCGGCGCGGCAGCCCTTCGGCCGCCGCGCGGTCGAGGAAGTGGCGGGCGAGCTCGGCGATGTCCTCCGTGCGGGCGCGCAGCGGCGGCAGGTGCACGGGCACCACGTTCAGGCGGTAGTAGAGGTCCTCGCGGAACTGGCCCGCCTCGATCATCCGCGGCAGGTCCTTGTGCGTGGCCGCGATGATCCGCACGTCGGCGCGCTGCGGGCGCGCGCCGCCCACGGGGGTGAACTCGCCCGTCTGCAGCACGCGCAGCAGCCGGGTCTGGGCGTCGGGCGGCATGTCGCCGATCTCGTCGAGAAACAGCGTGCCGCCCTGCGCCTGCTCGAACCGGCCGGCGGCGCGCGTGGCCGCGCCGGTGAATGCGCCGCGCTCGTGGCCAAACAGCTCGGTCTCGATGAGATCGCGCGGGATCGCGGCCATGTTGATGGCAACGAACGCGCCGGTGCGCCGCGGGCCGAGATCGTGCAGCGCGCGCGCCACCAGCTCCTTGCCCGTGCCGGATTCGCCCAGCACCATTACGGTGAGATCCGTCTGCACCACCCGGGCGATGGTGCGATAGACCTCCTGCATCGCAACCGAGCGGCCGATCATCGGCAGCGGCTCGCTTGCAACCTCGGGCTGGGCGCGGGCCGGCCTCTGGCGCACGCCGGCCAGCGCGCTGCCGACCGCCCGGATCAGCTCGTCGAGGTCGAAGGGCTTCGGCAGATAGTCGAACGCCCCCTGCTCGGTGGCCCTCACCGCGGTGGCAAGCGTGTTCTGCGCGCTCATCACGATCACCGGCACCTCGGGCCGTCGGGCGGCAACCAGCGGCACGAGATCGAGCCCGTTGCCGTCTGGCAGCAGGACATCGGTGACGATCACGTCGCCGACCCCTTCCTCGACCAGCTTCCAGAGACCGGCGGCCGTGTCGGTCGTGCGCACCACATGGCCGGCCCGCATCAGCGCCTGCCGCACCACGGTGCGGATCGAACGGTCATCGTCGGCAACTAGCACCGTTCCCTCGGTCATGCGCCCTCCCGCACCACCGGCAGCAGCACGCGGAACACCGTCCGGCCGTCGCGCCGCTGCATTTCCACGACACCGCCGTGGTCACTGACGACCTTGGCCACCAGCGCAAGGCCCAGCCCCGTGCCGCCGCGCCGCGCGGAGACGAAGGGCTCGAAGAGATGGTCCGCCACATGCGCCGGCGGCCCCTCGCCCTCGTCGATCACCTGCACCTCGAGCGGCAGCGACACGCGCGCCGGGCTGCCCGGCGGGCGCAGCCACACGCCCTGCCGGAAGGCGGTGGCCAGCGTGATGGTGCCACCCGGCGGCGAGGCCTCCACCGCATTCTTCACAAGGTTGAGAAAGGCCTGGATCAGCCGGTCGCGATCGCCCGCCACCGGCGGCAGCGAGGGATCGTAGCGTTCGCGAAACTGGAAGCCCACGCCGAAGCCGGTCTCGGCGAGGCGGCGGACATGCCCCAGAATCGCGTGGATGTTCTCCGGCTGGAGGCGCAGCGGCCGGGTGTCGGTGAAGCTGTCCATCCGGTCGACCAGCGCGCCTACCCGGTCTACCTCGGCCATGATCAGCCGGGACAGCTCGCGCCCGTCGGAATCGAGCTGGGCCTCGAGCAGCTGGGCCGCACCCCGGATGCCCGAGAGCGGGTTGCGGATCTCGTGTGCGAGCATCGCTGCCACAGCCATAGCCGACCGGGCGGCCCCCTGCTGGCCCACCTGGCGGTCGACGATGGCGGTCACCGCGCGCGGCTGAAACGAGACGGCAAGCCACGGGCCGGCGCGGTCAGCAAGCACGCCGATCAGCACGTCCACCCGCTGTTCGCTGCCGCCGGCAAGGCCGAGACTGAGGTCATAGGCGGCAATGCCCTGCCCTTTCGCACGCGCCTCGAGAACCAGCGCGCGCAACATGCTGTCGTCGGCCACGAGATGCTCCCAGCCCCGCTCGGCAAGCGTTGCCGCCGAACAGTTGAGGAACGCCTCGCAGCTGGTGTTGGCAAGCCGCACCCGCCCCTCAGGGTCGAGCAGCATGGTGGGCGTTGGAAGCGCGTTCCAGAGGTCGGCCGGATGCGGCAGCGGGATCTCGGGCTCGAACCGGGCAGCCGTTGCCATCAGGCGGCCTCCGCCGGCAGCGGGGCCTGCGCATCCGCCTGCATGGCAAAGAACGACCGCACCTCGCGCATCACCTTCACCGGATCGTTCAACTGGTTAACGTGGTTGCGAAACCGCGCCGAATCCCGGAACCCCTTGGTGTACCACCCGAGGTGCTTGCGCGCGATGCCCACCCCGGCCTGCCGCCCGTGGTACGAAAGCATCTCCTCATAGTGCGCCAGCACAAGCTCTCCGAGTTCGGCAGGGCCTGGCGCTGCGGGAACGGGCCGGCCGGCAAGATCGGCCATCACCTCGGCCAGCAGCCACGGGCGGCCATAGGCGCCGCGGCCGATCATCACGCCATCGGCACCCGACAGAGCAAGCGCACGGCGGGCATCGGCCGGCGAGCCGATGTCGCCGTTCACGATCACCGGCACCGAGACGGCAGCCTTCACCCGCGCGACAAAGGCCCAGTCGGCTGCACCCGCATACATCTGGTTGCGCGTGCGGCCGTGGACGGTGATCATGCGCACACCCAGATCCGCGGCGATGCGGGCGAGCTCGGGGGCGTTCAGGCTCTGGTGGCACCAGCCCATGCGCATCTTGAGTGTCACCGGAACCGAGACCGCCTTGACAGTGGCCTCAATCAGTTGTGCTGCCAGCTTCAGATCCCGCATGAGATGCGAGCCGGCGTGCCCGTTGACGATCTTCTTCACCGGGCAGCCCATGTTGATGTCGATGATGGCCGCGCCCCGCTGCTCGTTGAGCCGCGCCGCCTCGGCCATCACCCGCGGCTCGCAGCCGGCAAGCTGCATCGAGACCGGATCCTCGATCGGGTCCCACGCCGCCTTTGCAAGCGACTGGCGCGTCTCGCGCACCATCGCCTCGGAGGCGATCATCTCGGTTACCGTCAGCCCGGCGCCAAAGCGCCGGACCAGCCGGCGAAACGGCTTGTCCGTCACGCCCGTCATCGGCGCAAGGATCACCGGCGAGGCGATGGTCAAAGTGCCGATCGGCAGGGGTGGAAGGAGGGGTGCGGCCATGATGCCCAACTTTTGGGCATCTAGGCGGCCTTGCCCTTTTCGGCAAGCGCCGTCGCGCCTATGGGGGTGCCATGACGGCCCCCTTCGAGCCCACCGCCGCGATCGTCGTGGCCGCCGGGCGCGGGGTGCGGGCCGGAGGCGGGGTCCCCAAGCAGTATCGCATGCTGGCCGGCCGGCCGATGCTGGCCCATGCCGCCGCTGCACTGCTCGGCCACCCTGCGGTCGGCCGCGTGGTCGTGGTGGTTGCGCCCGGCGAGGAGGCGCGGGCGACCGCGCTTCTCGGCCCGCTGGCATCCCGGCTGGACCTCGTCGCGGGCGGCCCGACTCGGCAGGAGTCCGTGCGCCTCGGGCTGGAAAGCCTTGCAGGCCGGCCGCCCGGCCGGGTGCTGATCCATGATGCCGCGCGCCCGTTCCTGCCGACGGGTCTCGTCGACCGGGTGCTCGGCGCGCTTGCGGCTGCTGCCGGGGCCTGCCCGGCCCTGCCGGTGGCCGACAGCCTGCGCACCGGAGACGGGGTCGTCACCGGCGAGGTCGCGCGCGACGGCCTGTGGCGGGTGCAGACACCGCAGGGCTTCCGCTACGCCGAGATCCTCGCCGCACACCGGGCCGCCCCGCCGGGCGCAACCGACGATGTGGCGGTCGCGCGCACGGCGGGCTTGACCGTGGCCATCGTACCGGGCGACGAGCGGGCGATGAAGGTGACAACCGCGGCCGATTTCGACCTTGCCGAAGCGCTGCTGCGTGGCCCGAGCGTGACAGGCACCGGCTTCGACGTGCACCGCTTCGGGCCCGGCGACCATCTGTGGCTCTGCGGGGTCAGGATCCCGCACACGTCCGGCCTCGTTGGCCATTCCGACGCCGATGTGGGCCTGCACGCGCTGACCGATGCGATTCTCGGTGCGATTGGCGCGGGCGACATCGGCGCCCATTTCCCGCCGTCGGACCCGCAGTGGAAGGGTGCCTCCTCCGACCGGTTCCTTGCCCATGCCGCCGCGCTCGTGGCCGCCTCCGGCGGGCGCATCGCCCATGTCGACGTGACCATCATCGCCGAGGCCCCGAAGGTGGGCCCGCACCGGGCGGCGATGGCCGCAAGGGTGGCCGACATTCTCGCCGGCCATGCGCCGCGCGTCAGCATCAAGGCGACAACGACGGAAGGCCTCGGCTTCACCGGCCGGGCCGAGGGGATTGCAGCGCAGGCCGCGGCCACCGTGTGCCTCCCGGCCGGGGCCCTTTGAGCGACGATCCCGAAATCCTCGCCGAAGCCGCACGCGCGCTCGATGCCAACCGCGCCGCCGGGCGGCGCATTGCGCTTGCCGAGAGCTGCACGGGCGGGCTGGTGTCGGCCGCGCTCACGGCAATCCCCGGCGCATCCGACCTGTTCGACTGCGGTTTTGTGACCTATTCCAACGCGGCCAAGCGCGAGCTCCTGGGCGTGCCCGATCCGACGCTTGCGCGCTTCGGCGCCGTCTCGGAGGAAACGGCGCGCGCGATGGCGCTCGGCGCGCTGCTCCGCAGCGCGGCAGATGTGGCGGTATCCATCACCGGCATTGCCGGGCCGGGCGGCGGGACAGCCACGAAGCCGGTGGGGCTGGTGGTTTTCGCGCGCGCGCTGCGCGGCGGCGAGACCGCCTGCCAGACGCTCGTTCACCGCTTCGGAGACCTGGGGCGCGATGCGGTGCGGCGTCAGGCAACGCTGGTCGCGCTCAGGCTGCTGCGGCCATAGAGCTGCGTGGCGCGCCGCTCGAAGCTGCCCACCATCTGCCGGAACGCCTCCTGGAAGAACAGCCCGGCAAGCTTCTGGAAAAAGGGCGAGCGGAACTCGAAATCCACGTCGAAGCGCACGATGGTCGCGCCGCTTGCCGTTTCCTCGAACAGCCAGTCGTTGCGCAGGTGCCGCAACGGGCCCGACACATAGTCCACATGCACAAGACGGGGCCGATCGAGCGTCACGCGGCTGGTGAACGTCTCCCTGAGCGATCTGAAGCCGACTGACATGTCGGCCACCATCAGCGTCGGGCTGCTCTCGCGGACCCGCACCGCCGCCACCCAGGGCAGGAACTCCGGGTAGCGGCGGACATCGGCGACGAGATCGAACATCTCGTGCGGCGCCCAGGGCAGTGTCCGGGTTTCGCTGTGGCTAGGCACGGAGGGCATCCGGCGCGGGCATCGCGCCGTTTACGGCCGCCGCACGCGCAGCCTGCATGGCGGCGAAATCCGCGCCGGCATGGTAGGAGGAGCGGGTGAGCGGCGAGGCCGCCACCAGGAGGAACCCCTTGGCCCGACCGATTGCGGCATAGGCCTCGAACTGCCGCGGCGGCACGAAGGCCTTCACCTCCGCGTGGCGCGGCGTGGGCTGAAGATACTGGCCGATGGTGAGGAAATCGACGTCGGCGACCCGCATGTCGTCCATCACCTGCTGCACCTCGAGCGGCTCTTCGCCAAGCCCCACCATCAGGCCCGACTTGGTGAAGATCGACGGATCGCGCCGCTTCACCGTCTCGAGCAGCCGGAGCGACTGGTAGTAGCGCGCACCCGGGCGGATGGTCGGATAAAGCCTCGGGACCGTTTCCAGATTGTGGTTGTAGACATCGGGCCGCGCATCGACAATCGCCTCGACGGCGGCGGCCGCCTTGTTGCGGAAATCGGGGGTGAGGATCTCGATGGTGGTGCCGGGCGCGCGCGCGCGGATTGCGTGGATCACCTTCACGAACTGGCCGGCCCCGCCGTCGGGCAGGTCGTCGCGGTCGACCGAGGTGATCACGATATGGGCAAGGCCCAGTTCGGCAGCAGCCTCGGCCACATGCACCGGCTCCAGCGGGTCGACCGGGCCGGGCATTCCCGTCTTCACGTTGCAGAAGGCGCAGGCGCGGGTGCAGGTGTCGCCGAGGATCATCACGGTCGCATGGCGCTGCTGCCAGCATTCGCCGATATTCGGGCAGGCCGCCTCCTCGCAGACGGTGGCGAGATTGAGGCGACGCATCAGCCGGCGCGTCTCGGCAAGGGCGTCGCCGGTCGGCGCGCGCACGCGCAGCCAGTCCGGCTTGCGGCGGCGTTCGAGGACGACCCTGGCGGAGGCGGCTTCGGCGTTCATGGCTGCCACATATGCCCCCGCCGTCGAGCGCACAATGCGGCGCGCTTGCCGCGCCTGCCATGCCGGCAGACGGCAGGCACCGCCGCCTTCGGGGCGCAGGGGTCAGATGCCGTGGAAGCGCGCGAAATCGGCAAGCGGCGCGCGCCGCGTCTCGAACCGGTTGGCAGGCTCGTCCGGGTCGCGCACGCCGATCGACATGCCGCAGAACAGCATGCGCTCGGCTGGAAGGCCGAGAAAGGCACCGATCGTCCTGGGATAGATGGCCCAGCATTCCTGCGCGCAGGAATCGAGCCCTTCCTCGCGCAGCAGCAGCATCACCGTCTGCAGATACATGCCAAGATCGGACCATTGCGGCGGGCCCATGCGCCGGTCGACCGAACAGAAGATCGCAAGTGGCGCGCCGAAGAACTGGAAATTGCGGGCAAACCACACCATGCGGCCCATCTTGTCCTCGCGCGGGATCCCAAGGGCGCCATAGAGATCCTCGCCCACCTGGAAGCGATAGTCCCGGTAGGGGCTCGGCAGATCCTTCGGGTAGATGTCATATTCGGTCTCCTCGCCGCGTGGCGCTTCCATCACGCGCCGGGCCATGATTGCCCTGAGTTCATCCAGCCGCGCGCCGGCCACCACATCGATGTGCCAGGGCTGGAGATTGCCGCCCGAGGGCGCGCGTGCGGCCCGTGTGAGCACTCGCTCGATCGTCTCCCGCTCGACCGGGGTGGGAAGAAAACCGCGGATGGACTTGCGCGTGGCGACGGCTTCTGAAACCCGCATGGCAGACCTTTCCGTTGAGGAGCGGCGCCGGATTGCCTAAGGCGGCACGGTGCTGTCCAGCCTCCCCAATCTGCTCACCATCTCGCGGATCGCGGCGATCCCGGTGCTCGTGTTCCTGATGTGGGGGGCCACGTGGCAGGGCTATCTTGGCGCGCTGTTCGTCTATGCGGTGGCCGCGGCAACCGACTATCTCGACGGCTATCTCGCCCGCGCGCAGGGCACCGTCTCGCGGCTGGGCATCTTCCTCGATCCGGTGGCCGACAAGCTGATGGTGGCAACCGTCATCATCATGCTGGTGGCCAACAGAGATGTTGCCGGCCTTCACCTGCTGGCGGCCACCATCATCCTGCTACGGGAGATCACGGTCTCGGGCCTGCGCGAGTTTCTTGCAACTGCGCAGGTCTCGCTTCCGGTCTCGCAGCTTGCCAAGTGGAAGACCGCCATGCAGCTGGCGGCACTCGGCCTGCTCATTGCCTGGCGCCCGCTGGCCCACTGGCTTCCTGCCCTGCCCGTCCGCGAGGCGGGCCTCGTTGCGCTCTGGCTGGCCGCCATCCTCACGCTGGTGACGGGCTGGGACTATCTGCGCACCGGCATCAGGCACATGGTGGCAGCGCGCTGAGGCCATGGCAGAGACCGTTCGGCTGCTCTATTTCGCCTGGGTCCGCGAACGGATCGGCGTGGCGCACGAAGTGGTGCCGCTCGACCAGCCGCTTCTGCTCCACGAGCTCGTGGCCCGGCTCTGCAAGCGCTCGGCCGGCCACGAGGCCGCGCTTGCCGAGCAGGGCCGCCTGCGCGCGGCCATCAACGAGGCGTTCGTCGGCTGGGATGCCAAGGTCGCCCCCGGCGACGAGGTCGCCATCTTCCCGCCTGTCACCGGTGGCTGATGTTCGAGGCAAGGATCAGCACGGAACCGTTTGACATCGGCAACGAACATGCCCGGCTTGCCCGGCTCGGGCCGCATGTGGGGGCGATTGTGACATTCACCGGGCAGGTGCGCGACGGCGTGCTGGAGCTGGAAACCTGGCCCGGCGCGGCCGAGCGGCGGATGGCGGCGCTGCTGGCCGAGGCCCGCGCCCGCTGGCCGATTGCGGGCGCCACGATCGTGCACCGGCACGGCCGGCTCGAAGCCGGTGAGCCGATCGTGCTGGTGGCCGTTGCCGCCGCGCACCGGGCGGAAGCCTTTGAGGCCGCCGCCTTCCTGATGGACTGGCTGAAGACGGCGGCACCCTTCTGGAAGAAAGAGGCCGACGGCACCTGGGTCGACGCGCAGGAACGCGACATCGAAGCCGCACGGGCATGGGACCGACGATGACGATCACGCTCCTCCAGTTCGAGATTTCGCCCTTCGCCGACAAGGTTCGCCGGGCGCTGCGGCTGAAGCGGATCCCGTTTGCGGTCGTCGAGGTGCGGCTGACCGAGCGCGGCCGTGTGCGCCGGCTCAACCCGGCGGGCAAGCTTCCGGTGATCCTCCACGAGGGCCGCACCATTGCCGATTCGACCGAAATCCTGCGCTATCTCGATGCCCGCTTCCCGCAACGGCCGCTGCGCCCGGATGACCCGCGCGATGCGGCGCTTGCCACCATCCTCGAGGACTGGGCGGACGAAAGCCTCTATTTCTTCGACCTTGCCATGCGCCCTTGGCCGCAGAACCGGCAATGGTTCGTGGATGACCTGCTCGCGCACGAGCCGCCCGGGCTCCGGCGCCATCTCCTGGCCCGGGCCATTCCCGGCGCGATCTTGCAGGTGGCGCGCACCCAGGGCCTTGGCCGCAAGACGAACGAGGCGGTCGTCGCCGATCTCGCCTGCCTCTACGACGCGCTGGACGCGATGCTCGACGGCCGGGCGTGGCTGGCCGGGCCACGCCTCTCCTCGGCCGACCTTGCCGTGCGCAGCATGGTCAACGTGCTCGACCGCACGGTCGAAGGGCACGCCCTGCGCAGGGCCCGGCCGGCGCTCGATGGCTGGTGCGCGCGGGTCGATGCCGAGGCGCCGGCCGAAGGCGTGAGCGCACCGCCGGCCTGGGCCGGGCTCAGTCGCGCAGCATCGGATGCAGGCGCTCGAGATCGGCCCGAGTGACGATGTCGAGTTCCCAGTTGAGCCAGAACAGGCCGAACAGCAGCGCGGACAGGATCGTGGTCCACAGCAGCTTGCGCGCGAGCGCCGGGCGCGCGGGGGCGCTTGGCGCGTGGCCGGGCTGGACCTGCCCGCCCTCTTCCTCGACAGTGCGGACTCCCCACGGCAGCACGAGGAACAGGCAGAGCACCCAGAACAAGAGGTAGAGGGCGAGCGCGGAAAGCCAGCTCACCGGGCTAGAGCGCGATGATTGCCACCTCGGTCGGCGGCTTCCGGCCTGTCCAGCTGCGTGCCACGCGCCGCACGGCCACCTTCACCTCGTCGATCAGCCGGCGCTCGTCGGCAAAGCCGGCTGCCTCGACAGCCTTGGCGGCCGCGCTCCGGCATTCGGCCAAGAATGCCTCCTCCTCCTGCTCCACGGGCACGCCCTGCGCAACCACGGCCGGCGCCCCGGCAAGGCGCCCGGCGGGCGATCTTGCGATGGTCACCACCATCAGCCCGCCGTGCGCCAGCTTGCGCCGGGCGGCCATCGTTCTGCCCTCGACGGGCAAAATCACGTCGCCATCGAGCGCAAGCCGGCCGGCCGGCACGTGCCCGACGATCTCCGGCTCGCCCGGCCCAAGCCGCACCACCGTGCCATTGGGCGCCACCAGTGCGTGCGGCACCTGGCAGAGCCGGGCAAGGCGCGCGTGCTCCTCCATGTGCCGCCGTTCGCCGTGCACGGGAACAGCGACCTTCGGGCGGATCCAGCCATACATGGTCTGAAGCTCGGGGCGGCCCGGATGGCCCGAGACATGCACATGCGCCTGCCGCTCGGTGACGAGATCGACCCCCAAGGCCGCCAGCTGGTTCTGCACCCGGCCGATCGCCACCTCGTTGCCGGGAATGGAGCGCGAGGAATAGACGACGAGATCGCCGCGTTCAAGGCGGATGAACGGGTGGGTGCCATCGGCCATGCGGGCAAGCGCAGCCTGCGGCTCGCCCTGGGTACCGGTCGAGACGATGAGCAGCGTCTCGGGCCGCGCGTTCGCAGCGAGCTCCAGCGGCAAGGGATCGGGAAAGTCGTGGAGATATCCGGTCTGCCGGGCCACCTCGATCATCCGCTCGAGCGAGCGGCCTGCGACCGCGAGCCTCCGCCCGCATGCACGCGCAATCTCGCCAAGCGTTGCAAGCCGCGCGACGTTGGAGGCGAAGGTGGTGACAACCACCCGCCCGCGGGTGCGTGCGGCCACCACCTGCATCAGCCCCGCGCGCGCATCCGCCTCCGAGCCGGACGCCTCGGCGTTGAACACGTTCGTGCTGTCGCCCACCAGCGCAAGCGTGCCCCGGCCGCCGTTGGCGCCGATGGCCGAAAGCTCGGCTGCGGTTGCCGGGTCGCCGATGATCGGCCGGTCGTCGAGCTTCCAGTCGCCGGTGTGGAAGATGCGGCCGTGCGGCGTGTCGATGACAACGGCATTGCCCTCGGGGATCGAATGGGCAAGGCTGACAAAGCGGCAGCGGAACGGGCCGAGCTCCAGTTCCCCGCCAAGCGGCACCACGTTGAGCGGGACATCAGCGGCCACGCCCTCCTCGGCCAGCTTGCGCCGCACGAGGCCCGCCGTGAAGGGCGTGGCCCACAGCGGCACGCCAAGGTCTGCGGCAAGATAGGGCACCGCGCCGATATGGTCCTCGTGGCCATGGGTGAGCACGACGCCGAGCAGATCCTGGCGCCGCTCCTCGATGAAGGCGAGGTCGGGGAGAATGAGGTCAACGCCGGGCGCCGAGGGGTCGTTGAAGGTCATGCCGAGATCCAGCATGATCCACTTGCCGCGGCAGCCGTAGAGGTTGCAGTTCATGCCGATCTCGCCGGCGCCGCCGAGCGCGAGGAACAGCAGCTCGTCGCCCGGGCTCATGCCGCCGCGCCCCTTGCGTTCAACGCGTGGATTTCGATGAGCCCGCGGATGGTGAGATCGGGGTCGACGTGATCGATGACCCTCGTGTGCCGGGCGAACATCGGCGCAAGCCCGCCGGTTGCGATCACGGTCGCCGGGTTGTCGATCTCGGCCCGGATCCGCCCGACAAGCCCCTCGACAAGGCCGACATAGCCCCAGAACACGCCCGACTGCATGGCATGTACCGTGCCCTTGCCGATCACCCCAAGCCCCTCGGCTGGAGGCTCGACGGCAATCCGCGGCAGCCGGGCGGCAGCGCGGTAGAGCGCATCCATCGAGAGGTTGATGCCGGGCGCGATCACGCCGCCCTCATAGGCGCCATCGGCCGAGACGACGTCGAAAGTGGTCGCCGTTCCGAAGTCGAGGATGATCGACGCGCCCGGGTGCGAAGCGCGGGCGGCGACCGCGTTCACCACCCGGTCCGCCCCCGCCTCTGCCGGGTTGGAGAGGCGGATCTCGATGCCCGGGTCCACCTCGGGCGTGCCGACCACCATGGGTTCGGCCCGGAAGGCGCGGCGGGCGAGACCGCGCAGGTTGAACAGGGTCTGCGGCACCACCGAGGCGATGATGACCTCGCAGACCGCCTCGCGCGAAACTCCCTCCATCTGCATCAGCTGGTGCAGCCAGACGGCATATTCATCAGCCGTGCGGGCCGGATCGGTCTTGATCCGCCAGCGGTGGACAATCTCCTGCCCCTGCGCGAGCGCGAAGACGATGTTGGTGTTGCCGACGTCGATCGCAAGCAGCATCGGCCAAGCCCTCAGCCGGCCGGCGGCGGCGGGCCGAGATGCACCTCGCCCGCGTGGACCACAAGCCGCTCGCCGGTGTCCACAAGAAGGAGGAGGGCCCCGTCTTCGCCGAGGTCTTCGAACCGGCCGGCGACCTGCTGCGCCCCGACCCGGGTTTCAAGCCGGGTGCCGGCAGCATGCGCCCGTTCGAGCCAGGCCTGTCGCACCGCGGCAAAGCCCCGCGCGATGCGGCGCATGCGCCACCTCTCGACCGCCGCGGCAAGATCCTCGAGGAACGCATCCGGAGACGGCGGCGGTCCCTCCATGGCATTGCCCAGCGCTGCTGTCTTGCGGCCCTCAACGGCGGGGGCGACGGCGAGGTTCACGCCGACCCCTGCGACCACGACCTCCCCTTCCCGTTCGAGCAGGATGCCCGCGAGCTTTCCGCCATCGAGCATCAGGTCGTTGGGCCATTTGAGCATCAGCCGGGCGGGCGGCACGCGCCGCGCACAGGTTTCGAACAACGCAAGCGCGACCACGAAGCCCGCCTGCTCCGGCGGCCCCTCGCCGGGGCGCGGCCTCAGCACGCACGATGCGGCGAGATTGCCGGGATGGAAGGCCCAGGCCCGGCCATGCCGGCCACGGCCCGCCGTCTGCACGCGGGCGCGCACCCACTGGCCATCGGCGAGGCGGCCGCCGTGCGCCAGCGCCCAGGCATTGGTCGAGCCGACCTCGTCGAGCAGGATCGGGGGCGTCAAAACAGAGCGCTTGCGGCACGCCGGCCGGCCTCGGTCAGCGGGCCGATGAGCAGCAGGCCAAGCGGGGAGACAAGGACGGCCGCAGCGACCATCATCGCCAGGTTGAACCGGCCCTGCGGGACCACCACGGCCGAGGCTGGGGGATCGAGGAACATCGTCTTGACCACCCTGAGATAATAGAAGGCCGCGATCACCGTCGCCAGCACGCCGGCGATCGCAAGGCCATAAAGGCCCGCATCGACCGCGGCGTTGAAGATCGCAAGCTTGGGCATGAAGCCGAACAGTGGCGGGATCCCGGCGAGCGAGAACATGAACACCGCCATTGCGGTTGCGATCCACGGGCGCGTCTGCACGAGGCCCGCCATGTCCTCCATCCGCTCGAGCGGTCGTCCGTCGGCATCTGTCATTGCCAGGAGGACGAGAAACGCCCCGAGGGTCATCACCATGTAGACGGCAAGATAGAACAGCATGGCCGAGACGCCCGCAGGCGTGGCCGCGGCAAGGCCGATGAGCAGGAAGCCGATGTTGTTGATCGAGGAATAGGCGAGCAGCCGCTTGAGATTGGCCTGGCCGATTGCACCGACGGCGCCGAGCAGCATGGAGGCGATGCTCATGAAGACGATGATCTGCTGCCACTGGCCGACCATGCCGCCGAAGGCGTCGATCGCCACGCGCACGAGAAGGCCGACCGCTGCCACCTTGGGCGCAGCAGCGAAGAAGGCGGCAACCGGGGTCGGCGCCCCTTCATAGACATCGGGCGTCCACATGTGGAACGGCACGGCCGATACCTTGAAGGCAAGGCCGGCAAGAATGAAGACGAGGCCGACAAGCACGCCTGTGGACTGGCCGGCCCGGAGCGCTGCGGCCACCTCCTCGAACCCGACGGCCCCCGCAAAGCCGTAGACATAGCTGATACCGAACAGGATGAGGCCCGAGGCAAGGGCTCCGAGGACGAAATATTTGAGCCCCGCCTCGCTCGACTTCGCATTGTCGCGGTGGAAGGATGCGAGCACATAGGAGGCCAGCGCAAGGAGCTCGAGGCCCACATAGAGCGCGATGAAGTTGTTGGCCGAGACCAGCATGAACATGCCGAGTGTCGCCAGCACGAGGAGGACGGGATATTCGAACCGCGCGCTCTGCAGGCGCGCAAGATGCGGCAGCGCAAGAAGCGCCGAGACCGACGCGCCGACGAGGATCAGGAGCTTCAGGTAGGTCGAGAAGGAATCGGCGACATAGAGGCCGTTCCATGCCAGCTGGCGGCCGGGCGGGTCGTCGACAAGCGTAAGCGCCGTGAGGCCGAACAGGATGACGGCGCCCACCGTGAGCCCGCCGAGCGCCCGGTCGCCCCGGAACGTGCCGAGGAGGAGGAGGAACAGCGCGCCTGCGGCCAGCATGATCTCGGGCGCGCCGATGACCAGCGAGGCAGCAATGTCGGTCGTCATCCCGCATCCCCTCGTGACAGCAGCGCCTCGCGGATCCGCCTTGCAACCGGCGTGGCAGGCGGTTCGGCTGCTTCCAGCCGCGCGACAAGGCTTGCAACAGGTGCGCGCAGCGGCTCCATGACCGCCCCGGGCGCGACACCCATCCACAGGACAACGAGCGCCATGGGCGCAAGCACGGCCACCTCGCGCGGGCTCACATCCGGCATGGCGCGCACCTCGTCGCTGCGGATGTCGCCAAAGGCCACGCGCGCATAGAGCCAGAGCATGTAGGCCGCCCCGAGGATCACGCCGGTTGCCATCAGCGCGGCCACCCAGGTGCTGGTGCGGAACATGCCGGCAAGGGTGAGGAACTCGCCCACGAAGCCGGAGGTGCCCGGCAGCGCGACCGAGGCCATGGTGAAGAGCATGAAGAAGACCGCGTAGCGCGGCATGTTCGTCGCCACCCCGCCATAGCGTTCGATCTCGCGGGTGTGCATCCGGTCGTAGACCACGCCGACGCAATAGAAGAGCGCGGCCGAGACGATGCCGTGGCTCAGCATCACCACCATGGCGCCTTCGAGGCCCTGGGTATTGAAGGCGAAAAGGCCCGCGGTCACGAACGCCATGTGCGCGACCGACGAATAGGCGATCAGCTTCTTCATGTCCTGCTGCGCCAGGGCAACCAGCGAGGTATAGACAAGCGCCACGACCGACAGGGCGAAGACCAGCCACATGAGCTCGACGGATGCCTGCGGGAACATCGGCAGGGAAAAGCGGATGAAGCCATAGCCGCCCATCTTCAACAGCACGCCGGCAAGGATCATCGAGCCTGCGGTCGGCGCCTCGACATGCGCATCGGGAAGCCAGGTGTGCACCGGCCACATGGGCATCTTCACGGCGAAGCTGGCGAAGAAGGCAAGCCACAGCCAGGTTTGCACCTGTGGCGGGAAATCATGCGCCATCAGCACCGGGATGTCGGTTGTGCCGGCATCCTGCGCCATCCAGAGCATGGCGATCAGCATCAGGACCGAGCCAAGCAGGGTGAAGAGGAAGAACTTGTAGCTCGCATAGATCCGGCGGGAACCTCCCCATATGCCGATGATAAGATACATCGGGATCAGGCCGCCCTCGAAAAATATATAGAAGAGAAAGATATCGAGCGCTGAAAACACACCCAGCATCAGCGATTCCATGGCGAGAAATGCCGCCATATATTCTGGCACACGGGTCGTGATGCTTTTCCAGCTGGCAAGGATGCAGAGTGGCATCAGGAAGACGGACAGGAGGATCAGCACGAGGCTGATCCCATCGATTCCGAGGTGCCATGAGAAGACGCCGCCGAAGATCTCTGCCCGCTCGGTGAACTGGAAGGCCGCCGTCGACGGGTCGAACCGCGACCAGAGAAGGAGCCCGGCCCCGAAGAGCAGCAGCGTGGCCACGAGCGCGATCCCGCGCGCGCGCGCCGCCCGCGCCGCTTCGTCTCCGGGCAGCAGCAGCAGCACGAGGGCGGCTGCCAGCGGGAAGAGGATCATGGCCGAAAGCATCAGCCGCCCAGCGTGAACCAGGCAAGAAAGGCTGCGAGCCCCACCAGCATCACCAGCGCGTACGAGGTCAGATAGCCTGTCTGGAACCGCTTCGCGAGGGTTGCGCCGCCGGCGACCACCTCGCTCAGGCCATCGGCACCCACCGCATCGATGGCGCCCTTGTCGGCGCGGCTGAAGAGCGCGCCAAGCCGCATGGCGGGGCGGACGAACAGCGCGTCGTAGAGTTCGTCGAAATACCATTTGCGGGCAAGGAAGCCATGCAGCGCCGGCGCGGCCGCCACGATCTTTGCCGGCAGCCCTGTGCGGCGGACATAGAGAAGGAAGGCAAGGCCCAGCCCTGCCAGCATCACCCCGGCCGGCGCCCAGTGCACCCAGCCGGGCACCTCGTGCAGCCGGGCGAAGAAGGCGGCATCATGGACGATCGCGCCACCCCAGAAGGCCTCGACGCCGCCCACGAACTGGTGCTCGAACAGGAATCCGGCAACAAGCGCCCCCGCAGAAAGGAGAAGGAGCGGCACCAGCATCACCCACGGGCTTTCGTGCGGGCGATGGCCCGCGGTCGGATCGGCGAGGGCGCCGCGGCCGCCTTGGTCCTCGGCGTGGTCTTGGGCGCTGCCATGGTCGGCAAAGACGTCATGGCCGGCATGGCCGGCAGCGTGGGCGATGTGCCCGCTTCCCGCCCAGCGCGGGGCGCCGAAGAAGGTGAGAAACATCAGCCGCCACGAATAGAAGGAGGTGAGAAGCGCAACACCAATGCCCACCCAGAAGGCGAGGCGCGCAACCGGTGTCCCAGCGTTCCAGGCAGAGAACAGGATCGCATCCTTGGAGAAATAGCCGGCAGTATACCACACGCCGGTGATCGCAATGGTGCCGATCATCATGGTCCAGAAGGTAAGCGGAATATGGCGCCGCAACCCGCCATAGAAGCGCATGTCCTGCTCGTGGTGCATGGCATGGATGACCGAGCCGGCACCCAGGAACAGGAGCGCCTTGAAGAAGGCGTGGGTGAACAGGTGGAACATGGCCGCGCCATAGGCGCCAACGCCGGCTGCAAAGAACATGTAGCCAAGCTGCGAGCAGGTCGAATAGGCGATCACCCGCTTGATGTCGAACTGGGTGGGCGCAACCGTGGCCGCGAACAGCGCCGTTGCGGCACCCACCACCGTGACCACGGCCAGCGCTGTGGCGGACGCCTCGAAGAGGGGCGACATCCGGCAGACAAGGAACACGCCCGCCGTTACCATGGTGGCCGCGTGGATGAGGGCCGAAACCGGCGTCGGGCCCTCCATCGCATCGGGAAGCCAGGTGTGGAGCGGGAGCTGGGCGGATTTCCCCATGGCGCCCACGAACAGGAGGAGGGCAAGCGTGGTGATCACGTCCACGTCCCACGCGAGGAAGCGGAACGTCGCGCCCTCGAACGCGCCCACGCGGGCGAGGATCTCGTCGATCCCGATGGTGCCGAACACGAGGAACAGGCCGAAAATGCCGAGCATGTAGCCGAAATCGCCGACCCGGTTGACGAGGAACGCCTTGATGGCCGCCCGGTAGGCTGACGGCTTCCTGTACCAGAAGCCGATAAGGAGATAGGAGGCGAGCCCGACGCCCTCCCAGCCGAAGAACATCTGCACCAGATTGTCGGCTGTCACCAGCATCAGCATGGCGAAGGTGAAGAGCGACAGATAGGCGAAGAAGCGGGGCTGGTCGGAATCTTCCTCCATGTAGCCCCAGGAATAGAGGTGGACGAGCGCCGAGACGGAGGTAACGACAACCAGCATCACTGCCGTCAGCATGTCGAACTTGAGCGCCCAGCTGACAGCCATGTCGCCCGAGCGGAACCATTCGAACAGCAGCTGGTCCTCGGCTGACACCGCGCCCGACATGAGCCGCAAGAACAACCACCAGGACAGGGCAGCCGAGACGAAGACCGCCCCCGTCGTCACCGACTTGGCTGCGAGGTTGCCGATGGCGCGGTTGCCAAGCCCTGCGACAAGGAAGGCAACAAGCGGCAGGAAGACGAGGCCTGCCAGCATCAGCCGCGCATCATGCTGGCATCTTCCACCGCAATCGAGCCCCGGTTGCGGAAGTAGATGACGAGAATGGCAAGGCCAATCGCCGCCTCCCCGGCGGCAACCGTGAGCACGAGCATGGCAAACACCTGCCCGACCATGTCTCCGAGCGCGACGGAGAAGGCCACGAAGTTGAGGTTGACGGCCAACAGCATCAGCTCGATCGACATGAGGATCACGATGATGTTGCGGCGGTTGATGAAGATGCCGAGCACGCCGAGCGTGAACAGGATCGCCGAGACGGCCAGATAATGGCCAAGACCGATTGCGGCCATCAGCGCACGCCCTCCTCGGTGTCCACTCCCGCGCCGACGGGCGGCCTTGCAAGCGAGACCGCGCTTTCCGGCGTGCGGTCCTGCTGCGCGCGGACCGATTGGCGCTTCACCCCCGCCCGGGTGCGGTGGGTCAGCACGATCGCCCCGATCATGGCCACCAAGAGGATGAGCCCGGCCGCCTGGAAGGCATAGAGATAGTCGGTGTAGAGGATCGTCCCGATCGCCTGGGTGTTGGTGAGGGAAGGCGCTGCGGCCACGGGCGCGGCAAGCGCTGCGGGCGCAAGCGGCCCCATCTGCCATGCGGTTGCCACCAGCACGAGCTCGGCTGCGATCACCAGCCCGACGAGAAGCGCAAGCGGCAGGTTGCGGACGAACCCGCCACGCAGCTTCTCGAAATCGATGTCGAGCATCATCACCACGAACAGGAAGAGAACGGCGACCGCGCCGACATAGACGATAACGAGGATCATGCCGAGGAACTCCGCCCCCATGGAGATCATGAGGCCTGCGGCATTGAAGAAGGCAAGGATCAGCCAGAGCACGGAGTGCACCGGGTTTCGCGCCACGATCACCATGACGGCCGAGGCCACCACCACGGAGGCGAGCAACCAGAAGACCAGGGCCTGAACCACGGGGCGAGAGCGATTCCCTGCTGCGGTGCAAAAAGTGCCGTGGGCTTACCGGTAGGGCGCGTCGGCTGCAAGGTTTGCCGCGATGGCCCGCTCCCACCGCTCGCCGTTGAGGAGCAGCTTTTCCTTGTCGTAGAGAAGCTCCTCGCGGGTTTCGGCCGCGAACTCGAAGTTCGGCCCCTCGACGATCGCATCCACGGGGCAGGCCTCCTGGCAGAGGCCGCAGTAGATGCACTTGGTCATGTCGATGTCGTAGCGCGTGGTGCGCCGCGAGCCGTCCGGCCGGGGCTCGGCCTCGATGGTAATCGCCTGCGCCGGGCAGACCGCCTCGCACAGCTTGCACGCGATGCAGCGCTCCTCGCCATTGGGATAGCGGCGCAGCGCATGCTCGCCGCGGAAGCGCGGAGAGAGCGGACCCTTCTCGTGCGGGAAGTTCACCGTCGCCTTCTTCCGGAACATGTAGGAGAAGGTGAGGCCAAGCCCGCGCCAGAACTCCATGAGGAGAAGCGATTTCGCAAAGCCTCCGCTCATGACGCACCTCCCGAGAAATGGCCCGTGAACACCAGCCAGCCGGAGATCAGCACCACCCACAGGAGCGAGATGGGCAGGAACACCTTCCAGCCAAGGCGCATCAGCTGGTCGTAGCGATAGCGCGGCACCGCCGCCTTCACCCAGGCAAAGACGAAGAACATGAGGACGACCTTGAGGAAGAACCACAGGAAGCCCGGGAAGAGGTAGAGCGGCGCCCATTCGACCGGCGGAAGCCAGCCGCCGAGAAACAGCAGCGCAAACAGCGCGCACATGAGGATGATGTTCATATATTCGCCGAGGAAGAAAAGCGCGAAGCTCATCGACGAATATTCGACCTGATATCCCGCCACCAGCTCCGCCTCGGCCTCCGGCAGGTCGAACGGCGGACGGTTGGTCTCCGCAAGAGCCGAGATGAAGAACATGACGGCAATCGGCACAAGCAGCGGGTTGAAGATGTGGCCGTTGAACAGGCCAAGGATGTTGCCCTGCTGCGAAAGCACGATGGCCGAAAGGTTGAAGCTCGAGGCGTAAAGCACCACGCAGACGATGATGAGGCCGATCGACACCTCGTAGGAGACCATCTGCGCAGCCGAGCGAAGCCCGCCCAGAAACGGATATTTCGAGTTCGAGGCCCAACCCGACATGATGATGCCGTAGACGCCGAGCGAGGAGACGGCGAACAGGTAGAGGAGGCCCACGTCGATGTCGGCGAGCACCACCCCGTCGCCGAACGGGATCACCGCCCAGGCGGCCAGCGCGAGGATGAAGGTGATCATCGGCGCAATCAGGAACACCCCGCGGTTGGCATTCGAGGGAAGGATCGTCTCCTTCATGAACAGCTTGATGCCGTCGGCGAACGGCTGGAGCAGGCCGAACGGGCCAACCACATTGGGCCCCTTGCGCAGCTGCATCACCGCCCAGACCTTGCGGTCCACCCAGGTGGACATCGCCATCAGGAACATGACGATGAGCGAGATCGCGAGGATGAAGAACAGGTTGCCGACAAACCAGCCGGGACCCTCGCCGAGGACCGACTGAAACCAGCCGATCATTCCGCCGCCTCCAGGAGCGCGGGCCCTGCGCCTTCCTCGATCTCGCGCACGCAGGCGTGCATGGTCGGGCTCGCCCGGCAGATCGGATTGACAAGATAGTGGCTGGTGGCCGGCCGCCTTGCTGGCCCCGCGGGCGGGCCGGCGCCCTCCCCTTGAAACGGCGCCCACTCGGCCGGCTCCAGCCCGTCGCGGCCGAGGTGCGGCCATTCCGAGGCGATGCGGCGGCGCAGCTCGTCCAGGGTGTCGTATGGCAGGCGGATTCCCAGCACATCGGCAAGCGCGCGCAGGATCGTCCAGTCCTCCCGCGCGTCGCCGGGCGGAAAGACCGCGCGCAGCGCCCGCTGCACGCGGCCCTCCATGTTCACCCAGGTGCCCGGCTTTTCGGTGTAGGCCGCAGCCGGCAGGATCACGTCCGCAGCCCGCGCACCGGCATCGCCATGGGTGCCAAGATAGATCCTGAAGGCGGGCGCAAGCGGCGCAAGGTCGAGATCGTCCACCCCGAGCAGGAACAGGACTGCCGGCGGATCGGCGAAAAGGCCGGCGAGATGCCCCCCGTGCACGAAGCCGATGTCGAGCGCCCCCACCCGGCTTGCGGCATCATGGAGGATGTTGAAGCCGTTCCACCCGTCCCGCACCAGTCCGAAGCGGTCGGCCACGGCGTGCGCGGCCTCGAGCACCGGCGCCGTGGCGTTGCGGCTGCCAACAAGCATGGCCGGGCGCGCGGCCGCCCCGAGCGCGCCTGCAAGCGCTGCGGGGAGATCGGCAAGAAGGCCAAGATCGTCGCCGAGCTCGGTCACGGGCACCGTGAGGTCGGCCGCCGGGCCGATGTTGAACAGCCGCGCACGACCGCCGCGCACCGCCTTGCGGATGCGGGTGTTGACAAGCGGCGCATCGAAGCGCGGGTTGGTGCCAACAAGGAGGATGAGGTCGGCCGTCTCGAGCCCGGCAAGCGTCGTGTTGAAGAGATAGTGGGCGCGCGGGGCCGCAACCGCCGACCCATCGAGCCGGCATTCCAGCCGGCCGGAGCCGAGGCCCGTCATCAGGTCCTTGAGCGCCACCATCTCCTCGACCGCTGCGAGCGGCCCGGCAAGCGCTGCGATGCGGTCTTTGCCGACCCCGGCAACCGCGCGCGCAATCGCTGCAAAGGCCTCGGCCCAGCTGGCAGGCTGCAGCCGGCCCGCCACCCGCACCCAGGGCCGGTCGAGGCGGCGCTCACGAAGGCCATCGGCTGCAAAGCGCGAGCGGTCCGCCAGCCACTCCTCGTTCACATCGTCGTTGAGGCGCGGCGAAATCCGCATCACCGCGCCCGAGCGATGGCCGACCACGATGTTCGACCCGACCGCGTCCATCACGTCGATGCCGTCGGTGCGGCGCAGCTCCCACGGGCGGGCCTCGAACGCATAGGGCTTGGCGGTGAGCGCGCCCACCGGGCACAGGTCGATCACATTGCCCGAGATTTCCGACGCTACCGCGCGCTCGAGGTAGGAGGTGATCTGCATGTTCTCGCCGCGGAAGAGCGCGCCGATCTCCTCGACGCCTGCCACCTCCTCGGCAAAGCGCACGCAGCGCGTGCAGTGGATGCAGCGCGTCATCACGGTCTTGATAAGCGGGCCCATATATTTCTCGGCGACCGCGCGCTTGTTCTCCTCGAAGCGCGAGGTGCCCCGCCCATAGGCCAGAGCCTGGTCCTGCAGGTCGCACTCGCCACCCTGGTCGCAGATCGGGCAGTCGAGTGGATGGTTGATGAGCAGGAACTCCATCACGCCCTCGCGGGCCCGGCGGGTCTTCTCGCTCATGGTGTGGACAACCATGCCATCGGCCGCCGGCATTGCACAGGACGCCACGGGCTTGGGCGACTTCTCGATCTCCACCAGACACATGCGGCAGTTGCCCGCAATCGAGAGCCGCTCGTGGTAGCAGAAGCGCGGGATCTCGCGCCCGGCCATCTCGCAGGCCTGCATGACGGTGGCGCCAGCCGGCACCTCCACTTCGCGGCCATCGACAATGAGCTTGGGCATCGGCCTACTCCGCGGCTGCCGCGAGCGGCGGCACCGTGTCCGGCACCTGGACAAACCCGCGGCGCCTTGCAATCCGCGCCTCGATCTCGGGCCGGAAGTGGCGGATGAGGCCCTGGATCGGCCAGGCGGCGGCATCGCCGAGCGCGCAGATGGTGTGCCCCTCCACCTGCCCGGCCACATCGAGGAGCAGATCGATCTCGTGCGGCTCGGCATCGCCTGTCACCAGCCGGTTCATCACCCGCCACATCCAGCCCGTTCCCTCGCGGCAGGGCGTGCACTGGCCGCAGCTCTCGTGCTTGTAGAAATAGGAGATGCGCGCGATCGCCTTCACGATGTCGGTGGACCTGTCCATCACGATCACCGCTGCCGTGCCAAGACCCGACTTCAGCTCGCGAAGGCCGTCAAAGTCCATCGGCGCATCGATGATCTCGTGCGCCGGCACAAGCGGCACCGACGAACCGCCCGGGATCACAGCGAGAAGATTGTCCCACCCGCCGCGGATGCCACCGCAATGGGTCTCGACAAGCTCGCGGAACGAAATGCCCATCGCTTCCTCGACGGTGCAGGGCCGCTCCACATGGCCGGAAATGCAGAAGAGCTTGGTCCCGGTGTTGTTGGGCCGGCCGATGCCGGCAAACCATTCCGCCCCGCGCCGCACGATGGTGGGGATGACAGCAATCGATTCCACATTGTTGACGGTGGTCGGGCAGCCATAGAGACCAACCCCGGCCGGAAACGGCGGCTTCAGGCGCGGCTGGCCCTTCTTGCCCTCGAGGCTTTCGATGAGCGCGGTCTCCTCGCCGCAGATGTAGGCGCCCGCACCGCGGTGGACGAAGACGTCATAGGCATAGCCGGTGCCGCACGCCTTGGCACCGAGGAAGCCACGGTCATAGGCCTGCCGGACCGCCGCCTCCAGCCGCTCGGCCTCGCGCACGAACTCGCCGCGGATGTAGATGTAGCAGGCGCGCGCGCGCATCGCATAGCCGGCCAGCAGCGCGCCCTCGAGGAGCTTGTGCGGATCGTGGCGGATGATCTCCCGGTCCTTGCAGGTGCCGGGCTCGGATTCGTCGGCATTGATGACAAGGTAGGACGGCCGGTCCGGGCGCGGCTCCTTCGGCATGAAGCCCCATTTGACACCCGTCGGGAAACCGGCCCCGCCACGGCCACGAAGGCCCGAGGCCTTGACGATGTCAATCAGCCGGTCGGGGCCGAGCGCGAGCAGGTCGGCGGTATCGCGCCAGTCGCCGCGCGCCATCGCGCCCTCGATTCCCCAGTCCCGCTCCCCGTAGAGGTTGGTGAAGATCCGGTCGGAATCCGCCAGCATCAGGCCAGCTCCCTCAGGGTCGTTGGGCCGCCCAGCGGCGCGGAAAACTGCCGGCCCACCTGCGGCCCGGGCCTCGGCGTTTCGCCGCGCGCGAACGCTTCGAGGATCGCCGTCATCGTCTCGGGTGTCAGGTCCTCGTAGAAATCGTCGTTCACCTGCACCATGGGCGCGTTCACGCAGGCGCCCAGGCACTCGACTTCGGAAAGGGTGAAGAGCCCGTTGTGGGTCACCTCGCCCGTTTTCAGCCCGAATGCCCGGCAGGCCGCCATGATGTCCTCAGCCCCACGCAGCATACAGGGCGTGGTGCCGCAAACCTGCACGTGGAACCGGCCGACAGGCTTCAGATTGTACATGGTGTAGAAGGTGGCAACCTCGAGTGCGCGCATGCGCGGCATCTGCAGCTGGTCGGCCACATATTCGATAACGGGCAGCGGCAGCCATGCCGACCCCGTCTGTTCCAGCATCTGATATTGCGCAAGCCACAGCAGCGGCATGATCGCCGACTGCTGCCGGCCGGGCGGGTAGCGGCCGATGATCTCTGCGGCCCTGAGAGCGTTTGCCTCTGTCCAGCGGAAGCCGGAGAACCCCCCGGCGGAAGGCATCGGGCTGCCGCTCACCTGTCCACCTCCCCGAACACGATGTCGAGGCTGCCGAGGATCGCCGGCGCATCGGCAAGCATGTGCCCGCGGCAGAGAACGTCCATCGCCTGCAGATGGGCAAAGCCTGTCACCCGGAAATGCAGGCGATAGGGCCGGTTGGTGCCGTCGGAAACGAGATAGACCCCGAACTCGCCCTTCGGGCTTTCGGTTGCCACATAGACTTCACCCGGCGGCACCTTGAAGCCCTCGGTGTAGAGCTTGAAATGCGCGATCAGCGCCTCCATCGAGCGCTTCATCTCGGCGCGCCGGGGCGGCACGATCCGCGGGTCCGCAGCCATCACCGGCTCGCCCTGCATGTGCTTCAGCCGGTTGAGGCACTGGTGGACGATGCGGATCGACTGGCGCATCTCCTCCATGCGCACCATGAACCGGTCGTAGCAGTCGCCCCGGTTGCCGACCGGCACCTCGAACTCGAGCTCGCCATAGATCTCGTAGGGCTGCGCCTTGCGCAGATCCCACGGGATCCCGCTCGCGCGCAGGCACGGGCCGGTAAATCCCCAGGCGATCGCGTCCTTCGCCGAGATCACCCCGATGTCGACGTTGCGCTGCTTGAAGATCCGGTTGTCGGCAACCAGCGCCTGCACGTCGTCGAGCGCCCTGGGGAAGCGGTCGGCGAAGTCGCGGATGTCGTCGGCAAGGCCCTCGGGCATGTCCTGGTGGACACCGCCCACCCGGAACCAGGCCGCGTGCATCCGCGCGCCCGAGACCCGCTCGGAGAACTCATAGAGCCGCTCGCGCTCGGCAAAGAGCCAGAGAATGGGCGTGAGCGCGCCCACGTCCATCGCATGGGTCGTGGTGTTCAGAATGTGGTTGGAAATGCGCGTGAGTTCGGCCCAGAGCGTGCGCAGGACCTGTGCCTTCGGCGGGATCTCGAGCCCGAGAAGCTTTTCGATGGCGAGCACATAGGAGTGCTCCATGCACATGGGCGAGCAGTAGTCGAGCCGGTCGAGATAGGGTAGCGCCTGGAGGTAGGTCTTGTATTCGCAGAGCTTTTCCGTGCCCCGGTGGAGGAGGCCGATATGCGGGTCGACCCGCTCGATCACCTCGCCGTCGAGCTCCATCACCAGCCGCAGCACGCCGTGCGCGGCCGGGTGCTGCGGGCCGAAGTTGATCATGTAGTTCTGGATGCCCGTCTCGGCGGTGGTCGGCACCGTCTCGCGCGCGGGCACAGCAGACATGTCGTTCACGCACCGCCCTCCCGCTTGTCGGCCGCCGGCCCCGCCTTTTCATCGCCCGGCAGCATGCCCTCCCACGGCGAGAGGAAATCGAAATCGCGAAAATCCTGCTTCAGCCGGACAGGCTCGTAGACCACCCGCTCCTCGCTTGCGGAATAGCGCAGCTCGACATGGCCCGTCAGCGGGAAATCCTTGCGGAACGGGTGCCCCTCGAACCCATAGTCGGTAAGGATCCGGCGCAGGTCCGGGTTGCCCTCGAACAGCACACCGAACATGTCCCACGTCTCGCGCTCGAACCAGCCGGCCACCGGAAAGAGGTCGACAACCGAGGGCACCGGGTTCGCCTCGTCGGTTGCAAGCGTCACCCGGATGCGCTGGTTGTGCTTCATCGAAAGGAGGTGATAGACCACGTCGAACCGCTCGGCGCGTTCCGGCCAGTCGACCCCGCAGATGTCGATCAGCTGGTCGAAGGCCAGATCGCGCGTGTCCCTCAGGATCCGCAGCACTTCGTAGATCGCCGTGCGCGCCACCCGCAGGGAAAGCTCGCCATGCCGCAGCCGGGCCTCGAGGAGAAAGCTGCCCAGCAGCGACCGGGCGCGCTCCAGCAGGCCTTCGGATGCGACAATGGCGGGCAGATGGGCAACCATGGCTGAACCCTAGCGCTCGAAGGTGCCGGTGCGGCGGATTTTCCGCTGCAGCGCCATGATGCCGTAGAGCAGGGCCTCGGCGGTCGGCGGGCAGCCGGGGACATAGATGTCGACCGGCACGATCCGGTCGCACCCGCGGACCACGGAATAGCTGTAGTGGTAGTAGCCGCCGCCATTGGCGCAGCTGCCCATCGAGATCACGTAGCGCGGCTCGGGCATCTGGTCATAGACGCGCCGGAGTGCCGGCGCCATCTTGTTGCACAGCGTACCCGCCACGATCATCAGGTCCGACTGGCGCGGTGAGGCGCGCGGAGCCGCCCCGAACCGCTCCATGTCGTAGCGCGGCATGTTGGTGTGCATCATCTCAACCGCGCAGCAGGCCAGGCCGAAGGTCATCCACCAGAGCGAACCGGTGCGCGCCCAGTTGACCGCATCCTCGAGGCTGGTGACAAGAAAGCCCTTGTTCGACATTTCCGAGGCAACATCGCGGAAATAGGAATCCTGTGCGGCCGGGTTGCGTGAGAGCGGCCGGCCGCCGGGGCCGACCAGCCCCGGCTCCGGAGCGGCAGCAGGCGGGGTGGCGAGCTCGTTCATCACTCCCAGTCCAGCGCGCCCTTCTTCCACTCGTAGATGAAGCCCACGGTCAGCACGCCAAGGAAGACCATCATGGACACCCAGGCAAGCATGAGATCCGGGCCCATCTGCGACAGGCTGACCGCCCACGGGAACAGAAACGCCACCTCGAGATCGAAAATGATGAACAGGATGGCCACAAGATAGAAGCGGACATCGAACTGGAGCCGGGCCGAGGAAAAGGCGGGAAAGCCGCTTTCATACTCGGTCAGCTTGGCAAAATAGGGTTTGTGCGTGCCCCCCGCCCGCGAGACCGCCATCGGCGCGAACACGAACAGCAGGGCAAAGGCGGTCGCCACCCCAAGGAACATGAGGATTGGAAGATAGGCAATCGTCAGTTCGGTCACGTCGGGCATGCGCCACCTTTCCGCTCCCGCCTAGAGGCAAGCGGGCCCCGCCACAAGCCGCTTCGATGCCGCATGCCTGCCATGTGGCCCTGCGCGGTCTTGCGGTGGCTATGAGACCCTCAGTGCACCGGCCACGAGCCGGTGCAGGCGGGACTGGAGCTCGCCATTGCCCGCCACGATCTCGCGCCGCTCCACCATCTTGTCGCCGCCGCGGAAATCGGTCACGAAACCGCCCGCCTCGCGCACGAGCAGGATGCCGGCGGCCACATCCCATGGCGCGAGCCCCTGTTCCCAGAAGCCGTCGAAGCGGCCAGCGGCCACCCAGGCGAGATCGAGACTGGCCGCACCGAACCGGCGGATCCCTGCCACCTCCGGGATGACGGCCGAAAGGATCGATTCGAACTGTGCCTGGTCGCCGTGGCCGCGATAGGGAATGCCGGTTGCCACCAGCGCATCGCCAAGCGCAGCCCGGCCGGAGACGCGCAGCCGCTGGTTGTTGAGCCAGGCCCCGCGGCCCCGCTCGGCCCAGAAGCTTTCGTCGGTAAGCGGCTGGTAGACGAGGCCGGCCTGCACCACCCCCTCGTGCTCTACGGCAATCGAGATCGAAAAGTGGGGGATCCCGTGGAGGAAGTTGGTGGTGCCATCAAGCGGGTCGATGATGAAGCGCGGCGCCCCCTCCTTGCCCGCGATGTCGGCACCCTCTTCCAAGACGAAGCCCCAGCCCGGCCGGGCGTGGGAGAGTTCCTCGACCAGCGTCCGCTCGGCCGCCCTGTCGGCAACCGAGACGAAATCCGACGGCCCCTTGCGCGAGACCTGGAGCTGCGAGACTTCCCCGAAATCGCGGCGCAGCCGCGGCGCGGCGCGGCGGCAGGCGCGCTCGATCACGGTGATGATGGCAGATTGGGCCACCTCTGTCCGGCCTCAGCAAAAGCGGCACCGGCTGCGGGCGCGCGCGCCCGGCTCAGTCCGCGCGGCGGACATATTCCTGTTCGTAGACGTTCACGATTACCCGCGTGCCGGCCTCGATGTGCGGCGGTACCATGATCCGCACGCCATTGTCGAGCACGGCCGGCTTGTAGGACGAGCTTGCCGTCTGCCCCTTCACCACCGCGTCGGCCTCGGCAACCGTGGCCTCCACCTGCTCGGGCAGCTGCACCGAGATCGGCCGCTCGTCGTAGAGTTCCATCGTCACATCCATGCCATCGGCCAGGAAGGCGGCGGCATCGCCCAGGAGGTCCCGCGGCAGCTGGACCTGCTCATAGCTTTCCTTGTCCATGAAGACCAGGCTGTCGCCCTCGGCATAGAGGAACTGGAAATCCTTGGTATCGAGCCGCACCCGCTCGACCGTCTCGGAGGAACGGAACCGCACGTTCGTCTTCCGCCCGTCGAGCACATTCTTCATTTCGACCTGCATGTAGGCCCCGCCCTTGCCGGGCTGGGTGTGCTGCGTCTTCACTGCGCGCCAGATGGAGCCTTCATATTCGATGATGTTGCCGGGACGAATGTCCACGCCGCTGATCTTCATGCCTGCACCTGCCAGAAAGCTGCGCAGCGCCTAGCCCGATCGGCGCCCGAGGGCAACCGCGCGAGGCCCCCGTGCGTGCCGTCAGCGGGCGCCGCCCTGCGGCCCCTCCGGCGGAATCCGGACGGGCTGGCTCTCCTCGACCGCGGCCACGCCCTCGACCGCCCCGAGGCGGGCGACGGCCTCCGGATCGGCATGGCCGGTCAGCATTGCAAGGGCCTCGAGCTCCTGCTCGAGCCGGAAGCCCGCGGCCTTCAGCCTTTCGGCCACCCCCTTCCTGTCGGCGCCGGGGGCAAGCGTGATGATGAGCTCGGTCATGCCCTTCTCCTCGCCTGTCTCCTTGCCTGCGTCCCTACACCCGGGACGCGATCGTGCACAGGGCAAACGGGGGCGGGTTGCCCCGCCCCCGGGCCGCCCTGCCGCGTGGCCAGCCGCTCAGGGCACTGCCTGCACCAGCCCGGCGCCGACGTCGGGCCTTCCAGGAAGCGGCCGCGCCATGGCGCGCAGCCGTGCCCTCAGCGTGCCCGCGCGCATGCCCGGCCCGCCCGCCTGGGCAAGGAGCGCGGCACAGCCCGAAACGTGCGGGGTGGCCATGCTGGTGCCCGAAAGCGTCGCATGGCGCCGCGGCATCGGATAGCTGGAGAACACGCTGCTGCCAGGCCCTGCGATGTCGATCGGCGGGCCGTTGGAATAGGGCGCCGTCGTAAGGTTGGGCTCGAGCGCGGCCACCGACATGATGGTGGGCGAGTTGGCCGGCGCGCTGCACGGGCGCACGACGGCCGGCCGGCGGCTGTCGTTGCCGGCCGCGGCAATCATGAGGCAGCCCCGCCTCAGCGCCGCGTCACCCGCTGCGGTATAGGCCACATAGGGCCCGCCACCGCCGCCCAGCGACAGCGAGATGACCTCGCAGCGGTTGGCAACCGCCCAGTTCATGCCCGCCAGAACCGTAGCGGTCGTGCCGCCGCCCCCGTTCGAGAGCACCTTGCCGATGAAGATCTGCGAAGCGAAGGCCACGCCATAGCGGGGAATCATGCCTGCCGGAGCGCGAGGCCCGCAGGCGGTGCCCGTGCAGTGGGTGCCGTGCCCGTGACCATCTTGCGCGGTCTCGCCCGCAATGAAGCTGCTGTGCGCGATCGGCCGGCCGGCAAAGTCCGGGTGGCGGAAATCGAAGCCGGTATCGAGCACAGCTACCTTGATGCCAGCGCCCGAGAACCGGCTGGCGTGGGCGCCGGTGGCAAGGATGCCCCACGTGTTGCCCACCGCAAGCGCGTCGGGCGCGCGGTCTTCTCCCGGCGGGGGCGCGGGCGAAATCTCCGCCCCGCGGCCCACCAGCCCGTCGCGGATGGCCGTCGAGGCGGCGGCAAAGCCGCGCAGAAACTCGTCTGCCGAAATCCCGGCGGGAAACACCAGTACCTCCGGCTCGACGGCAAGGATCGCGCTGTCGGAGGCGGAATCATCGGCTGCCCCGGCGCTGGCCATCATCGCCTCGGCCAATGCCGCACCGGCCTCGGCACCGAGCACGGCAACGCTGATCTCGTCGAAGACCAGCCCGGCGGCATCGGCAATGCCGGCCTCCTCGACCGCGTGCCCGGAAAAGTCGCCGCTGTGCGCCAACTTGCCGGCAACCATCGCCTCGAGCGCGGCCGCACCTTCCCTTGCCGCATCCTCGCGAAACGTCACGATCCTGCGGCCGGTTTCGATCGGTGCGCCCGGATCAAGCGCCGCCGCATCGAGCGCGCCGGCCTCAAGAAGATCGGCAATGATCGAGTCTGGATTCTGCATCAGATCAGCCATATCTTCCTCCTGTTTTTGCTTTGCCTGTTTCGATTTTCACTGGTCTACCAGGGATTTATCTCTCACCAAGTAGTGGAAAGAATATAACGGAATTTACACTCCGGAAAAAGCCGAAACTTAACCAATTTTTGTATGGATCCGACAGAAACGCGGAACGCCCCGCCCGAAGCCGGAAGCTAGAGGCGGAAGGCGGCGACCGCAGCCGCCGGGCCTTCGGGCGCCTTCCAGACCGATGCCGAGACAGCCAGGAAGTCCGCCCCGGCCGCCACCAGCGGGCGGCAGTTCGAGGGCGAAATCCCGCCGATCGCCACGCAGGGAATCGGCGAGATCGTCGTCCACCAGGCGAGGATGTCGGGGGTCGCGCGGTGGCGCACGGCCTTCGTGCCCGATTCGAAAAAGGCGCCGAAGGCCACATAGTTCGCGCCCGCCTCGCCGGCTTCCATCGCCAGGTGGCGGGAGTTGTGGCAGGTCACCCCGATCTGCGCATGGGCGCCAAGAAGCGCGCGCGCATGCAGGATGCTTCCATCCTCCTGCCCGAGGTGGACACCATCGGCGCCACATTGGGCGGCGAGTTCGGCGCTGTCGTTGACGATGAAGGCGACATCATGCGCCACGCACAGCGGCTGCAGCCGGGCCGCCGCGCGCAGGATCATGGCATCGGGCGCGCCCTTCATCCGGAGCTGGTAGGCGGCAACGGGGCCGCGCGCGGCGAGCGCCTGTTCGAGTGCCTCGGCGTGCGCCTCGAGGTCGAAGGCCGGCGGCGAGATGAGGTAGAGCTGGCAGGGCAGGCGCGGCTCGCACGGGAAGAGGCCGGCAAAATCCGGGTCGTCATCGCTCATCGGCCATCCCGTAGCGCGACAAGGAGCACATAGTCACCCACGGTGCGGGCACGGGCCGTGGCCCTGAGGACCGGGGCAAGCCCGGCCGCACCGAGCGCGGCCTCCACGGCTTCGGCCGCGTGGGCGCGAAACCCGTGCACATGCCCGGGCCAGGCGCGAACCGACCCGGGGGTCTGGAAGGCGAGCACGAGGCGCCCGCCAGGCGCCAGCACCCGGCGCAGCTCGGCGAACACGGCCGCCGGCTCAGGCCAAAAATAGATGGTGTTGACGCTCGCCGCACAGTCCACCGCCGAGCCTCCAAGCGGCAGGGCCTCGGCCGCGCCCTCGAGGAAGATTGCCCTGCCCTCGCGCAGCGCCGCGCGGTGCCGCCGCCGGGCGCGTGCCACCATCGCCGGCGCGTGGTCCACCCCGACCACCCTCGTGCCCGCGGCCAGCAGCCGGCGCGAAAGGTGGCCGCCACCGAACCCGAGATCGAGCACGCGCTCGCCTGCGTGTGCGGCGAGGGCGGCAAAGGCGGCATCCATCATCGGCCTGCCCACCCGGTCGAGCAGCGGGCCGAGCAGCAGCTGGCCTGCAGGCCCATGGGGCCGGGCGAACTGGCGGGCGAGAAAGCGGTCGAGCATCCCCTTGCCATTGGCACGGCCGCGGCCGGCCCGACACCCCCCGGCTCACGGAAAGGCCATGTGGATCCAGACCGGCCGGAAGAGCGGGTCGCCCCTTGCGTCGCGGGGCGTGACCAGGTCGACAACGGTTGCGCCGTGGGTCTCGGAGAGAGTCCCGCCCACATCCGGCCGTGGCGTGGCGCTGGTGGTGAGCTGGTGCGATCCGGCGAAGGGCGGCGCGCGGCCATCGACCGACACCGGGGGGCCGAAGGCCGCCATGCCCATCGCGCTCCACGCGCTGAGCGCGCGCTGCAGCGGCACGGCATCATCAGCGGTGTGCGTGAACCCGAACAGCCGGTCGGCGGGCGTCGCATTGGGCAGGAACAGCCAGGGTGCCAGCGTGCCCGGCCCGGCGCCGTCGCCGGGGCTTGCGAACATCACGGCGCGGTCGAGCTCCACCAGCTTGGCAAGGAAGGCGGCATGCCCACCCCCCTGGGAATGGCCGGCGACCGTGATCCGCCGCCAGTCGGGCCGGCCCCCGACAAGAAACTGCTCCCAGCCCTCGGCCGGGAAGGTCCGGGCCAGCCAGGCCAGGAGCGCGGTCAGCCGGCCGGCGATGCTGTTGGGCGGATCCACATCGACGAGCGGGCTTGCCGGCTCGCCGAACAGGATCTCGCGGCGCACGCGCGCGGTGCATTCGGGATCGGTGGACCGGGCGCACAGCACGTTGACGGCTTCGGCATTGGCATAGGCCAGCCCGATGGCATGGGTGCCGCGCGCGGCGGCGGTCCGCACGATAAGGCGATAGAAGGCCGGAGTCCCCCCCGAGCCGGGGAGCATGACGAACAGCCGTCCCCGCGCCGGGGCTTGAGGGTCGGGATTGGTCACGAAATGGTCGCCGGTGGCGGCGGCAATGCCCGGCCCGGTGATGGCAGGCGAGATGTCCCGCTCGACACGCGGCGGCACCACGGGCGGCGCAGGCGGGGGCGCGGGCGCAGGCGGGGGCGCGGGCAGCGGCGCCACCGGTGCCGCAGGCGGCTCTGGGCGCGGCTCGCTCCCCGGCCCGCCGCAGCCGGCAAGCAGGAGGAGAGCAAGAAGAGCCGGGATCAGGAGCCGCCTGTGCCGCATGCCGCCTCTACGCTGCGGCCCGCCCCGATCCCCCGGGGGCCGAAACCAGCCCGTGTTGACAAGGGCGATTCCCCAGTTGGCAGCTTGCTGGCTCAAGGCAGCGTTCCGGACAGCACCAGCGTTTGCGGCCACGTCTCGGCAGCGGGCGGAAAAGGGGCAGTCAGGAACGCGCCTCGCCGACGCTCCTCGCCGACGCTCCTCGCCGAAAA
>CALKJZ010000005.1 GCA_937995515.1 uncultured Sphingomonadaceae bacterium | reverse complement strand
GGCTCCACCGGTTCCGGCAACAGGAGACCGTGGTCGGCGGGCCATGTGCGGGCGGCGCATCGGCCCGGCGCCTGCTCCATGTCGGCATGTGGATGGCGCCTGGGATTACCCGTCGATCATCGACCCGGCGCTGGCTCGTTCTGCGGCACGTGCGGCGCGATCGCCGCCGAGGCCCCATGCCGCATCCAACCACCACGACCACCGGACCAGCGATTGCAACAGGCCCCAGGCCTTCGCATCAGCGGGAGGCTCCCTCGAACCGAGGGTCGCGCACAGCGCCAGTCGGCCCATTCATCCAGCTTCAAGAAGCTGATCGGGTGTGGGGCCTGGCGCCGCCTGCCGGCCGCCTGTCAGCTGCGGTTTTCGCGCCGAGCCATGAAGGCCAGCCGCTCGAACAGCATCACGTCCTGCTCGTTCTTGAGCAGCGCGCCGTGCAGCGGCGGGATGAGCTTGCGCGGGTCGCGCTCGCGCAGCGTCTCGACGGGCAGATCCTCGTGCAGCAGCAGCTTCAGCCAGTCGAGCAGTTCGGAGGTGCTGGGCTTCTTCTTGAGGCCGGGCACGTCGCGGATGTCGTAGAAGGTGGTGAGCGCCTCGCGCACCAGGTCCTTCTGGATATCGGGGAAGTGGACGCGGACGATCTGTTCCATCGTCTCGCGGTCCGGAAACTTGATGTAGTGGAAAAAACAGCGACGCAGGAACGCGTCGGGCAGCTCCTTCTCGTTGTTGGAGGTGATGACGACGATCGGCCGCTGGGTAGCTTTTACCGTCTCGCCCGTCTCATAGACGAAGAACTCCATCCGGTCGAGTTCCTGCAGGAGGTCGTTGGGGAACTCGATGTCGGCCTTGTCGATCTCGTCGATGAGGAGCACCGGAACCTGCGGGTGGGTGAAGGCCTCCCAGAGCTTGCCGCGCCGGATGTAGTTGCGCACATCCTGCACGCGCGGGTCGCCGAGCTGGCTGTCGCGAAGGCGCGAGACCGCATCATATTCATAGAGACCCTGCTGAGCCTTGGTGGTCGACTTGACATGCCATTCGATGAGCGGCGCGCCGAAGGCGGCGGCGATCTCCTGGGCGAGCACGGTCTTACCCGTGCCGGGCTCGCCCTTGACAAGGAGCGGCCGGCGCAGCCGCGCCGCCGCATTGACCGCAACCTTGAGATCCTCGGTTGCAACATAGGTTTGCGTGCCTTCGAAACGCATGGGGCGGGTCTCCTTCGTCCCACCATGCGTGACTGCTGCGCCACGGGCCAGCAGCCATTTGCAAGAGGGTCGTTGCGCGCGTGGCGGCGGAGTGCAACAACCCGCAGGGGCACACGCAGCAGGAGACCGGAATGGGTGTTGAGGCCGAGGTGCCGGCGGGGCGTCCGGCGGAACGGCAGATCTTCGGCCATCCGCGCGGTCTGTTCGTACTGTTCTTTGCCGAGATGTGGGAGCGTTTTTCCTATTACGGAATGCGAGCGCTGCTGATCTTCTATCTCATCCAGCACTGGAGATTTGCCGAGGCCGATGCCTATGTGATCTATGGCGCCTATACGGCGCTCGTCTACATCACGCCGGCCATCGGTGGCTATCTTGCCGACAATTACATTGGCCAGCGCCGCGCCGTAATGTTTGGCGCGGTGCTTCTCACCTTCGGCCACTTCCTCATGGCCGTCGAAGGCGATGGCGGGCAGAATGCGATCGAGATCAACGCGTTCTGGGCAGCCCTTGCGTTCATCGTCGTCGGCTCTGGGTTCCTGAAGGCCAACATCTCGGTGATGGTGGGCCAGCTCTATTCCATGACCGATCGGCGCCGCGATCCGGCTTATACGATCTTCTACGTGGGCATCAACGTGGGCGCGGCGACCGGGGCGATCGTCGCCGGCTGGCTGGGGCAGACCTACGGCTGGGCCTGGGGGTTTGGCGCGGCCGGGGTCGGCATGCTCGCCGGGCTTCTCGTGTTCGTGCTTGGCAGGCCTTGGCTGGAGGGGCGCGGCGAACCGCGCGACCCGGCCCGGCTGCGCGAGCCGGTGATGGGGGTGCCCCGCGCGTGGCTCATCTATGGCTCCGGCATCCTTGCGGTGCTCGTCGTCTTCGTCCTCATCCAGTTCCAGGCCCTGGTGGGCGGGGTGCTGGGCGCCGCCTCGGCGATCGTGGTCGGCTATGTGCTGTGGACGACGGTGACGCGGCTGAGCCCCGACGAGCGCGACCGGATTTTCGCAGCACTCTTCCTGATGGGCGGCTCGGTGCTGTTCTGGGCGCTGTTCGAGCAGGCCGGCTCCTCGCTCAACGTGTTCACCGACCGCTATGTCGATCGCTCGTTCCTCGGCCTCGAGGTGCCGGCTTCCGTGTTCCAGTCGATCAACCCCATCTACATCGTCGTCCTCGGCCCGGTGTTCGCCTCGCTCTGGCTGGCCCTTGCGCGGAGGGATCTGGAGCCTTCCACCCCTGCGAAGTTCGGTCTTGGCCTCGTGCAGCTGGGGCTCGGCTTTCTCGTGCTGGTGCTGGGCGCCAACTGGGCCGGGGAGACGGGGCTGACCCCGGTTGTGTTCATCTTCCTCATCTATCTCCTCCACACCACCGGCGAGCTCTGCCTCTCGCCTGTCGGGCTTTCGGCCATGAACCGGCTGGCGCCGCCCGCCATGGCGAGCCTCATCATGGGGGTCTGGTTCCTGGCGTCGGCCGCGGGCAACTTCGTCTCGGGCCTCATCGCGCGTGCGACCGGTTCGGAGGGGATCGACGCGGCCGGCAAGCAGGTGGTGCTCGATGTCTATGAAACCGTCGGCTGGGTGGCGGTTGGCGTGGGGGTGGCTGTTCTGCTGGTGAGCCCGCTGATCCGCAGGATGATGCATCTCGACACGCTGAAGGACCCCGAGCCACGGCCCGAGCCATGGACGGAAACGGAGGCCACGGAGGGCATGCGCGCGTGAGACGGATTCTGATCGGGGCGGCCGCGCTTGCGCTTGCCGCCTGCGCCGCGCCGGGCACGCCCGGCGGCACCAGCGCCCGGCCGGGCACGGTGCCCGCTGCGCCGGCCGGGCCCGCGACTCCGGCCGGTCCCGGTGAGTCGGCCTATGTTTCCACCTACCGGCCCATCCCGGGCGAGCCCACCGTGATCCGCAATGTCACGATCTATGACGGCCGGGGCGGGCGGATCGACTCTGGCGCCATCCGCTTCGAGAATGGCAAGGTGACCGCGCTTGGCGCCCGTGTCGACGAACGCGGCGCACGGGTGATCGATGGTGCGGGCCAGTGGGTGACCGCGGGGATCATCGACATCCACTCGCACCTCGGCAACTACCCCTCGCCGCAGGTGCCCGCGCACCAGGACGGCAACGAGATCACCGGGCCGGTGCGCCCCGAGGTCTGGGCCATCCACGGCATCTGGCCGCAGGATCCGGGCTTTTCCCGCGCGCTTGCCGGCGGGGTCACGGTGCTGCACGTGCTGCCGGGCTCGGCCAACCTGTTTGGTGGCCGCGGCGCCACGCTCAAGAATGTGTGGGGCCGCACCGCGCAGGAGATGCTGATGCCCGGCGCGCCGTGGACGCTCAAGATGGCCTGCGGCGAGAACCCCAAGCGGGTCTATGGCAGCCGCAACCAGATGCCCGGCAGCCGCATGGGCAATCTCGCGCTGGCCCGCCAGACCTGGGCCAATGCCCAGCACTACCGCGCCACCGGCGGGCGGGTGGGCACGGGCCCACCCCGCCGGGATGTCGCCATGGAGACGCTCGTCGGCGTGCTGGAGGGTCGGATCCTCATCCAGAACCACTGCTACCGCGCCGACGAGATGATGCACATGATCCAGATGGGCCGCGAGTTCGGCTACCGGATCGCGGCCTTCCACCACGCAGTCGAGGCCTACAAGATCGCCGACATCCTCGCGAAGGAGGAGATCTGCGGCGCGCTGTGGGCCGACTGGTGGGGCTTCAAGATGGAAAGCTACGATACCATCCAGGAGAATCTGCCCTTCCTGCACGCTGCCGGCGGCTGCGCCATCACCCATTCCGACGACGCGCACGGAATCCAGCGCCTGAACCAGGAAACGGCCAAGGCGCTCGCCAACGGCCGGCGCATGGGCCTTGCCATCCGCGACGAGGAGGCCTGGGCCTGGATCTCGTACAATCCGGCCAGAGCGCTCGGCATCGCCGACAGGACCGGAAGCCTCGAGCCTGGCAAGGAGGCCGATCTCGTGCTGTGGAACGGCGATCCGCTCTCGGTCTATTCGCGGCCGCTCAAGGTGTGGATCGACGGCGGCCTCGCCTATGACGCAGCCGATCCTGCGCTGCGGCCGGTGTCTGACTTCGAGATCGGCCAGCCGGGCGAGGGGGATGTGAAATGATCCGCGGCCTTCTCCTTCTCCTTGTGCTCCTTGCCGGCGCGGCTGCTGCGGCGCAGGAGCGGCTGGCCATCACCGGCGGGCGGCTTGTCACCAACGCCGGGCCGGTCCAGTCGGGCGCCACCCTTCTCGTGGCAGGCGGCCGGGTGGAGCGGGTGCTGCCCGCGGGGGCTGCCGTGCCGGCCGGCTACCGGGTGATCGATGCGGCCGGCAAGTGGGTCACGCCGGGTCTCGTGGCCGGCCTCGCCCAGCTTGGCCTTTCGGAAGTGACGGGCGGGGCCGATGCCAACGATACGCGCGCGCCGGCAAGCCCGGCCTCGGCCTCGCTGGTGGCGGCCAGCGCGTGGAACCCGGCCGAGACCTCCATCCCCATCACCCGCCGCGCAGGCGTGACGGCTGCAGCCGTCACGCCCTTTCCGGGCGATGCCATCTTCGCCGGCCAGGGCCTTCTCGTCTCGCTCGCCGAGGGCGCGCGCGCCCCGATCAGCGAACGGGCCTTCCAGTATGTCGCGCTCGGCACGCCCGGCGGGCGGATTGCCGGCGGGTCGCGGTCGGCCGCCTGGGCGGAACTTGTGAACGGCCTCGAGGAGGCGCGGCGCCTGCGGACCGGGATCGCCATGCCCTTCCGCGACCAGCACAAGGATCTGCGGATCACCCGCGACGATGCCGAGGCGCTCGGCCTCGTGCTCAGCGGCGCGCAGCCGCTGCTCGTGCGGGTCGATCGCGCGTCCGACATCCGGCAGGTGCTGCGGCTGCCAGCCCTGTATCCCGGGCTCCGCCTCGTGCTCGTCTCCGCGCACGAGGGCTGGATGGTGGCCGACGAGATCGCGCGCGCAAGGGTGCCGGTGATCACACTCGGTATGGACAATCTGCCTGCGAGCTTCGACCAGCTGGCGGCCACGATGAACAATGTCGGCCGGCTCGTGGCCGCGGGCGTGACGGTGGCGCTCGGCACCCCCGATCTCGATGCCAGCTTCCAGCCGCGCCTCCTCGCCCAATATGCCGGCAACATGGTGGCGCAGGCGCGCATTCCCGGTGGCGTGGGCCTGTCGTGGGGTGAGGCCTTTGCCGCCATCAGCCGCGCACCGGCCGACATCTTCGGCATGGCCGATCGGGGCCGGCTGGAGCCGGGCGCGGCCGCCGACATCGTCCTCTGGTCGGGCGACCCGCTGGAACTGTCGGGATTCCCCGAACGGGTGTGGATCGGTGGGGTGGAACAGTCGCTGGAAACCCGCCAGTCGCGGCTTGCGCGCCGCTATGCGCCCGGGCAGGAGAGGGGCGGGTTGCCCGAGGGCTACCGGCGCTGAACGAGGCGCGTTGAAGGAGGTGCAATGACACTCTTTGTCGTTCTGCTCCTGGCCTTCGTGGCAAGCCATATCGTGCTGGCCAGCCCGCCGGTTCGAGACCGGCTCGCAGGGCGCCTTGGCGAAGGCGGCTTCCGCATCGGCTATGCGCTGCTGTCGCTGGCGCTGCTGGTCGGGGCCATCCAGGCCTATCGCGCCGTGCCGCCCGGGCCGCTCCTGTGGGTTGCGCCCGCATGGGCGTGGCATGTGGCCACGCTCTTGATGCTTCTCGCCTCGATCCTGTTCGTCGGCTCGCTCACGCCCGCCAACCGCGCGCTTGCCGGCGTGCCGCTTTCCGAACGGCCTGCAACCGGCGTGCTCGCCATCACCCGCCACCCGATGATGTGGGCCTTCGGCCTGTGGGCGGCCGTGCATGTGGTGCTCTCGGGCAAGCTCGACACGGTGCTGCTGGCGGGCGGGCTCGGCCTCCTTGCGCTCCTCGGCTCGGCCGCGCAGGATGTGAAGAAGCGCGCGCAGCTCGGGGCCAACTGGCGCAGCTGGGAGGCGCAGACGAGCTACTGGCCGCTCGGCGCGCAGCTTTCCGGCAGGCAGCCGTGGCGCAGCCTCAGGGTCGGCCCCGTGCCGCTCGTTGGCGGCGGGCTCTTGTGGCTGCTTCTCACCTTCCTGCACCCCTCGCTCATGAAGGCGCCGATGGTGCCGCCGTGGCAATGGTCGGTGCCCTGATGCCAGGCCGGTTCGCAGGCCAGGTCGCGTGGATTACCGGCGCCTCGTCGGGCATCGGCCGGGCGCTTGCCGACGTGCTCGCGCTGGAGGGCGCGCGCCTCATCCTCTCCGGCCGCCGCAGGGATGCGCTCGAGGCGGCTGCAGCCGGCAGGGACGCGCTTGTTCTGCCCTTCGAGGCGACCGACCATGCGCGGCTTGCCGATGTGGTGGCCGAGGCGCTGGCCTGGGCGGGGCGGGTCGACCTCCTTGTCAACAATGCCGGCATCTCGCAGCGCTCGCCGGCCGAGTGTACCGCGTTTGCCGTCTACCAGCGGCTTCTCGATGTCGACGTGCTCGGCCCCATCCACCTCACCCAGCTGGTGCTGCCGCACATGCTGGCAGCCGGCGCCGGCCACCTCGCGGTGACAGCCAGTGTCGCGGGCAAGGTCGGTGCGCCGCTTCGCACCGGCTATTGCGCGGCCAAGCATGCCATCATCGGCTATTTCGATGCGCTGCGCGCCGAGGTGGAGGGGCGCGGCCTCAGGGTCAGCGTCATCATCCCCGGCTTCGTGACCACCGCGATCGCCCGCCACGCGCTGAAGGGCGATGGCACGCCGACCGGCCGGGAGGATAGCCAGATCGCCGCCGGTCTCCCGGCGGAGGTGGCCGCGCGGCTGATCGCCGACGGGCTTGCCGAGGGCCGCCGCGAGATCCTGGTGGGGGCCGAGGGCAGCTTCGAAATGGCGCTTCCTGCCCTTCGGGCGCAGGATCCGGAGGCCCTGTTCGATGCGATGGCGCGCATGGGCGAGGCCGAGATCGAGGCCTATCGGGAGAGGTGGGGATGAACGGGGTGGACACTGGCGCAAAACCGGGGGCAAGGCCGTGGCCGGGCATGGCGCACCGCGATATCTCGGGCCGCATCCTCTACACGAGCCGCAAGCCCGGCGTGGAGGGTGCGGTGCGCGGGTTCGAAACCTTCCGCTTCACCCACCATCGCGACGGGCGGGTGACGATGCGCGCCCACTGCTGCATCGAGGAGCCCGAACCCACGGTTCTTCGCGACATCATCTATTCGCTCGACGAGGCAGGCCGGCCGTTCGACTGTCTCGTGCGGCTGAGCGTTGGCGACCGCTTCATGGGCTCGGGCCTCATCCAGTTCGAGCATGACAGGGGGCTCGTCCACTGCACCAGCCACGGCCCATCGATCGGCCGGCTGTCGCAGACGATGGCGATCGGCGAGGGGCTCGACGGCTTCGGCACCCACCCGATCGCAGGGGATGCCTACCTGACCCGCTGCATGGATACCGCGCGCGGGCCGCACCGGCGCACCATCCGCTGCCTTCTCCCCTCGGCCGACCACCGCGGGGCCACCCCGCCGATGCTTGCGGAGGTTCGGATCGGCCTTGAATATGTGGGCGACGAGGCGGCGGAGACCGAGGCCGGCTGTTTTGCCTGCCATCATTTCCGCTTTGTCGACGATGGCGCCGAGAAGATGGGCGGCCGGGAACACCCGGTCTACGACATGTGGGTGACGGCCGACGAGGACCGGATCTTCGTGAAGGGCGGGGTTGGGGGCTACATGGCCACCTGGTACGAGCTTGTGGAGCTTTCGCGCTGAGCGCGCTCAGCCGGGCGCCCAGGTGGCAGGCGAGCCCGGCCCCACCGGCAGGCCAAGGCCAAACACCCAGAGGTAGAACAGCAGCGTCCAGCCGACCGTGAAGACGATGGCATAGGGCAGCATCATCGCGATCATCGTGCCGATGCCGATGTTGCGGTCCCAGCGCGCGGCGACTGCGAGGATGAGGCCGAAATAGCTCATCATCGGCGTGATGGTGTTGGTGACGGAATCGCCGATCCGGTAGGCGGTCTGGATCAGCTCGGGCGACCAGCCGACCAGCATCAGCATCGGCACGAAGATGGGCGCGGTCATTGCCCACTGCGCCGAGGCCGAGCCCAGCATCAGGTTGATGACGGCGCAGATGAGTATGAAGCCGGCAAAGACGACCGGGCCAGTAAGCTCAGCATCCTTCAGCAGCTCCGCGCCGCTGACCGCCGTGATGGCGCCGATGTTCGACCAGTTGAAGAAGGCGACGAACTGGGCGGCGAAGAAGACGATCACGATATAAAGGCCGAGCGAGGAGAGGGCCGAGGCCATGCCGTCGATCACGTCGCGATCGTTTCTGATGCTGCCCACCACCCGGCCGTAGGCGATGCCGACCGCAAGGAAGAACAGCAGGATCCAGACTGCAAAGCCGGAAAAGAAGGGCGAGCGCAGCCGGTCGCCCGTGGCCGGATCGCGCAGGATGGCGCCCTCGGGCGCGAGGGTGAGTGCCATCAGCGCGAAGATGCCCAGCATGGCAAGGCCGGCGGCGGCGAGGCCCCGCCGCTCCGCGTCCGTCAGCGGTGCAATGACGGTCTGGAGGACCGACGGATCGGCGCGGGCCGGGCTGTAGGTGCCGAGCTTGGGCTCGACGATCCGGATCGAGACGAGCCCGCCCAGCAGCGTCACGAGAAAGGCGGAGGCCGCCATGAAATAATAGCTCGCGGTTGCGCTGACGGCATAGGTCGGGTCGATCAGCCGCGCGGCTTCCTCGGTGATGCCGGCGAGCAGCGGGTCGATCGTGCCGATGAGCACATTGGCCGAATAGCCGCCGGCCACCCCCGAAAAGGCTGCCGCCATGCCGGCCAGCGGGTGCCGGCCGAGCGAATGATAGACGGCACCCGCAAGCGGGATCAGGACGACATAGCCCATTTCCGAGGCGGTGTTGGAGATGACGCCGGCAAACACGATGGCATAGGTGACCGTGCGCGGCGAGGCACCGAGCACGATCCCGCGCACGGCTGCCGACAGGAGGCCGGATTTTTCCGCAACCCCGATGCCGAGCATGGCCGTGAGCACGACGCCGAGCGGCGCAAAGCCGGTGAAGTTGGAGACAAGGCTGGTGAAGATGCGGCGCAGCCCCTCTTCGGTCATGAGGCTGACGGCTGCGATCATGCCGTCGGCCGCCCGGCCGGGCGCGCCCTCGGGCCGCGGATCGGGCACGGCCACGCCGAGCGCGCCCAAGAGGCCCGAGAGCAGCACCATGGCCAGCGCAAGAAGCGCAAACAGCGTAACCGGATGCGGCAGCAGGTTGCCGAGAAACTCGACCGCGTCGAGAAAGCGGGTGAAGGCCGTGCGGCGCGGCGGGCCGGCATCCGTCTGGCCCGGCCCCCCGCTCATCGGGCAAATGTCACGGTGGAGGGGGCGCCCGGGCCGACGGGCAGGTCGAGGGCAAGGAACAGCGCAAGAAGCCCGGCGCCGCAGATGAGGAAGGCGAGCGCATAGGGCAGCATCAGGGCCAGCAGCCGGCCGAGCGGAAAGCCGGGCACATAGCGCCCGGCAAAGGCGAGCAGCAGCGGGACATAGACCATGGTGGGCGCGATCACGTTGGAGAAGCTGTCACCCACACGGAAGGCCGCCTGGGTGAGCTCGGGGGAGATCCCGGCGGCCATGAACATGGGCACGAACACGGGTGCAAGCAGCGCCCATTTGGCGCTCGCCGACGTGATGAGGAGGTTGATGAGCCCGCACAGCAGGACGAGGGCGAGCAGAAGCGGCACCGGGCCGAGGCCTGAGCCGCGGAGCAGCTCGCCGCCACCGATGGCGATCAGCGCGCCGAGGTTCGACCAGGAAAAAAGCGCGAGGAACTGCGCGGCCACGAACACGAGCAGGATGTAGAGAGCCATGTCGGCAAGCGCCTTCTCGCACATGCCGATGGCATCGTCGCTGGTGCGGATGCGACCCACGGCCGTGCCATAGACGAGGCCGAGCACCCCGAGCGAGAGGGTGATGATTCCGACGATCGCCTGGAACAGGGGCTCGATGTTGCCGGTCCCCGGGTCGCGCAGCACCGCGCCTTCGGGGATGGTGAGGGCAAGGAGGCCTGCCACCACCACGAGGGCCGCCCGGCCGGTCAGCGCGAGGGCGCGGCGCTCGGCCGGGCCTGCCTCGGCGGCGGGGGCAGGCGCAGCGCCCGGGCCCGGCTCATAGGCGCCAAGCCGCGGCTCGATGATCCGGGAGGTGACCAGCGCACCAGCAACCGAGAGCAGCGGCACGAGGGCGGCCATCAGGAACCAGTTGGCCGTGGCGGGCACCCGGTAGCCGGGCACCAGCAGCCGTGCGGCGGCTTCGGTGAGGCCGGCAAGCAGCGGATCGATGCCGGTGATGAGAAGATTGGCCGAAAATCCGCCCGAGACTCCGGCATAGGCGGCGGCAAGACCGGCCAGCGGGTGCCTGCCGGCAGCCCAGAAGACCGCAGCGCCAAGCGGCGGGACGATGAGAAAGCCGGAGTCGGCTGCAATCGATGCCATGACGCCGGCAAAGACCACCGCGAGCGGCAGGAGGGCGGGCGGCGCCATGCGCATCAGCCGGCCGAGCGAGGCGGCAATCAGCCCGCTGTGCTCGGCAAGGCCGATGCCGACCATCACGACGAGCACGGTTCCAAGCGGCGGGAAGGCGGTGAAGGTGCGCGGCATCTCGACGAGAAGCCGGCGGATGTGGTGGGCTTGGAGCAGGTTTTCGGCTGCAACCCGTTCGCCGGTTGCCGGGTGGATGGCGCTTGTTCCGACGAGGCTTGCAATCGCGGAGGCCGCCACCACGGCGAGGCAGAGCCACAGGAAGAGGACGAGCGCGTGCGGCACGCGCCGCGCCAGCCGCTCGACCGGCTCGAGCCAGCCGGCCGACCGGGCGGAAGAGGCCGGGCTGTCCGCGGGACCTCCTATCCGGCAGCGGCCGCAGGCGGCGGCGCAACCGGCGGCATGGAGACCGACGTGCCCGGCCCGAGCGGAATGTCGAGCAGCAGGAAGGCGAGCAGCACGCCCGTGCCGGCCAGCAGGAAGGCAATCGAATGCGGGGTCATGGTTGCGATCAGCGAGCCGATGCCGAGGCCGGGCACGTAGCGCTGGGCTGCGACGAGGACGAGCGGGAAATAGACCAAGAGGGGCGTGACGATGTTGGTGACCGAATCACCGATCCGGTAGGCGGCCTGCGTCGCCTCCGGCGTGATTCCGGCCAGCATGAACATGGGGATGAAGATCGGGGCGAGGATCGCCCACTTGGCGCTGGCAGACCCGATGAACAGGTTGATGAAGCCCGACACGAGGATCATCGCAACAAGGAGCGGCACGCCGCCGAGCCCGGACGCCCGCAGCGCCTCGCCGCCGCCGATGGCGAGCAGCACGCCGAGGTTCGACCAGGCAAAGAGCGCAAGGAAATGCGCGGCAACAAAGGCGAGCAGGATGTAGGAGGCCATGGCGGCCATCGTCTCGGTCATCATCGCGATTGCATCCTCGGAACGCCGGATGTTGCCCATCGCGACGCCATAGACGATGCCGAGCCCTGCGAGCGCCAGCATGGTGATGGCAACGATCGCCTGGAAGAACGGGTCGAGCGAACCTGTCTCCGGGTCGCGCAGGAGGGCGCCCTGCGGCACGGTGAGCACGGCCACGATGGCGGCAAGCGCGAGGGCTGCAAGCCCGGTTGCCCGGAGCGCGCGGCGCTCGGCGGCGGTTTCGGCATGGGGTGCAACGGGCGCGCCCTCGACCGGCTCCCAGGTGCCGAGCCGGGGCTCGACGATCCGCGCGGTGACGAAAGCGCCGGCGATGCTGAAGGCCGGCACGAGCCCGATCATCAGGAACCAGTTGGCGGTGGCAAGCACCAGGTAATCGGGGATCAGGATCTGCGCGGCCAGCTGCGAGATGCCGCCGAGCAGCGGGTCGAGCGCGGTCACCAGCAGGTTGGCCGAGAATCCTCCCGAGACGCCGGCAAAGGCCGCTGCCAGCCCGGCGACGGGGTGTCGGCCTGCGGCGGCGAAGATCGCAGCCCCCAGCGGCACGAGCACGACATATCCGGCATCGACGGCAAGGCTCGACATGATGCCTGCAAAGACGACGGCGAGCGCGAGGAACGGGCCGGGAACCCGGCGCACCATGCCGCCGAGCGCTGCCGCAATGAGCCCGGTGCGCTCGGCAATGCCGATGCCGATCATCACGGTCAGCACCGTGCCGAGCGGCGGGAAGCCGGTGAAGGTGCGCGGCATCTCGACGAGGAAGCGGCGCACGAGCTCGGCCGAAAGGAGGTTTTCTGCGACGACCGTTTCGCCCGTGCCCGGGTGCACGCCCGACAGGCCGGCGAGCGAGGCGACGATCGAGCCGAGGATGACGACGGCCGACAGCCAGACGAACAGCATGATCGCGTTGGGCAGCCGGTTGCCGACCCGTTCGATGGCATCGAGCATCGCCGATGTCTAACCGCGCTTTCGGCGGTGGCAAGCCGCGGCCGGGCGTTTCGCTCCCGGCCTGCCTGTGGCAAGGGGCCACTGTGAAGCTGGGCGCGCTGAAGCAGTGGTGGGCGGCGGCCGCAACCGGCCTCGGCGCGGCGCTCGCCGTCGAGGCGCTCGCGGTGCCGCTTGCGCCGTCGCTCGTCCTTCTCATGCTTGTCATGATTCTCGGCTATGGGGTGTTCACGAGCGGGTCGGAGAAGGCTGCTGAAACGGTGCCGATGAGGCCGGGGTCGTCGCCCTCCGAAGGGGCCGGGTCCGATGACATGATCGGCATTTCTGCGCTTGCGGAACCTGCTCTCATCGTGAAGGACGCGTGGCGCGCGGTTGCGGCCAACGAGTCCGCCTGCGCTCTCTTCAGTTCGCGAATCGTCGGCATGGACATTCGGCAGCCGATCCGCCACCCCGGCGTGGCGGATGCCGTGCGGCAGGCGCTGGCCAGCACGGCCCCGGCGGTGCGCGAGGTGACCGCACTCGGCACCGCGGACGGCGCCTTCCGCGTGCGTGCCGTGCCGCTCGGCGACGGGCGGCTGCTGGTCACCTTCGCCGACATCACCCAGGCGCGGCTTACCGAACGCATGCGGGTCGACTTCGTGGCCAATGCGAGCCACGAGCTGCGCACGCCGCTTGCCAATATTTCCGGTTTCATCGAAACCCTGCTCGGCCCGGCTGCCGACGACGAGCCGGCGCGCCGGCGGTTCCTCGAAATCATGGGCCGCGAGGCTGCGCGCATGTCGCGGCTGATCGACGATCTGCTGTCGCTCTCGCGCATCGAGCTCGACAAATATGTGCGGCCGCAGACCCCGCTGGAACTTGCCCCGCTCCTCGCCGATGTCGGCCGGACACTCGCCATGCGCCTTGAATCGGATGACCGGCGGCTCATGTTCGACATCGAACCGGACCTGCCGCTGGTGATCGGGGACCGGGACCAGGTCCTGCAGGTGCTGCACAACCTCGTCTCCAACGCGCTGAAATACGGCCGCTCGGGCACGCCGATCATCATTGGCGCCCGGCGGCAGGGCGCGGCCTCGCGCCAGGACGAGATGGTGCGGGTGTGGGTGAAGGACGAGGGCGAGGGAATCGCCCCCGAGCATCTGCCGCGGCTGACCGAACGCTTCTATCGCGTGGACACCAGCCACTCGCGCAGCATGGGCGGAACGGGCCTCGGGCTTGCCATCGTCAAGCACATCGTGGAGCGGCATCGCGGCCGGCTCGACATTCAGAGCCGGCAGGGGGTGGGAACGGTGGTCTCCTTCACTCTCCCGATCGTCGGCCTGCCCGAGCGCGGCGAGGATGCCGGCCCGCCCGGCGAGCCGGTGCGGGGGCAGGAAAGCGCGCCGCTTGCCTCGGCCTGAAGGCCGCGGCTGCCGCGGCCAATGCGCCCCGTCACGGCCTCCACTGCCTCCGCGCCTGTCATCATAGCGACACATAAGTGCAACACAACGCGCATTGTCCGGGACTATGCGGGCGGTCGATGGCAGGTTCGGTGAACAGGGTGGACGTCGGGTGGCACCTCGGGTGCCGCCTGTTTCGCGGCGCGGCTGCCGTTGGGCTTCTCGCCTTGGTGGCCGGCTGTGGCGACATTGCCCGCGAGGAGATCCGTGCGGTTGGCTCGTCCACCGTCTTTCCCTTCACCACGGCAGTTGCGGAGAATTTCAACCGCGAACATCCCGAGTTCCGCGCGCCGATCGTCGAATCGCTGGGCACGGGCGGCGGAATCAAGCTCTTCTGCAGCGGCGTCGGTTCGCGCTTTCCCGACATTGCCAACGCCTCGCGGCGGATCACCACGCTGGAGCTGGAGGATTGCGCCCGCAATGGCGTGGCGCAGGTGGTCGAGGTGAAGATCGGCATCGACGGGCTGGTGCTCGTGCAGGGCCGCCGCTCGGTGCCGCTCGATCTGACGCTGCGCGATGTCTATCTCGCGCTTGCCGCCGAGCCCTGGGGGCAGCCGCAGCGGGCGCGCACCTGGCGCGATGTGAACCCGGCCCTGCCTGACATGAGGATCGAGGTGCTCGGCCCGCCGCCGACCTCGGGCACCCGGGATGCCTTCAACGAGCTCTACATGCAGGCCGGCTGCCTCACCAATCCCGAGATGGAACAGCTGAGGAAGGCCGACAATGCCCGCTTCCGACAGATCTGCGAGGGCATCCGCGAGGATGGCGCCTATGTCGATGCCGGGGAGAATGACAATCTCCTTGTCCAGCAGCTCACGCAAAACCGCTTTGCCATCGGTGCCTTCGGGTTCAGCTATTACGAGGCGAACCGCGACCTGCTGCGCGGCGTGCCCGTGAGCGGGGTCGAGCCGACCTACGAGACCATCTCCGCCTATCGCTACCCCGGCGCGCGGCCGATGTTCATCTATGCCAAGGGCGAGCATGTGCGCGCCATCCGCGGCATGCGGGAGTTTCTTGCTGAATACACGAGCGAGGGTGCCTGGGGCCCGCGCGGCTATCTGGTGCGGCGCGGCCTTGTGGCGCTGCCTGAGGAGACGCGCAAGCGCTACCGCAGGCGGGCCGAGGAGCTGGTGCCGGTCACGCTCGAGGAACTGGCGGCCGACGCGCGGGGCGTGTCGGCGTGAGGCGCGTGCGCTGCGGTTCTGATGCGCGGAGGCCGCGCTGATGCCGGGCTGGCTCATGCTGGCGATGGTGCTCGTCGTGGCGGGGGCGGGCTTCTGGCTCGGCCAGCGCCGTGCGGCGGGTTTTGTCGCCGAGCTTGGCACGCGGGTGGGTGTGGTGCACTCCCGTCCGAATCATCACGGCTGGTTCGTGGCCGCCGCAGCCTTCGTTCCGGCCCTCGTCGTCATCATAGTCTGGGCAATGGTCGGCGACAGGGTGGTCGGCGCGGCCGTCGAGGCGGAGCTGCCGCCCGGCACGGTGCCGGAGGGCTCGCTTGAGCGGGTTGCCTTCCTTGCCGACGTGAAGGGCGTGGCCCGCGGCACCTTTGCGGCGGGCTTCAACCCCGCAACCGAGGCGGCCGCGGCCATCTGGCGGGCGGTCGAGGGGCGTTATTCGCTGCTCGCCGGCGTGGCTGCGGTGGCCCTTGCGCTGATGGGCGCGCTCTGGGCGCTCACCCGCCTTGCACCCGATTTCCGTGCCCGCACGCGGGTCGAGGGGCTGGTGATGGCGGTGCTCATCCTTGCATCGACGGTTGCCATCCTGACGACGCTTGGCATCGTCATCAGCCTCGTCTTCGAAAGCTTCCGCTTCTTCCAGCTGGTGCCCGTGACCGAGTTCCTGTTCGGGACCCAATGGTCGCCGCAGATCGCGATGCGCGCCGACCAGATCGGCCAGTCGGGCGCCTTTGGCGCCGTGCCGCTGTTCTGGGGCACCATCTTCATCGGCGCGATCATCGCCATGATCGTCGCCGTCCCGCTCGGGCTGATGACCGCCATCTACCTCACGCAATATGCGGCACCCGGCTTCCGCGCCGTGGCAAAGCCGATGCTCGAGGTGCTTGCCGGCGTGCCGACCGTCGTCTACGGCTTCTTTGCCGCCCTCACGGTTGCGCCGCTGGTGCGCGACCTCGGCCTGTGGCTTGCCTCCTGGTTCCCGCTGCTCGACCCCGACACGGTGACCGCGCAGTCGGCGCTGGCAGCCGGCCTGGTCATGGGCATCATGATCATCCCCTTCATCTCGTCGATGGCGGACGATGCGCTGACAGCCGTGCCGCGCGCGATGCGCGATGGCTCGCTCGCCATGGGTGCCACCACCTCGGAGACGATTGCGAGGGTGCTCGTCCCGGCGGCGCTGCCGGGCATTGTCGGCGGCGTGCTGCTGGCGGTCTCGCGCGCGATCGGCGAGACGATGATCGTGGTGATGGCGGCCGGCCTTGCCGCCAATCTCACCCTCAACCCGTTCGATTCCGTCACCACCGTAACGGTGCAGATCGTCAAACTTCTCACCGGCGACCAGGAGTTCGACAGCCCGAAGACGCTTTCGGCCTTCGCACTGGGCCTCGCCCTGTTTCTCGTGACCCTGATGCTCAACATCTATGCGCTTTCCGTGGTGAAGCGCTATCGGGAGGCCTATGAGTGAGGCGCTGACGGCAGCTGCGCCGGCGCATGGGCGAGCGGCGCCCACCGAATGGGGCTCGCGCGAGATGCAGGGCCGCCTCCGGCGGCGCTATGCCGCGGAGCAGCGGTTCCGCCTCATGGGCATCGGCGCCTTTCTCGTGGCGGCGGGCTTTCTTGTGATCCTGCTTGTCACCATCGTGTCGGCCGGGTGGAACAGCTTCCGCTCCGCCGAGGTGCAGGTGCCCGTGGTGCTCGACCCGGTGACGCTTGGGGTTGCGCCGGACGAACGCGACCCGGAGCGGCTTGCGCGCGCGGATTTCCAGGCGGCGGTTGCGGAATCGGCCGCGCGCGCCGGCTTGCCGCCGTTCGTCGTCTCCGACGGCGGCTGGCTCGCCGTGCGCGAGCGGCTGGCCTCGGATCCTTCGCTCCTCGGTCAAACGGTGCCAATGTGGCTCACGGCGCAGAGCCACATCGACCTCCTTGCCAAGGGCGCGTTCGACCTCGAGTCCGACGAGAGCGAGCGGGCGGTCTCAGACCTCGAGGTCGAGACCTTCCGGGCGCTCAAGGCCGAGGGCAAGCTTCGGCTGGTCCTCAACCGGCACTTCCTCTTCGGTGCCGATTCGGTCGATCCCGAGCTGGCCGGCATCTGGGGCGCGCTCAAGGGCTCCTTCCTCGTGCTCGTGGTCACGCTTGCGCTGTCGTTCCCGGTGGGCGTGTTCGCAGCCATCTATCTCGAGGAGTTCGCTCCCCGGAACCGCTGGACCGACATGGTCGAGGTCTCCATCAACAATCTCGCGGCCGTCCCCTCGATCATCTTCGGGCTGCTTGGGCTCGCGGTGTTTCTGAACACGTTCAACATGCCGCGGTCGGCGCCGGTCGTGGGCGGGCTCACGCTTGCCCTGATGACGCTTCCGGTCATCGTCGTCTCGGCGCGCGCGGCGCTGAAGGCGGTGCCGCCCTCGATCCGCGATGCGGCGCTGGGCGTTGGCGCGTCGCCGGTGCAGGTCGTCTTCCACCATGTCCTGCCGCTGGCGTTTCCGGGCGTGCTCACCGGCACGATCATCGGGCTCGCCCGCGCGCTCGGCGAAACGGCGCCGCTGCTGATGATCGGCATGCGCGCCTTCATCACCTCCGTGCCGCAGGGCTTCACCGATCCGGCAACCGTGCTTCCGGTGCAGGTGTTCATCTGGTCAGACAATGTGCAGCGCGGCTTCGTCGAGAAGACGAGCGGCGCCATCATCGTGCTGCTGCTGTTCCTGCTCCTGATGAACTCGGTGGCCATCTTTCTGCGCAACAGGCTGGAGGTGCGCTGGTGAGCGTCGACATGGTCAATGTGGCCGGCCGGGAGGCTGACGCGGGCCGGCGCCCGCCCAAGATGACCGCACGCGATGTCCATGTCTGGTATGGCGAGACCCACGCCATCAAGGGTGTCTCGATGGACATCTCGATGGACGATGTGACGGCCTTCATCGGCCCGTCCGGCTGCGGCAAGTCGACGTTTCTTCGCTGCCTCAACCGGATGAACGACACGATCGACGGCTGCCGCGTCGAGGGCCGGATCGAACTCGACGGGCACGACATCCATGCCCCCTCCATGGATGTCGTCCAGCTTCGCGCACGCGTTGGAATGGTGTTCCAGAAGCCCAACCCCTTCCCGAAGTCCATCTACGAGAATGTGGCCTACGGGCCGCGGATCCACGGGCTTGCGCGCTCGCGGGCCGACCTTGACAATGTCGTCGAGCAGTCGCTGCGCCGCTCAGGCCTGTGGGACGAGGTGAAGGACCGGCTTTCGGCCTCGGGCACGGCGCTCTCGGGCGGCCAGCAGCAGCGGCTGTGCATCGCGCGGGCGATTGCCGTCGATCCGGAGGTGATCCTGATGGACGAGCCGGCCTCGGCGCTCGACCCGATTGCCACCGCCAAGATCGAGGAGCTGATCGACGAGCTGCGCGGCCGCTATGCGATCGTGATTGTCACCCATAACATGCAGCAGGCCGCGCGCGTCTCGCAGAAGACCGCCTTCTTCCACCTCGGCTCGCTCGTTGAATATGGCAACACGCGCGACATCTTCACCAACCCGCGCGAGGTGCGCACCAAGGACTATATCACGGGGCGCTACGGATGACCCAGCCGTCGGCACACACCGTCAAGTCGTTCGACGAGGACATCGACCGGCTGCGCACGCGCATCTCGGAAATGGGCGGGATCGCGGAGGCCCAGATTGCCGCCGCCATCGACGCGCTGGTGCGCCGCGACGTCGATGCCGCAGCCGATGTCGTGGCCGGTGACGGGCAGCTCGATGCCATGGAGGCCGAGGCCGAGCGGGAGGCGGTCACGCTCCTTGCGCTGCGCGCGCCCATGGCCGATGATCTCCGCGAGATCATCTCGGCCATCAAGATCGCAGCCGTCCTCGAGCGGATCGGGGACTATGCGAAGAACATCGCCAAGCGCGTGCCCGCGCTTGCCCATGCAGCGCCCGTGCAGCCGGTGGTCATCATCCCGGAGATGGCGCGCGAGGCTTCCGACATGGTGCGCCGGGCGCTCGATTCCTATGTCCACCGCGACGATGCCCTGGCCGCCGAGGTGATGGCCAGCGACCGGCGGGTGGATGATTTCTACAACTCGCTGTTCCGCTCGCTGCTCACCTACATGATGGAAAACCCGCACCACATCTCGCAGTCGGCGCACCTCCTGTTCATTGCCAAGAATCTCGAGCGGGTGGGCGATCATGCCACCAACATCGCGGAAATGGTGCATTTTTCGGTGACAGGCGAACGGGTCGGCGACCGGCCGCGGTCGGACGAGACGCCGACGATGACGGCATGAGGCAGATGGTTGCGAAAGGATGAAGCAGGTGCGACCCCGGATTCTTCTTGTCGAGGACGATGCCAACCTGGTCGAGCTCGTGCGCTACAATCTCGACAAGGAGGGCTTCGATGTTGTCAACACCCATGATGGCGAGGAGGCGCTCGTGCTCGCCGAGGAAGAGCGCCCCGATGTCGTGGTGCTCGACTGGATGATCTCCAACCTGTCGGGGATCGAGGTCTGCCGCAGGCTGCGCCGCGCGCCCGAGACGGCGGGCATTCCCATCATCATGCTGACCGCGCGCGCCGAGGAGGCCGACCGCGTGCGCGGCCTCGAGACGGGCGCCGACGACTATGTGACCAAGCCCTTCTCGCCGCGCGAGCTGGTGGCCCGGGTGCGCGCGCTGCTGCGGCGCCTGCGGCCCGCACTTTCGGGCGGCAATCTCGAATATGCCGGCGTGCTCATGGATACCAATGCCCACAAGGTGGTGCGCGACGGCGTTCCCATCCAGCTCGGCCCCACGGAGTTCCGCCTGCTGCGCCACTTTCTCGAGCATCCGGGCCGGGTGTTCTCGCGCGAACAGCTGCTGGATGCGGTCTGGGGGCGGGATGTCTATGTCGAGCAGCGCACTGTCGACGTGCATATCCGCCGCCTGCGCAAGGCCATCAACGGCGAGAACATGCCCGACCTCATCCGCACCGTGCGCTCGGCCGGCTATGCGCTCGATGCCGAGGCGACCGCCGGCAAAGAGCCGCAGGCGTTGCGCATGGCAAGCTGACAAGGGCGATTGCGCCGGGCCCCAATGTCTGCCAAAGTGTCCGTAAGGAGGACGAAAGCATGGAGCTGAGCAAGACAGCATTGGCCGTCGCGGGCGTGGGGGCGGCTCTGGCGCTTGCGGCCTGCCAGACGGCAACCGGCAGCGGTGCGGCGCGCGGGGCCGTCATGGGCGCGGCAACCGGCGGCTCTGCGGCCGCCGGGGCTGCGGTCGGCGGCACGGTCGGCGCCGTCACAGGCGGCATGGGGCCTGCGGAAACCGCAGCCGGCGGCGCGGCGCGTGGCGCCGCGATGGGTGCTGTCACCGGCGGCAGCGCGGCGGCAGGTGCCATCATCGGCGGCACGGCAGGCGCCATCCGCAAGGCCCGGGCCAACGAGCCCGAAGGCGCGTGCTTCGACGTTGCAACCGACAAGCAGGTTCCCTGCCCGCAATAATGGCAGGGCCTGGGCTGGCCCTCCCGTTCGGCAGCTCACAAGCCGCCTGCCGAAACAGCAGCAGGGCGGGCACTGATGGCCTTGTCGTTCGAGAACCGTGTTGCAATCGTCACCGGCGCGGGCGGCGGCCTCGGGCGCCGCTATGCGCTCGATCTTGCCGCGCGCGGCTGCCGGGTGGTGGTGAACGATCTCGGCGGCGCGCGCGACGGTACGGGCGGCTCGGCCTCCATGGCCGAATCGGTCGTCGCCGAGATTAAGGCAGCTGGGGGTTCGGCCATGGCCGACACCGCCAGCGTAACCGACGCCGAAGCCGTCGAGGCGATGGTCGCGCGCGCGGTCGACCGCTGGGGCCGGATCGACATTCTCATCAACAATGCCGGGATCCTGCGCGACCGCACCTTCGCCAAGATGACGCTCGACGACTTTCGCGCCGTGCTCGAGGTCCATCTGATGGGCAGCGTCATCTGCACCAAGGCCGTGTGGGAGCGGATGCGGGCGGCCGGCTATGGCCGGGTGCTGATGACCACCTCGTCCTCCGGTCTGTTCGGCAACTTCGGCCAGGCCAACTATGCTGCGGCCAAGATGGCGATCGTCGGCCTCATGAAGACCCTGGCGCTGGAGGGCGCGAAATCCGGGGTGCATGTGAATGCCATCGCGCCGGTTGCAGCCACGCGGATGACCGAGAACCTTCCCATTCCGGCCGAAATCCTCGCGCGGCTCGGCCCGGAGACGGTCAGCCCGGCGGCGCTGTGGCTGGTCTCGCAGGAGGCGCCGACGGGCGTGATGCTTGCTGCCGGCGGCGGCGGCCTTGCAGCCGCCCATGTGACGCTCACACGCGGCATTTCGGTGGCCGCCGACCAGCTGACACCGGAGACGGTCGCAGCCCACATCGACCGCATCCGCGACCGCGACGGCGAGACGGTGCCCGAGACGGGCGCCGCGCAGCTGCAGGGGGCGCTTTCGGCGCCAGCCGCCGGCTGAGGCTGTCGGCGCCGCGGCCGCTCAAAGCCCGCCGCGTCGGGACGGCTCGGGCCCCGGCTTTCGCCTTACCGTTCTTGCTGTTGCTCGTTCCCTTCGAGCAGCTGGCCCGGGCCTCGGCGGCAGTCCCGCAGCGCGGCTCGTCGCGCGGCCCCGGCCGGCGATCCTCCCCGCGGGCGCTCTGGGCTGGCCATCGCCTCCCGCCGCCGGCCGGGGGCAGCGCACCGCTTGTCGCCCCCCTCCGTTCGGGGCCGGGCGATCTGCGTCGGTTCGTCCCCGGCCTTGTTGCTGTCGCGCAGGTGGCGGCGCCCGTGGTTGTGCCGCTGCTGGCCCACGGGCGCTGGTCGGCCGGGCCGATGGCTGCGGCCGACAGGCCCCGGGCGGCAGTCGCTGCGATCCGCCTGCCGCACCTCACGCGGACGCCCCGAGGTGGCGTCGGCAGGGAGCCTCGGATGCGCCGGGGCCTCATGCTGCGTCTCGCCTCGATCGGATGGCGGTCGGCTGGCCGGCGCCGTGGCCTTCTTCCGGCCGCCGTCGCAGCGGCCATGCTGCTCGCGGTGCAGGTCTTTGCTGCCCGCCATCTGCCGCTCTTGCGCGCGGCTCTGCCCGCACCCGCGTGGGCCCTGGTGGCGGTCGCGCTGGTCTGAAACCTGCTGCCGAGCCTTGCCTTCGGCTGGCTGTTCTGGTGCAATGGCATCGCGTACGCCTTGCTGGCCCACGGTGGCGCACATCTGCTGGCGTGGAGGCCGCCGGCTGACGGCGGGCTTGCCGGCGACTGCAGCCAAAATTTGGCTCTTGCCCGGCTCGCATGCCTTGACGCGCCCATGGCTGCGACATATCTAGCTCGTTGTTGGCACTCTCATCCGGTGAGTGCCAGACGGGCAACCCCGGGAAGGCGTTTGCCCTTCCCGACAAGCAATCGAGGGACATCATGGGATTTACGCCACTGCATGACCGCGTGCTGGTCCGCCGCATCGAGGCCGAGGAAAAGACGGCTGGCGGCATCATCATCCCCGACACCGCGAAGGAAAAGCCGCAGGAAGGCGAAATCATCGCTGTTGGCGCGGGTGCCCGCGACGAGAACGGGCAGCGCATCGCGCTCGACGTGAAGGTCGGCGATCGCATCCTGTTCGGCAAGTGGTCGGGCACCGAGGTCAAGCTCGAGGGCGAAGACCTCATCATCATGAAGGAAAGCGACATCCTGGGCGTGATCACGCCGGCCGCCGAGATCAAGAAGGCCGCGTAACCCACGGATTCGCCTGGATTTCAACGCAGAACGAGGACAGGAACAATGGCAGCCAAGGACGTGAAGTTCAGCCGCGACGCCCGCGAGCGCATCCTTGCCGGCGTGGACGTGCTTGCCGATGCCGTGAAGGTGACGCTCGGCCCCAAGGGCAGGAATGTCGTCATCGAGAAAAGCTTTGGCGCGCCGCGCATCACCAAGGACGGGGTGACGGTCGCCAAGGAAATCGAACTCAAGGACAAGTACATGAACCTCGGCGCGCAGATGGTGCGCGAGGTCGCTTCCAAGACCAACGACGTCGCTGGCGACGGCACCACGACTGCAACCGTGCTCGCCCAGGCGATCGCCCGCGAGGGCATGCGCTCGGTTGCGGCCGGCATCAACCCGATGGACCTGAAGCGGGGCATCGATCTTGCCGTCTCCAAGGTGGTCGAGGACCTGAAGGCCCGCTCCAAGGAAGTCGCCAACTCGTCCGAAATCGCTCAGGTGGGCATCATTTCGGCCAATGGTGACACGGTTGTCGGCGAAAAGATCGCCGAGGCAATGGAAAAGGTCGGCAAGGAAGGCGTGATCACCGTCGAGGAAGCCAAGGGCCTCGATTTCGAGCTCGACGTCGTGGAAGGGATGCAGTTCGACCGGGGCTATCTCTCGCCCTACTTCATCACCAACCCCGAGAAGATGCAGGTCGAGCTGGAAAACCCCTATATCCTCATCCACGAGAAGAAGCTTTCGAACCTGCAGGCGCTGCTGCCGGTGCTTGAGGCCGTCGTGCAGTCGGGCCGTCCGCTGCTCATCATCGCCGAGGATGTGGAAGGCGAGGCGCTGGCAACGCTCGTCGTCAACAAGCTGCGCGGTGGCCTCAAGGTCGCAGCCGTCAAGGCGCCCGGCTTTGGTGACCGTCGCAAGGCGATGCTCGAGGATATCGCCACGCTGACCGCAGGCGAGCTCATCTCCGAGGAACTTGGCATCAAGCTCGAGAATGTGTCGCTGGCCATGCTCGGCCAGGCCAAGAAGGTCACCATCGACAAGGACAATACCACGATCGTCGATGGCGCCGGCTCGGCGGAGGCCATCAAGGGCCGGGTGGAGCAGATCAGGGCGCAGATCGAGACGACCACCTCCGACTACGATCGGGAGAAGCTGCAGGAGCGGCTGGCCAAGCTCGCCGGCGGTGTTGCCGTCATCAAGGTGGGCGGCGCCACCGAGGTCGAGGTGAAGGAGCGCAAGGACCGTGTGGACGATGCGCTGCACGCGACCCGCGCGGCCGTGGAGGAAGGGATCGTTCCCGGTGGCGGCACGGCGCTGCTCTATGCCATCCGGGCGCTCGAAGGGCTCACCGGCACCAACGACGACCAGACCCGCGGCATCGACATCGTCCGGCGCGCGCTGCAGGCGCCTGTCCGGCAGATCGCCGAGAATGCGGGCCACGATGGCGCCGTGGTGGCCGGCAAGCTGCTCGACCAGGGTGACGAGACGCTCGGCTTCAACGCGCAGACCGAGGTCTATGAGAACCTCGTGCAGGCTGGCGTGATCGACCCGACCAAGGTCGTGCGCACCGCCCTGCAGGATGCCGCCTCGGTCGCAGGCCTTCTCATCACCACCGAGGCTGCAATTGCCGAACTGCCGGAAGACAAGCCGGCGGCTGGTGCGGGCGGCGTGCCCGGCGGCATGGGCGGGATGGACTTCTGACCCGAGGGGCCGGGCGCAGCGCCCCGCTGGCGCCGCGCCCGGGTTCCGGGGCGTGATCACCCGCCAAAGGCACGCAACTTGGGGGGCCGGGAGCGATTCTCCCGGCCCCCTTGTCCTTTGTGTGTTGCACACCGGCACATGCGGAGGCCTGACCCCCCTGTCCGGGCCCAACATCCTGCAATCCCCGCCTGAAGGCCGCCGGGGGAAGGCGGGCGACAGGCGCGGCAGCAAGTTGGGGGAGCAGCAGCGTGTTGGGGGCGGGCGTGGCACCCTCTCTTCGGGCGGTGCCCGCTGTGGCCGGTGCGGCACGTGGCAAGCCTTTCGGGCCGCAGGGCCGAGCCTCCGGCAGGAGGCGGCCATCACAGCGGAACCCCGGGGAGGGCCTGGGCCCGGGGCGAACCGGCGAAGGCCGGCGGCTTCTGCGGCAGCGGTCCGAACCGGTGCGGGCCGAAGGCGCAGCGGTGATGCCTGTCGGCGCAGAGGCCCGTGGGCCGTCAGCGTCTGCGCGCGTGGTGTAGTCTCTGGTGGAGATTGAGGTGATCGTGTCGGGTGGGGCTCGCTCCACCCCGGCTGTTTCGATCTCGGTGGCCATCGGGCTCGTCGGTCATGTGGAGTTTCCACACGTCACACCCACCCGAGGCGTTGATCCCGACGACCGAGGGCAGACTTCCGCTTGTCGAGCTTGTGGCGAAGACCGGAGACAGGGATTGCCTGCGCAGCATTGCCGAGAGCCTGCTCAAGCCGATGACGGAGGCCGATGTCGGGGGCGTGGTCGGCGCCGGCCGTTCGCCGGGCACGGTCATGACGGCGTCTGTCGCCCCGAACATGCCCCTGCTGGCTGCGGCTGCGCCGATCAGGCCCAAAGGTGTGCCGGCAGCTGTTTCACCAGCGGTTTCGTCTGCGCAGCCCGGCCAGGGCGGATCCCGCCGGCGCTTTCCGGCCGGCGCTGCAGCAGGGGCCTGCGGGTGCCGGGGGCGCCGGGCAGTCAGCTGCCGATCCCGACCGAATCCTTCAGCCGTTCCCAGAAGCTGCGGGATTTCGGGCAGGCCTCGGGCCGCTCGCCTTCCAGCGAGCGGAACTCCTCGAGAAGCTCCTTCTGCCGCGCCGAAAGCTTGACCGGGGTCTCGAGCTCCACCTGCAGCACGAGGTCGCCGCGGCCGCCGCCGTTGAGGCTCGGCATGCCGCGCCCGCGCACCCGGAACTGCCGGCCCGACTGGGTGCCGGCGGGCACGCTCACGCGCACCTCCTCGCCATCGAGCCCGGGCATGCAGATTTCGCCGCCGAGCGCTGCATCGACAAAGCTCATCGGCACCTGGGCGAAAAGCGTCGTGCCGTCGCGCTTCCAGATCGGGTGCGGCTTCATGTGCACGAAGATGTAGAGATCCCCGGCGCTGCCGCCGCGCGGGCCCGCCTCGCCTTCACCCGCGACCCGGATGCGCGTGCCGTCATCCACACCCGGAGGCACCTTGATGTTGAGCGTCTTGCGCCGCTCGACCCGGCCCTCGCCGTGGCAGGCATCGCACGGATCGGAGATGACCGAGCCGGCGCCGTGGCAGGCCGGGCAAGTGCGCTCGACGATGAACATGCCGTTCTGCATGCGCACCGTGCCGCGCCCGCCGCAGGTGCCGCAGGTCGTCGGCCGCGCGCCCGGCTTGCCGCCGGTGCCAAGGCACACCTCGCAGGTGACCGCCACGTCGAGGTGCACCTCCACCTCGGTGCCGCGCAGCGCATCCTCGAAGCTGACCTCGAGATCGTAGCGGATATCCGCGCCGCGCTGCGGGCCCTGCCGGCCGCGCGCCCGTGCCCCCGCGCCGCCCATGAACTGCTCGAAGATGTCTGAGAAGATGTCGGAGAAGCCCTCGAAACCTTCCGCCGCGCTGCCGTTGCCGCGCACGCCTGCGTGGCCGAACCTGTCGTAGGCGGCCCGCTTGTGCGGGTCGGAGAGGCAGGAATAGGCTTCGTTGACGGCCTTGAACCGGGCTTCGGCCTCGCGGTCGCCCGGGTTGCGGTCGGGGTGAAGCTCCATGGCGAGCCTGCGGTAGGCAGCCTTGATGCTGCGCTCGTCAGCGGTGCGGTCGACCCCGAGGATCGCGTAGTAGTCGGGACCGGCGCTCATCGCTCCGCCCCCCGGATCTCAGCTGGCCGCCGGGCAGCGCCATGCTGCCCGGCCAGCCCGAGGCGCCTTTTCACTCATTTCTTCTCGTCGTCGACTTCGGTGAAATCGGCGTCCACGACATCCTCGCTCTTGGCCTCTGCCTGCCCGCCACCGGAATCCCGGGGCTGCTGGGCCGCCTGCTCGGCGGCGTAGAGCGCCTCGCCAAGCTTCATGGCCGCCGCCGCAAGCGCTTCGGTCCGGCTTTTCAGCTGTGCGGCATCGCCGCTGTCGAGCACCGATTTCACGTCGCCAAGCCGCGCTTCGATCTCGCTCCGCGCCGCCTGGTCGAGCTTGTCGCCGTGTTCGGCGAGCTGCCGTTCCACCGTGTGGACGAGCCCGTCGGCCTGGTTGCGGGCCTCGGCCGTCTCGCGCCGCTTCCGGTCCTCGCTTGCAAACTGCTCGGCCTCCTTCACCATCCGCTCGATGTCCTCCTTGGAGAGGCCGCCGGAGGGCTGGATGCGGATCTGCTGCTCCTTGCCGGTACCCTTGTCCTTTGCGGAAACCGAGACGATGCCGTTGGCGTCGATGTCGAACGTCACCTCGATCTGCGGCACGCCGCGCGGCGCGGCCGGAATGCCGACAAGATCGAACTGGCCAAGCAGCTTGTTGTCGGCCGCCATTTCCCGCTCGCCCTGGAACACCCGGATGGTCACGGCCGACTGGTTGTCTTCGGCGGTGGAGAAGACCTGGCTCTTCTTGGCCGGGATGGTGGTGTTGCGCTCGATCATGCGGGTGAACACGCCGCCCAGCGTCTCGATGCCGAGGCTGAGCGGGGTCACGTCGAGCAGCAGCACATCCTTCACATCCCCCTGCAGCACGCCGGCCTGGATCGCCGCCCCCATGGCGACCACCTCGTCCGGGTTGACGGACGTGTTGGGCTCCTTGCCGAACAGCTCCTTCACGAAGGCGCGCACCCGCGGCATGCGGGTCTGGCCGCCGACGAGGATCACCTCGTTGATCTCGGAGGCCTTGACGCCGGCTTCGTTCATGGCGTCGATGCAGGGCTTGCGGGTGCGCTCGATGAGGTCGATCGTCAGCCGCTCGAGGTCTGCGCGGGTGATGGACTTCACCAGATGCTTCGGCCCCGAGGCATCGGCCGTGATGAAGGGCAGGTTGACCTCGGTGGACTGCGCCGAGGACAGCTCGATCTTCGCCTTCTCGGCCGCCTCCTTCAGGCGCTGGAGCGCCAGCCGGTCGTTGCGGAGATCGATCCCCTGGTCCTTGCGGAAATCCTCGGCCAGGAAGTCGACGAGCTTGGCATCGAAATCCTCGCCGCCGAGGAAGGTGTCGCCGGAGGTCGACTTCACTTCGAAGACGCCGTCGCCGAGCTCGAGGATCGAGATGTCGAACGTGCCGCCGCCGAGGTCGTAGACGGCAATCGTCTTGCCATCGGACAGCTTGTCGAGCCCATAGGCAAGCGCCGCCGCGGTCGGCTCGTTGATGATTCGCAGCACCTCGAGGCCGGCGATCTGGCCGGCATCCTTGGTCGCCTGGCGCTGCGCGTCGTTGAAATAGGCCGGAACGGTGATGACGGCCTGGGTCACCGGCTCGCCGAGATAGCTCTCGGCGGTCTCCTTCATCTTCTGGAGGATGAAGGCGGAAATCTGCGACGGGCTGTAGTCCTTGCCGCCGGCGTGCACCCACGCATCGCCATTGGGGCCCTTGACGATCCGGTAGGGCACGAGATCCTTGTCCTTCTGCGTCATCGGGTCGTCGAAGCGGCGGCCGATCAGGCGCTTGACGGCAAAGATCGTATTCTCGGGGTTGGTGACGGCCTGCCGCTTGGCGGGCTGACCCACCAGCCGCTCGCCATCCTTCGTGAAGGCGACCTGGCTGGGCGTGGTGCGCGCCCCTTCCGCATTCTCGATGACCTTGGGGGACGACCCTTCCATCACGGCCACGCAGCTGTTGGTCGTCCCGAGGTCAATGCCGATGACTTTGCCCATGTTCCTCTGTTCCCTGTTCCTCTGTTGCCTGTGCCTGCCGGGGTGGACCGCCCGGTCGTTGCGCAAAAGTCCGTCTGCATTCCGTCTGCGGCGCACGCCTGCCTCCGCCTCGGGCGGAGCACCGGCGCGCCGCGCTGCCGCGCGCAAGCCGGACGCCGGTCGCCGCGGCAGCGCGGCACGCGTCCAGCCGACGCATGGCCCAGCGGATATAGGTGGTGGCAGACGGCCATCAATGGGCGGGTAGCCGTGCGCGCCCCGGGGCGGCATGTGCGGCCCCTCATCGCTGGTTCATCTTGCCCGGCCTAACCGGCGGGCATGTTTCAGGGAGTTGTCGCAATGTCGCCTCGCCACCTCGGCCTGATGGGCTGCCTCCTCGCGGTCGTCCTCCTCGGACTGTCGCTGTTCGGCGGCGGCGGGGTCATGAGCCAGCAGCAGGCCCCCAGCGCGTCGAACGCCTGGGTGCGCCTGCCGGCGGCAACGGGGCGCCCGGGCGCGGGCTACATGGTGATCACCGGCGGTGCCGAGGCGGACGCGCTCGTCGGCGCCTCGAGCCCTGCCGCGCAGCGGATCGAGATCCACTCGATGGTGATGGATGGCGGCGTGATGCGGATGCGCGCCGAGCCGGCCATCGCGATTCCTGCCGGCCAGTCGGTCGAGTTCCGTCCGGGCGGCCACCACCTGATGCTGTTCGGCCTCGACCCGGCGCTGAAGCCGGGCGAGCGGATCCCGATCACGCTCACCTTCCGCAGCGGTGCAACCGCAAGCATTTCGGCACAGGCCCGCGCTGCCGGCAGGGCATCCTGAGGCCGGCCTCGTCCGCTCGCTGACGCCGGGTGAGCGGGCGATCTGCCGCCTCGTGTTCGGGGCCGCGCTCGATGTCGGCGCGACCACCATCCGCAACGCCAAATGGGCCTTCTGGCAGCCGGCCGACGTAACGATGGCGCCCGACGGCCATGTGTGGTTCCACCCCAATGGCCGGCGCTTTCGCGCCGATTTCGCGTATGAGCCGCCCGGTCTCCAGCATCTCTTCGTCCACGAGATGGTGCATGTGTGGCAGCATCAGCAGGGCGTGATCCTGCCGCTCGAGCGGCATCCCTTCTGCCGCTACGCCTATCTGCCGCTGGTGCCGGGCAAGCCCTTTTCAGCCTATGGCATCGAGCAGCAGGCCGAAATCGTGGCCGATGCCTGGCTTGCGCTGCGCGGCGTGCCGCGGGCGGGGGTGCCGCCGCTTGGACACCTTGCCGCGCTCATCCCCTTCTGGAGTGCGGGGGCGGAGCCCCTGCCGGGCCTTTCCCTGCCGCTGCCTGGCTGAAGCGGCCCGACGCGCGGCTCAGGCGTCGGCTCGCGCCTTTGCAACGGCCACCAGCGCCGGGCGGAGCAGCCGGTCTTTCAGCATCCAGCCCGACTGCAGCTCCGAGACGACGGATCCCGGCTCGGCATCCGCCTCCACCTCCACCATCGCCTGGTGCTGGTGCGGGTCCAGCGGCAGGCCGCGCGCAGCGATCCGCCGGATGCCGTGCCGGTCAAACACCTGCAAGAGCTCGCGGTGGGTCATCTCGATCCCGGTCAGCAGCGGGCGCAGCGAGTCATCCTCCACCTTGCCGAGCGCTTCCAGCGCGCGCTCGAGATTGTCGGCCACTGAGAGCATGTCGCGGGCAAAGGCGGTTGCGGCATATTGCACCGCATCGGCCTTGTCGCGCTCCAGCCGGCGGCGCGTGTTCTCCGCCTCGGCGGCCATGCGCAGCGCACGATCCCGCTCGCGGTCGCGCTCCTCCGTGAGGGCCGCAATGTCCGCGCGGGCTTGCTCGAGCTCGGCTTCGAGCGTGCCGACCTCCCCGGCCGGCTCCGCCTCGCCAGCCGCCGTTGCGTCCGCCTGCGGAGTGTCGCTCACATCCATCATCCCATCAACCTGTTCAGCCTGCTTGCCGTCATCTCCACCATGGGCACAACCCGGGCATAGTTCAACCTCGTGGGGCCGATCACCCCGATCACACCCACCACCCGGCCATCTCCGCCACGGAATGGCGCTGCGATGACGCTCGATCCGGACAGCGCGAACAGCTGGGTCTCGGCGCCGATGAAGATCCGCATCGCCTCGGCCACCCGCGCCCGGTCGAGGACACGCAGCAGCGCTTCCTTCTCTTCCACCTCCTCGAGGAGGGCGCGGGCGTGCTCGATGTCCACGCCGTTCAGAAGGTGCGAGGCGCCCTTGACGATCAGGACCGCGCCCGCCTGGTCGCGCGACCATGCGGCAAGCCCCCGGGTCACGAGGTCGGCCGTCAGCCGGTCGAGCGCAGCGCGCCCGCTTGCAATCTCCTCGCGCAGCCGGTCGCCCGCCTCGGCCAGCGTGAGCCCCGACAGGCGGGCCGAGACATAGGCGGATGCCTGTTGCAGCAGCGCGGGGCTCACCTCCGCGCCGAGCTCGAGCAGCCGGTTTTCCACCGAGCCATCGTTGCCCACCAGCACGGCGAGCGCCCGCCCGTTGCCGAGCGGCACGAACCCGATCTGTCTCAGCCGCATTTCCACCTTGGGGGCCGCAACCACGGCCGCGCAGCGGGCAAGGCCGGCGAGCGCCGCCGTGGTCCGCGCGAGCACATCCTCGAGGCTGGTGCCACTGCGCGAGGCCTCGGCCTCGATGGCTGCCACCTCATCGGGCTGCGGCTCGGCAACCTGCATCATGCCATCGACGAACAGGCGCAGTCCCGCCTCCGTCGGCACGCGCCCGGCCGAGGTGTGCGGGGCGGCGAGCAGGCCGAGCTCCTCGAGGTCCTGCATCACGCTGCGGATGGAGGCCGGGGAGAGATCGAGCGCCCCGGTGCGCGACAGCGTGCGCGACCCGACCGGAAGCCCGGTGGCGAGATAGGTTTCGACAAGATCACGGAACACGGTGCGCGCCCGTTCGGAGAGCGCACCGACACTCTGGACGGGGCTTTCCACATGGTCGTGCATGGCCTCTTTGGAAATAGGTGGGCCGCCGCGCCTTCTCAACCGGTCCGCCTGCCGCTATGCCCGGCCGGCCTTGCCCGGGAGACACTGCATGAGGCCCTCCGGCCGCGCTGCCGACATGATGCGCAACATCGAGATGGTGCCCGGGATTGCCGCCCATGCCGAGGGCTCGTGCCTCGTCAAGTTCGGCCAGACGCATGTGCTCGTCACGGCAAGCCTCGATGAAAAGGTGCCCCCGTTTCTCAAGGGCCGTGGCGAGGGCTGGGTGACGGCCGAATATGGCATGCTGCCGCGTGCCACCCACAGCCGCGTGCCGCGCGAGGCGGCGCGCGGCCGGCAGTCGGGCCGCACCCAGGAAATCCAGCGGCTGATCGGCCGGTCACTGCGCGCTGTCACCGACATGAAGGCGCTGGGCGAGCGGCAATACACGATCGACTGCGACGTGCTGCAGGCCGACGGCGGCACCCGCACGGCCGCCATCTCCGGTGCCTGGGTCGCGCTGCGCCTCGCGCTCGATCGCCTGCACGCCGAACAGCCCTTTGCCAGCGATCCGCTGCCGCGGCAGGTGGCGGCCGTCTCCTGCGGGGTGTGGGAAGGAACCGTGGTGCTCGACCTCGACTATGCCGAGGATTCGACCGCTGCGACCGATGGCAATTTCGTGCTCACAAGCGATGGCGGGATCGCCGAGGTGCAGGCAACCGCCGAGAAGGAACCCTTCGACGAGGAGCTGTTCCTGCGAATGCTGAGGCTTGCCCGCATCGGGTGCGGCCAGATCTTCGCCGCCCAGCTGGCCGCCTGCGGCCGATGAACCTGCCGGCGCCGGGCGGGCGGCTGGTGATCGCCACGCACAATCCCGGAAAGCTTGCCGAAATCGCAGCGCTTCTTGCGCCATTGGGGATTGCGGCGGTCTCGGCTGGCGCGCTCGGCCTGCCCGAGCCGGCCGAGACGGAGACGAGCTTTGCCGGCAATGCGCTGATCAAGGCACGGGCGGCCGCAGCCGCATCAGGCCTCGTGGCGCTTGCCGATGATTCCGGGCTCGAGGTCGAGGCTCTGGGAGGTGCGCCCGGGGTGCACACCGCCGACTGGGCACAGACGCCGCACGGGCGGGACTGGGCGCTTGCCATGCAGAAGGTGGAAGACCGGCTGGCCGCGCTCGGCCCCGGTGCCGCGCGCGATGCATCGTTTGTCTGCGCGCTCGCGCTGGCCTCGCCCGGCGGCGACCATGCGCTGTTCGAGGGGCGCTGCAGGGGGCGGCTGGTGTGGCCCCCGCGCGGCACCCGCGGTTTCGGCTACGACCCGATGTTCGTGCCCCATGGGCATGCGGAGACCTTCGGCGAGATGGACCCGGATCTCAAGCACCGGATCAGCCACCGGGCGCAAGCCTTTGCGCGCCTCACGGCCGCGCTCCTTCCACGGTGAGCCCGGCGGGGGGCAACGCCGGGCCGGGCCCCGGGCCGCTGGCGCTCTACGTGCACTGGCCCTTCTGTGTCAGCCGGTGTCCCTACTGCGATTTCAACAGCCATGTCCGCCCGCACTGGGATGATGGGCTCTGGCGCGAGGCGCTGCTTGCCGATCTGGCGCACGAGGCGGCTGCCACGCCCGGGCACCGCCTCGTCTCCATCTTCTTCGGCGGCGGCACGCCGTCGCTTATGCCGCCGCAGACGGTCGCGGCGCTCATCGACCGGGCGGTCGGCCTCTGGCCGACCGATCCCGCCCTCGAGGTGACGCTCGAGGCCAACCCCTCCTCCGCCGAGGCCGGGCGCTTTGCCGCGCTCGCGCAGGCAGGCGTCAACCGAATCAGCCTCGGCCTCCAGGCGCTCGACGACGGAGCCCTGCGCCTGCTCGGCCGCCCGCATGACCTCGCAGAGGGCCTGCGGGCGCTTGAGCGCGCGCAGGCGGCAGTCGCTCGCGTCAGCATCGATCTCATCCACAGCCGTCCGGGGCAGACGGCCGAGGCCTGGGAGGCCGAGCTCGGGCGCGCCCTTGGCCTTGGAACCGGGCACATCTCGGCCTATCAGCTCACCATCGAGCCGGGCACACGCTTTGCCGCCCTCCACGCCCGGGGGCAGCTGCACCTGCCGCCCGAGGAGGAAGCGGCAGCCATGTTCGAACGCACGGGCGCGCTGTGCGAGGCCGCAGGCCTTGCGCCCTACGAAATCTCCAACCACGCGCGGCCCGGCGAGGAATGCCGGCACAATCTCCAATACTGGCGCTATGGCGCCTATTGCGGCATCGGCCCCGGCGCGCACGGCCGGCGCGGCGGACACGCAACCGAGCGGCATCGCAGGCCGGAGAGCTTCCTCGCCGCGGTCTCGGTGCACGGCCACGGAATCGGGGCAGAGACACCCCTGCGGCCGCGCGAGGCGGCCGCAGAGGCGCTGCTGATGGGCCTGCGCCTCGCCGAAGGCATCGACCCGGCCCAGTTTGCCGAGCGAACCGGGCTCGCACTTTCCGAGATTGTCGACCCTGGCGCCCGCAACAGTCTCGAGTCGCTCGGCTTTCTCGAGCCCGGCCCACGGCTTTGCGCCACCCGCGCCGGGCGGGGTGTCCTCGATTCGCTCGTGGCGCACTTGTGGAATCCGGCCGGCGCTCCAATGTTGGCCGCGCCTGCCGCGCAATGAGGAACCGTCGATGGCCCTGATCGCACCGCTTGTCACCCAGGCTGCAAGCCAGTCGCTCCTTCGCACGCTCGGAACGGCGGCCGGCCCCGTCGGTCTCGTGGCGAGTGTGGTGCTGCCCGTCGTCCTGCCCCGGATCGCCCGCACGCTCGGGCCGTGGGGCATGGTTGCGGCGGCTGTCGGCACCTATGCGGCAGCGCGCGCCATCCGGCGCCACGAACAGCGCAGGGCGGCCGCGGCACTTGCCGGCCCGGGCGATGCCGAGGGCCCGGTCATCCCAGGCGAGGTGGTGCGCCGCAAGGCGTCCTGACCGGTTCGGGCCCGGTTTTCGCAGTGGCCTAGTCGGGGCTGACCTCCACTAGCAGCTTGCCGAAGTTGCCGCCGGAATAGAGGAGCTTCACCCATTCCTCAGCCCGTTCGAGGCCTGGCCGGATATCCTGCCGGGTCTTCACCTGCCCGCTCAGCATCCACATGCCAAGCTCCTGGAAACATTCCTGAAAGCGCGGGGCAAAATCGGTCACGATGAAGCCGCGGACGGTGAGCCGGCGCATGAGGATTCGGGTCCAGAAGCCGGGTTCCTCCGGGGCCCTGGTTGCATTGTAAGTGGAGATCATGCCGCACAGCGGCATCCGGCCGAACAGCCGCAGACGTTCCACCACAGCGCACATGATGGGTCCGCCCACCTGTTCGAAGTTGATGTCCACCCCATCGGGCGCCAGCCGATCGAGCGCTGCGCCCACGTCCTCGGCCTTGTAGTCGATGGCCGAATCGAAGCCGAGCTCCTCGGTCACGAACCGGCACTTCTCCGGCCCGCCGGCAATGCCGATGACGCGGCAGCCCTTGATCCTGCCGATCTGCCCCACGATCTGCCCGACACCGCCGGCGGCGGCCGAGACGACAAGCGTCTCGCCCGGCTTCGGCTGGCCGATCTCGAGCAGGCCGAAATAGGCGGTCGGGCCGACCACGCCGAAGGTCCCGAACGCCTGTGCGATGGAGAGGCCGGGGATCTCCGGCATGGGCTGCAGCCCCGTGCCGTCGGTGAGGATGGCATCGGCCCATTGGCCGAGCCCGGCCATCAGCTGGCCCTCGCGCACGTCTGGCCGGCGGCTGCGGATCACGCGCCCCACGATGCCGCCGCGCATCGGCTCGCCGAGGCCCACGGGCGGCATGTATTGCTCCATGTCCGACATCCAGATGCGGTTGGTCGGGTCGAGCGAGAGGTAGCGGACGGCGACGACAAACTCCCCCTCCCGCGGCTCGGGGAGCGGCTCCTCGGTGAGGACAAGGTCTCCCGGTGCAATCTCGCCAACCGGCCGCCGCGCCAGCCGCCACACCCGCCTCTTGCTGCTCATTCGGCCTCCTCCTCCCGCCGGAACCGCCACATGAGCGATTGCGCCAGAGGTGTCCAGCGGCCCACCCGCACGCCGGCTTCGGCGAGCGCGTCGCGGGTCCACTGGTTGCAGGTGCGAAAGGGGGTGTAGCGCCCGCGCGCCGGAAAGAAGCTGTCGGTCTCGCCATAGCCGGAAATGACCTCGCGGCTTTCGGCAAACTGGGCTCCCAGATGCGACACCAGCCGCCGATATTGCGCCTCCGAAAGCCGCAGCGGCGCGGCCTCCGGCGGCCCGTCGATGCGGTAGACGTGGATCAGGGTCTCGTGCCCGCGCACCAGCGCGCGAAGCCCGGCCGAGAGGCGGAAATCGGCCCAGGTCTCAGTCGTCAGGAAGAAGTTTCGTTCCCCCCACGAGAAGCTGAGATAGGCCGCTGGCGTGCGCCCGTCGCGGAAATGATGGCCGCTGATGCGGTCGCGCCAGTCGTGCCCCGCGGCGGCCACCGGCAGGATCAGCTCGGTGTGCGCGGCGGTTCCGGCGACGAAGATGGTGATGCCCCGCTCGGGTTCCTGCCAGTGCCGGTTCTCGGGCCAGAGCGCGCCCACGAGCAGGGCAAGGAGAAGCGCCACGATCAGGCCGGCGACAAGGCGGGCAAGCCTGCGCAGGCAGCGCCCGGCCGCGTCGAGGATCCGCCGCGGCCAGCCGCCGGGCCCGCATCCGTCTGTCCCTCCCCTGCGTGCGGGCGTGCCCATGCGCGCCTTATGGCCTTATGGCCATCCTGCCCCAAGCCCGGCTTTTGACTGCGGCTCAGTTTTGCGGCACAGGAAGCGCTCTTTCGGCTTTCCGGCAGGGATGGACATGGCAACAAGGGCGAGCGACAGCGGGAGGAGCCGTGCGTTGGCCGCACGCGCGGGGGCGGCCGGGGCACCGCGGGCCCCGGGGCCCGGGGATGCGCGCACGCGCCGCTACGACCCCTCGGAGACGCGTGCGCGCGTGCTCGAGGCGGCCTACCAGCTCTTTCTCGCCCAGGGCTATGCGCACACCGGCACGGCCGATATCGCCCGCGCCGCAGACGTCTCGGAAGGCTCGATCTTCTACCATTTCGGCTCGAAGGGGGCGCTGCTCGCCGAGCTCGGCCGGCTGCACGGACTCAAGATGATTGCCGCCATGCAGGGTGACGAGCCGCTCGAGACACTCACCTTCCGCACCACGGTCAACCGCTGCTTCGATTTCTGCGAGGCCAACAGCGCGTGGGACACGATCGTCCACGAGGGTTCCGAGTGCGTGGCATCCGCCAAGGCCAAGGGGCACCGCAATCCGGAGGCCGAGCCCTTCTTCATGGCGGCCCGCGAGGTGACGGAGGAATGGGTGCGCAGCCACCTTTCGGCCATCGAGCAGCGCTACGGCTCGACGGGCATGGACATCGACATCGCCGCCTCGCTCATCTTTGCAACGGTCGGCGAGGCGCTCAACCGCTATTTCCAGCCGGGCCTGTCCGACGCCGACAAGGCCCGCTGCCGCGAGGAATGCATCCGCTTCCTCACCCGCGCGGCCGGCCACCCGGCGCTCGAATCCTGAGCGCCTGCCGCGGGCCTAGCGCCCCAGCCAGGCGCGCACCGCATCGGCTATTCCTTCCGCGAACGCCTCCTGGGTCCGCCGTTCGAACAGCAGCCGGCTGTCCTCCTCGTTGGAGAGATAGCCGCTTTCGAGCAGCACCGCCGGCACGCCGAGATTGCGCAGCACCTGGAAGCCCGCGAAGCGATGGAACTCCGAGCGGAAGCCCACCCCGCGGGCGGCGAGGTGCGTCTGCAGCAGCTGTGCGAACCCGGCACTGGCGTTCATCGAATCGCGCTTGCCGAGGTCAAGGAGGATCGGCACGACCTCGGAATCCTGGCCGGAGAAGTCGGCACCGGCGATCATGTCGGCGCGGTTTTCCCGCCGGGCAAGCCGGGCCGCCTCCCGGTCGGAGGCGACTTCGGAGAGGGTGTAGACGCTGGCCCCCCGCGCGAGCGCATTGGGTGCGCTGTCGGCATGGATCGAGAGAAAGAGGTCGGCGCCGGCCTCGCGCGCGATCCTGACCCGCTCGCCAAGGGTGAGGAATCGGTCGTCCGCACGGGTGAGGCGGACTTCGATGCCCCCGCGCCGCTCGATCGCCCGCTGCGCTGCGCGCGCGACGGCAAGGGTGAAATCCTTCTCGTACCGCCCGTGGACGCTGATCGCGCCCACGTCCCTGCCACCATGCCCGGCATCGATCACCACCAGCGGCTTCGCCCGTCGCGGCTGCCGGGCGGCGGCCTCGGCGCGCTGCCGGTCCTCGGCGGCAAGCAGCGCTTCCACCTCGGCCAGCTCGCGATCGGAGGGCGGCATGGGCGGGGGCGCCGCAGCGCCCGGCCCGGGCGCCAGGGCCACGCGCCCGCGCCGGGCCAGCGCCGCAAAGGCCGCAGCAGAAACGGGCCGCAGCCGCACCTCCAGCGTGTGCGGTTCGGGCTGGTGCGCTGCGACAATCTCCATGGGCCGGGCGAGATCGAACACAAGGCGCACCGTCTGCGGGTCGAACTGCCCGGCGCGCGCAGCCCGCACCCCGCCTGCGCCCGCGGCTTCGCGGCGCACGGCCGCCGCGCCAGCAATGTCAATCGCCAGCCGGTCCGGATCGCGGAGCGCGAGCGCCCGCATCCCGCCCTCGGGCGGGCCCGAAAGGGCAAGGCGCGCGATCACGGCATCGCCCTCTGCCGCCAGCACGAGATCGAGGATCCGTGCCGTCTGCGCGGCAAGCGGCGCGCCGAGCAGCAGGAGGAGAAGGGCAAGGAGCGCCGGCAGGCGGGGCATCAGGCAAACCAGCCCGCCATGGCACGCCCGGCCGCCTCGCCGGCGTGGAAGGCCGCCTCGATGCCGGGGCCGCAAAGCCAGTCGCCGGCCGCTGCAAGCCGGCGCTCCGGGTCGGTCAGCGTGTCGGGCCCTGCGGGCTCTGCCACAAGCGCGAAGCGCCAGCGGTGTGCGCGGCGCGCGGCCGGCCGCGCGCGCGTGCCGCACACCACGGCAAGGGCCTCGGCCATCAGGGTGGCAACCGCGTCGCCGTCTGCCTCGAGATGGGCTGCCGACCATTCGGGACCGGCCTGCACCACCCAGAGATCGCCGCACGGGGCGGCCCCCGGCCGCGCACCCTCGCGCGCGACCCAGGCGGCCGCTGGATGGCCGGGGCGGGCGGCATCGAAGCCCGGCTCGAGCCTCTCCTCGAACCAGAGGAGCGCTGACCAGCAGGGGCTGAGGCGTGCGGCCCCGGCCGCCTCGGCGAGCCTCGGGGCGACCGGCTGCAGGAGCGCCTGCGCCTGCGGGGCCGGCGCGGTCACCAGCACGGCTGCGAACGGCCCAAGGGGCGCGCGGTCGGTTGCAAGGCGCCAGCCGTCGCCAGCGCGCGCAAGCGCTGCCACCCGCGTCTGCATCCGCAGCTCGGCGTGCGGGGCCATCTCTCCCAGCAGCGCGGGCATGGTGGGCACGCCCACGAAGCGGGCCCGATCCGGCTCGAGGCCCTGCGGGCACCACTGCGCGGCGAGCCCCTGCTGTGCGAGGGCGGCGAGATGCGCCCCGAACCGCGCCGAGGTGGCCGTTGCATATTGCGCGCCAATGGCGCCGGTTACCGGCCCGGCCGGCGTCTGGAGCCGCTTGTGCGAAAGCCGCCCGCCGGGCACGCGCCCCTTGTCGACGAGGGTCACGGCAAGGCCCGCCCCGGCAATTGCTCGCGCGGCCGCGCAGCCGGCCACGCCTGCGCCCACCACGGCCAGCCGATGTTGCGCCCTGCCCATGGGGGGTGCCATGGCAGAGCCTTCATGAATCGCCAAGAAACGGGGTTCAGGGCGTGCGCCGCCCCTCCTCGTCGTAGCGCGCCGAGGCCGGGGCCTCGACCTCGGGCGGGCGCTGTCGCTGCCCGGGCTCGAAGCGCATCACGAAGGCAAGGATGATCGCAACCGCGGGGAAGAGATCCTCGCGGATGGTCGCACCGATGCGCCCGGTGTAGTAGAGCGCGCGCGCGACCGAGGGATAGGAGAGCGTCATCACCCCTTCCGCGCGGGCAATCTCGCGGATGACCTCGGCGAGCAGCCCGCGCCCCTTGGCAAGGATGACGGGTGCCGGGTCCGTCTCGGGGCGGTAGCGAAGCGCAACGGCAAAATGCGTGGGGTTGGTCACCACGACCGTTGCCGCGGCAACAGCGGCCCGGTTGCTGCGGCGCATCATCTCGCGCGCTGCGCGGCGCTGGGCGGCCTTGACCTCCGGCCGCCCCTCGGTTTCCTTCAGCTCGTCCTTCAGCTCCTGGCGGGTCATCCGCAGCCGCCCGATCCACTGCACGAACTGGATGGGAAGGTCGCCCGCCGCGATCACGACCAGCCCGAGGGCGAGGCTTGCGAACAGCAGGAGGCCCCGCGACATCGCGGCTGCCAACCCCTGTTCGAGCGGCATGGCAGAAAGGGCGGCGAGCTCGAAAATCCCGCTCCAGAGGATCCATCCGCCCAGCCCGATGATGAGGCACGCCTTGGCGAGCGCCTTGGCCAGTTCTACCAATCCCCTGCGGCCGAACATGCGGGCGAGGCCCTTCAGCGGGTTCAGCCGTTCGGCTTTCGGCACGAGCAGGTTGGGCGCAAGGCTGATGCCGCCGGTGAGCGCCTGCCCGGCCAGCACGGCGGCTGCCACGGCCACTGCAAGCGCGGCAAGCGGCGGAACGAGCGGGGCGGCGAAGAGGCGCGCGAGCTCGATCATGCTGCTGGCCTCGGCCTCGCCTGCGGGCATGGCGAACAGCCGGGCTGCACCGATGCGGAACGCCGCCGCGAGGTCGCCGGCGAACAGCATCAGCCACAGCGCCCCCGCCACGGCGCTCATCGCATTGCCGAGCTCGCGGGAGAAGAGCCGGTCGCCCTTCTGTCTCGCATCGCGCCGCCGGCGCTCGGTCGGCGCCTCGGTGCGCTCCTGCCCGGTCTGGCTCTCAGCCAAGCAGTACCTCGCCGAGCTGGCGCTGCAGCGCAACGAGGGCGGAGGCAAGGCTGGCCGCAAGGCCCGGCAGCGCAAGCGGCAGGCCCGCGAGCGTGACCAGGAGCATCACCGGAAAGCCGACCGAGAAGAGGTTGAGCTGCGGTGCGGACTTGGCGGCCATGGCCAGCGCGATGTTGAGGAGCAGCAGCGCCACCCCCAAGGGCAGCGCGGCAAGAAGGCCGCTTGCAAGCGAAAAGCCGCCCCAGCCGAGGATGGCCGAAAGCCGGCCTGGCTCGAACAGCAGGCCGGCCTGCGGCATGGCGGCATAGCTTTCCACCAGCACCTGCAGCAGCAGGAGGTGCCCGCCGCTGCCGAGAAAGACCGACCACATGAGAAGCGCAAAGAGCGTGGAGAGCATGGTGAGCGGCGGGCCGTCGGCGGCAGCCGCCATGGCAAAGCCAAGCCCCATGGCCTGGGCCAGCCATTCGCCGGCCACCTGAGCGGCGGCGAAGGCGGCATGGACAAACAGGGCGGCGGCGGCACCGATCAGCAGTTCGCCGGCGATCGCCGCAAGGCCGGCCACGCCGAGCGGATCGGGCGGGGGCGCGGGCGCAGCCGGGAGCGCGAGCACGAGAAAGCCCACCATGGCCGCAAGCCCGACCCGGACCTGGACGGGCACGAGCTGGCCGCCGAGCGCGGGCAGCAGCGCGAGCGCGGCCCCCGTGCGCAGCGAGGCAAACACCAGTTCGAACAGGAAGCGCTCGGGCGCCGCAAGGGCTGCGACCACCTCCATGGCAGTGCCCCCTAGCGCGCCATCGCCGGGATGGCGGCAAGCACGTCGCGGGTGAAATCGAGCAGCAGCCCGCCTGTCGTGCCGCCGAACAGCAGCATCGCGGCAAGGACGCCCACCAGCTTGGGCACGAACGAAAGCGTGACCTCGTTGACCGATGTGGCCGCCTGCACCAGCCCGACAATGAGCCCGATGGCAAGCGCCGGCACGAGCGCCGGCATCACCGCCATCGCCAGCACCCAGAGCGCGCGCACCGCGCTGTCGTAGAGAAGCGCCTCACCCATGCCTCAGCCTCCTGCGAAACTGGCAGCCAGCGAGCCCATTACCAGCGCCCAGCCATCCACCGCGACGAACAGCATCAGCTTGAAGGGCAGGGCGATCATGATGGGCGAGACCATCATCATGCCCAGCGCCATCAGAACGCTTGCCACCACGAGATCGATGATGAGGAAGGGCAGGAACAGGAGGATGCCAATCTGGAAGGCTGTCTTCAGTTCCGAGGTGGCAAAGGCCGGCATCAGAACGCGCATGGGCACCTCCTCTGGCGTTGCGAACGGGCCGAGCCCGGCGAGATCGGCAAAGAGCTTGAGGTCCGCCGTGCGGGTGTTGGCCATCATGAAGCTGTGGAGCACGTCGCCTGCCCGGCTGATCGCCACTTCGGCGGGGATCGCGTCGGCCGCCCAGGGCTGGAGCGCGGCGGCATTGATGTCGGCAAGCGCAGGCTGCATCACGAAGAAGGTCATGAACAGCGCAAGGCCGACCAGCAGCTGGTTGGGTGGCGCCTGCTGCAGCCCGATGGCCTGCCGGAGGATGGCAAGGACGATCACGATGCGCAGGAAGGCCGTCATCATCAGGACCACCGAGGGCAGCACCGTGAGGAGCGCCATCAGGATGAGGATCTGGAGCGAGAGCGACAGCGCGCCGCGCCCGGCGCCGGCTTCGGCCAGCGCCGATACGCCCTCAAACAGCTCGGAAGGCGCGCGGCCCGCCTCGGCGGCCGCGGCCGGGGGCACGGCCAGCTCCTGCGCGGTTGCCGGCGCGGCCGAAAGCAGGAGCGCAACGAGGCCCGCAAGGAGCAGCAGCACGTGCCGGCCGGGCAGGGGGATCATGGGCCGCTCTCCTCCATCGCGGCCGGAGCAGCCGCAGGCGAAGCGGCGGGCGCAGGCCGGCGCGCCAGAAGCTGGAAGCCCTGCGGCGCCACGCCCACGAGGAGCTCCTCGCCGGCATAGCGCACCACTGCAAGACGGAGCGCCGGGCTGAGGTTGCGCTGGGCGACAATGTCGAGCGCGGCCGGAGCGGCAGCAGGGCGCCCCATGCCGCGCCCCATGCCGCGCCCGATGCCGCACCACGGGCCGATGGCAGGCGCAACAGCTCCGGACGGCACCCAGCCGCGGCGCGCGGCCAGCAGCAGCGCCACAGCAAGGAGCAGCACGACCGGCAGGGCGATTGCAAGCCGAAGGAGAAAGTCGGCAATCATGCCGGCTGGTCCACAAGGTCGAGCAGCCTGACGCCGAACCGGTCACCCAGCGCCAGAATCTCGCCGGTTGCAAAGGGGCGGCCGTTCACGAGGATCGAGACGGGCTCGGACACAAGCCGGTCGAGATCGAAGAGCTGGCCGGGTTGCACCTCGAGAAGCTCCGCCAGCGGCAGGCGGGTCTGGCCCACCTCGACCGAGAGCACCACCTCGATCCCTGCGAGATGCGGCGGAAGGTCGGAGGCGGGCCTTGGCGCGCCGCCCGGCCGGGCGCTCGCCGCGTCGAACCCGGGGCGCCCGGCGCGATGGGTGGGGCGCGGCTGCACCGGGGCTTCGGGCTCCGCCCCTGCCGTGCCGGCTGCGGCGCCGTCGGGCCCGGCATCGGCGGCAGGATCGCCGATGGCACCGCGCGGCATGAAGCCGGCAAAGACGGCCGGGTCGGGCAGCCCCTCCGGCTCGTCGCCCGCCCCCGGATCGGCTGCGAGACCGATTTCGGGCCCGTCGACCGCCACTTCGATGCGCACACCTTCCGGGGCCGGGCTGGCCGCGCCGGTTGCGGGCGGTGCGCCACGACTGCGCGGCCCGGCAGGGGCCGCGGCATCCTGCGACCCGTCGGGTGCGGTGACCGGCGCCTCGGCCAGCGCGGCGTCCGGTGGGTTGTCAGGGCGGCTTGCGCCTGCGGCCGCCCTTCCGGCTGCGCCGGCGCGCGCGGCTTTGAGACCCCGGGGGGGAATGGCGTTCATGGCTGCTCCTCGCGTGGCGGTTTGCGGCCGGGCCCCAGGTCTGCGACGGGAAGCTGGGCGATCGACCGCCCGCCCGACATCAGGCGCAGCGTGCGTGGCGGCTCGATCGGGATCACGTCGCCTGGCCGAAGGCGCGTCAGCCGGTGGAGCGGAATGCGCACCCGGGCGACCTCGAGCGCCAGCTGCATCTCGAGGAGCAGCGTCTGCGCCCGGGCACGCGCGGCCCAGCCGGCATCGACGGGAGCCGCCCCGGCGATCGACCCGGGGGAGGGCGCCTCGGGTGCCGCCGCTGCAGCACCCGCAGCCGTGCCGGAGAGAACGGCCGGCACCAGCCGGAGCCAGCCTGCAGCCGCCGGGGTGGAGAGGCGGGCCGTGAGCGAGGCCCCGGTTCCGGCCTTCGGCCCCGATGCTCGCGGCGCATCCCCGGCGATCGGGTCAACCCGCTGCCCGCCGAGACAGCGGCTGAACGCTTCCGCAAGGCAGCCGCACATCAGGGTCGAGAGCGCCATCCACGAGGCACTGCGCCGACCGGGCTCGGCAAGGTCTGCCGTGCCTGCGCCCGCGCGGCCACCGAACAGCTGTGCGATGAGCGGGCCGGCAACCTCTGCCGAGAGCTCGACGCACACCCGGTCGTCGGCATGGGCGAGGTGTCCGAGTGGAAGCCAGCGCGGCTCGGGCGTGCCGGGCGCGGGCGGGGCTGCCGGGTCGAGCGAGGTGCGAAAGCCGAGCCCGCGCGTGAGCTCTGGCCCTGCCTCTCCACAGAGATCGCGCGGATCGAGCCCGAACGGGCGGTGCGCCCCGGCTCCCGGTTCCCCCGCCGGCGGCGCGCCGTCGCCTTCATGGCCGGATGTGCGCGCGGGCGACGGCCAGCGGATGGGCCTCGGCGCCGTCCCGGACTGGCTGCGCGGCCTCATTGCATCACGAAGCTCGTCAGATAGACATCGTCGATCCCGGCGATGCCGCTCTTGCGCTGGAGGAGATCGTTGATCGCCATCCGAATCCGGCGGGTGAGCGCCTCGCGGCCACCCGGTGCATTGAGCTCTGCCTCGCCGGTCTGCGCCAGCACGTCGAGCACCACCGCGATCACCGCCAGCCGGTGCCGCTCGAGGGCCTCGATGACCGGCTTGCCGCCATGGGTCGAGACCGCGATGCGGACCTGGATGAAGCGGCCCGAGTCCCGCAGGTTGGCCGTGAAGCTGTTGTCGATCTCCAGATATTCGAGTGGCGCGACCTTCGGCCGGGCCCGCTCTCCGCCTTCGCCAGCCGCCGCGGCCCCGGAGATCGCAGTGGGGACGAGGCCGGGCAGCAGTCTTGGTGCGAACAGGCCGCCTGCGAACCCGGCGGCGGCTCCTGCCACGAGCAGCAGCAGCGGCAGGAGGATCCGGCCAAGCCGCCCCTTGCGCGGCTGTGGGGCGTCTTCCGCCACGATCCCCTGCGCGGGTGCGGCATCAGCCATGGCATCCCCTCCCCGTGGCGGGTGCCGTTGCGGCATCGCGCCGGGGCGCGAGGCGCACGGACCATGGGGGGCAAGGCCCCGGGGTTTGCGCCGGGGCGCGGTCAGGCATAGACATCAAGACCTCCAGGGCGCGCCGGCCGATCTTGCCCGGCCGCGCCTGACGTGCCGGCCAGACGGGATGCGGCCCGATCCTCTGCCTCGTCGCCGCCGGGCATTGGCAGCGCGGTCGTCGGTTCAGGCGCCGACCCGCGCTGGCCGCGCGGCGGCGCGCCGCCATCGCCATGGCCCGCCGCCCCGCCGTCGGCACCTCGGCCGTCGCCCTCGGCCGATGAGGGACTGCCGCGGCCCGCTGCGCTGCCTGCGCCTGCATCTGCCCGTCGCTCCTCTCCCGGTGCCTTGCTGCGCTCCTCTTGCACGGCCCATCCGGTGGCCCGGTCGCCACCATCCTCCCCCGAGGACGGGCGGAACCCCTGCCAGCCGCCCCCGATGTCTGGACCAGTCTGCCCGGCCACTTCCACGCGAACTGCATCCAGTTCGGCACCGACCTCGGCGAGACTGGTCCTGAGCTGGCCGGCCTCGGCGGCAATGCGGGCGGCAAGCTCGGTGGTGCCCACGTCGACCCGAAGCGAGAAGCGCATGTCGCCCAGAAGGCCGATGCCCACGCCCCGCACGCCCGGCAGGTCTGCCGCCGGCGTCTCGCGCCCGGGCGGCGCTGCAGGCGGCGCCTGCGGCACGCGCGCGCCGCTGCTGCCCATCCCCCTTGGCGGCGCCTCGGGCACCGGTCCGCGCAGGGCGGAATCCGGGCTCGCCTGCCCGGCAGGCGGCGCGCCCCGGCGTGGTCCGCCGGGCGCCGGCCTGCCGCTCCCGGCCTCGCCTCGTGCATCGTCGGCGCCACCCACGGCTGGCGGCAGGTCGGTGCGGAGCACGGGGCCCGCCGACGGCGCGGCGGCGCGCGGTGAACCAGCCGACGGCACGGGCGCAAGGAGAACGGGAGCCGCAGCCGCCCTCGCAGCGTGGCCCTGCTGCGCCTCCCTGTGGGGCGGGGCTTCGTGCAGGGCCTTGTCGTCGCCCGGCAACAGGCCCGGCAGCGGGCGAACCGGCCGGGGGACATCGGCCTGCGGCCCGGCTCGATCCTGCAGCGCTGCGGGCTGCGGCCCGCCGGCAGCAGGCGGCTGGGCGGCTTCGGGCGGAAGCCCAGCTGCTGGCGCCGCCTTGCCGCCTCCGGTCACGCTGGCACCCGGGCTCTCGGCCTGTGGCAGGAGCATCGCGGGGTGGTGGGAAGGCTGTGCGGAGGCGGCCTGCCCCGGCTCTCGCACCAAGGCCTGCGCGGCCTCAGTGGTGCTGGTCGCAGGGCTCGGGGCAGGCGGCGCGCCGGCTTCGGCGGCGGGCAGGGCGGGCTCTGGCCTGGGCGCCGCGCGGCGGGCGCCGCGTGGGCCCGGCGCGGGCGCTCGCCGGTCTGCGGGCACCTGGTCTTCGGCCGGCACGACTGCGGGCTCGCTGGCGGGCAGGTGGGCCTCAAAGCCGGGCTTTCTCGGCCCCGCCCCCATCGTCGTGCCGGATGCGGGCCGGCCGCCGGGCTGGAGGGAGACAGGCATGGCAAGCTCGGGGATCATGCGGGTTTCCTTGCCCGTTGGGACGGATTGGCGTGCTCGAGGCGAACATCCTCCTGTCGCCTTGCCGCCCGGCGCTCGGTTTCGGTCCGGGCTGCAAGGCGCTCGGCCCGCGCGCTGGCCAGTGCGAGCACTCGTTCGGCTTCCACCCGCTGCGCGATCCGCTGCTCGAGCGCTTGGCGCGCGGCCGTCTCGGCCTCGCGCAGCATCAGGCGCAGGGCGGCGGCCGCCTTGATCGAGGCGGTCGTGCGGTCGGCTGGCGCGACCGCTGCAATCAGCCTCCCCACGCGCGCCACGCGCTCGGCCGCGCTTGTCGAATCCGAGACGCTCTGCGCGAAGCGCTGCCGTGCCCGCTCGGCGGCCGCCTGCCGGAGCGCGAGCAGCCTCTCCAGCCGCCGGAGGCGCCTTTGCCCGCTCATCCGCCCCAGCCCTCGACAAGCTGGGCGCGCGCCGCGTCGAACGGTACCGTTTCGCCTTCCGCCTGCGCGAGGAACGCCTCGATGGCCTGGGCATGGGCAAGCGCCCGGTCGAGCGCGGGATCGACCCCCGGCGTGTGCGCGCCCATGGCGACGAGATCGCGGCTGGCCTCGATCAGCGCCCATTCCCGCCGCAACGCCGCAGCCGCGCGGGCGTGGTCCTCGTCGACACACGCCGCCATGGTGCGGCTCACGGAATGGCCGAGATCGATGGCCGGGTAGCGCCCGTGGGCTGCCACCTCGCGCGAGAGGAGGACATGCCCGTCGAGCACGCCGCGCGCGGCATCCGCCACCGGGTCGGCCAGATGGTCGTCACCCTCGGTGAGCACCGTGAAGATGGCCGTGATGGCGCCGCCCGAGCGGGCATCGATGCCGGCGCGCTCGACGAGGCGGGGAATGAGCGCAAGCGACGAGGCGGGAAAGCCGCGCGTGCCGGGCGGCTCGCCGATGGCGATCCCGATCTCGCGCTGGGCATGGGCGATGCGCGTCAGGCTGTCCATCAGCAGCAGCACGCCAAGACCCTCGGCCCTGAGCGCCTCGGCCAGCGCGAGTGCCGTCATGGCGCCGCGGATCCGCAGCGGGGCCGCCTCGTCGGCAGGCACGGCAACCACCGTCGTGCGGGCCAGGCGATCCGGCGGCAGCCGGTCGAGAAAGGCGCTGATCTCGCGGCCGCGCTCGCCGATCAGGGCAGCGACGATCGCATCGGCGGCCGTGCCACGCACGATCTGCTGCATCAGCACCGACTTGCCCACACCGGCGCCCGCCATCAGGCCGATGCGCTGGCCGACCCCGAGCGTCAGCAGCATGTCGATCGCGCGCACCCCGGTGGGAAGCGGGGCGGTGACATCCGCGCGCGCAAGCGGCGGGACCGGCCGCCCGGCAAGTGGCCAGGGACGGCCGCGGAGCTCCATCCCGCCATCGATCGGGCGGCCCATTGCGTCGATCACCCTGCCGAGCGTGGCCGGCCCCGCCGGCACGCTGTCGACCGGGTCGGCGAGCATCAGCGGCGCACCGGGCGCAAGACGGGCGTGGCTGAGCGCCATCAGCAAGAGCCGCGTATCCCTAAACCCGACCACCTCGGCCGGAAACGGGCCATCGAGCCCGTGCACCCGGGCCAGCGCGCCGCGCGGCGCATCCAGCCCCTCGGCCTCGATCAGCATGCCGTCGAAGGCACGCACCAGCCCGCCGCGCTCGGCTGTGAGGCGCGCGCGGCCGATGGCCTCGTGCAGCTGGCCGGCGCGCTCCCTGATTCGGGCAAGGGCAGGGCTCGCCACGCTCACGACCGGGGCTCCGCAAGCAGGGCTGCCGCCAGCTGGGCGAGGCGCTGTTCAAGCCCTGCCATCGCCAGCCGGGGGCCCAGTTCGGCGCGCACCGTGCCGGGTGGTACGGATGGATCGGCCCGCACGCCCCAGCCCTCGGGAGGCTCAAGACCGCAGGCCGCGAGATCCTGCGGGGCAAGGCGCAGCATGCCGCCCGCCTGCTCGGGAAGGGCGCGGATGGCCTCTTCGGCAAGGGCGCGCAAGAGGGCCGCATCGACCGGCGGCAGTTGCCCCACGACGGCGCGAAGCGCGGCCAAGAGGAGGTCGGCAAGGCAGTCGGCTGCGGCATCGACGATCGCCTCTGCGCCGGCCCGCGCTGCGGCCAGCTCGATGGCGTGGGCCTGTTCGCGCTCCGCCAAGACCGCCTGCCATCGCAGGTCGGCGGCGTGTGCGCCCTCGGCACGCGCGGCGACGAGCGCGGCCTCCGGCACGGGGGCAGGCTCGGGCGGCTGCGCGTGCGAAGGCCGGGGTGCAAGCCCCAGCAGCGCGCACAGCGGCGGCGTGCCCGGATGGGCCGGTCCGCGCTCGGAGCTGCCCTCAGACATAGGCCGGCCCCCGCCCCGGCAGGCTGATCACGCCCTCGGCCGCGAGCCTGCGCGCGGCGGCCGCCACCGCCTTCTGCGCAGCCTGTGCATCCTCGATGCGGACGGGGCCGCGCGCGTCGATCTCGTCTTCGAGCGCCTGCGCCGCGCGTGCCGGCATGGCCGAGAGGATCCGCCGCCGCAGCGGTTCGTCGGCCGCGCGCATGGCCGGGATAAGAAGGTCGGCCTCGAGCGAGCGGACCACCGCCTGCAGTGCCCGGTCGTCGAGCTTGGCAAGATCGGCAAAGGTAAAAAGCCGCTCGGAGAGGATCTCGGCTGCGGCCGGGTCGGCATCGGCAAGGGCTGCGAGCGCCTCGGCCTCGTCGAGCCCGGCAAGGTTGATGAGGTCCGCCGCCCGGCCCATGCCGCCGAGGTCTGTCACCGGCGGGCGCGGCGGCGTGGCCGACATGCGCTCGGCAAGCCCGCGGTCGAGCGCGTCGATGGCCGCCGGAAGCACGGGCCCCAGGGTTGCAACGCGCCGGACGAGATCCGCCTGCGTTGCAGCCGGAAGCCGTGCCAGCACGCGCGCTGCGCGGTCTGCCGGGAGGTGCGCAAGGACGAGCGCCTGTGCCTGCGGATGTTCGGTCTCGAGAAGGCTCGCGATGGCATAGGGCTCCAGCCACAGCAGGCGCTCGAAGGCTGGTGTGCGCACGCGGTCTCCCAGCCGCTCGATCACGCCGACGGCCCGGTCCTGCCCCAGTGCGCCCTCCAGCATCGCGCGCACCGATGCCGGCACCTCGGCCAGGGCCACGGTGTCGGCGGCCAATGCGAGCACCTCGTCGAGCAGCCGGTCGACCGTCGCCGGATTGGCTTCGGCGACCGAAAGCATGGCCTCGCCGATGGCATCGACCTCCTCGGGGGTCAGCCGCGCGAGCATGGCTGCGGCCTCGGGCTCTTCCAGCAGCAGCACGAGGAGCGCGGCCTTCTGCGCGCCCGTCAGCGGCTCGGGCTGGCTGCGGGTCTCGACCGGTCCGGGGGGCTGGAAGGCCATGGCTCAGCGTCCGGCAGAGGGAGCGGGGGCAGGGGCTGCGGGTGCAACCGGCTCGGGCGCGGTCGAGGCGAGGAGCCGGCGGGCAACCGCGGTGGCACGCGCGGCGTCCGTCGAGGCGACGAGCCGGGCCTCGGTGAGCTTGGCGGCATAATCGATCCGGCGCGGCTCCGGCCCGCCGGATGGCGGAAGCCCTGCTGCGGCTGCCGCGCGCTCCGCCTCGGCCTCGCTCGCCCATTTGCGCAGCAGCGGGCGGATGACAAAGCCAAGCAGACCCAGCGCGATCAGCGCGACCGCCAGCCACTTCGAGCTCTCGACGACCACCGGCTCCTGCCACAGCGGCAGCGCGCTGCTGGGCGGCGGTGCGAAGGGGCGTGCGGCCACCTCGATCCGGTCTCCGCGCGCCGGGTCGAAGCCGATGGCGCCCGCGACCAGTCGCTCGATCTCGCGCAGCCGGGCCGCGCGGCCCTGCGGTGGTCCGAGCGCGGTCTCGTGCACCACCACGGCAGCCGTCATCCGGCGGATCGTGCCGCCAGCCTGCACCTGCACCTCGACCGAGCGGCCGATCTCGTAGTTGCGGGTCCGGCTTTCGGAGGCGGTGGCGTTGACAGTGGGGCCCGCAGCCTCGGGCGGTGCGTCGGCCTGCACCTGGGGCGCGGCGGGCACCGCGTTGGTGAGCGCGCCCGGGATGCCGATGGCGCGCGGCTCGGAGGAGGTGGAGCGGCTTTCGCTTTCCGAGCGGACCGAGCCCTGCGGCTCGAACCGTTCGAGCGCGGCCTCGCGCGCGGCGAGGTCGAGATCGATGCTGACCTGGGCAGTCACATTCTCCGGGCCAAGGATGGGGCCGAGCAGCGCGAGGATGGCCTCCCGGGCGCGGGCCTCGAGGCGCGCCTGCAGCGCCACCCGCCGGTCGCCGGCGGCATCGCGGCCGCCCGGCTCGCCCGCAAGCAGCCGGCCGGTCTGGTCGGCGATCGCCACATTGTCGGTCGAAAGGCCTGGGACTGCGCCCGCCACCAGATGGAGGATCGCGCGCGCCTGATGGTCGGACAGGGTGCGGCCGGGGGCGAGGGTGACGGTGACGGCCGCCGAGACCGGTGGCCGGTCGCGCACGAAGGGCGAGGGTTCGGGCCAGGCGATCAGCACCCGCGCGCGCTCCACGCCATCGAGTGACTCGATGGCGGCGGCAAGCTCGCGCTCCTGCGCCTGCCGGAGGCGCATGGCCTCCACGGCGCGGCTCGTGCCGAGCGGCATCTCGCCCAGCATCTCGAAGGCGCCTGGCGCAGCGCGCGGCAGGCCCTCGGCAGCGAGCGCCATGCGCGCGCGCGCATGCTCGGCCGGCGGCAGCATCACCGCGCCGGTCTGCGGGTCGACCTTGACGTCGAAGCCCTGTTTCTCAAGGCTTGCAACGACGGCGGCCTTGTCCGCATCGGGCAGGGTTGAGAACAGCGGGCTGCGCGCCGGCTCCGCAAGCAGGATCCAGCCGAGAAGGCCGAGCAGCAGCACCGCGGAGACTGCAGCCGGCACCAGCGCGCGGCGCAGGAGCGGGTTGCGTTCGAGAAAGGCGCGCGGGCGCTCGAGCAGGCTGTCGATGCCGCCGCGCTCCCCGCGCAGCGGCTCGGCGACGAGAACGGGCTGGTCTGCCATGCCGCTACACCGGCATGTTCATGATGTCGCGGTAGGCTGCGAGCAGGCGGTTGCGCGCCTGCACCGTCGCCTCGAACGCAAGCGAGGCCTTCTGCCGCGCGAGCATCACCGAGGCGATGTCGTGGGTCTGGCCGCGTTCATAGGCGGCCGAGGCAGCCGCGCTCTGGCTCTGCAGCGCATTCACCTGCTCGATCGCCTGCTTCATCAGCGCGCCAAACGCCGGCGCGCCGGCCTCGGCGGCGGCCGGGGCGCGCGGCCCCGCGGTGCCGATGGCCTGCTGCAGCGCCTGGCTGCGTTCGAGGATCTTCTGCCGCAGCGCCAGCACGCCCGCGGCTCCGCCGGCGGCCTCGATCCCGCTCATTGCAGCACCGCTCCGCCGCAGGCGCCGGCCCTGCGGCCGTCCGTTCTCGGCCGCCCGGCGATCGCGGCCAGCTTGTAGCGCAGCGTCCGCTCGCTGATTCCAAGGTGCCGGGCCGCGATCGCCCGCCGCCCGCCGGCGAGTTCGAGCGCGGCACGGATTTCCTCGGCCTCGCGCAGCCGCACGGCCCGGACCAGCCCCGACTGCGGCACCCCGGCCGCAGCCCGGGCGGCGTGCGCCTGTGGCGCGGGCAGGCCGAGGTGCAGGGCTGTCACCGGCCCGTCCCCGGCAAGGATCGCCGCGCGCTCGAGCACATTGGCAAGCTCGCGCACATTGCCCGGCCAGCGATGGGCAAGAAGCGCGGCGGCAGCGCAGGGCGCAAGGGCCGCGGCCCGGCCTTCGCCGGCGGCGCGCGCAAGGAGATGGCGGGCGAGCGGGAGAATGTCGTCCGGCCGGTCCGCAAGCGGCGGCAGGTGCAGCGGAAATACCGCCAGCCGCCAGTAGAGATCCTCGCGGAAGCGGCCGGCGGCAACTGCCTGCTCGAGGTCGCGGTTCGTGGCCGCAACCACCCGCACATCGACGTGGACGGGCCGCACCGCACCAAGCGGCAGCACCTCGCGCTCCTGCAGCACCCGCAGCAGCTTCGCCTGGAGCGGCAGCGGCAGCTCCGCCACCTCGTCGAGGAACAGCGTGCCGCCATCGGCCGCCCGCACCAGCCCCGGGGCGGCGCCCGAAGCGCCGGTGAAGGCGCCCCGCTCGTGCCCGAACAGCAGGGCTTCGAGCATCGTCTCGGGCAGGGCTGCACAGTTGATGGCAACAAACGGGCCCGCAGCCCGGGCGCTCAGCCGGTGGATTTCGCGGGCGAGCACCTCCTTGCCCGCACCCGATGGGCCGCCGATGAGCACGGTCGCCCCGGTCGGCGCGACCCGCGCTGCAAGCGCCATCACGGCGCGCGTTCGCGCGTCGACCGCCACCGGCCCGCCGGGCACGGGCTGCGCATCCGTGCCCTGCCCCGCGCCGCCCGGGCCTGTCCTCCTGTCGTCTGTGGGCATCTCGTTGATGGGCATCCGTCCTCCACTGCCGTCCAGAACATGTCCCCTTCGGTCAGCCGCCTGCCGGGCCCCGCAACTGCCCGGTCTCCTGGCCGTAGAGGGCAGGGCGGGCCGCTGGGCCGCCGCTCGCCGTGGCGGCTGGCGCGCATGGCCGAGCAAGTGCCGTGCCAAGCCTGCTGCTCTCGGGCGAGGGCGCTGGAAGCGGCGCGAGGCCGGCGCAAACCGCCAGACATCTGACGCCCGGCGTCAAAATCCTGACGCTCCCTGGCGGTGCCGCCCGCGGCGCGGGCGGGGGGCGGCTGCGTGACCCCGTGCCACCCCCGCCGGGCTTGCGCCGCCGCGCGCGGTGCGACATGGCCAAGGTGCGGTGCCGGGCGTCAGATGTCTGGCGGTTTGCGCCGGCTCACCAGGACGAGGCGAGGATGCTGCAGACGACGCCGGGCGACGCGGCGGACCAGGGCGAGAAGCGCCAGCGGCGGTTGCCGACCCGCCGGGCCTTCCTCGTGGGGGCGGCGGCAAGCGTCGGCGTGGTGGTTGGCTTTGCGCTCTGGCCGCGCAGCTACCCCGAGGCGTGGCGGGCTGCGGAGGGCGAAACGCTGTTCAACGCCTGGCTGAAGATCGGGACGGACGGCCGGGTGACGGTCGCCGTGCCGCAGGCCGAGATGGGGCAGGGCAGCTGGTCGGCCCTTGCGCAGATCCTCGCGGACGAACTCGGCGCCGACTGGCGCATGGTGGGTGTCGAGCCGGCGACCTTCCACCCGGATTACGCCCATGTGGGCCTCGTGCGGGCTGGCACCGCAGGCTTGCCGCCGATGGTGCGCGAGGTGGCCGCCCTGGCGGGGGAGGCGGCCATCCGCCGGCTCAACCTGCACCTCACGGGGGGCAGCACCTCGGTCAGGGGCTATCACGACATCCTGCGCGAGGCGGGTGCAGCCGCGCGCGCGATGCTGGTCGAGGCCGCGGCCCGCGACTGGGCGGTCGACCCTGCGCTCCTCGACACGCGCGGCGGCTTCGTCGTCTACCAGGCCCGGCGCATGGGCTTCGGCGAGGCGGCGGCGCGGGTCGACCCCCGGCGCACGGTGACCGGGGCGGTGCTGCGCCCGGCCTCCGGCCGCGCGCTCGTCGGGCGGCCCGTCCCCCGGCTCGACATTCCGCCCAAGGTCGACGGCACGGCGCGCTTCGGCGCGGATGTCCGGCTGCCGGGCATGGTGTTCGCCAGCATCCGCCACGGCCCCGTTGGCGGGCGGCTCGTGGCTGTCGAGGCACCCGACGGGGTGCAGACGGTGAAGGGGCCGAACTGGGTTGCCGCGATCGGGGCGACCACCTGGGAGGCGCGCCGGGCGCTTGGCCGCGTTGTCCCGCGCTTTGCCACAGACGGCCGTCCGGCGGGCGACTGGATCGCGCGCGGCGTCAGGGGCGCGCTCGCGCGCGAGGGCGGCGAGATCGTGCGCAGGGGTGATGTGGCTGCCGCGCTCGGCAGCGGTCCCCTGCAAGCCGAATATGCCGTCCCGTTCCTCGCCCACGCCTGCATGGAGCCGATGGTGGCGGCCGCGCGCGTCGTTGACGGCAGGGCCGATGTCTGGGGTCCCACCCAGTCGCTCACCCTTGCCACATGGGCGGTTGCGGATGCGCTGGGGCTGGAGCAGGCCGCAGTCACCATCCACCCGACGCTGCTTGGCGGTGGCTTCGGCCGCAAGGCCGAGACCGATGCCATGGTGGAGGCCGCGCTCATTGCCCGCGCCATCGGGCGCCCGGTGCTGCTCCAGTGGAGCCGGGAGGAAGACAGCCACGCCGACATGTTCCGCCCTGCGGCCGCTGCACGCATGCGCGGTGCGCTCGATCTGCAAGGCGGTGTTGCCGCGCTCGAGGTGAAGATCGCCGTGCCCTCGCTTTCGGGCAGCTTCATGCGGCGCAATATGCCGCGCCTTGCGCCGGCAAGCGACCGCTCGAGCGGCGTGGCGCTCGAGGGTGCAACGGACCTTCCCTACCGAATCGGCGCCTTCCGCGCCGAGCACGTGGCCGTCGCCCAGCCGGTGCCGCTCGGCTATTGGCGCTCGGTCGGTCACAGCTACACGGCCTTCTTCATCGAGAGCTTCATCGACGAGGTGGCCGCCGAGGCGGGTGCGGATCCGATGGCCTTCCGCCTTTCGCTTCTCGATCCGGATGGCGGCCATGCGCGCGTGCTGCGCGCGGTGGCCGAGGCCGCCGGCTGGGGAAGCCCGGTGGCCGACGGCTTCGGCCGCGGTGTTGCGCTGCACGAAAGCTTCGGCTCGATCGTGGCGCAGGTGGTCGAGGCCGGGGTGGCGGGCGGCGAGGTGCGGGTCCGGCGGGTGACGACCGCGATCGACTGCGGGCAGGCCATCAACCCGGACTCGGTGGTTGCGCAGATGGAGGGCGGCGCGATCTTCGGCCTGACGGCCGCGCTCTGGGGCGAGACGAGCTTCGCTGACGGCTATGCGCGCGAGCGCAACTTCGACCGGCTGCGCATCCTGCGCCTGGCCGAAACCCCGCGGTTCCACACGGTCATTGTCCCCTCCGCGCGGCCGCTGGGCGGGGTGGGCGAGGTGGGCACGCCGCCTGCCGCGCCGGCACTTGCCAACGCGCTGTTCGCAGCCACAGGGGTGCGCGCGCGCGAACTGCCGCTGGCCCGCGCCTTCGACTGACCCCGTGCGGCCGGACGATCATCCCGAGGTCGCCCACGGGCGGGTGGGTGTGCTGCTTGTCAACCTCGGCTCGCCGGATGCCCCGACGCCCGAGGCGGTCAAGCCCTATCTGCGCCAGTTCCTGTCGGATCCGCGGGTGATCGAGCTGCCGCGCACCCTCTGGAACATCCTTCTGGAAAAGGTGATCCTGAAAACCCGCCCGGCGCGGACCGCCGAGGCCTATGCCGCCATCTGGGACGAGGTGGAACACGACAGCCCGCTGCGCGCCATCACCCGGCGGCAGGCGCGGGCGCTCGCCGGGTGCTGGGGCGGGCGGGTGATCGTCGATTTCGCAATGCGCTACGGCCGCCCCGCAATCCCCGAGCGGCTCGATGCGCTGCGCGCGGCCGGCTGCGACCGGATCCTTGTCGCGCCGCTCTACCCGCAATATTCGAGCGCCACCACCGGCACCGTGGTCGAGGCCGTCTTCCACCATGTCGAGACCCAGCGGTGGGTCCCGGCCATCCGCACCCTGCCGCCCTATCACGATCATCCGGCGCACATCGCCGCGCTGGCCACCAGCCTCGGCGCCGGCCTTGCCGGCCTCGACTTCGAGCCGGAGCGGCTGGTGCTCAGCTTCCACGGCATGCCGCGCCGCACGCTCGAGCTCGGCGACCCCTACCATTGCCAGTGCCAGAAGACCGCGCGGCTGGTGGGCGAGGCGCTCGGCCTCCCGCGCGAGCGGCTGGTCGTCACCTTCCAGTCGCGCTTCGGGCCGGCCGAATGGCTGCAGCCCTACACCGAGCCCACCCTCATCGGGCTTGCGCGCGCAGGCATCACCCGGGTTGCCATCGCCTGCCCGGGCTTTGCAGCCGATTGCCTCGAGACGCTGGAGGAAATCGCCATCGAGGCGCGCGACGCCTTCCTCGGGGCCGGCGGCACCCACTACGCCTATCTCCCCTGCCTCAACGACAGCCCGGCAGGCATGGACATGCTGCGCCGCATCCTCGGCCAGGAGCTTGCCGGCTGGGTGGAGGCCGACTAGGGCTTGCGCCGGGACAGAGGGAGGACCAGCATGGCACGGGTGGCAATCGTCACGGGGGGCACGCGTGGGATCGGCGAGGCCATCTCGGTGGCGCTGCGCGACATGGGAATGGTGGTTGCGGCAAACTATGTCGGCAGCGAGGAGCGGGCAAGGGCGTTCACCGAGCGCACCGGCATTCCGGCCTACCGGTGGAACGTGGCCGATTTCGATGCCTGCCAGGCCGCGGTGGCCGAGATCGCCGAGCGCCACGGGCCGGTCCAGGTCCTGGTCAACAATGCCGGGATCACGCGCGACGCCACGCTCCTCAAGATGAGCTTCGAGATGTGGAAGGAGGTCATCGACGTGAACCTCGGCGGCTGCTTCAACATGTCGAAGGCGGTGTTCCCGGGGATGAAGGAGGGCCGGTGGGGCCGGATCGTCAACATCGGCTCCATCAACGGCCAGGCTGGCCAATATGGGCAGGTGAACTATGCGGCGGCCAAGTCGGGCATCCACGGCTTCACCAAGGCGCTCGCGCAGGAGGGCGCGCGCTTCGGCGTGACGGTCAATGCCGTGGCGCCCGGCTACATCGATACCGACATGGTGGCGGCCGTGCCCGCCGATGTGCTGGAGAAGATCGTGGCGCGGATCCCGGCCGGCCGGCTCGGGCGCGCGGAGGAGATTGCCCGCGGGGTTGCGTTCCTGTGCGCCGAAGATGCCGGCTTCATCACCGGCTCCACCCTGTCGATCAATGGCGGCCAGCACATGTACTGAGGCCGCCATGGCCTGCGTGGCGTGAGCGGCCGGCGGCTGCCGGGCCCGGGTGCCCCGTGAGGCGGCAGACCCTCGTCAAGCGCTCGTTCACCATCCAGGGGCACCGCACCTCGGTGGCCCTCGAGCCCGAGTTCTGGGCCGCCCTCGATGCCGCGGCCGCGGCGCGCGGCTCGACCCCGACCGCGCTGGTCACACAGATCGACGAGGCGCGCGACCGGCCGCTGGCCAGCGCGCTCAGGGTGTTCCTGCTCCGGGAGGCGCAGGAGGCGGGGCGGCGCTGACCCGCCGCTCGGTGCACAGGGTCCGCCGGATCAGCCGGCCGTTCTGGAACCAATGCCACGTCCGGCCGCGTTCGATGCCGCCCGCGCCGAGCACGATCAGCTCGACGAACGAGACGCCGGGCTCGTCGCGCCGGTCCAGCCGCAGCAGGATGGTGCCCTCGCCGCCCTCCCACGCGCAGCCCGAGAAGGACGGCAGGTCCCACCACAGCCGCCCGTCGCGCAGCACGCCGGGAAGCTCGGCCTCCGTCTCGCGCCCGTCGGCCCAGCGGAAGCGGTTGTGCTGCACATAGTGGAACGGCCCGGCGTCCGGGAAGCGGCACAGGATCCGCGCCGCGTGCCGGTCGCGCTCCGTGCCATCGGCGTCGAGATGGACATAGCTTCCCTCCCACACGCCCTCGTGGGCGAGGAGCGACGGCATGGCCGCGGCGAGCGCTGCGCGGTTGCCGCTCACACGAGGTGCAGGCCGATCAGGAGCCGCGTATCGACCGCGCAGCCGCGCGCCCGGGCATCCGCCACGAACCGGGGAAGATCCCCGACCGGCACGACATGCACCCGGATGCCCTCGCTTGCCGTGCCGCCGCCACGGCCGACCCGCTCGAGACCGGTTGCGCGGTAGAAGTGGAAGATTTCCCCGATCATGCCGGGCGAGGAGGCCCATTCGCCGAAATCCTCCCAGTTGGCCGCCCTGAAACCGGTTTCCTCGAGAAGCTCCCGCCGCGCGGACTCGAGCGGGTCCTCGCCGTCGCGCTCGTCGCCCACGAGGCCGGCGGGAAGCTCGATGCACGGGCGGCCGAGCGGCGGGCGGAACTGCTCGACGAGCAGGATCTCGCGGGCGTCAGTGATGGCAAGGATCACGGCCGCCGAGATCCCGCGCAACCGCTTCACATATTCCCATCGGCCTCCGTCGCCCCATGGCACCTCGTGGAACTCGAGGAACCGCCCGCGGTAGCGGCAGACGCTCACTCCGCAGCCTTCGCCAGCGGGGCCTGCGGCAGGCCATCGGCCGCAGGCGGGGCTGCAAACTCGGTACCGTTGCGAATCAGCTGCCGGCCAATGGCATGTTTGTGCACCTCCGTCGGGCCGTCGTAGAGGCGGAAGCCGCGCAGGTCGCGGTAGATCATCTCCACCACCGTCTCGTCGGTGGTGCCAATGCCGCCCAGCACCTGCACGCAGCGGTCTGCCACGCGGAACAGCCGCTCGGAGACTTCGGCCTTGGCGATCGAGCTCTCGTGCCGCCCCTTGGCGCCCTGGTCCATCAGCCAGCAGGTCCGCCAGATGAGCAGGCGGGCGACATGCAGGTCGATCTCGTTTTCGGCCAGCATGAACGAGACACCCTGGTGTTCACCCAGCGGCTTGCCGAAGGCGGTGCGGGTGCGGGCATGGTCGATCGCGATGGCGTGTGCGCGCGCGGCGGCGCCCAACCAGCGCATGCAGTGGGTCATGCGCGCCGGCGCAAGCCGCATCTGGGCATAGCGCAGCGCTTGGCCCACCTCGCCGAGCACGTGGGCGGGCGAGAGCGCGAGGCCCTCGAAGCGCACCACCGCATGGCCTTCCACATAGTTGCGGTCCATGGAGTTCATCCGCCGCTCGATATGGATGCCCGGCGTATCGCCCTCGCAGACGAACAGGGTGGGCCCGTCGGGGCCATGGGCGTTGGGCGCGACCCGCGCCATGATGATCCACGTGCGCGCGCCCTCGGCCCCCGTGATCAGCCACTTGCGGCCCGAGATGGTGTAGGTGGCGCCATCGAACACCGCCTCGGTCAGCAGCTGGGCCGGGTCCGAACCGGCGCCGCCGGGCTCGGTCATCGCAAAGCAGGAGCGGCGCTCGCCGCGGATCATGGGAAGGAGGAACTGCTCGGCCTGGTCCTCCCGGGCAATCCGGCCGAGGAGATACATGTTGCCCTCGTCGGGCGCGGCGCAGTTCATCGCCACGGGGCCGAGCGTCGACCAGCCGGCGGCCTCGAACACCAGCGCCTGGCCGATGTGGGACAGGCCCATGCCGCCCCATTTCTGCGGCGCCTGGATGGTGAGCAGGCCGGCCGCGCGCGCCTCTGCCACAAGCTCTGCGCGCAGCGCATCGGTCGGCCCGTGCGCCGTCAGCCGCGGATCGCGCTCGTAGGGCACGATCCGCTCGGCGACAAACGCGCGCACGCGCCGCGCGAGGTCCGAAAGCTCCGCAGGCGGGGCGAAATCGATCATCACAGGTCTCCGAACCGGTCGAGCGCATGGGCGAGGATGGCCTTGGCCAGGGCCTCGAACCCCTCGTAGCGCGAGCCCTCGAGCGCGCCCCGCTGCCACAAGCGATAGAGCTGCATCCACGCGGTTGCCAGCCGCAGTCGCGCCAGCGCCAGATACCAGGGAAGGTCGGGCGGCATGGCGCCCGCCGCGCCGCACAGCAGCGCGCACATCGCCTTCCGGTCGGGCCATCCGGCCTGCAGCGAGGGCAGCACGCCGAGCGACCTGACGGCAGGCGGGTCGTCGGGCTCGATCCAGTAGGACAAAAGCACGGCCATCTCGAAGGCGGGCGGGCCAAGCGTTGCCATGTCCCAGTCGATGAGCGCGGTCGGGCGCGCCGCCTCGAGATCGAGCAGCAGATTGTCGAGCTTCAGGTCCATGTGCAGCAGGCGCGCCGGACCGTCGGCCGGGCGCGTCGCATCGAGCCGCGCCAGAAGCGGGTCGAGCGCGGGCGGCCGGCGCGCGCCGAAGGCGGCCTCGGCGCGCCGTGCCCAGCCCTTCAGCTGCCGTTCGCAGAAGCCCGCCGGCCGGCCGAGGCCGGCGAGGCCGATCGCCGGAGGGTCCAGCCGGTGCAGTGCCGCCATGCACCAGGCCAGCGCCTTGGGCATCCAGCCCGGTGCCGCGCCCGCATGCGCGGGCGGCACCTCGGCGCCGATGGCAACGCCCGGCCGCCACTCGACAAGAAGGAACGGAACCCCGATCACGCCGGGGTCGAGACAGGCGTGGAGGAGGCGCGGCGCAAGCGGGAAATGGGGGTGGAGGGCAGACAGAACCCGTGCCTCGCGCGCCATGTCGGAGGCGCCGTGTGCCAGCGCGCCGGCCGGCGGGCACCGGAACACCGCCGGCGCGCCGTCGAGCGCCACCCGGTAGTTGCGGTTGGCAAGCCCGCCGGCGAGCCGCACCGGAACCTCGCTCAGGTCGAGCGCGTGGCCGGCGGCGGAGAGGTGCCGCGCGGCCGCCTGCCAGTCCGGGGCAGCGGGGCTTCCGTCCATGGCAGCGCCCCTCAGCCCGTCCCGGCTTCGAAGTGCGCGGTTGCGACCCCGTCTGCGCCATAGACGGGCTCCCCGCGGTCGCAGCGGTATTTCCGGGTGGTGGCTGCCGCGATTCCAGAGCCGGACAGATGCGCCAGCATGCCGACATAGGAGGGGGCGAGGAGGCGCGCGGCCAGCGCCTTGGCGCTCTCCCACTCGTCCAACACCTGAATGCGGTCTGGCCGGAAGGGGTCGGCGGTCCACGCATCGTGGCGGCAGCCCGGCTCGGTGAGCGCCTGCGCGATGAGCGGCCGTGCACCGGCAAGCGCCGCCTTGCGGGTTCCGGGCGCCATGTCCACCTCGCCTGCGACCACGACCGGCATCCGTTCCTCCCCCGGTTTGGCTGTTCCGCCTGTGGCGCGGCCCTCGTCGCGCCGCAGGGTGAAGCGGCGCGCGCGAAAGCGCGAGCGGCCGTCCGCGCCGCGCACCTCGCGATCCTCGTAGCAGCCGAGCGGCCGGCGCTTCCCTTTTGTGCCTCCAAGGACATGCGCCGCCAAGGACGTGCGCCGCCAAGGACGTGCGCCTCCGCGGACCTCGTGCGTCCACACCCGGCCCTCGGCCTCGTCGCCCCCCACGCGGATCATGCCCGGCTGGCAGAAGAAGCCGACGACTCTCAGGCCCGCCATGGTGGCGCGCCGGGTGGCAAGGATCGCCGCGCGGCCGCTGACCTGCCGGCCCATCAGGTCCCCTCTTGCGTCCTCGGCCCACAGCGCGCCCCAGGCATCCGCGTCGCGGCGGTTGACCGCGTCGGCATAGCAGTCGTGCAACAGGCGGATCGCGAAGAGGTCGGACTCGGGCCGGTCGAAGCCCTCAGCCATGGGCGTGGGTCTGAAGCGCCGCGCGCAGCCCGGGCTCGATCGTTCGGCCGCGGTGGACCATCACGCAATCGGCCAGCGCCAGCGTGCGCCCGAGCTGGAACAGGCCGATGCCGAGCCGGTAGCTGCGCCTCCCGATGTGCACCACGGCCACGCCTGCCTCCACATCCTCGGGGTAGCGGCCCTCGGCCACATAGTCGATCTCCACATGCGCCAGCAGCACCCCGCCGGGATCGACCCCGGCGCCCCGTGCGCGCAGGATGGCATGGAAGCGGAGGCGCGCCTCCTCGAACAGCTGCGCGATCGCCACATTGTTGAGGTGCGCATTGGCATCCATGTCGCCATATCGCACCGGGAGCGGGATGCGCGCGGGATAGGAGGCCGGATCGTGCCGCCAGCCCTCATCCTTCAGTGCCACCGGACGGCGACCGGCAGGGTCTTGAGCCCGGAGACGAAGTTGGCGAGGCTCAGCCTCGGTTCGCCGGCAAGGTGGAGCTCGGCAATCTGCGGCAGCAGCTCCTCGAACAGGATCCTGAGCTCGAGCCGCGCGAGGTGCATGCCAAGGCACAGGTGCACGCCGTGGCCAAAGGCGATGTGCGGGTTGGGCTGCCGGTCGGCGCGGAAGCTGTACGGGTCCTCGAACACCGCCTCGTCGCGGTTTCCCGACCAGTAGAAGAGCGCAAGGCCATCGCCCTTGCGGATGGTCCTGCCGCCGACCACCGTATCCTCGGTTGCCGTGCGCATGAAATGCTTGACCGGCGTGACCCAGCGGATGCTTTCCTCGACGAACAACGGGATGCGCGACGGATCGGCCTTGAGGAGCGCCAGCTGGGCGGGGTTGCGGGCCAGCATCTCGAAGCCGCCGGCGGCGGTGCTCGAGGTGGTGTCGTGGCCCGCGGTGGCCGTGATCACATAGTAGGAGAGGGCTTCCCGCTCCGGGATCGGCGCGCCGTCGATGGTGCCGTTGGCGATCACGCTTGCCACATCGTCGCGCGGGTTGGCGCGCCGGTCGGCCAGCACCCTGCCGAAATACTCGAAGAAGATCTGCGCCAGCCGGATGAGATCGACCTGCGCATTGCCGGTGCCCTGGAAGCCGACCCCCTGGGTGAGGATCTGCGAGCGGGCCACCACGTCCGGGTCGAGCGCGCCGAACGTCTCCTGAGTCAGCTTCAGCATCAGGGCCTCGTCCTCGCGCGGCAGGCCGAGGATGTCGAGAATGACGCGCAGCGGATACCAGAGCGCCACCTCGTTGACGAAGTCGAGCGTCTCGCCCCGCGCCCGCATCAGCGCCACATGCTCGCGCGCAAGCGCGCGCACCCGCCCCTCGAGATTGGCCCTGACCGCCCCCGGCTGGAACCAGGCGTGGGTGATCTGGCGCAGCTTCCGGTGCTCGGGGTCGTCGAGGTCGACGAGCGTTCGGAACAGGTGGGTGTCGCCCGTCATCTCGCGGATCCACTGCTCGCCCTCGATGGGCGAAAGATAGGTGCGATCGCGGTTGATGAACCTGTCGTTCGCCTTGGAGACGGCGACGATGTCGGCATGGCGGGTGATCGCCCAGAACGGGCGGTAGCCGCGCGGCTCCGTCCAGTGCACCGGATCGTTGGCGCGCAGCCACGCATAGTCGGCATGCAGTGCCTCGGGCTCGGTGTAGAGTTCCGGGTTGACGATGCGGTCGTCAATCGTGTCGCGCGACCAGCCAGGAAAGGGCTCGGCTGCTGCGGTCTCTGTGGTGCTGGCCATCTCTGTCTCCCCGGCCAACCCTAGCGTCAGGTGCGGGGTGCCTCCACCTCCCGGAGAGGCTAGATGGCGGGTGAAAGGAAGCCCCCATGGCAGAACCGCGCTACGAGCTGCACTACTGGCCCACCCCCAACGGCCACAAGGTGACCCTCTTTCTCGAGGAGGCCGGGCTCCCCTACGAGCTGGTGCCCGTCAATATCCGCAAGGGCGACCAGTTCCGGCCCGAGTTCCTCCGGATCGCGCCCAACAACCGCATGCCCGCGCTGGTGGACCGAAAGACGGGCCAGAGCCTGTTCGAATCCGGTGCGATCCTCCTCTACCTCGCCGAGACGCACGGCCTGTTCCTGCCCGGGGAGCCGGCGGGGCGGTGGGAGACGATCCAGTGGCTGTTCTGGCAGATGGCGGGCCTCGGGCCGATGATGGGCCAGGCCGGCCACTTCCGGGTCTATGCGCCTGAGCCCATCCCTTACGCGATCACGCGCTACACCGGCGAGAGCCTGCGCCTCCTTGCGGTCCTCGACCGGCGGTTGGCCGACCGGCCCTTCGTTGCCGGCGAGGCCTATACCATCGCCGACATGGCCGCCTTCCCGTGGGCGAAGCTCGGCGCACGGATTGCAGGCGAGGAGGCCGCGGGCAGCTTCCCGCACCTTGATGCCTGGGTGGCGCGGATCAGCGACCGCCCGGCGACCGCGCGCGCCTATGCCATTGCCGACCGGCCCGAATATCAGGCCGGGGACATGACGGAGGAGGAGCGGCAGCGGCTGTTCCACCAGTCGGCCGCCACCGTGCGGTCGGGCTCCGCATGAGCATCGCGGCCCGAACCGGAAGTATCGGCCGGGATCCTCAATGCGTTGCCGGCTGCCGGCTCCTGCCGCACCACAGGCGGCGCACGTTGGGCTGCTGGTGGCGCTCGACCCCGTCGGTCGGCTGAGGGCCCGCCGGGCACCGGCATCGACCTGCGCGCGCACCCTCTCTGGTCGGGCTCGCGCCTGTTGCCTGTCCGGGTGCGGGCCCCGGCGCCGGGACTTGCGTGCGACCGTCGAGGCCATCGGGCCGCACGCGCTCGGCTGGATGGCGGCCGGGCGGGGAGGCCCGAATGCCGGGCGCGCTCAGCGCGCTGGAAGCCCCAGCACCTCGCGCACCAGCGCCTCGCGGGAGGTAAGGCCGAGCGCACGGGCCTCCTCGATGGCGATGGCCGCCGGCACGCCCTTGCGCGCGCGGTAGAGCGCCCAGGCTGCGGCCGCCCGGTTGGCCGAGCCGCAGTTGAGCAGGATCGGATAGTTTGTCCGCTCGTCGAGGATTCCGGTCAGCTGCGCGACAAAGGCATCGAGCTCAGGCCCGGCCCGCGGCGGCATCGGCACCGAAAGGCGGCGAAGCCCCACGTCGGCCGCCCGGGCCGCCTCGGCGGCAACGCCCGGCTCGTCGGGCTGGCGCAGGTCCACCATCACGGCAAAGCCGAGCTCGCGCGCGGCATCGATTCCGGCAACCGTCGGCTGGCCGGAGATGCCGACCGCCGGCGCCGCCCGGCCATAGTTCACGATCATCCGCGGGACCTGGTTGCCAAACGGCGCGGCCCTCTGCCCCTCGGCGAGCTCGAACGGCGGCGACAGCGGCTGCGCGGGCAGGGGCGCGGCAGCCCAGAGGGCAGCGGCCAGCGTGGCAAGGGCCAGTGTGGCAAGGGTGGCACGCGCAGGATGCATCACTATCTCCCGGGGGCAGCGCCCCTTTTCGTGGCTGTGCTCCTGCCGTATATAGAGAGGGTCCTGCAACCAGAGGAGTGAAGACCATAGCGCCGCCGCCGTTCCGCCGCATGATTGCCCCTGTGCCGCCACCGCTCAACGGGCCACGCTACAACGAATATATCAACGTGCCCCGGGTCAGGGTGATCGACGAGAATGGCGAGAATCTCGGCGTGATGTACACCCGGGAAGCGCGCGCTTTGGCCGAAGAGGCCGGGCTCGACCTCGTCGAGATTTCGCCCAACGCCGATCCGCCGGTGTGCAAGTTCCTAGATGTCGGCCGCTTCAAATATGAAGCCCAGAAAAAGGCCAACCTTGCCCGCAAGACGCAAAAGGTACAGGACATCAAGGAAATCAAGATGCGCCCCAACATCGACGATCATGATTATGAGACGAAGATGAAATCGGTGAGGAAATTCATCGAGGATGGCGACAAGGTGAAGATTACCCTGCGGTTCCGCGGCCGCGAGCTTGCTCACGGTCAGCTCGGGCTCCGGCTGCTCGAGCGGGTGCGCGACGATACGGTCGACTATGCCAAGGTGGAACAGCACCCGCGCATGGAAGGTCGGCAGATGCTGATGGTGATCGCGCCCAGGCAGGGGTGAGGCACGCCTTCTTGTTCAGGCAGGCTTGCGCACCCGGATGATGTAGCGGAAGTCGGTCAGGCGATCGAGAAGGCCAAGGCTGAGCCTGCGGGCGATCCGGATGGGCCGCGAGCCCCCCACCCGCGCGTCGACATGCTCCACAACGAGCCCGGAGCAGGTCATCAGCTCGATGGCCGTCTCGCGCACGAAGAAGCGCAGGTGCGTGCGATCCAGCAGCCCATCATCCTGCAACTGCCATCGCCCGGCAAACAACAGTGGCAAGCTCACGGAAAAATGGCGGATATTCGGAATGCTTCCGATCAGCACGCCGCCGGGCTTGAGCGCTGCATCGAGCCGTTTGACCATCGCCCAGGGGTCAACCAGATGCTCGAGAACATCGAGCGCGAGGATGGTGTCGAACGGCGCCTCGGCGGCGATGGCCCGGTCGAGGGCATCGGATCGCTCAAGGTCGCCTGCAAAGTGAAAGTCGAGGTCGGTTCCGGTCGGGTCGAAGGGAATGAGGTCGACCACGCCGGCCCGCTCGGCAAGTCCCTGCTGCTTGGCCGCGACGGCTGTTGCACCCGTGCCTCCGCCCACATCGAGGAGCGTCCCCGCCGCAGATGTTGGGATGGATAGCAAAGCGTCGCTGCGAACCTGCCCGTGATACCGGTTCAGCCTGTCAGGAGAAACTTCGGGCAAATCGACCATGATGGACCGTCGCGCTTTCCATGGGGCATGGCAATGGGCCTAGAGGCTTGAGATGAAGGCATCAAGCGCCGGCAGGTGACCGCCCAACAACGGCAAACGTCATGGGGGCTTCAGAGTGCGAGGATGCCCTTGGAAACCAGCACGCCCAGCCAGGAGATAAGGAACAGCAGGGCATAGACTGTCATGACGAAGATGCGCGTCCTGTCCATCGTTCGCCGCAATGGCACCTCCGTCTCGTCGGACGAGCCCTCCTGGATGAGCGCCATCAGCTGCGGCCCCACCGGCCGGAAGGCGATGTCGATGAGGATGGCTGCCACGAATATGAGGCCGAACAGCAAAGCCTTCCAGCCAAGGAAGCCCGGCAGCGGCTGGCCGCCGTTTGCGAGGCTTGCAATGCCAAGGGTGAGATAGAAGCCTGTGAGGGTGAACTTGAGCGGGTTTTCGAGCGCGCGCGCGCGCCGGGCGCGCGGGGTCTGGTCGTGAAGATGCGCCTCCCACACCAGCCACAGCCACGCAAGCGCCACAAGGCTGCCCGCCCACAGCAGCCAGTCCGGCATGGCAGGCCACCACGGCCCCAGCTTCAGCAGCAGCAGCGAAGAGGGCACCATCAGCGCCCAGGCGGTGCGCGGCCCCATGTCGGTGATGACAAGCAGCCTGAGGAGTGCCAGCCGCTCGGGCAAGCTGTAGGCGTGGCGCCTGCGGAAATGTTGGCCGAGAAGGAAGACGCCGAGGTCGCCGCCCAGCCAGAAGACGAGCAGCAGGATGTGGAACCACACGAGGGTGGGGTAGAGAAGATCCATCACGCCGCGCCGGCAAAGATGGAAACGTGGAAGTCGCCAGCGCCCTCGCGCAGCGGCTTCACCTCGCGCTGGTAGGTCTCGGAGTTCCAGAAGGCCTCGGCTGCAGCCCGGCTCGGGAAGCGGGCGACGACCACGGCCCGCCCGTCCCAGTTCTCAAGCTCAGCAACCGGCCGGCCGATCAGCACATAATGGCCGCCGTGGGCGGCATAGAGGCCGGTTTGCGCCAGCTTCGCATTGTAGGCCTGCATCTTCGCCGGGTCGGTGACGGTTGCTGTCACCACCAGATAGTGCGGCCGATCGTCGCTGGTATCACCCTGCATCATCGCCCCCTCGTTCCTCTCTCTCCAGCCCGGGCGGGCTGCACAATTCCGCAGCCCTGTTGCGCACGCGCACTATTGCGAAAGGCGGCCGATGTGTCAAAGTTGTCCGGACAAAGCCGCGCCAAGCGGCAGGCCCGGGGGACGAGCGCGGGCACGGGCACATTGGCAATCGAAGGGTGGTGCACCATGCCACCAGACAGGGAGACGGACGCGATGACAATCACTGGCAAGGCAATCGCCGGGCGGGCCATGCGCGCGGCCTCGCGGGCATCCACGGCCCTTGCGCTTCTTGCCGTGCTGCCGGCGGGGGCACAGGCACAGGCTTCGCAGGAAGAACCCGCGGCCTCCGGCCTCGGCGAGATCGTGGTGACGGCGCAGCGCCGCGAACAATCGGTGCAGGATGTGCCGATTGCCGTTTCCGCCTTCTCGGCCGCCGCGCTCGAAACGCGGGGGATCACCGAGACGCTCGATCTTATCGGCTATGTGCCGAACCTCATTGGCTCCAACAACACCGGCCTCGGCTCTGCCAACGCCTACTATATCCGCGGCCTTGGCAACACCGAGTCGATTGCGACCTTCGACCCGCCGGTTGGCACCTATATCGACGATGTCTACATCAGCCGGCAGAACGCCAACAACTTCGCCTTCTTCGATGTCGAGCGGGTGGAGGTGCTGCGCGGCCCGCAGGGAACGCTGTTCGGGCGCAACACGACGGGCGGTGCGGTCAACGTGATCATGAAGCGCCCGGGCAGCCGGTTCGGCGGCTTCATCGAGGCGGGCTATGGCAGCTACAGCCAGTGGATGGTGCGCGGCTCGGTCGACTTGCCCGCATCCGACATGGTCGGCATCAAGGTCTCCGGCTTCATCCAGGACGACGAGGGCTATGTCCGCAACACGACAACGGGCGAGCGGCTGAACGACAACGACATGGCCGGCGCCCGGTTTGCCGTGGAGCTGCGCCCGGTGGAGCGCGTGCGCTGGCATGTCGCGCTCTCGTGGATGCAGGCCAACGGCGAGAACCTGCTCAACTTCACCTGCGATCCGCGCAACTCCACGGACTGCAGCGGGCGCTTTGCCACCACCGGCATGATCTCCGCGCGGCGGCCCGGCGGCGCGCCGCAGTACACGCTGCCCGTCACCGGGCGGAAGGCCGCCTTCCCGCTTGGCAACGAGGCCGAATCGACGCTCATCACCTCGAACCTCGAATGGGCGGGCGACAATCACACGCTCAACCTGATCACCGGTATCGTCGACGTGCGCCAGCGATTCGCGCTCGATTTTGCCGACGGGCGGGGCCTTCCCAACATCGCCAATCCCTTCCCGGCGGTGCGCGGCTTCCAGAATGGCGGCTTTGCGATCCTGAACGACGGCAAGCACCAGCAGGTCACCCAGGAGGTGAAGCTCACTGGCGGGTTCGGCGAGGGCCTGCTGACCTATGTGGCGGGCGCCTATTTCTACGACGAACGCAACGTCACCGATTTCGCCGACATGTTCACCGTCGACATCGGGACCCCTACCGGCTTTCCGCTGCTGCTTGCCGACCGGGTGCTGCGCAACGGCACCAAGGCAACGGCGAGCTATCTGCAGGTGGATCTCAACTTTGCCGAAGGGTTCACGGCCACCGCAGGCATCCGCTACACCGACGAGGAGAAGACCTTTTCCATCCGCGACAACCGGCCCAGCTGCCCCTCGACGGGCGGGCCGATCACCTGCCTCAACAACAGTCTTGTGGCTTCGAACGGCGTGCCGATCCCGCTTGTCCAGAAGGCCAAGCTGTGGACTCCGCGCTTCGCGCTCAACTGGAAGGCCAACGACGACATCCTTGTCTTCGCCTCGGCGACGCGCGGCTTCAAGTCCGGCGGCTGGAACGCGCGCGGCACGCGGCGCGACACGCTGCTGCCCTTCGACCCCGAGATCGCGTGGAACTACGAGCTCGGCCTCAAGTCGGAATGGCTCGACCGGCGGCTGCGCGTGAACCTGACCGGCTTCTGGCTCGACGTGAAGGACCTCCAGACCCCGTCGGCGTTTGTGAACCCGGTCGATGGCTCGGTGACCTTCATCACCCAGAACTTTGCCGACTACCAGAACAAGGGCCTCGAGCTGGAGCTCACGGCCGTGCCGACGGACGGGCTCAACCTCTATCTGAACCTTGGCTACCAGGACGACCGCTACAAGGTGCGCGAGACGACCGCGCCCAACGCCTATGGAGTGAAGGCCATCCGCCAGCAGCAGGCGGATTGCCGCGCGCAGCTGGCCGCCGGCCGGGTGCCGCTGGCCCCCGGGGCTGCCAATGCCCCCGACTGCGGCGCCGGGATTGTGACCGTCGATGGCGGCATCGCCGAGCCGGTGCGCACGCCCGACTGGACCCTCGCCTTCGGTGGCAGCTGGGACATTCCGGTGGCGGGAGCCGGCATCATCATCCAGCCCAATGCGAACGCGCTTTACCGTTCAAAGTCCGAGTCGGGCACTGCAAACGCAACGATCTGGACCGGGTCGATCACCTCGGCCGCAACCGGCCAGACCTTCCCCTTCAATCCCTTTGCCGGCGAGTTTGTCACCGGCTCTTTCACCCGCGCCGTCTGGCTGGTGAACGCAGGGGTCTCCATGCGCACCGATGATGGCAACTGGCTCGTCGCAGTCGACTGCTCCAACTGCTTCGACGAGGCCTATCCGCAATCGAGCCTCGTGAACTACAACTATCTCAACCGGCCGCGCACCTGGATGGCGAGGCTCAGGCGCAACTTCTAGGACGGGAGCCCTTCGGGCATGGCACAATCCGAGCCCGAAGGGCCTCACCCCCAGCGCGGCGAGTTCACCGCCCGGAGCTCGCTTGTCCTCCTTGCCTGCCTCGTGGGCGTGGCGTGCGGCGCCTCGCCTGTCCCGTACAACACGATCGGCTTCGTGATGCCGAAGATCAACGCGGAGTTCGGCTGGAGCTTTGCCGAGATCTCGCTGGGCATTACCATCTACGGCGTGATCGGTGCGCTGCTCGCCCCCGTCTTCGGTGCGCTGGCAGACCGGCACGGCGCGCGCAAGGTGGCCATGCTGGCGATGTTCGGCTTCGGGCTCGTCTTTGCCAGCTTCTCGCTGATCGAGGATTCGATCATCGTCTTCTACGGCCTGTGGGTGCTGGTGGGCCTTGTGGGCATCGGCACCACGCCGGTCACCTTCTCGCGGCTGGTCAACCAGTGGTTCTTTCGCAATCGCGGCCTCGCGCTTGGACTCATGCTGATGGGCACGAGCCTTGCCGCGCTGGTGATCCCGCCGCTTGTCACATGGGCGATCGAGGCGTTCGGATGGCGGGGCGCCCATCTCGTCATTGCAGCGCTGCCGCTGCTGGTGGCCCTGCCGCTTGGGCTCCTGTTCCTGCGCGAGCCCACGGTTGCGCAGCAGCCCTCCGGCGCGGGTGCGGGCACGCTTGCCGGCGCAACGCTGCGCGACGCGATGGGAGACCGGCGCTTCTGGGTGATCTGGGCGTCGATCTTCATGGTCGCGCTCGCCTATGGCGGCGCGCACATCCACATGCCGCAGATGGTGCAGCTGCACGGTTATGCGCCTGAACAGGCCGCGCAGGTGATGCAGGTGGTGGGCCTTTCCATCCTTGCCGGCCGGATCATCACAGGCCTGCTGCTCGACCGCTTCTGGGCGCCGCTTGTGGCGCTTCCGATCCTCACCATGCCGGCGTTTGCCGCGATGCTGATTGCCGGCGCCAATCCGGGCTTTTCGCTCATCCTGCTCTCGGCCTTCCTCCTCGGCTTTGCCGCGGGCGCGGAATCCGATCTCATCGCCTATCTCGCCAGCCGCTATTTCGGGCTGGCCAATTACGGGAAGATTTTCGGTATGCTCTATATGCCGTTCGCACTCGCTGCGGCCTTCTCGCCCACCATCTATGGCCGGGTGCGCGACCTGACCGGCAACTACGACCAGATGCTCTATGTGGCAGCGGCGCTGTTTGTCGGCGGCGCGCTGCTCCTGCTCACGCTCGGGCGATACCCCGATCTCGGAGAGGGCGGCGGTACCGGCGACAGCCTTGCCGAGCCCCAGCCCGCCTGAGACCATGCCCGATGGCCTTTCACAGCGGCATCCGAGCCTGCACATGACCGTGGAACCATATCTCGCCGTGGCGATGCAGCTGACCGCGCGCTCGGTCGATGGCGCCGGCTCGGCCGCCGCAGCGCGCCGCGCCATCCTCGACTATGTGGCCGAGGTCGAGCGGCAGATCGCGGGAACGCGCGCCTTTCTCGAGGTGTTCACCGGCACGCCGCTGAAGCTGGCGGTGCTCCCGGAATATCTGTTTACCGGCTTCGAAAGCGGCGCGACGGCCGATTTCCGGGCCCGCGCGGTGTTCGAACCCGACGGGCCGGAATATGCGGCCCTCGGCGCGGCGGCACGGCGGCTTGGCCTCTACCTTGCCGGCAACGCCTACGAGAGCGACCCGGCCTTTCCCGGCATCCATTTCCAGTGCTGCTTCGTGTTCGCGCCCACGGGCCGGCGCATCCTCACCTACCGGCGGCTCAACTCCATGTATGCGGCAACCCCGCACGACATCTGGTCGAGGTTCCTCGAGGTGTACGGCGCGGATGCCGTCTTCCCGGTGGTCGACACCGAGATCGGCCGCCTTGCCGCCATCGCCTCGGAAGAGATCCTCTATCCCGAGATCGCGCGGGCCCATGCGCTCAAGGGCGCGGAGGTGTTCCTGCACAGCTCCTCGGAGATCGGCTCGCCGCTCGCCACCGCCAAACATGTCGCGCGGCGGGCCCGCGCGCTCGAGAATCTGGCCTATGTCGTCTCGGCCAACACGGCCGGCATTGCCGGCAAGGCGCTGCCCCTGGCAAGCGCCGACGGCAACAGCGCGGTCATCGACTGGAAGGGCCATGTGGTCTCGGAATCGAACAGCGGCGAGACGTTTACGGCCTTTGCCGAGATCGATCTGGCGGCAGTCCGCCGGCACCGCCGCAAGCCGGGCATGAGCAACTATCTGGCGCGCCAGCGGCTGGAGCTGTTCCGGGCAGCCTATGCCGGCGTGGTGCAGCCGGCGGATTCGCTCATCGGCCCGGATGGCGCTATCATTGTGCCGAACCGGGCGCACTTCGAGGAGCTTGCCCGCGCCACCATCGCAAGGCGCGAGGCGGAAGGGCTCATCTAGGTGGCAACGGACGTGACGGACGCACAGACCGAAGGACAGACGGCATAGGAGGCCTGATCCATGAGCGAGCATCGGCGGAGCGACATCCCGCCTCCCTATACCATGGTCACGCGCCATGCGATGTTTCCCGAGCCGACGCACGACGAGGCGGCGCGGTTCAACTTCCTCGCCAACCTCAACCGGCACATTGCCGGAACCCTGGGGCCGGGGAACCGCCTCGCGTGGGAGCGGCGCGTGCGGCCGGCGTTCGTCGCCGAGCATGGGCGCGAGCCGAAGGACCGGTTCGAGGTGCGCCACGCCATGAACCGCGACCCCTATCACCGCTTCTGGTCCGCGCTGCGGCGCAACTCGATGGAGATGCGCCAGCAGAACGGCCGGCAGATGGTGCTGCGCCAGCTTGGCGAGCTCAATGCCCGGGCGCGGCAGTTCAACGAGGGCGCCGAGACGCTGGAGCTCGACCCTTCGGTCGAGGTGCCGCGCTACCAGGCAGCGGTCGACATCCATTGCATGCCGGGCAGCTATCATGGCGAGGTGCTCCCCGGCGATGTCTCGGCGGGTGCGAACTATGATTGCGGCATCTTTGCAACCACCGGCGGCGCGCTCGGCGGGCTGACCGACGGCGGCGGGCAGGCGCTCGTGAAGTGGGCGCGCGAGACCCGTCCGGACTGGAAGCCGCGACGCATCCTCGACCTCGGCTGCACCATCGGGCACAATGCGGTGCCGCTTGCCCTCGCCTATCCGGAGGCGGAGGTGTTCGCCATCGACACGGCCGCGCCGGTGCTGCGCTATGGCCACGCGCGCGCCCGCGCCCTTGGTGCCACCAACATCCGTTTCGTGCAGATGAACGCGGAAGACCTCTCCCGCTTCCCGGACGGGCATTTCGACTGGGTGCAGACCACCATGTTCCTGCACGAGCTGAGCGGCAAGGCGCTGCCGAAGATCATGGCCGAGGCCGCCCGCGTGCTGAAGCCCGGCGGCCTCCTTTTGCACATCGAGCAGCCAGCCTACACCGACGACATGCCGCTGTTCGAGCAGTTCATGCGCGACTGGGACGCGTTCAACAACAATGAACCCTTCTGGTCGGCGATGCACGCGCTCGACATGGCCGAGGTGATGGAACGGGCCGGGCTCCCGCGCGACCGCCAGTTCACCATCCGCATCAGGGCCGAGGTGGACCGCAGCATCTTCCCCGAGGCGCCTTCGGGCGAGGGGCAGGGCGAGGATTTCGGCCGCGCGGCCGTCTGGGATGCCTATGGGGCCTGGAAGCCCGAGGCGACCGAACTGAGGGAGGCGGCCTGAGCCATGGCGACAACTGCAGAAGATGTCGACTGGATCGGCCTTTCGGGCGCCAAGGCGAAGGGCAAGCGCCCGGCCTTCTTCGACGACCCGGCCATCGACCGGCTGCTGTCGATCGTGATGGCGCTGGCCGCCGAGGTCTCCGTCAACCGCGAGCGCATGGACACGATCGAGCGGCTGCTCGATGCCAAGGGCGTGATCTCCCGGGCCGATATCGAACGCTATGCCCCCGATCCGCAGGCCGGCTACGAGCGCGGGCTTCTCACGCGCGCCTATGTGGCGCGCATCCTGCGCGGCGTGCAGCAGGACATGGAAGCGCTCGCCGAACTGGAGCCGCCGCTGGACGAGGTGGTGCAGGAGCTCGGCCGGACCTGAGCTGTCACGGCCCGCCGGCGCGCGGCCAAGGCCGCAAGACCGGGCAGGGGCGCACGGCAGACCTGCGTCTGCGCACGCGCCGCCGACAGCCATCGGCCGCCGCGGCTGCCGCAGGGCTCGCGGTCGCATCCCGGGCCGGGGCTGGCAGCCCCTCGTGCGCGGCCAGCCATCCGCCCCCCGGCCATGGGTCCATCAGCCATCGGTCGGCCAGCCATGGGCTGGCCAGCAATCGGCCCGGATGCCGGGTGGGCCATGCCCCGGCGCGCCCCCGCTGCCGGTTGCAGCCGGGCCTCGCGCCCCGTGCGGCTGCCGGCTGCCATGGGACAGGAGCGCCTTTCGTGCTCGGATCGCCTCACGGGCAGCCGCGGCATTGCCGGCGGCGTCGCCGCATCGGGCAGCGGGGCGTCGGGTGTCGGCATGAGGTGGTGGCCGCGAATCCCCTGCCGGTGCATCCGCGGGCGTGGGCCGCACGCCCCCGGGTGCGCGCGGAAGAAGGCAAGGCCTGCTGCGGCCGCACGCCCCTCGTCAACCTCGCCCGCCTTTTGCCGTGCGGGTCCGGCAGGGGGCGAGGCCAGAGGCGGCGGCCCTATTCCGCAGCCCGGAGCGCGGCAGCCGCATTGGCCGCCTCGATCTCGGCGGCCTTCTTTTCCACCAGTTCAACGATATGGTCGACGATCCGGGCGTCTTCCACATGATGGTCGGTCACGCCCGAGAGATACACCATGTGCCGGCCGGCGCCGCCGCCGGTCAGGCCGATGTCGGTCTCGCGGGCCTCGCCGGGGCCGTTGACCACGCAGCCGAGAACCGACAGCGAGATCGGCGTGGTGATGTGGGCAAGCCGCTGCTCAAGCACCTCGACGGTGCGGATGACATCGAAGCCCTGGCGCGCGCACGACGGGCAGGAGACGATCCTGACACCGCGCGCACGGATTCCGAGCGCCTTCAGGATATGGAACCCGACCTTCACCTCCTCTTCCGGCTCGGCCGAAAGCGAGACCCGGATCGTGTCGCCCACGCCGGACCAGAGGAGCATGCCAAGCCCGATCGCCGACTTGACGGTGCCGCCGATGAGGCCGCCCGCCTCGGTGATGCCGAGGTGGAGGGGATAGTCGGTGCGCGCGGCAAGCTCGCTGTAGGCGGCGACAGCGAGGAACACGTCAGAGGCCTTCACCGAAATCTTGAATTCGTGGAAATCCTCGTCTTCCAGACATTTTGCGTGCTCGAGCGCGGATTCGACCAGGGCCTCCGGGCACGGCTCGCCGTATTTTTCGAGGAGGTGCCGCTCGAGGCTTCCGGCGTTCACCCCGATGCGGATCGAGCAGCCATTGGCGCGCGCCGCGCGCACCACCTCGCGCACCCGCTCCCGGTTGCCGATGTTGCCGGGGTTGATCCTGAGGCACGCCGCGCCCGCGTCCGCCGCCTCGAGCGCGCGCCGGTAGTGGAAGTGGATGTCGGCCACCAGCGGCACGCGCGCGGCCCGCGCGATGGTGGCGAACGCCCGGGTCGCCTCTTCGGTGGGGCAGGAGACGCGCACAATGTCTGCGCCCACCTCCTCGCAGCGGCGGATCTGGTCGATCGTTGCCTTCGCATCCTCGGTTGGCGTGTTCGTCATGGTCTGGACGGATATGGGCGCGTCGCCGCCGACGGGGACGCGCCCGACCATGATCTGCCTCGACTTGCGCCGGTGAATGTCCCGCCAGGGTCTGACCGACATGGCTGCTCCTGCGAAAAGGAAAAGAGGCTGGCTGCGAGGCCCTATTGCACGAAGCCCGAGACGAGAACAGTGACCGCGCGCCGGTTCTGCGCCCAGGCTGCCTCGTTTGAGCCTTCGACAGCCGGCCGCTCCTTGCCATAGCTGATGATGGTCATCCGGCTGGCTGCCACACCCTGGGCGGCGAGGAAGGATCGCGCCGCATTGGCCCGCCGTTCGCCAAGCGCGAGATTGTATTCGCGCGTGCCCCGCTCGTCGGCGTGGCCCTCGATGGTCACGCGCACATTCGGGTAGCGGATCAGCCATTCGGCCTGCCGGCCGAGGATGTCGCGTGCCTCGCCGTCGAGGCTGTAGCTGTCGAAGGCGAAGAACACCCGGTCCGATCCTGCCTGCGCGAGGAAATCGGCCTGGCTGCCGGGCACCTGGCCCGGGATGACCGGCGCCGTGTCCACACCCGGCTCAGAGGGTGCAACCGGTGCGACCGGCGCCGGCTGCGGAGGCGGCGGCGGGAGATCCTGCCTGGGCCGGGCGCAGGCCGCAAGCAGGAGGCTTGTCCCCAGCGTGGTCATGAGGATGATCCTGTTCATGTGGTTCTCCCGTGATGAAACGAGCCCGTGCCGTCGCCGTCGATGCGCGCTGCCGGTCTTCGGTCTGCACGCCTGATTGCTGGTCGACATGAAGCCTGTCTGAACCATATTTGTTTCATGGCAGCAACGGCCCCCAGGCCGGGTCGCTCGCCTCGAGCGGTGTTGGCACCAGCCGCTCGGCGCGGCCTGTCAGGTCGACCGCGTGGAGGGTGCTGCGGCCGCCGCGCTCCTGGCGGCTGAACATGATCACCCGGCCGTTGGGAGACCAGCTGGGGTTCTCGTCTTGCCAGCCGTCGGTCAGCACCCGTTCGCCCGTGCCATCCGGGCGGATGATGGCGATCCGGAACCGCCCGCCCTGGATGCGGGTGAAGGCGATGAGATCGCCGCGCGGCGACCAGACCGGGCTTGCGGCCTGCCCGTCGCCGAAGGTGATGCGCTCGACGCCCGAGCCATCCGCATTCATCACATAAAGCTGCTGGCGGCCTCCGCGGTCGCTTTCGAACACGATCCGCTGCCCGTCGGGCGAAAAGCTGGGCGAGGTGTCGATCGCGCTGCCGGAGGTGAGCCGCCGGTTCGTGCCGGTTGCGATGTCGTGGAGCACGATGTTCGAGCCGCCGCCGCCGGTCACCGAGAACAGCAGCCGCTGCCCATCGGGTGCAAATCGCGGCGCAAAGCTCATGGTTGCGAAATTGCCCACCGGGCGCTGGCGGCCGGAGCCGAGGTCGTAGAGCCACACGCGCGGCCGGTCGCCCTCGAAGCTCATGTAGGTGATGGTCTGCTGGGTGGGCGAGAAGCGCGGCATCAGCACCAGATTCTGCCCGGAGGTGAGGAAGCGGTGGTTAGCGCCGTCCTGGTCCATGATCGCCAGCCGCTTCACCCGGCGCGTACGCGGCCCGGTCTCCGACACATAGACCACCCGGCTGTCGAAATAGGGCTCCTCCCCGGTGAGCCGGGAATAGACGAGGTCGGAGCATTTGTGCGCCGCCCGCCGCCAGCCCGCCGGCTGGACGGTGAAGCCCTGCCGGGCAAGCTCGGTCTCGGCGAGGATGTCGTAGAGATAGCAGCCGATGGTGAGCGTGCCGTCGGCATTGGCGGTCACAAAGCCGGTGACCAGCGCCTGCGCGTTCGTCGCCCGCCATTGCAGGAAGCCCGGGTTGGTCACCTGCGGCATCAGCACCAGCGGAAAGCCCGTGCTTGCAACCGGCCGGAACAGGCCCGAGCCGCGCAGGTTGTTCTCCACGATCTGCGCCACCTGGCGGCCGAGCGCGGCCGTCTCGCCGGCCGGTGTGTCGGCGGGGGCAGAGGCCGGGAAGGCAGGCACGGCGATCGGCATCGGCGCTGCCACGCCCTCGGTGATGTCCACTCGCAGCTGGGCCATGGCCGGCCCCGGGCCAATGGCAAGTGCTGCGGCAACGAGCGCAGGGCGCAGCTGGGCGGCGGGGGCAGGGCGCATCGGAGGCTCCTCAGGTCATCAGGCGCGGGTCGAAGTTGAGCTCGAAATCCCGCCACCAGCTGTAGAGTTCGGGCGGCAGCGTAAGCGGGCTGCAGCGCAGCACGGCGCGGCGCGCGGTCTCGACGAAGGCGCGCGCAAAGGCCGCGTTGCCCGCTGTCGCGCCCGTCTGGCTGACAAGCTCCGGGGGCGCGGCAATCGAGCCGTCGCGATTGAGCCGGATGCGCAGCACCGCGGTCATGTTGGCCACATCCGCGCCGCCGATCGGCGGGTTCCAGCAGTGCCTGAGCTGTGCGCGGATGGCCTGCTCGAGGCTTGCAACGGTGCGCGCATCGAGCCGCTGGGCGCCCGACGTCTGCGCGCCGGCGGCGCTTCCGGGCTGCGCCTCGTTGATCAGCCGCTCGATGGCGCCGGCGTCGAAGGCGGGCGGCGGCGGCTGGCGGCGTGGCCGCTCCCGCGGCGGCGGAGGGGCTGCCGCCTGGTCAGCGAGTGCCTCCTGCGGCGAGCGATCGTCCATCGGGCGCACCGGCGGTTCGGGTGCGGGCGCCGGTTCAAACGCGGCCGGCTCCGGGTCGGCAACGGGTGGTGCCTCGGCCGGCAGGCTGGGTGCGCCGGGATCGGCCGGCGCGCGTGCCGGCGCGGGTGCCGCCGCCGCAAGCTCGACAAGATCGACGGTCGTCACGTCCGTCGGGCCGGCCATCGGCTCGAGGCTCTGCGCGAGGCTGAGCGACAGGAGGGCAAGCAGCAGCAGGTGGCCGCCGCTTGCCACGAGGAGGGCAAGGCGGTCGGTCACCGTGCTCCGGGCTCCGTGACCCGGCCGGGCTGGTTGACCAGCGCCACGCGCGTGAATCCCGATGTGGTCACCTCTGCGAGCAGGGCCGCGACCTCGCCGTAGGGGAGGCTGGAGTCGGCCCGGATGAGGATCCTTGCGCCTTCGCCCTCGAGCGTGCGCAGCGTGGCAAGCCTGCGCGCAAGCGTGCCCGGCGCCACCTCTTCCTCGCCGATGAAGGTGCGGCCCTGTGCATCCATGGTGATCGAGACCGGCTCCCGGTCTGGCGGCAGGGCCTCGGCAGCCGTGCGCGGAAGGTCGACGGCCACGCCGGTCACAAGCAGCGGTGCCGCCACCATGAAGATGATGAGCAGGACCAGCATCACGTCAACGAGCGGCGTGACATTGATCTCGGACATGGGCGCGCGCCTGCGCCGGCCGCGCTCCGTGCCGCCGGGAAGTGCGGCGCCCATCAGCCGGCCTCCTGGTCGAGCTCGCGCGACATCATCGCGTGGAAGCGCGCGGAAAAGCCGAGCAGCCGGTCTTCCAGCCGCCCGACCCGGTGGAGAAGGCGGTTGTAGCCGATCACCGCCGGGATGGCTGCGAACAGGCCGAGGGCGGTTGCAAACAGCGCCTCGGCGATGCCCGGCGCCACCACGGCAAGCGAGGTGTTCTGTGTCTGACCGATGGCGATGAAGGCGCGCATGATGCCCCAGACCGTTCCGAACAAGCCGACGAACGGGGCCACGGCGCCGATGGTGGCAAGCCAGTTCAGCCGGTCGGCAAGATCGGAGACCGCCCGGTCGATCGAGGCGCCCATCACGGTGGTCAGGCGCGCCCGCACGCCCTCGCGATCCACCTGGGCACGGCCATCGGTCGAGGCCCGCCACTCGTCCATGCCGGCCATGAACAGGTCGGCCGCCGGGTTCGCGGCGCGGTCGGCCTTCAGCTCCTCAAGCGAGGTGGCCTTCCAGAAGCGCCCCTCGAACTCCGAGACATCGCGGTTGATGGCGGACAGTCGCCGCGAGCGCTCGAGAATGATCGCCCACGACCAGATGCTGGCTGCCAGCAGCAGCAGCATCACCGCCTTCACCACGATATCCGCCTCGAGGAAGAGCGCAAGCGGCGACATGTCTGCCGCGCTGGTGAGGGTGATCGGGTCCAAGGGCCTCTTTCCGCACAGTGTGGGATGGGTCGCGCGAAAGACGCGCCCCCGGGCTTTACCTGCGCTGAACCGGAAAGCTCAAGCGGCGGGCGGTGCGGCATCCATGAGGGCGCGCAAGCGCGCAACCCACGCCTCTGGCTGCCGGCGCGGCCGGCCGCCGGGCCCGAGGAAGCCCGCGCGCACCTCGGCCTCGGCCAGAAGGGTCGTGCCGCGCACCACTTTCTGCAGCAGCACCACACGCGCGCCGCCGACAGCGCGGCAGAGGGTTTCAACCTCAACGCAGTCGCCCAGCCGGGCGGGGGCGACATAGCGGATGGAAAGGCCCGCCACGGCATAGACACCCGTGCCGGCCTCGAAGGCCGCGCGCTGGTCGATGCCAAGGCAGGCGAGCAGGTCCGACCGGCCGCGCTCCATGTAGCGCAGATAGGTGGCGTGGTAGACGAGGCCGGAGAGATCCGTGTCCTCGAAATAGACCCGCACCTCAAGCCGGTGCAGCGGGCCCTCGATTCGGCCCGCAGGCGGCGGGGGGCGTGTGCCGGCCCCGCCTTTGCGCCTCACGCCTCGGACTCGGCCGTGGCGGCGTCCTCGGCGCTCCCGCCGGTTGCCGGGCGCGCATCGCGGCGCTCGACGATCCGCGCGCTTTTGCCGCTGCGGCCGCGCAGGTAATAGAGCTTGGCCCGGCGCACCATGCCCCGGCGCACCACCTCGATCGAATCGATCATCGGCGAATAGAGCGGGAACACCCGCTCCACCCCCTCCCCGAAGCTCACCTTGCGCACGGTGAAGTTGGAGCCGATGCCCTTGTTCGAGCGCGCGATCACCACGCCCTCGAACATCTGCACCCGCGTGCGGTCGCCTTCCTTCACCTTCACGCCCACGCGCACCGTGTCGCCGGCGCGGAACTCCGGCACGGCGCGTGCGGCCTTCAGCTTTTCAATCTCGGCTGCCTCGATCTGCTGCAGCAGGTTCATGGTCCGTCTCCTTGGCGCCTCTCGGGGCGCGTCTCACCGTTGCGCGCCTCCGCGCGCCTGGGCCGCGTGGCAGAGGGCGGTCCTGTCCGGGCGCCGGGCGCGAACAGGTCTGGCCGCCAGTGCCGGGTCGCCATCGCGGCCTGCTCCAGACGCCAGGCCTCGATCCGTGCATGGTTTCCGGAGCGCAGCACCTCCGGAATCTCCAGCCCCTCCCAGACAGCCGGGCGGGTGTAGTGCGGGTGCTCGAGAAGTCCGGTCTCGAAGCTCTCATGCTCCCCGCTTGCGGCCGCGCCCATTACGCCGGGCAGCAGGCGGATGCAAGCATCGAGGATGGCGAGCGCTGCGAGCTCCCCGCCGGAGAGCACGATATCGGCAAGCGCCACCGGCTCGACGTTGCGCCCGGCGAAGATGCGCTCGTCCATTCCCTCGAAGCGCCCGCACAGGAGCGTGACACCCGGCCCTGCGACCAGCTTCCGGATCCGCTCCTGCCCGATGCGCGGCCCGCGTGGGGTCGGGGCGAGAACCGGCGCATCCGGCAGGCGCGCGCGCGCGGCGTCGACCGCACGCGCCAGCACATCCACCCGCAGCACCATGCCGGGCCCGCCGCCTGCCGGCGTGTCGTCGACGCTGCGGTGCCGGCCGTGGGCAAAATCGCGCAGCTGCAGCGGCAGGCACGTCCAGATGCCCTGCGCGAGCGCCCGCCCGGCCAGCGACAGGCCAAGCGGGCCCGGGAACATCTCCGGGTAGAGCGTGATCGGCTGCGCGCACCAGCTCATGTCTCGAGCCATTCCGGCGCGATCACCAGCGGGTCGGCAAGCAGGGGGACAGCCGCCTCGATGAGCGGCACCAGCACCCGCCGGCCATCCCGGCGCTCCACCTCGAGAATGTCGGAAGCGCCGTGATTGGCCACGTCGACCACGGTGCCGAGCGGCACGCCCGCAGGCGAGACGACGGCAAGCCCGATGAGGTCGTGCCAGTAGATCTCGCCCTCGGGCAGTGGCGGAAGGCTCGCGCGCGGCACGGTCAGAAGCGTGCCGCGCAGCATCTCGGCCGCGGTCCGGTCCGCGACTTCGGCAAAGCGCGCAATCGGACCATTGGGCCCGTCGCGCACGATCTCAAGGGTGAGCGAGCGGCCGCCGGCGTCGAAGTGGCGGTGGCGGCGGAGGCTTGCAAGCGATTCCGCAAACAGCCTCAGCCGAACCTCGCCGTGGATCCCGTGCGCGCCGGCGATGGCTGCAAGCGCGACCGGCCGGTCGGCCGGGCGCAGCTCAGCTGTCCGCGGCGGGCGTGTCACCTGCGTCAGCGCCCGTGTCGGCTGCGGCCTCGGCCGCGCGCGCGGCGCGCGCCTCGGCGCGTTCGCGCGCCTTGTCGCCCGGCTCGCCCTTCTTCGGGTTGTGGCGCGCCGCACGCGGGCGGATCCCCGCGCTGTCAAGGAAACGGGCGACCCGGTCGGTCGGCTGCGCGCCCTGGCTCAGCCAGTGCTTCGCACGCTCGGCATCGAGCGTCACGCGCTCGGCCGAATCCTTCGGCAGGAGCGGGTTGTAGGTGCCTAGCTTCTCGAGGAAGCGGCCATCGCGCGGCGAGCGGCTGTCGGTGACGACGATGCGGTAGACGGGCCGCTTCTTGGCGCCGCCGCGCGCCAGCCGGATTGATAGTGCCATGGTTCAGTCGGTCCTTTCCGTCAGTTCAGCGTTTCTTCTTCCTGCCGCCGCGCTGCGGTGGCATGAGGCCCGGCGGCATCCGGGCGCCGGGCGGCACGAGGCCCGGCGGAAGGCCCGGCAGGCCGCCGGGAAGGGCGGCCGGATCGGCGCTGCCGGCGAGGCCCGGTGCGCCGCCGGAGAACATCTGCGCCAGGGCCGAAAGGCCGCCCATCTTCTTCAGCCGCTTCATCGCGCCGGCCATTTCCGCCTGCATCTTCAAAAGCTTGTTCACATCCTGCACCTGCGTGCCGGAGCCTTTGGCAACCCGGATCTTGCGCCGCGCGTTCATGATCTCGGGCCGGCTGCGCTCCCGCGGGGTCATCGAGAGGATGATGGCCTCCATGCGCGCGAGCGCACGGTCGTCAATGCGCGCGTCGGCCATGGCCTGCTTCATCTTGCCAAGGCCGGGCATGAGGCTGGCAAGCATGCCAAGCCCGCCCATGCGCTTCATCTGCCGGAACTGGGCGAGCATGTCGTTCATGTCGAAGCTGCCCTTCTCGAGCTTCTCCGCCATCTTCTCGGCGTCGGCGACATCGAGGCTCTGGGCTGCGCGCTCGACGAGGCTCACCACGTCGCCCATGCCGAGGATGCGGCCGGCGGCGCGTTCGGGGTGGAACGGCTCCAGCGCCTCAAGCTTCTCGCCCGTGCCGATGAACTTGATCGGCTTGCCGGTCACCTGCCGCATGGAAAGCGCGGCGCCGCCGCGCGCATCGCCATCCATGCGGGTGAGGATCACGCCCGAGAGCGCCACCCGCTCGCCGAACGCGCGCGCCACCTGCACGGCATCCTGGCCGGTCAGCGCATCGACCACGAGGAGCGTCTCCGCCGGCGCCGCCGAGCCCGCCACGGCCTCCATCTCGGCCATCAGCTGCTCGTCGACATGCAGCCGGCCGGCCGTGTCGAGCATCAGCACGTCATAGCCCTGGAGCCGGGCGGCCTCGAGCGCGCGCTTCGCGATGTCGGTGGGGATCTGGCCGGGGATGATTGGCAGGGTGGCGATGCCCGCCTGCTCGCCGAGGATCCTGAGCTGCTCCTGCGCGGCCGGTCGGCTCACGTCGAGCGAGGCCATGAGGACCTTCTTGCCGTGCCGCTCCCGGATGAGACGGGCGAGCTTGGCCGTCGTCGTCGTCTTGCCCGAGCCCTGGAGCCCCACCATCATGATGACCGCAGGCGGGGTGACGGCGAGGTCGAGCCCGGCCGCCTCGGAGCCAAGGGTCTCGACCAGCTGGTCGTGGACGATCTTCACCACCTGCTGGCCCGGCGTGACCGATTTCAGCACCTCCGCGCCGATGGCGCGCTCGGTTGCGCGGTCGATGAACTGCCTGACCACCGGCAGCGCGACATCGGCCTCGAGGAGCGCTACCCGCACGTCGCGCATCGCTGCGCGCACCTCGAGCTCGCTGAGCGCGCCGCGGCCCTTCAGCCTTTCGAAGACAGCCGTCAGCCGTTCGGAGAGGCTGTCGAACATCGCTGCAATGGTCCTTTCTTCGGTCGTGCCGTGTCAGCCGCCCCAACGCAACGCGCGCCGGCGGGCGAACCTTCGCCGGCCGGCGGGCAACCCGGTTTGGGCAGCGCAGGGGCGAAGGGCTGCCGGTGCCGGGATGTCACGAAACACGCGCTCTGCGTGAAGCTGGGGGGCCGGATGGCGCAACGGCACCCCGAAGTCAATCGGCAAGGATGGGCTAGATCCGTTCGGAAAGGCGGATCGCCGCCCGGCACCCGGCCTGGATGAGGCGGCGGAGCAGCGGATAGGCCGGCACCTCCTCGGCCCCGTGGGCGACCGCGCTGTCGCGATGCGCCACCTCGTCGGTCCGGAACTCCGCAATCAGCGCCTCAAGCTCCGGGTCGTCGCCGTCGAGCGCGGCCAGCTGCTCGCCGTAATGCCGGTCGATCTCGGTTTCGACCGCGGCGGTCAGGGCCATCGCCGCCTTCGGGCCAGCCAGCGCCGAGGCAACGCCGAGCGCATAGCCGGCCACGTGCCACAGCGGGTGGAGCAGCGTCGGGCGCACGCCACGCTCGACGAGCAGCCGGTCGAAGGCGGAAAGATGGGCCTGTTCCTGCGCGGCCATGCGCCGGATTTCGCCGGCCACGGGGCTGCGGTCGCCCATTACCGCCAGCTGGCCGGCATAGATCCGGGCCGCGCCATATTCGCCGGCATGATCGACACGGATCATGGCAGACCGATCGGGCACCGGGTCACCGGCAAGGCGCATTCATCGTCTCCACGAAAGGGCGGCAACCAGGCTGCCGCCGAACGAAAGGATCGCATTCCATCCTGCCATGGAAATCCCGAGAAAAGACCAGGGAATCTGGTCGCAGCGGACGAGCGGTGCCTGCATGAGCTGGCCGAGGAACTCCGCGCCCGAGGCGGCTGGTGCCACGGTGGCGGCGCATCCGACCGGGCTTGGCCACCAGCCCTGCTCGACCCCTGCATGCCAGAGGCCCATCGCACCGGCCACGGCCAGCGCGCAGATGGCGGGAAGGGCAAGCACCCGGCTGCGCGCCACCAGCGCAACGGTCGCAAGGGCAGCTGCTGCCACATGCGCCCAGCGCTGCCAGTGGCACATGGGGCAGGGAGCGAACCCGCCGAGATGCTGGAAGCCCAGCGCGCCGATGAGCAGCGAGCCCGATACGAGGAGGACCAGCGCCGCCGGGTTGATCGCATGGCCCGACGGGCGCTTGACCGGCGCGTGCACGGCGCGCCTCAGCGGCCCCGGCGGACCTCGGCGGTGGCCAGCGGGGCCCGATCGTCGAGCCGCGCGAGCATGCGCACCGCATAGTCGAGCTGGAAGTCGGTGATGCCGCGCGCCTTCAGCTGCTCGGCCGTCTCGGCAAAGCGCGGGTCGGGCTTGCCGTCATCCTCGACCAGCCGGTCGTCGGCGTTGCGCTCGCCGATCAGGTGGTTGCGCAGGTCTGCCTCGCGCACCCGCGGGCGGTCGTTGCGGGTCTCGTCGGTCAGCTGCGGCACCACGATGTCGGGGACGATGCCCTCTTCCTGCACGGAGCGCCCGGCGGGGGTGTAGTAGCGCGCGGTCGTGAGCCTGAGGCCGGTCTCCGGCGAGAGCGGGATGAGCGTCTGCACCGATCCCTTGCCGAAGCTGCGCTGGCCGATCACCAGTGCGCGGCGATGGTCCTGCAGCGCGCCGGCGACGATCTCGGCCGCCGAGGCCGAGCCCTCGTCGATCAGCACCACCACCGGCAGGCCGCCGGTGAGGTCTGCGCCGCGGGCGAAATAGCGCTCCACGTCGCTGCGGCTGCGCCCGCGCTGCGATACAATCTCGCCGCGGGTCATGAAGGCATCTGCCACCTCGATCGCCTGGTCGAGCAGGCCGCCGGGATTGGACCGCAGATCGAGCACATAGCCGACGAGATCGGGCCCGATCTGCTTGGCAAGCGTGCTCACTCCCATGCGGACGGCCTCGCCGGTCTGCCGGTTGAAGCTGGAGACGCGGATGACGCCCACATTGCCGCGCGCCTCGAACCGCACCGGGCGGATCCGGATGATCTCGCGGGTCAGCGTGAAATCCATCGGCTTCTGGACCCCGGGCCGCACCACCGTGAGCCGGATCTGGGTGCCCGGGCGGCCGCGCATGCGGTCCACCGCCTCGTTCAGCGACGACCCGAAGATCAGCTCGCCATCGAGGTGGGTGATGAAATCGCCCGCCTTGATGCCTGCGCGCGCAGCCGGGGTCTCGTCTGTCGGCGAGACAACCTTGACGGCACCGTCCTCGGCGGTGACGGTCAGCCCGAGGCCGCCATATTCGCCGTCGGTCTGCGAGCGCATGTTCTCGGTGTCGCGCGCGTCGAGATAGGTGGAGTGCGGATCGAGGCTTGCGAGCATGCCGTTGATCGCGCCCTGGATGAGCTTGGCATCGTCGACCGGCTCGACATAGGCCTCGCGCACGCGCAGGAACACGTCGATCAGCGTGTCGAGCTGGCGGTAGGTGTCGTTCTGGCGCGAGGCCTCGACGGCCGACGAGACGGGCACGATCGCAGCGAGCGCGAGCGCGGCAATCGCCCAGGGCGCGAGGGTGCCGAGCCGCCAGCCCACTCGCTTCCTGCCTTCGACCTCGTCCATCCTTCGTGTCATCCCCTTGCCGCGGCGCCTGGCGCTTGCGCCGAGCCAATGTGGCCACGCCACTGTGCTAGCATGTCGGGCAGCGGCCGTGAATGCGGCATGAAGCGAATGCGGCATGAAGCCGGCCGGCACCCCGACCCGCCGCGCCGCGGCGGCCGCTGCTGCGGCTGGAATCAGCGGCGGTGATAGGGGTGGCCGGCGAGGATGGCCGAGGCGCGGAAGAGCTGCTCGCACAGCATCGCGCGGACGAGGAGGTGCGGCCATGTCGCCGGGCCGAAGGCCAGCAGCAGGTCGGCGCCGGCGCGGACCCTGCTGCTCCAGCCATCGGCCGGGCCGATGAGAAAGCGGGCCTCGCGCACGCCCGAGTCGCGCCAGCCTTCAAGCGTCCGGGCGAGCGCCTCGGAGCTGAGCGCCTCGCCGCGCGCGTCGAGCACCGCGGTGCGGCTGGCCGGCGGCGCCGGCGGCACGACGGGCGGCGTTCCGAGCTCGGTCAGCCGGATCTCCCACGGGATACGCCTCAGGTAGCGTTCGGTCAGTTCGGCCTCGGGCGAACGGCCGGCCCTGCCGCAGGCGAGGATGTGCAGCCGCACCGGCGCCCGCCGCTCGCTGCTATGGGGATGGTTCAGGCCGATGCATCGGGTGCGCGCACCGGCGCGCCCCCGGCATCGAAGGCCCACATCTTCTCGAGCGCGTAGAAGGCCCGCACCTCGGGACGGAAGATGTGCACCACGATGTCGCCGGCGTCCATCAGCACCCAGTCGGCTGTCGCCAGCCCCTCGATGCGGACCGCGCGGCCGGTGGCCGCGCGCAGCCGTTCGGCGAGCTTGCCGGCCATGGCCGCCACCTGCCGGGTCGAGCGGCCCGAGGCGATCACCATATGGTCGGCGATGCTGCTGCGCCCGGCGAGCGGGATCGCCACCACGTCCTGCGCCTGGTCATCTTCGAGCGAGGCGAGAACCAGCGCGAGCAGCGCGTCGGCGGACGGCGCCCCGGAAGCGTCGCCGGTGCTGCTCAAGCTGCCCGCTTTGCCGCTTCGCCGGAAACCCAGTCGGGCGTCAGCGCGCGGATGGCCGTTGCCGAGGTCGAATCGAGCCCAACATCGAGAAAGAGCAAGGTCGGCAGCGGCTTGGTCCTCCAGCTTCGCGGATGGCGCCGGCGGAAGCGCCCGAGCCACCCCATGGCCGGCGCGCGCCGGCTGCGCCCCGTATAGGGCGGGCGCGCAAGCACCACAATCGGCACCATGCGGGCGATGTGGCGCCAGGCTGCCCAGCGGTGGAACTGCAGGAGATTGTCGGCTCCCATGATCCACAGGAACGCGATGTGCCGGTGGCGGGCCCGCAGCGCTGCGACGGTGTCGGCCGTCAGCTGGGTGCCAAGCTCTGCCTCGATGCCCGACACGCGGATGCGCGGGTGGCGCGCAACCGTCCGCGCGCGCGCCAGCCGGGCGGCAAGGGGCGCCATGCCCGCTGGGGGTTTCAGCGGGTTCTGCGGCGAGACAAGCCACCAGATCTCGTCGAGCCCGAGCCGTTCGAGTGCCGCAAGACTCATCCGCCTGTGCCCGCCGTGCGCCGGGTTGAACGACCCGCCGAACAGGCCAACGTGGCGCGGGGGCGGCAGCGCGAAAGCCCTTCAGGGCCGGCACTGGCCGGTGCCGCGCACCAGCCATTTCATGGTGGTCAGCCCCTCGAGCGCGACCGGCCCGCGCGCGTGCAGCCGCCCTGTCGAGATGCCAATTTCCGCGCCGAGGCCGAACTCGCCACCGTCGGCAAACTGGGTCGAGGCGTTCCACATGGCAATCGCTGAGTCGACCCCGGCGAGGAACCGCTCGGCGGTCTCTGGGTTGGCGGTGATGATCGCATCGGTGTGCTGCGAGCCATGGGCATTCACATGCGCAATCGCCTCGTCGACCCCGTCGACCAGCCGCACCGACAGGATCGGCTCCAGATACTCGGTGTCCCAGTCGGCCTCGGTTGCCAGGGTCATGCGCGGGTCGAGGCCAAGCAGCTCTTCGCAAACGCGCAGCGCGCAGCCGGCCTCGAGGAGGTCGAGGAGCAGCGGGCGGACCGCATCAGCCACGGGCCGGTCGATGAGCAGCGTCTCGGTTGCCCCGCAGATGCCCGTGCGCCGCATCTTGGCATTGAAGGCGATGCGCCGCGCCATGTCCGGATCGGCGTCGCGGTCGATGTAGGTGTGGCAGATGCCATCGAGGTGCGCGAGCACGGGCACGCGCGCCTCGGCCTGCACCCGCGCGACAAGCCCCTTGCCGCCGCGCGGCACCACGATGTCGATAAGCCCGACGGCGCGCAGCATGGCGCCGACGAGCGCCCGGTCGGCGGACGGGAGGAGCTGCACGGCATCGGCCGGCAGGCCGGCGGCCACCAGCCCCTCGGCCATGGCCGCGTGCAGTGCCGAGGCGGAGGCCCAGGTCTCGGAGCCCGGGCGGATGAGCGCGGCGTTGCCGGCCATCACGCACAAGGCGCCGGCATCGGCGGTCACGTTCGGGCGGGATTCGTGGATGATGCCGACCACTCCGAGCGGCACGCGCACGCGCGCGATCTCGAGCCCGTTGGGCCGGGTACGCGTGTCGATCACTGCGCCCACCGGGTCGGGCAGGGCGGAGACGGCCTCGATGCCGCGTGCCACCCCCTCGAGCCGCGCGGGATCGAGCGCCAGCCGGTCCATGAGCGCCGGCGACAGGCCCTTCTCCTGCCCGCGCGCCATGTCGCTGGCATTGGCCTCGAGGATGGCGCCGGCCCGGGCGCGGATCGCCTCGGCCATGCCGCGCAGCGCCTGCGCCTTCCGTGCTGTCGGCGTGCGTGCAAGCGTCCGCGCGGCGGCGCGCGCCCGCGCACCGAGCGCTGCGAGCACCGCATCGGGCGGCGCCTCCGCAGGGGCGCCGCCCGGGGAGGGCTGCCCGGGCGCTGGCCCCGGATCGGCCCCGGAAGGCAGGGAAGGGCAGTCGGCAGGGTGGGGCAGGCCGGTCACAGCATCACCAGCTGGTCGCGGTGGATCATGGCCGAGCGAGGCGCATGGCCAAGAATGGCCGCCACGGCATCGCTCTGGCGGCCGGCGATGGCGCGCGCCTCGGCGGCATCATAGCTTGCAAGCCCGCGCGCGACCGGCACGCCATCCGGGCCGATCACGTCCACCGCATCGCCGCGCGCAAAGCCGCCTTCGACCGCCGTCACCCCGGCGGGGAGCAGGCTGCGGCCGGCGCGGAGCGCCGCCACTGCGCCCGCATCGACCCTGAGCCGACCGGCCACCTGCATCCGGCCGGCAAGCCACGCCTTGCGCGCGGTCATGCCGGCCTGCGGGTGGAAGATGGTGCCCTCGCCGCTTGCCAGGAAGCGCGCGAGCGGATGCCTCCCGCGGCCGCTTGCAATGGCAACCGCAACGCCAGCCGCCCGCGCGATCCGCGCGGCCTCGATCTTGGCAGCCATGCCTCCCGAGCCCATGCCCGAGCCGGAGGAGGTGCCAGCCATGCCGGCGACCTCGCCGAGGTCGTGCACGTCGGCCACGAGGCGCGCTGCCGGGTCGCGCGCCGGGTCGGCGGTATAGAGCCCAGCGACATCCGAAAGGAGGATGAGCGCGCCGGCCTGCGCCGCCTGGGCCACGCGCGCGGCCAGCCGGTCGTTGTCGCCAAAGCGGATTTCCTCGGTGGCAACCGAGTCATTCTCGTTCAGGACCGGAACGGCCCCAAGGGCCAGCAGGCGGCCGAGGGTCGCGGCGGCATTGAGGTAGCGGCGCCGGTCCTCGAAGTCGCCAAGGGTCACCAGCATCTGCGCGGCGGCAAGGCCATGCGCGCCGATCAGCTCCGACCACAGGCCGGCGAGCAGGATCTGCCCGCAGGCGGCGGCTGCCTGCGCATCCTCGAGGCTCGACCGCCCGCCGCGCGGCAGGCCGAGCCGGCGCGAGCCCAGCGCAATCGCGCCAGAGGAGACGAGCACCACCTGCTGCCCGGCCCGCCGGCAGGCGGCGATGTCGGCGGCAAGGCTTGCCGCCCAGTCGCGCCGGGTCAGCCCGTCTGGCGCCACCAGCAGCGACGAGCCGACCTTGACCACCAGAACCGGTGCCGCAGCCGGTGCGAAGAGCGCCCGGCGCGGCAGCGGATGGGCCGCACGGATCACAGCGGCGACCATGGCGCCCCCGTCGCATCGGGTTCGGCGTCCGCCCCTTCTGCCGCCCCGGCCGGCACGAGGTCGAGGCACGCCAGCACCCTGTCGAGCATCGGGGCAAGGCCGGCGCGGTTCGCAGCGGAAATGGCAAGGGGCTCGTGGCCGGTGGCCGCGCGCATCCTTGCGCTGGTGGCAGCCAGCCACTCGGGATCGGCCAGATCGGCCTTGCTGAGGATCAGGAGCGCGGGCTTGTCGGCAAGGCCCGCCCCATAGGCCTCGAGCTCGGTGCGGACCGTCCGCCAGTGGGCCACCGGGTCGGCCGCGCTCACATCGACGAGATGCAGCAGCAGCCGGCAGCGCTCGACATGGCCGAGGAAACGGTCGCCGATGCCGGCGCCCCGGGCCGCCCCTTCGATGAGGCCCGGAATGTCGGCCAGCACGAACTCCCGCCCGCGGTGCGAGACAACCCCGAGCTGCGGGCGCAAGGTGGTGAAGGTATAGGCGCCGACCTTGGCCCGGGCGTTGCTGAGCGCGTTGAGCAGGCTGGACTTGCCCGCATTGGGCAGGCCGACAAGGCCGGCATCGGCCAGGAGCTTCAGCCGCAGCCAGACGGAGAATTCCTCGCCCGGGGCGCCTTTCTGGAACTGGCGCGGCGCGCGGTTGGTGGCCGACTTGAAGAAGGCATTGCCCCGCCCGCCCGCGCCGCCGCGGGCAAGCACCACCCGCTGGCCGACCTCGGTCACGTCGGCGATGAGGGTGCGCGCCGCGTCGTCGGCGAGGATCTCAGTGCCGACCGGCACCGGGATGACAAGATCGGCGCCGGCCGCGCCGGTCCGGTCGCGTCCCATGCCGTGCTGGCCACGCTGGGCCCGGAAATGCTGCCGGTAGCGGAAATCGATCAATGTGTTGAGGCCGGCCGCGCCCTCGAAGACGATGTCGCCGCCGCGCCCGCCATCGCCGCCGTCGGGCCCGCCGAACTCGATGAACTTCTCGCGCCGGAAGGAGACGCACCCGTCGCCGCCCCAGCCGGAGCGCAGGTGGATCTTCGCCTGGTCGAGAAACATCATGGGCGTGGACGTGGGGGCGCAGGAAGGCCGGGGCAAGCCCGGCCTGCGGCGCGCGCGCCGCGTGCCGGAGCGCTACTCAGCGGCTGCCGCCACCACGGACACATATTTGCGGCCGAGCTTGCCCTCGTGGAAGCGGACCTCGCCATGTTCGAGCGCGAACAGGGTATGATCCTTGCCCATGCCGACGTTGAGGCCGGGGTAGAACTTCGTGCCCCGTTGGCGGACGAGGATGTTGCCGGCGCGCACCTGCTGGCCGCCGAAGCGCTTCACGCCAAGCCGCCTGCCCGCCGAATCGCGGCCGTTGCGCGACGAACCGCCTGCCTTCTTGTGTGCCATGGCTGTCTCTCCGTCAGGCGATCTCGACGATCCTGAGGACCGTCTGCAGCTGCCGATGCCCGTTCCTGCGCCGATAGTTGTGCCGGCGCTTCTTCTTGAAGATGATCACCTTCTCGCCCTTGTTCTGGGCGACGATCTCGGCCTTCACCGTCACGCCATTGCCAGCCCTTGTCGTGCTGCCGTCCGAAACCAGCAGCACCTCCGACAGGGTCACCGTGTCGCCCGCCTCGCCGGGCAGGCGCTCCACCACGATCTTCTGATCGGGCGCCACCCGATACTGCTTGCCGCCCGTGCGGACCACCGCAAACATCGTCAAACCCTTTGCCAACAGGATCGTGTCAACAGACATGCGCGGCCGGGCAAGGCCCGCCGCGAGGAACCAAGGCAGCTAGAAGAGGGGGTGCCCCTTGTCAACCGGCCGCGCCGGTGGAACTGGGAGCGGGCACGGCCACGGAGCGGGCAGGGGCCGGGCCGCGACAGCAAGGCCTCGGCCCGCGATGGGCGACGTTGGACATCAGGGGGCAGCACATGGGGTTGGGAGCCGGTCCTGCAATCGCCGCCTTTCTTCTTGCGGCCGCGCCGCTCGCTGCCGCGCCTGGTGGCGGGACGGCCGCGGTGGTTGCCATTCGCGCCGAGCGGATGATCGCCGACCCGCGGACCGACCGTGCGCGCCCGGCGCTGGTGATCGTCGAGGATGGGCGGATCCGCGCCATTCTCCCGCCCGATGCGCCGGTGCCGGAGGGCGCGCGCCTCGTCACGCTCGCCGGGGTCACGCTGGTGCCAGGCCTCATCGACACGCATGTGCACCTGACCAGCAACCCGGGCCTCAACTTCCTCGAGCAGGCCCGCATCACGCCGGAAATGGCAACCGCCACCGGAATCGCCAACGCGCGCATCACCCTGCAGGCGGGATTTACCACGGTGCGCGATGTCGGGTCGGGGCGGATGACGGCCTTTGCCGTGCGCGATGCGATCGCGCGCGGCCTGGTGCCCGGCCCGCGGGTCCTCGCCTCCGGCGCCTCGATCTCCATCATCGGCGGCCATGCCGATGTCTCGGGCTTTCGGCCGGAGGTGAACGATGTGCTGGCATCGGGTGCGACCTGCACCGGGGCCGAGGAATGCGCCCGGCGGGTGCGCGAGGCCGCCAAGCGCGGCGCCGATCACGTGAAGATCACGGCCACCGGTGGCGTGCTCTCGCAGCAGGCGCGCGGGCTCGGGCTGCACTTCACGCCCGACGAGCTGCGTGCGATCACCGCAACAGCCCGTTCGCTCGGCCTCAGGGTCGCCTCCCACGCCCATGGCGACGACGGCATCCGCGCGTCGGTGGAGGCCGGCGTCGATTCGATCGAGCATGGAACCTTCATGGGCGCCGACACCGTGGCCGCCATGCGCCGGCGCGGCACATGGTTTGTGCCCACCCTCATGGCCTTCCAGGGGCTGGCAGACCGTGTGGGGCGGGCCATCTACACGCCCGCCGTCGAGGCCAAGGCGCGCGAGGCGCTGGCCCGCTGGGGCGCGGCCCTGCGCGCCGCCCACGCCGGCGGGGTGCGGATCGCGTTTGGAACCGATGCCGGCGTGTTCGAGCACGGCCGCAACGGCGAGGAGTTCGCGCTGATGGTCGAAAAGGGCGGCATGCGCCCGCGCGAGGCGCTGGTCTCGGCCACCACGGGTGCGGCCGCGCTTCTCGGGCTGGAAGCCGAGATCGGCACGATCGCACCCGGCAAGGCTGCCGATCTGGTGGCGCTCGAGGGGGACCCGCTTGCCGATCCGTCCGCCTTCACCCGCGTGCGATTTGTGATGGCGGCAGGCCGCATCGTCTCGCCCGGCGAGCCCCACTAGCCCGGCGACGCCGGCGACCCGCCGAAAGGGCGGCCGCTGCGCTGGCCGGCCGATCCGTGCCGCCTGACCTGTTGCACCCGAAAAGGGCTGCACGGCGAGGCCCCGCGCGGCCGGGCCCCGCGCGGCGGGGCCCCGCGCGACCGGTGGCGGGGGCGCGGACGGTGGGCGACGGCCGCTGTCTCGTGCCGCCCTGGAATGCCGCCGTGGACGTGCCCCGCAGGACGCGCAAGGAAATGCCCCCTCGAGAGGAAGGGCGGCCCGGCCGGGGTCAGGGCAGGGTCCGGCCGGGCCGCACGCGGACAGGACCAGGCCGCCGCGTCGGCTTCGACGATGCCTCGTGCGTTTTGCTGCCGGATTGCAGCATGATGCAGCCCTGTCACGGGAAGGCCCGGGCGCGAGGCGTGCTGCCCCTTTGCACCGGCTGCGGCAAGGGATTATGGCCTTTGGGGTTGCGTGACATGGAGGATCAGGGGCAATGGCGGCTCCTCCCCGGCTGCTGGTGGTGGACGATGATCCTGGCCTTCGCGAGCTCGTGGGCTCGTTTCTGACGTCGCACGGCTTTCATGTGGAAGGCGCGGCCGATGCGGGCGAGATGGACCGCAAGCTCGCCGCGGAGCCGCCGTTCGATCTCATGGTGCTCGACCAGATGCTGCCCGACGAGGACGGGCTTTCGATTGCCCGGCGCCTGTCGGGCAAGGGCATGCCGATCATCATGCTCTCTGCCATCGGCGCCGACACCGACCGAATCGTCGGCCTCGAGGTCGGCGCCGACGACTATCTCGCCAAGCCCTGCAACCCGCGCGAGCTCCTCGCGCGGGTGCGCGCCGTGCTGCGCCGGAGCCATGCCGGTGCTGCCGTGGAGGCGCCATCCGTTGTCGCCGAGTTCGCCGGCTGGCGGCTCGACATCCTGCGCCGCGAGATCCGCTCGCCTGATGATGTGCTCGTCTCGCTGACCGACGGCGAGTTCGCGCTGCTGCGCGCCTTTGTCGAGCATCCCCAGCGGGTGCTCAGCCGCGACCAGCTGCTCGAGCTGGCGCGCGGGCCGGCAAGCGACAGCTATGACCGCGCGATCGACGTGCAAATAAGCCGGCTGCGGCGCAAGCTTGAACAGGTTGGCGGCCGCCAGGCGGCCGATCTCATCCGCACCGTGCGGAACGAGGGCTACATGCTGTCGGCGCGGGTGGTGCGGCACTGAGCCCCCGCGCCAGCCGCGCAGCGGGCCGGGCGCAGCAGAGCTCGCTGTTTGCCCGGATCTTCGCGCTCCTGCTTCTCATCGTCTTTGTCGCGCAGCTGGTCGCCGTCGCCGCGATCCTGATCGCCTCGCCGGCCCCGCCTGCGGCCCTGTCGCTGGCCGACATTGCCCGTGCCATTTCGAGCGGCGAAGGGCCGCTGGTGCCGGTCGGCAGCCAGCGGGCGGCCCCCTCCGTGCCGGAAGACGAGCAGGCGGCCGCAGCACTTGCAGCCCGGGAACTGGCCGGGCTGCTCGGCACCAGCCCGGAGGCGGTGGTTGTCGATCTTGCCCCCGAGCAGCGCGGCCGTCGGGTGGAGCTGGTGCCTCCGGGCCGCTCGGGGCCGTTCGAGACGGCGCTCGTCGGCGCGTTCCGTGTCTATGTCCGGGAGCCGGGCGGCCTCTGGGCTGTCTACCGGCCGGCCCGCCGCCCGCTGGGCAGCTGGGAGGCAGAGCTCGTCGCACTGTTCCTCCTTGGTGCGCTGCTGATCCTGCCGGTGGCGCTGTGGTTTGCGCGCGCGCTGGCCCGGCCCTTTGCCGAGCTCGCCGAGGAGGCCCGGCGGATCGGCCGCAACCCCAAGGCGCTTCCGGGAGAGGTCAGCGGGCCCCTCGAGGCGCAGACCGTGCGGGAGGCGCTTTTGCGCATGCAGGAGCAGCTGGCCGCCCAGGCGCGCGAGCAGACCCAGATGCTCGCGGCCATCGCGCACGACCTGCGCACGCCGCTTGCGCGTCTGGCCTTCCGGGTCGAGGCCCTGCCGGGGCCGCTTCGCACCGGGCTGGCAGCCGATCTTGCCGAGATGGAGGCGATGACCGCCTCGGTCATCGAGTTCGGCCGCGACACCTCGGCCGGCGGCCCGCGCGAGCGGCTGGAGCTTGTGTCGCTTGTCGAGCAGGTGGCAGAGGGCGCCGCGCTGACCGCCGGGCGTGTCGAGGTGTCAGCCGATGCACCGCTGGTGGTGGAAGGCGATGCCGTGGCGCTGCGGCGGATGGTGACCAATCTCGTCACCAACGCGCTCGCGCATGGCACGGGGCAGGCCCCGCCGCGGGTCCGGCTCTGGCCGGAGGCGGGCTGTGCCTGTCTCGAGATCTGCGACGATGGCCCGGGCATGGCCGAAGCCGATCTCGAGCGCGCCTTCGAGCCCTTCTACCGGGCCCGCACGCCCGACCGGGTTTCGCCCCCGGGAAGCGGGCTCGGGCTTGCCGTCGTGCGCGCAATCGTGCGCGCCCATGGTGGCGACGTCTGGCTCGCCAACCGGCCGGAAGGCGGGCTTTGCGCGCGGGTGCGCCTGCCGCTGGCCGATGGGCTGCCCGCTGGCCAGGAGCGCCCGCCGCTCAGGCCGCCGGGCGAAGCAGCGCCCTCTCGACCTCTGTGAACAGGGCGGCGAGTGCGCGCGCTGCCGGCGCCGTCGGCGGTGCCGCCGGGGTCGGCGAGCGGCGGGCCGCCATCGCCTCGATGGCCGCGGCATAGGGAATGACCGGCCGTGCGGGTGCGCCCGCGATGGTGCTGCGGTGCAGGGCCTTGCGCCGGTCGGCCATGCTCCACACGGGCAGCAGCGCCGGGCCGCCGGCATGGCTGCGCCGCAGTTCGTCGGCGAGCTGCGTGTCCGCGCGCGCCGAAAGCGGCGTGGGAATGGCGGGCACGACCACGAGATCCACGGCCCGGAGCACCCGGTCGGCCACTTCTGAAAGGCCGGGCGGCGTATCGATCACGACCCGGTCGAAGTCGCGCGCGAAGGCCTTCATCAGCCGCCGGATCTGCTTGGCGCGGTCCGTGCGCGCGAGATCCGCCTCCATTCGGCGCAGCGACCGGTCTGCCGGAAGCAGCGCGAGGTTGGGAAAGGCGGTGGGCCGCACGAGGTCGAGCAGCGCGTCCTCTCCGGCCAGCGCCGCTCGCGCCTTCAGGCCCGCGCGCGGTCCCGTGCGCAGGAGCCAGCTTGCCGCTCCCTGCGGATCGAGATCCCACAGCAGCGTCCGGCGCCCGCCCATGGTCGCCGAGGAATGGGCGAGGCTGACCGCGATGGTGGTCTTGCCCACGCCGCCCTTGGCGGCGAACACGGCGATGCTCTTCAAGCCGGGCCCGCTGGTCAGGCGGCCGCGTCGAGCGCCGCCTCGAGGCGATCGCGGATGCGCCGCAGCCGGGTGGTGACCTCGGCTGGAACCGCAACCTCGCAGGGCTTCGCGCACCCGGCAGGGTCAGGCGCCGCAGCGGCCCCCCGCCCCTCGTTTGCCGGGGCGCCCGCGCCGCCTGTCACCTCCTCGACGGTTGCACGCACGCCGCGGGTGGCAAGAAGGCGCTGCACGCCTTTGACCGTGTAGCCCTGTTCGTGCAGCAGGCGCTTGAGCGCAAGGGCCAGCGCCACATCGTCTGGCCGGTAATAGCGGCGGTTGCCGCCGCGCTTGAGCGGCCTCAGCTCGCGAAAGCGCGTTTCCCAGAAGCGCAGCACATGCTGCGGCACGCCCAGCTGCTCGGAGACTTCGCGGATCGTGCGGAACGCCTCCGGATCCTTGCCGGCCGGTCCTTCGCTCAGCGCCATGGCCTCGCCTCAGCCATTGATCCGCTGGCGCAGCAGCTGGCTCGCGCGGAAGGTGATCACCGTGCGCGGCGCAATGGGCACCTCGACGCCCGTCTTGGGGTTGCGCCCGACCCGCTGGCCCTTGTCGCGCCGGGTGAAGCTGCCGAAGGAGGAGAGCTTCACATTCTCCCCGCTCACCAGCGCGTCGGCGATCGCATTCAGCACCTGCTCGACGAGATCGGCCGATTCCGCGCGCGACAGACCCACCGCCCGGTGCAGCCGGTCTGCAAGGTCCGCTCGGGTCAGCGTCTGCCCCGGGGCCGCATGGCTCCCGGCTGCGCCCCGCCGGTTCTGACTGTCCAAGATCCGCCTCCCGATCCGTTGGGCCCGAGACTAGCCCGATTCGGGCCCTTGCGCAAAAGTCGAAGAGCGCCGGCGCGCGGCCGACGGCCTGCCCCCGCCCCTCAGAGGCGGACCACGGCCGCGCCCCAGGTGAAGCCGCCGCCCATGGCTTCCACCAGCAGCAGCTGGCCGGGCCGGATCCGGCCGTCGCGGATCGCCGAATCGAGCGCAAGCGGCACCGAGGCCGCCGAGGTGTTGGCATGCCGGTCGACGGTCACCACCACGCGCTCCATGGGCACGCCGATCCGCTGCGCGGTGGCCTCGATGATCCGGAGATTGGCCTGGTGCGGCACGATCCAGTCGATGTCGGCCGCCGTGAGGCCAAGCCCGTCGAGCAGCTCGTGCGTGACCCCGGCGAGGTTGGTGACTGCATGGCGGAACACCTCCCGCCCCGCCATGCGCACATGGCCGACCGTGCCCGTCGAGCCCGCGCCGCCATCGACGTGGAGGAGCATGTCGTGGCGCCCGTCGGCCCGCAACCGGGCAGCAAGGATGCCACGGTCGGAGAGGTCGCCCCGGCCTTCCGCGAGCCCGACCACGGCGGCACCCGCGCCGTCGCCGAACAGCACCGCCGTCGTGCGGTCTTCCCAGTCGATGATCCGGCTGAAGGTTTCTGCGCCGATCACCAGCGCGCGGCGGGCCTGACCAGTCCGCAGCAGCGAATCCGCAACCGCAAGCGCATAGACGAAACCCGAGCAGACCGCGGCAATGTCGAAGGCCGATCCGGCCCGGATGCCCAGCCGGCCCTGGACGGTGGCGGCCGTTGCCGGGAAGGTGCGCGCGGGCGTGGCAGTGGCGACGAGCACGAGGTCGATGTCGTCGGGCCCCGCGCCTGCGGCCGCGAGCGCCCGGGCGCCGGCGGCGACGGCGAGGTCGGCGGTGGTTTCGCCGGCTGCCGCGATGCGCCGCTCGCAGATGCCGGTGCGTTCGCGGATCCAGCTGTCTGACGTGTCGAGCCGCCGCGCGAGCTCGTCGTTGGTCACGCGGGTCTCCGGCAGGGCGCTGCCGGTGCCCTCGATCACGCTGCGCTGGACGGGCCCCGTCACCTCAGGCGGCGTCCGGTGCCTGCGCCACCGAAATCCCGGGGGGCTGGTGGGCCCGGAAGTTTGCCATGTCGGCCTTGATGCGCGCGAGGATGTCCTCGCGCACGAGGTCGTGCGCCACGCCGAGCGCATTGGCAAAGCCCTTGATGCTTGCCGCCCCGTGGCTTTTGACGGCAATGCCGTTCAGGCCGAGGAACACCGCGCCATTGTGGTTGTTCGGATCGAGCTGGTCGCGCAGCGCGGCGAGGGCCGAGCGCGAGAGCAGATAGCCGATTCGGGTGATCCAGCTGCTGCCATAGGCGCGCTTCAGGAGACCGCCGACCAGCTTGGCCGTGCCCTCTGCCGTCTTGAGCGCGATGTTGCCCGAAAAGCCGTCGGTGACGACCACGTCCGTCTCGCCCTCGGCGATGCCGTGGCCCTCGATGAAGCCGGCAAAGCGCATCGGCAGGTCGGCTGCGGCCTGCCGCAGGAGGGCCGCCGCCTCGCGCAGCTGGCCGGTGCCCTTCAGGTCTTCCTCGCCGATGTTGAGAAGGGCGACCTTCGGCTGTTCCAGCGCCAGCACCGCACGGGCAAAGGCGGCGCCCATGATGGCGAACTGGACGAGGTTCTCCGCGCTCGATTCCGCATTGGCCCCAAGGTCGAGCACAACGGAGTCGCGCTTGAGGGTTGGCATCAGGGCGGTCAGCGCCGGCCGGTCGATGCCCGGAAGGGTGCGCAGCGCAAGCTTGGCAATGGCCATGAAGGCGCCGGTGTTTCCGGCCGAGACGCAGGCATCCGCTTCGCCGGCCTTCACCGCCTCGACGGCAAGGCCCATCGAGGTCGAGCGCGCACGCCTGAGCGCCTGGCTCGGCTTGTCGGTTCCGAGGACGACGCCCTCGACCGGCACCACCTCGGCTTCCACCTTCAGCCGCGGCGCGCGCTGGAGCGCGGCCATCACGGCCGCCTCCTGGCCGTAGATGCAAAAGCGCAGCTCCGGCCAGCGTTCGCGCGCCAGTTCCGCGCCGGCAATGACCGTCTCCGGGCCGACATCGCCACCCATGGCGTCGACGGCAATGCGGATGACGCGCGGCGCGCGGCTCACGGACGGCTCACGAATGCCGGCATCGGGGCCCGCGCGGCGCCGTCGCCGCGGGCCGGGGTTCCGGATCTGGCGTGGCTGGCGCGTCCATGCGCGGCTCCTGCGCCAGCTGCCCCCGGCCTTGCGTCAGTTCGCCCGGACCAGCACTTCGCGGCCGTCGTAAAAGCCGCAGGCGGGGCAGACGTGGTGCGGCAGCTTCAGCTCCCCGCAGTTGGGGCATTCCTGCACCTCGACCGGCCTCAGCGCATGGTGGCTGCGCCGCATGTTGCGCCTGGACGGCGAGGTCTTTCGCTTCGGGACAGCCATGGGGGCACCCTTGTTCCTGTTCTCGGTCCGGGCGCGGCCCCGGCCTTTCGTGCAACGGTCTGCAGGTCGATCCCACGTGTTCCAGCCACACGGGGCCCGGCCCGGCATCGGCCGCCAGCCGCGCCGCGCCGGCACACACTGGCGGAATCGAGCGAGCGTCCATAATGGGTGTGTCGGAAAGCGCAAGTGGGGCCCCGTGGCGCCGCCTGCAACCCTTGGGAGAGCCCTGACGCCGCATGCCCATCTCCGGCCTCGCCGCCATCCCTGCCCGCCGTTGCGGGCCCCACGCTCTGGCCTCCGGCTTCCGCGCCGCCGCGGCGCGCCGGACGTGCCCGGTCTCGACGGGTGGCCAGCCGCCCAGAGCCCCCGCCCGCGGCGGGGCGCGCGCGACTGGCCGCCCATGACGCCGCTCTTCCTAGGCGTTCAGGGCCCGGCGCTTACCGACGCCGAGCGCGCGCTCTTCGCCGCGCTCGATCCGGCCGGCTACATCCTGTTCGGGCGCAACATCGTCGATGCGCTGCAGCTTCGTGCGCTCACGGACTCGCTCCGCGCGCTGGCCGGCCGGGCGGATCTGCCCATCCTCATCGACCAGGAAGGCGGCCGCGTTGCGCGGCTGCGCCCGCCGCTTGCGCCAGCCTTTCCGCCGGCGGCGGTGTTCGGCGAGGCCTATGTGCGGGCACCGGCGACCGCCATGGCGGCCGCACGCGCCAACGCCGAGGCCATCGGCCGCACCCTTGCCGCGTTCGGGATCAGCGTCGACTGCCTGCCGCTGCTCGATGTGCCGGCGGCCGGCGCCCACGACATCATCGGCGACCGCGCCTTTTCGCCTGACCCGCTTGCAGTGGCCGCCCTCGGCCGGGCAACCTTGGACGGCCTCCAGCGCGCCGGCATCGTGGGGGTGGTCAAGCACATCCCCGGCCATGGCCGGGCCCGCGCGGACAGCCATCTCGACCTGCCGGTGGTCGATGCGGGCGAGGCAGAGCTGGAGCGCGACCTCGCGCCCTTCCGCGCGCTTGCCGATGCGCCGATGGCGATGACCGCCCACATTCTCTATCCCGCGTGGGACAGCGAGCGCTGCGCCACCCTTTCCGCCGACATCATCGGCCGGATCGTCCGCGGTGCGATCGGCTTCGATGGCCTTCTCATGTCGGACGATCTCGGAATGCAGGCGCTCGCACACCAGCCCGGTGCCGGCGACATGGGGATGCGTGCCGCGCTCGCGCTCGAGGCGGGCTGCGACATCGCCCTGCACTGCTCGGGCGACCTTGCCGAAATGGAGGCGATTGCACGCGAGGTGTCCCCGATCGGCGCCGAGGCCGAATGCCGGCTTCGGCGGGCCATGGCCTGGGCCGGCAGCCCGCGCGTGCCGCACGAGGGCATGCCGCCGCCCGTGGACCTGCTCGTCGCCCGGCGCGACGCGCTCCTTTCTGCGGCCTGAGCCGGCCGTGCGCACCCGCACCAGGCCAGGCGAAGCCTCGCAAGACCCGCTCGCCGGGCCGGCTGCGGGCGATGTGCTGACAGTCAGCCTGCCAAGCTTCGAGGGCCCGCTCGACCTGCTGCTCGACCTCGCCCGCAGCCAGCGGGTCGACCTTGCGGCCATTCCAATCCTCGAGCTTGTCGACCAGTATGTCGCCTTCATCAACCGGCAGCGCGCGCTGCGGCTGGAAGTGGCAGCCGATTATCTCGTGATGGCCGCCTGGCTTGCCTATCTGAAGTCGCTGCTGCTGCTGCCGCGCGCGCCCGATGCCGAGCCGGATGCCGAGGCGATGGCCGGGGCGCTGCGCTGGCGGCTTCAGCGCCTTGCGGCCATGCGCGAGGCGGCTGCCCGGCTCGATGCGCGCCCGCGCCTCGGCCGCGAGACGGCCATGCGCGCCGCGCCCGAGGGCCTGCGCCAGATCCGCGCCAGCCGCTTCGAGGCCGATCTTGCCGACCTGCTGACGGCCTATGGCACGATCGCCATGCGGCGCGAGCGGGCGGCCTGGGCGCCGGCACGGGCGCGGGTTGTCAGCCTCGAGGAGGCGCTGGAGCGCCTGTCGGCCATGGTTGGGCAGGCGCTCGACTGGACGGCGCTGTCGCGCTTTCTCGTGCCGGTGGACGACGAGCCGCTGCGGCGCTCGGCGCTCGCCTCCGGGCTTGTCGCAGCGCTGGAACTGGCGCGCCAGGGCGCCATCGAGCTCGCGCAGGATGGGCCGTTCCGGCCGCTTTACGTCAGACGGCGGGGGGAAGCGCGCTGACGCGTGCGAGCGCGTCGTGAAGATCGGCGATCAGGTCCTGCGGATCCTCGAGCCCGATCGACACCCGCAGCATCAGCCCGGCAGGCGCGCGGCGCGAAAGCCGGCGGATCCGCTCGGGCGCAATCGGAATGATGAGCGATTCGTAGCCGCCCCAGCTGTAGCCCAGCCGGAAGTGTCGCATCCCGTCGCAGAACAGGCCGGCATCCGCCCGGCTGCCGACCTTGAGCTCGAAGGCAAAAAGGCCCGAGGCGCCGGCAAAGTCCCGCCTCCACAGCCGATGGCCCGGGTCCGAGGGGAGCGCCGGATGGCGCACCCGGGCGACCAGCTCATGGCCTTCCAGCCAGCGCGCGATGGCAAGCGCGGACCGGCCGTGGCGCTCCATGCGCAGCGGCAGCGTGCGCAGGCCGCGAAGCGCAAGCCACGCCTCGTCTGCCGAGACACACTGGCCAAGCGCCCAAGCAGTGCGCCGCAGCGCCTCGTAGCGGCCCGGCACGGCCGAGACCGAACCGAGCATCAGGTCGGAATGGCCGCCCACATATTTGGTGCAGGCTTGCATGACCATGTCGCACCCGGCCGCGATGCCCTTGAAAAGGAGGCTCGCTGCCCAGGTGTTGTCGAGCAGCGTTGCAATGCCGGCCGCGCGCGCCGCCCTGCAGATGGCCGGCACATCCTGCACCTCGAAGGTGAGCGAGCCGGGGCTTTCCAGCAGCACCAGCCGGGTCTCGGGCCGGAAGAGCGATGCAATCGCGCTGCCCGCGCACGGATCATAGGGCTCGGAGACGACGCCGAGCCCGGCCACGAGGCCATCGAGCAGCGCTGTCGTCGGGTCATAGGCGCTGTCGGGCACCAGCACATGCGCGCCGGGCCGCACCACCGAGAGGATCGCAGCCGCCAGCGCTGCGACGCCGGAGGGGAACAGGATCGTGCCGGCCGCGCCCGGCTCGAGACCGGTCAGCGCCTCGCGCAGCGCCCACTGGGTGGGTGTGCCCTTGCGGCCATAGAACAGCCGCTCGTCCATGTGTGCCGGCGCGGCATCGAGGTCGGCCACCGTGTCGTAGACGATCGTGGAGGCCCGCCACAGCGGCGGGTTGACGATGCCGCCGTGCGCGGCATCGAGAAATGTCCACGCGCGCCGCCGGCCGGCCTCGGCGGCGTAGGTAAATGGGTCGGCGCTCTGCCGGTCCGGCGGCCCGTCGCCCGGCCCGTCGCCTGCCTCGCCCGGCCCGTCGCCTGCCTCGCCCAAGGCCGAAGCCGGCTTTCAGTCGGCGCCGCTGACGACCGGAAGGCCGGGCGTTGCGCCCCACTCGGCCCAGCTGCCGTCGTAGAGCGCAGCCGACCGGGCGCCGAGCAGCGTGGCGGCCAGCACGATATTGGCCGCGGTCACGCCCGACCCGCACATGGCAACGAGCGGCCGTTGCGGGTCGACCCCGGCGGCGGCGAAGGCCTCGCGCAGGCCCTCTTCGTCCTTGAAGCGGCCGTCGGCTGCGAAGAGTTCGGTATAGGGCAGGTTGCGCGCGCCCGGCACATGGCCCGCGCGCACGCCCGGCCGAGGCTCGGGCTCGGTGCCGGCAAAGCGGCCCGCGGACCGGGCGTCGACCAGCTGCTCCGCGCCTGACTTCAGGTTCTCACGCACCTGCGCCAGCGTGCGCACCGGCTCATGGTCGGCCCAGACGGTGAAGTGCCGGTGCCGGACCACCGGCTTTCCCGATTCGAGCGCGCCGCCAGCGGCCTTCCACGCCTCCAGCCCGCCATCGAGGACAGCCACCGAATGGGCGCCGAACAGCTTGAACATGAACCAGGCCCGGGCAGCGGACTTCAGCGGCGAATTGTCGTAGACGATGATGCGCGAGCCGTCGCCGAGGCCGAGCGCCTGCGCGCGGCTGGCGAACTTCTCTGGCGGCGGCAGCATGTGCGGGAAGGGCGAACCGAGATCGGCCACCTCGTCGAGATCGAGGAACACCGCGCCCGGAATGTGCGCTTCCTCGAACTCGGCCCGCGCGTTGCGGCCCATGTCCGGAAGGAACAGGGTGGCATCCACCACGCGCACGTCGGTTTTCTGATATTCGGCCTTGAGCCATTCGGCGCTGACCAGATTGTCCATTTCCTGCCCGCTCGTCGTTGGAGGCCTGTGCCTTAGCCCCGGCTTTGGCAGGGAACAAGCGCGGGCCCCGGACATTTAACCTTTGGCCGCGCCCGCCGTGAATGGCCGTGGGTCGGATGAACGAGAACCTGAGGATTTCGCCATGCGACATCCAGACCCGCGGACATTCAGGCTGCCCGGGCGTGCCGAGCCCTTTCCGCGCAAGCCGCCAAGCGGCTTCCACGTGACCGAAGGCGCCGGCCGGGAGGCCGATCCGGCCGGGCCCTGCGCAGTGCAGGGCGAAGGCCTCGGCTGCGATCCGGCGATCGGGGTGGAACGGCGGCTGGTCCGTCGCGCCGAGGCCCTGTGGGACCGGCTTCGCGCGGGCCGGCGCCTGCCGGCTGCGGACTGCGCCCGGGCGTTCGGCCGCGCGCCCTTTGCGGCCAATGCCCTCGTGGTCGCCTTCCCTCCCCATCCGGGCAGCCCGGGGGGAGATGGCCCCGAACCGGCGCGCCGGCAGCAGCCGTGCCTTCTCGAGGTGGGCGAGGGGCTGGCGCTGCTCGGCCTTGCCCCCGGGCCCGTGCCGATGGGCGACGGCGCCGCCGGCACCGTGGCCGACGAGTTCATCACCTTGGCCGCGCGCGCGGCAGTCCTCGCCGAGCCCGTGCTCCTCGAGCGCGATTCGCTGCAGCTGCCCGGCGATCCGGCCCGGCCGGCCGACGGGCTCGGTTCGATGCTGATGCGCGCCGTGGCGCTGCCGTTCGCGCCGCCGGCGGGTGCCGGCCCGCTTGCAGTCGTGGTCGTCTCCTGGCGCCGGCTACTCTCCGAGGCCGAGACGGCCCGGCTCGCACGCGAGCTGGAGAGCGCCGTCGGCGCGCTGCACCGGTTCGCGGACTGAGCCTTCGGCAGCGCCGGCTGGCGCCACGCGCCGCCTCGGCGTCCATCGGCATCCGTCGGCGTCCATCGGCGGATGGCGCTTGAAGGCCGGCAGGCGCTGGCGCATAGGCCCGGCAACAGCGCTGAGGAGCGGGCTGCACCGGCGCCGGATCCTGCGGGCGCCGGCTCGCGCGCGGGTCAGGGCCCGGCGGGATCCTGCCCGCGGCGAGGGCGCCGGCAAAATCCGTCCCCTGCCGCGCATGAAGCGAGAACGGGAGCAGGCATGACTCCGCCGGACGGCACAAGGCCCAAGCGTTCAACACAACCCCTGCGCGAGGAGGCGGACCCGCTTCTGCCGCAGGTGGAGGCCGCGCTCGTCTCGAGCGCGCCGTCGGGCGAGCTCGACGGGCTCGACCCGGCCGGGCGCCGGGCGCTTGCCGCCACCGCGCTCGAGGTCGTCCGCACGCGCGCGGCCGGCGCTGCCGTCATCAAGGTGGGGGCCGGGGAGGGCGACGCCGGCGCGCGCCGCATGCCGGTGGTGCTGGCCACCGACGACATGCCGTTCCTCGTCGATTCGGCAACTGCCGCGATCACTGCGGCCGGTCTCGACATCCTGCGGCTCCTGCACCCGGTGCTGCCGGTGGAGCGCGCGGCCGACGGGCGGATCCTTGCCATCGGCGGCGAGGCGCCGCGCGAATCCTGGATCGTGATGGAGGTCGAGCGTGCGCCCGCGCGCAGGCGTGCGGAGCTGCAGGCGGAGCTGGAATCCATCTACGCCGATGTGCGCGCGGCCGTTGCCGACTGGCAGCCCATGGTGGCGGCGTTGCGCGCGGCAGCCCGCCGGCTCAACGACCAGCCGCCGCCGGTCGCGCCGCACGTGCTCTCCGAGACGATCGCCTTTCTCGACTGGATCGCCGCCGACAATTTCACCTTTCTCGGCGCGGCAACCGCCGAGGGCCCGCTGGGGCTCCTGCGCCGCCGCTCCATGGCGCTGCCCGACGGCTCGCAAGCCCGCCCGGAGGAGGCGCTCGTCATCACCAAGGCGTCCGACATCTCGACGGTGCACCGGCGCGCGCCGCTCGATGTGCTCACCGTCCGGGGCTACGATCCGCAGGGCCGCGTGCGCGATCTGAGCCACTTCGTCGGCCTGTTCACGTCCTCGGCGTTGTCGGAAAGCCCGCGGCGCGTGCCGCTGGTGCGGCGCAAGGTGGCCGAGGTGACGGAGCGGCTGGGCTACGACCCGCGCGGCCACGCGGGCAAGGCGCTCGCGCATGTGATCGAGACCTTCCCGCGCGAGGAGCTGTTCCAGGTCGACGCCGACCGGCTGACCGTCATGGCCGAGGGGCTGCTGTCGCTGCTCGACCGCCCGCGCCCGCGGCTGTTCCTGCGCATCGAGCACATGGCCGCGATTGCCTCGGTCATCGTCTATGTCCCCCGCGATGCCTATTCGGGCGAGCTTCGCGAGCGGATCTCGGCGATGCTCGAGTCGGCGCTTGGCGGGCGTCTGGCGCGTTACGAGGTGGAACTGCGCGGCGAGGGGCTGGGCCGGGTCCACTATGTGTTCGAGGGGGTGAGCCGCGAGGCCGACGAGGCGGAGCTCAACCAGGGGCTCGCACGGCTTGCGCGCGGCTGGGCCGAGGATCTCGAGGTCGTGCTTGCCGAGCGGGCCGGCCCGGTGCGCGCAGCGCGGCTCGCGCTCACCCATGGCAAGGCCTTCAGCCTTGCCTACCGCAGCGAGTTCACCCCGGCCGAAGGCGCGGAAGACATCCTGCGCCTTGCTGACCTTTCGTCCCCCGACGAGCGGCTGGCCGCCTTTTACCGCCACGATTCCGACCCGCAGACCACCATCCGGCTCAAGGTCTATCGTCGCGGCGAGATCATCCCGCTCTCCGATGCGGTGCCGACGCTCGAGAATTTCGGCTTCCGGGTGATCGAGGAAGTGCCCTTCGACCTCGATGGCGGCCGGATCGGCTGGATCCATGATTTCAAGCTGGAGGTCGCAACCCCGCCGGCCGATCTTGCGGCCTTCCGGGCCCGCGTGGAGCCGGCGCTGGCTGCCGTGCTCTCGGGCGCGCAGGAAAACGATCCGTTCAACGCGCTCATTCCCGTGGCCGGCCTCGATGCGGTCGAAGCCAATTGGCTGCGCGCGCTGTTCCGCTACCTGCGCCAGACGGGGGTCTCCTACGGCATTGCAACGGTCGTTGATGCGCTCAAGCGCAACCGGGCGGCGACCGAGGCACTGGTCCGGCTGTTCCGCGCCCGGCTCGATCCCGCAGCCGGGGAGGCGGAGGCCGAGGCGGCGGCTGCCACCTTCGCGCGGCTGATGGACGAGGTGGTCGGCATCGACGACGATCGGATCCTGCGCCTGTTCGGCGGCGTGGTGATGGCGGTCTTGCGGACCAACGCCTTTTCCGCCTCGGCGCGCGAGGCGCTTGCCTTCAAGCTCGACAGCGCGGCCGTGCCAGGGCTTCCAAGGCCGCTGCCATGGCGGGAGATCTGGGTCTATTCCCCGCGGGTGGAAGGCATCCACCTGCGCGGCGGGCCGATCGCGCGCGGCGGGCTGCGCTGGTCGGACCGGCGCGACGACTTCCGCACCGAGGTTCTGGGGCTGGTGAAGGCGCAGATGGTGAAGAACGCCGTGATCGTGCCCACCGGCGCCAAGGGCGGCTTCTACCCCAAGCAGCTGCCCGACCCGGCAGACGACCGCGACGCCTGGTTTGCCGAGGGCACCGAGGCTTACCGCGTCTTCATCCGCGCGCTGCTGGCCGTCACCGACAATATCGCGCCCGATGGCACGATCGTGCCGCCCGAGGGCGTGCGCCGCCGCGACGCGGACGATCCCTATCTCGTGGTTGCAGCCGACAAGGGCACGGCGACCTTTTCCGATGTCGCCAATGCCATTGCCGAGGCGCACGGCTTCTGGCTTGGCGATGCCTTCGCCAGCGGCGGTTCGGCGGGCTATGACCACAAGGCGATGGGCATCACCGCGCGCGGCGCCTGGGTGTCTGTCCGCAGGCACTTCGCCGAGATGGGGATCGATGTGGAGGCCGATCCGGTCACCGCGGTCGGCATCGGCGACATGTCGGGCGACGTGTTCGGCAACGGCATGCTGCTCTCGCGCTCGCTCCGGCTGGTGGCCGCCTTCGACCACCGGCACATCTTCCTCGACCCCGAGCCAGATGCCGAGCGTGCCTTTGCCGAGCGCAGGCGGCTCTTCGGGCTGCCGCGGTCCTCCTGGGCGGACTATGACCCGGCGCTCATTTCGCCGGGCGGCGGCGTGTTTGCGCGCACGCAGAAGGCAATTCCCGTCTCGCCACAGGTGCAGGCGCTGCTCGGCATCGCCTCCACGGAGCTGGCACCCTCCCAGCTCATCTCGGCCATACTGCGGGCGCCGGTCGATCTCATCTGGTTCGGCGGCATCGGCACCTATGTGAAGGCGGAGGCGGAGTCGCACGCCGATGTGGGCGACCGGGCCAATGATGCGCACCGGGTGAATGCCGAGGAGCTGCGCGCGCGGGTGATTGGCGAGGGTGCGAACCTCGGCGTGACCCAGCGCGGACGGATCGCGTTCGCGGCCGGCGGCGGGCGGATCAACACCGATTTCATCGACAACTCGGCCGGCGTCGACACGTCCGACAGGGAGGTCAACATCAAGATCGCGCTCGGCATGGCCGAGAGGGCCGGGCGCCTCGACCGCGCGGCGCGCAACGCGCTTCTCGAATCGATGACCGACGAGGTGGCCGCGCTCGTGCTCGAGAACAACCGCGCGCAGACGCTGGCCATCTCGGTTGCCGAGGCGCGCGGGCCGGCCGAGCTCTCCGGCCAGGTGCGGATGATGGAGGTGCTCGAGAGCGAGGGCCGCCTCGACCGGCAGGTGGAGCAGCTGCCAGACGCCCGCGAGGTGAGCGCCCGCGCCCTCGCCGGGCTCGGCCTCACAAGGCCGGAGCTTTCGGTCCTGCTCGCGCATGCCAAGATGCACCTGAAGGATTCGCTGGTGGCAAGCCCGGTGGTTGCCGACCCGCTGCTCGAAGACGATCTGATGGCCGCGTTTCCGGCCGCCATGCGCGAGGCGTTTGCCGACGAGATCCGCGGCCATCGCCTGAGGCGCGAGATCATCGCAACGCGGCTCGCCAATGCGCTGGTGAACGCCGGCGGGCTCACGCTCGCCCACGGGCTTGCGGCCGAGCTTGCCGCGCCGCTGGACCGGGTGGGCGCCGCCTTTGTCGCGGCCCGGGCGATGTTCGACCTGCCCGGGCTCTGGGCCGCCATCCACGCGGCCGACGTCGGCGCGCCCATCCGGCTCATGCTCTATGCCGAGGCATCGGTCGCCGCCCGCCCGCTGATTGCCGACCTGATGCGCCGCACCGGGGCAGAATCCCCAAGCCTCCTTGTCAGGCGGCTGCACCGCGGCCTCGGCCGCATCGAGGCGCAGCTCGACCGGCTGCTGCGCCCCGAGCCGCGCGCGCAGCTCGATGCCGTGCGCCAGCGGCTGCTGGAGGCCGGCGCGCCCGAGGGCCTGGTTGGCCGGATCGTGTCCCTGCACGCGTTTTCGGGCGCGGTCGGGGTGGTGGCTGTCGCAAGCGACCTCGGCCTCGACGAAGCCGCAACCGCCGAGGCCTATACCATGCTCGGCGAGCGGCTCCTGCTCGACTGGGCGCGCGGCCAGGCCGCAGCGCTGCGCCCGACCGACAGCTGGGAGCGGCTGCTCGCCTCGACCGTCGTGCGCAGCTTCGAGACCGTGCGGCTGGAGCTGATCCGCAAGGTCACGCCCGCGGGCGGCGACCCGGTGGCGGCCGTGTCTGAATGGCTCGACGCACACGACGGCGAGGCCGTGACGCTGGTGGCAGCCATGCGGGCAGGCAGGGCCGGCGGCCCGCCAAGCCTTGCCATGCTTGCGCATCTGGCAGGGCTGTCGCGCAACGCGCTGGCCGGCTGAGGCGGCCCCGCAAGGGGCCGCACAGGGGTTGCACCGGCGCGCAGGCTCGGCTAGGGGCGCCGTCTTCACGATGAAAGCCGGAGGGCCTCGGCATCCCGGGGGCGGCACGCCTCCCGCCGCGGCAGCGATCGGCAGGAAAGGAACCAGATGCCCGCCTACGAGCATGTCTATCTCGCGCGGCCCGATCTTGCGCCCGCCCAGGTGGAGGGCCTCACCAAGGCCATGACGGACCTCATCGCCGAACAGGGCGGCGAGGTGAAGGGCACCGAATATTGGGGCCTGCGCAACATCGCCTACCGGATCCAGAAGAACCGCAAGGCACATTATGTGCTGCTCAACATCGAGGCGCCGCCGGCCGCGATCCGCGAGCTCGAGCGCCAGGCCGCGATCTCGGAAGATGTGCTGCGCTGGCTGACCGTGCGCGTCGAGGCCCTGTCCGACGAGCCGTCGCCGATGCTGCGCCGCAGCGAGAAGGATCGCCGCCGCGGCGGCCGCGACGAGGGAGGTTTCTGATGGCGCGCCCCTTCTTCCGCCGGCGCAAGTCGTGCCCCTTTTCGGGCCCCAATGCGCCCGTCATCGACTACAAGGACGTAAAGCTCCTGCAGGGCTTCATCTCCGAGCGCGGCAAGATCGTGCCCGCGCGGATCACCGCCGTTTCCGCCAAGAAGCAGCGCGAGCTTTCGGTCGCCATCAAGCGCGCCCGCCAGCTCGGCCTTCTCCCCTATGTTGTGAGCTGAGGTCCATCATGCAGGTCATCCTCCTCGAGCGGGTGGAAAAGCTCGGCCGCATCGGCGACGTGGTCGAGGTGAAGCCGGGCTACGCCAGGAACTTTCTCCTGCCGCGCGGCAAGGCGCTGCGCGCCACCGAGGCCAACCGCCAGCGCTTCGAGGCCGAGCGCGAGCGGATCGAGGTCGAGAACGCGCGCCGCCGTGAGGCGGCAGAGGCCGAGGGTGCCGCGCTCGACGGCGCCTCGGTCGTGCTCATCCGCCAGGCCTCGAACGTCGGGGCGCTCTATGGCTCGGTCTCGGCGCGCGACATCGCCGAGGCGCTCGCCGCCGAGGGCCACAGGGTTGCCAGATCCGCCGTCGTGCTCGACCGGCCGATCAAGACGCTCGGCATCCACGAGGTGCGGGTGAGCCTGCACGCCGAAGTGTCGGTCGTCGTCAAGGTCAATGTCGCCCGCTCGCCGACCGAGGCGGACCTGCAGGCGAAGGGCATCGACGTGATGGCGGCCGAGGCGGAAGAACAGCGCGCGGCCGATGCAGCCGCCGCCGAGGCGATGCAGGGCATGTTCGAAGAGGGTGCCGCCGCGCGCGACGCCGAGGGCGGCGGGCCCGTGGACGAGACCACCGGCGCCTGATACCGGGCAGCCGGCCTTGAATACCGTTGCGCCCGACCGGTAGGGCAAGGTCGAGGAGCGGTGCCCTTGGCCCCCGGCGCTCCGGCACTGCCTGCCGCGGGCGGCGCGGGCTCCCCGCGAAGGTGGAGGGTGAAGGCGGCCGTGGCCCGGCCCGCTTCGGCTCAGGCGGCCTTGTCGTTACGCTCCCCGTCCGGACCGTCTCCCGCCCCGGCGTCGCGCAGCGCGGCGAAGCGTTCGCGCTGTGCCTCGTCGAGCCCGGCCACATCTTCCACCCGGGCGGTGAACACGAGCCCCTTGGAATAATGGTCGAGATCGAGGATCCGGGTGAAGGCGTCGGTGAGCCTGCGCGCCAGCGACCGCTCGACGATGAACAGGAACACCTGCTGCCGTCCTTCGTAGGTCAGGCCGAAGAAGGTCTTGCGGTCGCGCGTGCCGATGCCCTTGGCGGGCAGGATCGTCACCCCGTGCGCACCGACCTCGCGCGCGGTCTCCAGCACCTTGTCCTCGACATGCTCGGAAAAGATCCCCACCACCGCCGAGAATTCCATCAGAACGTCTCCTCCCGCGCGTCCCTCCGCTCCGACCACCGCGCGTACCAGGCAAGCGCTGTCGCATAGACCAGAACGGGCGCCACGGCGAACAGCGAGGCAAAGGCGATGAGGCCGAAGCCGTCGATGAGCGGCGACCGGCCGGGAAGGCTCGAGGCGAGCCCGATTCCGAGCGCTGTGACCAGCGGCACCGTCACCTCCGAGGTTGTCACCCCGCCAAGGTCGAACGCGAGCGGCACGATCGCGCGCGGCGCAAGCAGGGTGAGCCCCGTCAGCAGCAGATAGCCGAGGATGATGTAGTGGTGGATGGGATCCCCGGCCACAATCCGGTGCACCCCGAGGAGAAGGCCTGTTGCGACCCCGGCGGCCACCAGCAGGCGAATGACGGTGGCATTAAGCCGCGAGTCGGCAGCAGCCTCCGCCTCGCGCGCAACGGCAATGAGCGCTGGCTCGGCGAGCGTGGTCGCAAGCCCGATGGCAAAGGCGAAGAGATAGAGAACCAGCACGCCATCGAGTGCCATCAGCTCGTCGGCGAGGCCGAAGCCAAGCGGAAAGAGGCCGAGCTTCAGCCCCTCCACGAAGAAATAGAGGCCAAGCACGGCCAGCAGCAGGCCCGCGGCCACCCGCGGCAGGTTGGGAATGGCACGGCGGATGATCACGCGCTGGAAGACGAGCACCACGACGAGGACCGGCGCGACATTGCGCAGGGTGAGGAAGAGATCGCGCAGGATGGTGGTCGGCCCGAGGCGCGCGGGCATCGGCGCGCCCGGGGCATGGAGCAGCCCGGGTGCGCCGGCCGGCGGGGCAGCGGGCGCGGCCGCGGCGCCGTAGACGAGGATCCCATAGAGCTGCACGGCGACCATCGGCACCATCACCGCGAGCGCCACGAGCCCGAAGCCGTGCAGCAGCACGGTGCGCCCGGTCAGCGAGTTTGCAAGCCCGATGCCGATGGCAGCGATCAGCGGCACAGTTACGATGTTGGTCGTGACCCCGCCGGCATCATAGGCAAGGCCGACGATTTCCGGCGGCGCCGCCCATGTGATGCCGAGCACGAGGAGATAGCCCGGCACCAGATACCAGTGCAGCGGATGGCCAAGAAGGGTGCGAAGGATGCCGAGCGCGGTCACCGCGCCGACCGAGGCCGCAACGAGCAGCCGCAGGACGAAGGAATTGATCCGTCCGGCGGACAGCGCCTCGGCCTTCTCGGCCACCGCGATGAGGGCCGGTTCCGCCACCACCGCGCCGAAGCCGACAAGAAAGCCGAACAGCAGCAGCAGCGGCAGCGAGCCGCGGCCGGCGAGATCGTTCGCCACGCTCTTGCCAAGCGGAAACACGCTCATCTCGAGGCCCTGGAGGAAGAATGCGACGCCGAGGAGCACCAGCCCCATGCCGAGCGCGATGGCCCCCGCATCGGCAGGCCAGCTGCCGATGATGAACAGCTGGAATGCGCCGACAACGAGCAGGATGGGCAGGAGGTTGCCGGCCGCGGCGACGAGGATTCCGCCGAACGCGCGGGCCTGCGAGGCGAGGAGGGCCGCAGCGGCTGCCCCGCGGGGGCGTCTGTCGCGCTGGCGCCTGCCCGCGCCCTCGGCGTCTCGTTCAGCCATCGTGTTCCGTCGCTGTCGCCGTGCCAACATGGGCGAGCATCGGGGGCATGGCAATCCCGCCTGCCGGGCCTTGTGCGCCGCCCTCCTTGCGCCGCCCTCCTTGCGCAGGCCGCCGCGCGCGGCCGCCGGTGGCGCTCAGGCGTCTGTGGCGGAGCGCTTGACCCGGGCCGAGGCGGCCGGGTCGCGCACCGGGTCTCCCGGAGCGTCGCCCTCGACGGCGGCATCGGGGGCAGGGGCGGGCGGGGCCGGCTCGGGCGTCGGCCAGTGCCCGGGATGCTCGACGGCGGGGTGGTCCTCGGCGGGCGCCCGCCCGCGCTGGCTCTTCGCCTCCGGTGTCCAGCCATGGCCGGGGCGGAAGATGGTCTCCCGCCCGGCCATGATGTCGCCGCTTGCCACCTGCAGCGCCAGCCGCTCCCGGTCGCGGCGGATAAACTCCTCGGTAATCGCGGCGATCGTCTCCTCGCTCGTGCCGAGCTCGGCGAGCGCGATCTGGCCCACTTCCACCGCGCTCAGGAACAGTTCGCGCACCGCGAGCGGCAGGTCGGCCGCGACAAAGGACATGTAGTGGGCGCGGTCGTGCGCGCGCACCACGATCTTGAGGTGCGGGAAGGCGGCCCGCACCGGATCGAGCCGCGCCGGATCCCAGCTGCCGCCACCGGTGGTGATGATGAGGATCTGCGCCTGGAGCGCCCCTGCCGCGCGCAGCACGTCGGGGCGGAAGCCGTCGCCATAGTAGACCCGCCAGCCGAAGGCGCGCGAGCGCTCGATCTGCTCGGGCTTGCGGTCGATCAGCACCACGTCCACCCCGCGCGCGTGCAGCATCTGGGTGACGATCTGGCCGAACCTGCCGTAGCCGATCACGATCGCCGTCCCCTGCGGCGCGGCGTCGGGCGTCTCGAGCGCCGCGTCCTCGGCGCGCTCGGGTGACGTTTCGCGCGCCCATCGGCGCCAGGCCCACATCAGGACAAGCGTTGCCAGCATCGACAGGGTGACGACGGCGCCGAACAGCGAGGCGGCCCGCTGGGTGATGAGAAGGCCGGTGGTTGCGGCGCCCAGGATCACGAAGGCAAACTCGCCGCCCTGCGACAGGAGCAGCCCGACGAAGCGCGCATCCCGCCACGACGAACCGAAGAGGCGCGCAAGCCCTGCAACGAGGACCGCCTTGGTGACCATCAGCGCCACGACGAGGCGCAGCACGCGCAGCGGATCCTCGAGCACCACCGAAAGCTCGAGTGTCATGCCGACGGAGATGAAGAACAGCCCGAGCAGGAGGCCGCGGAACGGCTCGATGTCGGCCTCCACCTCGTGCCGCCACGGGCTGTCGGCCAGCATCACCCCGGCCACGAACGCGCCGAGCGCCATCGACAGGCCGAACTGCGCCATCACCAGCGCCGCGCCGAGCACGGTGAGCAATGCGCCGATGACGAAGATCTCCCGGGTCCCGACCTGCGCCAGCAGGCGGAAGACCGGCTGCAGCAGGAAGCGCCCCGCCAGCGCCAGCCCGAGGACTGCTGCGGCGCTTGCCAGCAGCAGCTTCCAGCCTTCGGGCGCATGGGGGCTGGGTGCGCGCGAAAGCGCGGCCACGATGATGAGCAAGGGCACAATGGCGATATCCTGCAGGAGCAGGATCGAGAAGGTCCGCTCGCCGGCCGGCGTGCTGAGCTGGCCCTGCTCGCGCAGATACTGCATCACCAGCGCCGTCGACGACATCGCCAGCGACAGGCCGACGACCAGTGCCGCCTGCCAGCTGAGCCGCGTGTCGAGCAGCAGCAGGCCCGTGAGCGCAAGCCCGCACAGCACGACCTGCAGCGTGCCCAGGCCGAAGATGTCGTGCTTCATCGCCCACAGGCGGCCCGGTTTCAGCTCGAGCCCGATCACGAACAGCAGCAGCACGATCCCGAACTCGGCAAAGCGCAGCACGCGCTCCGGGTCCGAGACGAGGGCGAGCACTTCCGGCCCGATGAGGATTCCGGCTGCAAGATAGCCAAGCACCGACCCGAGCCCCAGCCGCGTGAACAGCGGCACGAGCGCAACCGCGGCTGCGAGGTAGATGACCGCCTCGGTCAGGAAGGCCGTTTCGGTTGCCGCCCCCGACAAGCCTCAGGGTCTCGCGTCGGCGGGCTGCAGGGCCGCCTTGGCGGCGGTCGCCGCGGCATCGAACGCAAGCAGGATCGAGGCGTGCCGTGCCGGGTGGGCGCGGGCAGGCTCGAACACCTCGAGATCCGGAAAGGCGGCCGCAAGCAGCGCTGGCAGGCCACCGGCTCCGCGCAGCCAGCCGGCAAGCGCTTCATGGGCTGCGCAGAGCTCGGCGCCCGAGCGGCCAATCACGCCCGCGCCAAGGATCGCAGCAGAGGCCTGGCCGAGTGCGCAGGCCCGCACCTCCTGGCCGAAGCCTGCCACGCGGCCCGAACCATCGAGCACGACATCAGCGGTGACCCGGCTTCCGCAGACCGGCGAGACACGTCGCACACGGGCCTGCGGCGCCTCGAGAAGCACGCCATGCGGCACGGAGGCCGCCAGGCGCAGGATGCGGGCATTGTAGAGCGGCGCGTTCACCACCCCGTTATGGGGCCGGGCCGTCCGCCCGGCAAGCGGCCTCTAGCGCGCGTCGACGACCCTGACCGCAGTGGGCAGGCAATCGCCGAAGGTCATGCACCACTGGCTGCCGAGGCCGAGCGCGATTGCCACCGCAAGCGCCTTCAACTGGAACATGGCTGCCTCCTTCCGGCCCCGACACGCCTGATCACCGGCGGATGTGGGGTGCCCGGGCCCTGCGGTCAAGGCGCAAAGCCGGCGCGCTCGCGCCCGAAGGGCTGGCGCAGCCCCGGGGGCCTATTCGGCGGCGGCCGCCCGGGTGCCGGCGAAGCGCGCCAGCGCGGCCTGGTATTCGCGCTGGAGCCGCGCGACAAGCTCGCCGGCCGGCTGGATCGCATGGATCGCGCCGATCCCCTGGCCGCAGCCCCAGATGTCCTTCCACGCCTTTTTCTCGGTATTGCCGCCACTGCCGAAGTTCATGGTCGAAAGATCGCCCTTGGGCAGATTGTCCGGGTCGAGCCCGGCGGCGGCAATCGACGGCTTCAGATAGTTCCCGGATACGCCGGTGAACAGGTCGGAGTAGACGATGTCGGCCGAGGTGCTTGCGACGATCATCTCCTTGTAGCGCTGGTCGGCCCGGGCTTCGTCGGTCGCGATGAAGGCCGACCCGATATAGGCGAAGTCGGCGCCCATGGCCTGGGCTGCAAGCACGGCCTGCCCGGTGGCAATCGAGCCCGACAGCGCCAGCGGACCATCGAACCATTCGCGGATTTCCTGCACCAGCGCGAAGGGCGAGGTGATGCCCGCATGGCCGCCCGCGCCTGCCGCCACGGCGATGAGGCCGTCGGCGCCCTTTTCGATCGCCTTTTTCGCGAAGCGGTTGTTGATGACATCGTGCAGCACGACCCCGCCGTAGCCGTGGATCGCCTCGTTCACATCCTCGCGCGCGCCAAGCGAGGTGATGACAACGGGCACCCGGTATTTCACACAGAGCGCAAGGTCGTCCATCAGCCGGTCTGTCGACTTGTGGACGATGAGGTTGACCGCAAATGGCGCGTCGGCCTCGGTCAGCTCCGAGGTGAGCCGCTCGAGCCATTCCTCGAGCTGCGCGAGCGGCCGGGCATTGAGCGACGGGAAGGAGCCGATGATCCCGGCGCGGCACTGGGCGAGCACGAGGTCGGGGTTGGAGATGATGAAGAGGGGCGCGCCGATGACCGGCAGACGCATGCGCGCCAGCAGCTTGTGCGTGATCGGATGGGTCATAGAAGCTCCTTCAGCGGCGTTGCCGGGTCGGCAAGGCGGTCTGGCGCGATCACCGCACCGCGTTCGACAAGCACCCGCCCCTGCACATAGTCGCGCGGGGCGTTGATGCAGTCGACCGCCACCACTGCACCAGCCCGCAAATAGACGAGGGACCATGCGCGCGAGGCCGGGTCGCCGCGCACCACGCGCGCATCGGCGCCGCCGGAAAGCCCCACCGTCTGCAGCCGGAGGTCATACTGGTTGGACCAGAACCAGGGGCAGCTGTCGTAGCCGGGAGCGGCGTCGCCCGCGCACACATGCGCGGCTGCGGCCTTGGCCATGTCGACGGCGTTCTGGACCGATTCCAGCCGGATCACGCATCCGCCGGCGAATCGGTTCGCGTGCGCGGCGCAATCGCCGATCGCATAGATGCCGGGAAGCGCCGTGCGGCCGTGGCTGTCGACCCGCACGCCGCCCAGCTCCGGCTCCGCACCCGCCGCAACAAGCGGCGCCACCTCGGGGACCAGCCCGATGCCGACGATCACCACGTCTGCTGCCACGCGTTCGCCGCCTGCAAGGCGCACGGCCTCGATCCGGCCTTTGCCCTCGAGGCACTCGACCGTCGTGCCGGTGCGCACCGCAACGCCGTGGCGCAGGTGCTCGGCGCGATAGAAGGCGCTCACCTCCTCGCCGGCGACGCGGGCGAGCAGGCGCGGCATGGCCTCGATCACGGTGACCGCCCGGCCGAGCCGTGCAAGGACGGCGGCCGCCTCGAGACCGATGTAGCCGCCGCCCACCACGGCGACCTGCCGCGCGCCCGCGAGGTCGGCGCGCAGCCGGTCGACATCCTCGCGGGTGCGGATCACGTGGACTCCGGCGAGCCCTGCCCCGGGGCAGTCAAGGCGCCGCGCCCCGCCGCCTGCGGCCCAGATCAGCCGGTCATAGGCGATGGTCTCGCCGGACTGGGTGGTTGCGCGGCCGGCGCCGGGATCGACTGCCACGATGCGGCACGAAAGGCGGATGTCGATCGCGCGCGCCGCCCAGAACGCCGGCGGGCGCAGGAGCAGCCGGTCGGCTGTCCGCTCGCCGGCGAGATAGTCCTTGGAAAGCGGCGGCCGCTCATAGGGCAGGTCGGGCTCCGCGCCTGCGAGCGTGATCCGCCCGGCGAAGCCGGCCTGGCGGAGGCTGATGGCCGCCTGCGCGCCGGCCTGGCCCGCGCCCACAACCAGCACATGCGCATCCGCGCGCGCCGGCTCATTCGGGTGGATGTTCATCGGCATAGATGGCGACAAGGCTGAGGCCGCGGCTGGTCGCGGCCGCGCGATACATGCCCGAGGTTGTCATCGGCATGGCGACATGGCCGGCGGAGTCGACCGCAACCAGTCCGCCCGAGCCGCCAAGCGCGGCCATTTCGGCAAGCGCGGCCGCTGCGGCCTTGCCGAGCCTTTCGCCGCCAAAGCGGATCCGGTCGCAGATCTGGCCGGCAACCCGGGTGCGCAGGAACAGCTCGCCCGAGCCGGTGGCCGAGACGGCACAGGCGCCATTCTCGGCCAGCGTGCCGGCCCCGACAACCGGGGTGTCGCCGATGCGGCCGGGCGCCTTGCCCGTCAGCCCGCCGGTCGAGGTGGCGGCAGCAAGATGCCCGGAGCGGTCGCGGGCCACGGCGCCAACCGTGCCGAAGGCCAGCTCTGCCGTGCGCGCTGCGCCCTGGCCCTGGTGCCGGCGGTCGTCCAGCTGGCGGCGGCGGCGCTCGGTCATGAAATGGCTGTTGGGCACCTCCTCAAGGCCTTCGGCCCGGGCAAAGGCCTCGGCGCCTTCGCCGGCGAGGAACACGTGCGGCCCCCGCTCCATGAGCCGCCGTGCCAGCGCCACCGGGCTTCGGGTGCGCGTCACGCCGGTGACCGCGCCGAGCGCCCTGGTGCGCCCGTCCATCACGGCCGCATCAAGCTCGATCGTGCCGGCCGAGGTGAACACGGAGCCGACGCCGGCATTGAACTGCGGCGCCTCCTCGAGCAGCGTCACGGCGGCAACCACGGCATCGACCGCCGATCCGCCGGCGGCAAGCACCGCGGCGCCCGCATCGCGCGCGCGGGCGAGCGCCTGGCGGATGGCCTCTTCCTCTTCGGCGGCAAGGCTTCCGCGCGCCATCACCCCGGCGCCGCCGTGGAGCGCGATCGCCCATTCGGAGCCACGGGCCGGTGCGGCCGCGACCAGCGCGAGCGCTGCCATCAGGATTTGTGCGCGTGCGCCCATGCAAGGGCTTCGGTAGTTGTGGTGGGCGGCGAGTCAATGGCTTCGCCGTGTGCGGCCGGGCCCGAAGCCGGGGCGCAGGCAGCGGGGCGCAGGCAGCGGGGGGCAGCGGCCGGGGGAGACGGGGCAGACCGGGCGCGATGGCTGGTCGCGTTGGCTGGTGGTGGCTGCTGGCAGGCGGTGCCAGCGGGGGCTGGTAGCGGGGGCTGGTAGCGGGTGCTGGTAGCGGGGGCGGGGATCGAACCCGCGACCTCAGGGTTATGAATCCTGCGCTCTCACCATCTGAGCTACCCCGCCGGATGCTCCGGGGCCAGCGCCCATGTCTGGCGCGCGCGGCGCATAGCCCTGCACCGGGCCGAGGTCAACTTCCGGCCCCGCGCACGCCGGCCGCCAGCCGGCCCGGCCGCAGGATCCGAACCCGCTTGTGCGGCGACGCAAGGCCCGAGAGCAGCTCCACCCGCCCGGGCGGCACATCGAACCGGGATGCGAGCAGCAGGAGGATTGCCGCGGTCGCCCTGCCATCGGCTGCGGGTGCGCGCACATGCACCTTGAGCCGCCCGCCGTGCACGGCGCCCAGCGCATCGATCCGACTTGACGGCTTGCCGAGGATGGCAAGGTGCAGCCAGTCGCCCTCCCAGTGCCAGAACGGGCCATTGCTGCCCTCCGCCCCGGGGCTCATCCGGCCGAACCGTCGATCCAGGCCGCCACCTCTGCGGCCACGGCATTGGCTGCGCGGTTGAGGGCATCGGCCACCGGCACCGGCTGCACGCTGCCAATCGGCACCTCATGTTCGAAGCGGCGCTGGCGGAGCCCGGCCCGCGACGTGAGCGTGGCATCGAAGCGCACGCGCACGGCCAAAGGCGCGCGGGCATCGACGCCGAAGGCCACGAGCTGCCCGGAGAGGATGCGCCCTGCGGTCCGCCCGCTGGTTCGCGGGTCGACCACGGCCAGCCCGCGCGCTGTCAGATTTTCGGCGAGCAGGCGCTGGAACTGCCGGCTGGGCAGTTCGGCCCAGGTTGCATCGCGCACATATTGCACCTGCGTGTCGGAGACGGTGACCGGGATCCGGAGTGTCTGCAGCGGGCCGGGCAGCAGCGGGGTCTGCACCGTCACGGCCGTTGCCATGTCGACCGGGGCGAGCCCTGCGGGCTGCGCTTGCGGCGGCGTGGCGGTTGTGACCAGCAGCACGGCCGGCGGCGCCTGCGGCGTGCCCACCTGCACGAGCGGTCCGCACGCCGCGAGCAGCAGCGGGAAGAGGAGGGCGGCTCGGGTCATCTGCTGGCCTTTTCCGGTTGGTAGTCGGGCAGGCGCCGGCCACCGAGCAGGGCGCCGGCCGGGTCCTCGTCGAGCCGCGCGGCCACGGCGCCGAGGCTCTGGCTGATGTCGCGCAGGTCGCGGGTCAGCCGGGTGATTTCCGGGATTGTCTCGGCGGACAGCGTCTCCACCCCGGGCTCGGCGGCCGCAGCCACCCGGTCGATCCGGGCGAGCGCTGCATCGGCGCTCCGCAGGGTCGTGCGAAGGTCGGCGACCAGCGGCGCGCCCTCCTCGCGGATCAGGCGGTCGGCCGAGCGGCCGGCGGCCTCGAGACTGTCGGCCGCGCGCGTGGCGGCGGCAAGCGTGGCGCGCGTCTCGGCGATCGTTGCGCGCAGCTCCGGCGAGGCATCGGCAAGCGCGCGCGTCGACGTGTCCACGTTCCGCAGGATGCTGGCGAAGGTCTCGCGGTTCTGGTCGTCGAACAGTTCCGACAGGCGCAGCGAGAGAACGGACAGGCGCTCGATCAGCTGCGGTGCATTGTCGAGGATCGCGGAAAAGCCGCTGGTGGTCGCCGGGATCACGGGCGCGCCATAGGGGCCCGGGGTGTCGAGCGGGGCCGCGCCGCGGATGGCCCCCGTCAGCTGGATCTGGCTGACCCCCGTGAAGCCCACCCCCTGGATGGCGGCCGTCGTCCCCTCGAGGATCGGCACGCCCTCCTCGATCTCGATGCGAACCCGCACGAACTCCGGGCTTTCGGGCATCAGCGCGATCCGCCGCACCTGGCCGACCGGCACGCCCGAGAAGGTGACCGGCGAGCCGGTGGCAAGGCCGCTGACCGACTGGGCGAAGAAAATGTCATACTCCTTGCGGGATTCGCGCGAGAAATTCGTGAGCCACAGGATGAAGGCAACGAGCCCCACGAGAAGGGCGAGGGTGATCGCGCCGACGACGAGATAGGAGTTGCGGTTTTCCATCGGGGCTCAGGCCGGCTCATCTGCGTGCACGCGGGCGCGATGGTGGGCGCCGGCCGCCGCACGCCCCCGCGGGCCGGAGAAATAGTCGCGGATCCACGGGTGGTCCACACGGCGGACTTCGTCGATGGGGGCGTTGGCCACGATGCGCTTGTCGGCAATCACTGCCACCCGGTCGCAGATGCTGTGCAGCGTGTCGAGATCGTGCGTGATGAGAAACACGGTCAGCGCCATGCTCTGCGCGAGCGTGCGGATGAGGCTGTCGAAGGCGGCAGCCGAAATCGGGTCGAGCCCGGCGGTCGGCTCGTCGAGAAACAGCAGTTCCGGATCGAGGGCGAGCGCCCGCGCAAGGGCTGCGCGCTTCTTCATGCCGCCCGACAGCTCGGCCGGATATTTCGGCCCGGCATCGGCTGGAAGCGCGGCCATCGCCACCTTGTAGGCGGCGATCTCGTCCATCAGCCGTTCGGGCATGTGGAGGAACTCGCGCAGCGGGACCTGGATGTTTTCCGCAACCGTCAGCCCGGAGAAGAGCGCGCCGCCCTGGAACAGCACGCCCCAGCGCCGCGTGAGGGCGCTCGAGAGCATGTGCGCGCCGGCGTGCACCTCCTCGCCGAACACGCGGATGGTGCCCGCGGCTGCCGGCTGCAGGCCGATGATCGCGCGCATCAGCACCGACTTGCCCGAGCCAGAGCCACCGACGACACCGAGGATCTCGCCCGGCCGCACGTCGAGGTCGAGCCCGTCGTGCACGCGCGTGTCTCCGAACTGGGTGACGAGGCTGCGGACCTCGATGACCGGTGCTGCCATCAATCCCACCCGATGGCCGTGAAGAACACGGCAAAGAAGGCATCGAGCACGATCACCAGGAAGATCGCCTGCACCACTGCGATCGTGGTGCGCTGGCCGACAGATTCGGCCGTTCCCACCACCTGCAGGCCCTGAAAACAGCCGATGGTCGCGATGATGGCGCCAAAGACGGGCGCCTTGATCATGCCCATCCAGAAATCCGACATCGGGATCACCTCGTTCAGCCGTTGCACGAACGAGGCTGGCGGCACATCCATCACCAGCCAGGTGAACAGCCCCCCGCCCGCGACGGCAAGGATGGAGGCGTAGAAGCCGAGCAGCGGCATCATCAGCACCAGCGCGATCACCCGCGGCAGAACCAGCACCTCGATCGGGTCGAGCCCGAGGGTGCGCATGGCATCCACCTCCTCGGTCAGCTTCATCGTGCCGATCTGGGCCGCGAAGGCCGAGGCCGACCGGCCGGCGACCATGATGGCGGTCAGCAGCACGCCGAGCTCCCGGAAGGTCGCGCGGCCGACGAGGTTGACCACGAACACCTCGGCGCCGAACTGGCGGAGCTGCACATAGCCCTGCTGGGCGATCACGATCCCGATGAGGAAGCTCATCAGCCCCACGATCCCGAGCGCGGCGACGCCCGCCTGCTCCATCTGCACCGAGACCGCGCTCCAGCGGATGTTGCGCCGCGAGAGAAGGGTCCGACCGAGGCTCACGACCGTAAGCCCGATGAAGGCAAGGCCGGCACCGATGGTGGCGAAGGTTTCGACCATATAGGCGCCGAGCGCCTCGAGCTCCTTGCGCCACAGCGGCGGCTCGGGCGGATGCACGGCGCACGGGCGGTCGGCTGCGGCCACTTGGGCGAGCAGCCGGCGGGCGGCCTCGCTGGCGCCGCGGACTTCCGTCTCGGGCCGGTCGCGCAGCAGCTTGTGCAGCACGAAGGCGCCAACCGTGTCCACCCGCGCGACCGCGGCGAGGTCGATTGCAAGCGGGCCCGGCTCGGCGGCAGCGGCGGCAAGGCGGGCTTCGAGATCGGCTGCGCGCGCGACGGTGAGCGCGCCCGACAGGCGCAGCACCCGCCCGCCTGCCTCCACCCGCTCGTCCACCTCCACCGGCGCGTCCATCGCGCCTGTCCTGCCTGCTCCCCTCCATGGTTGCAAGCGAGCCGCCCCTGCGGGCAGAGGCGACCGATGGCATCGATCCTCCGGCGCGCGATTGCGGCATGTCTCGCCTGCCTGCTCCTCGCGCAGCTGGCCGGCACCGCCCCGGCCGCGGCGCGCAGCTTCGAGGCCGTTGTGCTCCGGGTGAAGGACGGCGATTCGATCGTCGTGCGCGAAAGCCGCACCCGCCGCGTGCACGAGGTGCGGCTTGCCGGCATCGACGCGCCCGAGCTCGGCCAGCCCTGGGGGATCCAGTCGCGCACGGCGCTGCGTCGGCTGGTGGATGGGCGCCTTGTGACGGTGGAGGTGACAGACCGCGACCGCTACGGGCGCCTCGTGGCCCGCGTGTGGCTCGGCCGCACCTATGTGAACGCGGCGATGACCGCCTCGGGGCACGCCTGGGCCTATGGCCGCTTCCTGCCCGATGCCGCGATCCGCTCGGGACACGACGAGGCAAGGCGCGCGGGCCGGGGGCTCTGGAGCCTGCCGCCCGAAGAGCGGCTGCCGCCGGCGACATGGCGCGCGCGGGCCGCAAGCCGATGAGCACGGAAAGCCGCCATCGGCTCGCGGTCTACGACATGGACCTGACGCTCACCGACCGCGCCAGCTGGACACCCTGGCTCCTCCACTGGGTGCGGCACGAGGCGCCGTGGCGGCTGCTGCTTGCACCGCTTCTTCTCGGCCCGCTCGCGGGCTTCGCCCTCGGCCTTGTCGACCGCAGGCGGCTGAAGGAGGCAGCGCACGCGCTGATGATGGGCCGAAGGGTGGATGCCGCCCGGCTCGAGCGCCGCGCCCGGGTGTTCGCCGACCGGTTCTGCGCCCGCCACGAGCGGCCGGACGCGCTGGCACAGATTGCGCGCGACCGAGCGGAGGGCTTCCGCATCCTGCTTGCGACCGCCAGCAGCGCCTTCTACGTTCGCCACATGGCAGCGCGCTGGGGGATCGCAGATGTCGTCGCCACCGCCAACCGCAGCACGGGCGGCCTCGTGCTTTGCCGCATCGACGGGCCGAACTGCTATGGCGCCGACAAGCTGGCCCTTGTCGAGGCCTGGTGCAGGCGCGAGGGAATCGCGCGCGGCGGGGCCGAGGTGCGCGCCTATTCCGACCATGAGGCCGACGTGCCGCTCCTTTCCTGGGCGGATCAGCCCACGGTCATCAGCCCGGGGCGCAGGATGGCGCGGATTGCGGCCGCGCGCGGCTGGCCCGTCAGGCGCTGGCAGCGGCAGCCCGGCGCCTGATGAGCCGGGGCAGGCGAACGCCGAGAAGAACAAGGAGGATTGCCGCATAGACCAGCGGCTCGGCCTGCCAGCCTTTCACCCGCAGGACGAAATGGACCGCGCCGGCAACGGCCGCCAGATAGGCCAGCCGGTGCAGGGCCCGCCAGCGCCGCGCGCCGAGGCGCCGGATGGCGGCATTGGTCGAGGTGAGGGCAAGCGGCAGCATGGCGAGGAAGGCCAGCATGCCGGCAAGGATGAACGGGCGCTCGAGGGTCTCGCTCAGCAGCTCGTCGAGGCGGAGGTCGAGGTCGAGCCAGAGGAAGGCGACAAGATGCACGAGCGCATAGAAAAAAGCCCAAAGGCCCAGCGTGCGGCGCACGGTCATCACCCGGCCCCAGCCAGTCAGCCGGCGCACCGGGGTGACGGCAAGCGCCAAGAGCAGGGCCTTGAGCGCCATCTTGCCGAGCGCGTTGTGGGTGTAGGCAACCGGCTCGGCGGTGATGCGCAGCGAATGCGGATCCCACAGCAGCAGCTCGGCCCAGGCAAAGGCCAGAAAGGCGAGCGGCACCGCCATGAAGAGGTGTGCCGCCGGCCGCAGCCAGGGGCCGAGCGGCTCCAGCCGGTGCGCCATCAGCAGCCGCCCATCAGAAGAAGCGCGTGAGGTCCATGCCGCGGTAGAGCGCAGCCACCTCCTCGCCATAGCCGTTGAACATCTGCGTGTCGCGCCTGCGGATCTCGCCGATCCGGCGCTCGCGCGCCTGGCTCCAGCGCGGATGCGGCACGTTCGGGTTGACGTTCGAATAGAAGCCGTATTCGCGCGGCGCGGCCTGCACCCAGGAGGTCAGCGGCTGGTTGCCCACAAGGTCGATCCGAACGATCGACTTGGCGCTCTTGAAGCCATATTTCCACGGCACCACGACGCGGACCGGCGCACCGTTCTGGTTGGGCAGCACCCGGCCATAAAGACCGACGGCCAGGAGCGTGAGCGGGTGCATCGCCTCGTCGATCCGCAGCCCCTCGCGATAGGGCCAGTCGAGCACCGGCGAGGCGAGGCCCGGCATCTGCGCGCGATCGGCAAGGGTGGTGAACCGCACGAAGCGGGCGGAGCCGAGCGGTTGGGCCTCGGAGAGCACCGCCGAGAGTGGCACCCCGATCCAGGGGATCACCATCGACCATCCCTCGACACAGCGCAGGCGATAGACGCGCTCTTCCAGCGGCAGGCGCGCGATCAGCCGGTCGACGTCGAGTGTCAGAGGCCTTGCGACCATCCCGCCGATGGCAAGCGTCCAGGGGCTGGGCCTTAGCGTGTGCGCGTTGCGCGCCGGGTCGCCCTTGTCGAGCCCGAACTCGTAGAAATTGTTGTAGCTGGCAACCGCAGCCAGCGGGGTGAGCGCCTCCTTGAGCGAGCGCGTGCGGCGGCTCCGCAGCGCGCTGAGCGCGGTCACATCGGTGCCCGCTGCCGCCGGGGAGGCAAGCGGGGTGGCGGCAAGCGCCGCCCCGCCGGCGGCCATCAGGCTGCGCCGGCTGATGTAGAGATGCTCGGGCGTGGCCTCGCGGTCGGGAATGTGCCAGCTCGGGCGGCGATGGATCGGCATGGGGCGCGCTCCTGTGGGTTCCTGCGCCCTATACGCCGCAGGTGAACCGGAGGTGAGGGTGCCATGTCGCCACGGGTTGCCGCCAGCGTGCGGCCGGGCCTCGGTCGCCCGCCGGCGGGATCCCGGCCGCGGTTCAGCCGAGCGCCTGCTCCAGCCACGCCTTCAGCGCGGATTTCGGCTCGGCGCCGAGCTTGCGTGCGACCACCTCGCCCTCGCGGAACAGGAGCATGGTGGGGATGGAGCGGATCCCAAACCTCTCTGCCGCTTCCGGCTCCTCGTCGATGTTGAGCTTGAGGATGGTCACCCGGCCGGCCAGCTCTTCGGAAAGCTCCTCGAGCGCCGGGGCGATCATGCGGCACGGGCCGCACCACTCGGCCCAGAAATCGACGAGCACGGGGGTCGAAGCGCCATAGACCTTGGTGCCGAAATCCCGGTCGGTGACGTTCTCGGTTGCCATCAGGTTTCTCCTTGGAGGCTCAGTTAGGGTTGTCGGCGGCTGCTGCAAAGAGCGGTGTCGCCTCGAGCAGCGCGTCTGGCAGCCGGATGAGCCGCGGCCCGGCGGTGTAGAGGAGCAGGCCCTCCACCGGCTGGCCCGGCCAGATCGCGCGCAGAAGGTCGCGGTAGGCGCGCATCTGCCGCAGCACGGGAACCGGCACGCAAGCCGCATCCTCCGGCACCCGCCGCGATGTCTTGTAATCGAGGAACAGCACCCGCCCGCCTGCTGCCAGCAGCCGGTCGATCCGGCCGGCAAGGGGCGTCTCTCCGACTATCCCCGTCACCGGCACCTCGCTGAGCGCCCCGGGGCCGAACAGGGCGGCCATTCCGGGCTCCTCGATGACGCCGAGCGCCTCCGCCACCAGCGCTTCGGCTTCCTCCGGCGCGACACCGCGGGCTGCAAGCAGTGCCCGCCCAAGGGTCTTTCGGCCCTCGGCAACAGCGGGCAGCCGCTCGAACAGGAGGTGCAGGTGGCGCCCGCGCCGTGCGGCGGCCTCGGTTGCCGGGTCGGGCGGCGGGCGGCTCTCCTGCCCGGCGCCAAGGTCCGACGGGCTGAGCGGGCGGCGCGGCGCCGGTTCCGCAGGGGCGGGCGCGCGGGCCCAGGCGGGGATCGGCTGCGGCTCCGGACCGGGCGCGGGGCCTGCGTCCGCAAGCCTCGGGCCAGCCGCAGCGCGGCCATGCACCAGCGCCCGGCCGGCGAGCCCGCCCGGGGCGGGAGCCTCCTGCGCGCCGAGGCGGCGCATGGCCCGCTCCACCACCGCGTGCCAGCTCATCGGGTCGGGGCCTGGTTGCCGTGCCGCCGCCTGCCTGCGGCCGAGCTGCCCGGCCACGAACAGATGGTCCTCGGCGCGGGTCATCGCCACGTAGAGCAGCCGGAAATGTTCCTGCTGCTGTGCGGCCTCGGCCGCGCCTGCTGCCTCCTGCACCGCCCTCGTCATGCGATCCCGGCTGCCAAAGACGATCGGCAGCTCCCGGCCCTCGAGCCTCAGTCTGACAAGGCCTTTCGTCTCGATCTGCGGGCGGCGGGCTGCATCGGCGAGCAGCACGATGGGCGCCTGCAGGCCCTTGGCGCCGTGGACCGTCATCACCCGAACCGCATCCAGCCCCTCGCCGGGCGCGCGGCTCACATGGCCTTCAGCAGCCCCGGTTCGCGCGAGGAACGCCGCAAGGCTGACCGGGCCCGAGGCCTCGACCGCAAAGGCCTCGGCCATCAGCGCATCGATGGCGTCTTCCGCCTCGGGCCCGAGGCGGGCAAGAAGCCGCGCCCGTCCGCCGGGTGCGCCGTGCAGCACATGGTCGAGGAAGGCGGCCGGCGTTCCCCGGTCGGCGGTCTCCAGCAGGCCCTCGAGCAGCCGGTGCGCGGCGCGGGCCCCATCGTCTGGCACGGGAGCGGCTGCCGCCGCGCACAGCCCTGCCCACAGCGTGCCCCCGGGCGCCCGGTCGCGCAGCGCGCGCACCGCTTCATGCGCCCAGCCAAACAGCGGCGAGACAAGGAGCGAGGCCAACGCCAGATCGTCGGCGGGCTGGGCTGCGAATGCGGCGGCGGCCAGCAGGTCCCTGACGGCAAGCGGTTCGGCAAGGAGCATCCGGTCCACCCCCGCCACGGGCACGCCACGCGCGAACAGCGCCGCCACCAGATCGGGCATCAGCTCGGCACGCTTGCGCAGGAGGACCAGCACGTCGCCCGCGCGTGCCCATCGCCCATCCGGCCTGTTGGCTGCGGGCGGAAGCCAGAGCCGATCGGGGCCGTTCGGGTCGACCCAGGCGTGGATGCAGTCGGCCAGCGCGCGGGCGAAGCCCGGGTCGCGCGGCAGGTCGTCGCCGCTTTCGCCGCCAGTCCCTCCGGCTGCGCCCTCGCTTTCAGGCCCGGCGTCGTCTGCGGTCGCGCCGGCGGCCATCCCCGGTGGCGGAGCGGCGGGAAGCAGGGTCACGCTTCCGGCCGCCGCGGCCCGGTGGGCCACGTGCCCGATGGCCTCGCCCGGCGGCAGCCCCAGCGCCTCTGGCCCCAGATCCGCCAGCACGGCATCCACCAGCTCGAGCACGGCAGGGGCAGAGCGGTAGTTCGTCTCCAGCGGCACCTCGCGCACCTGCCCTCCGGCCTTCAGCGTGCGCCGCTCGGCCTCGAACACCTGCGGGTCGGTTCCCTGGAAGCTGAAGATGGCCTGCTTGGTGTCGCCCACCACGAACAGGCTGCGGGCGCCAGCCGGGCGGGTGCCGTCGCCCGCGAGGAACTCGGCCGACAGCGCGCGCAGGATCCTCCACTGCGCGGCGTTGGTATCCTGCGCCTCGTCCACGAGCAGGTGCGCCACCCGCCGGTCGAGCATCTCGCCGGCAAAGGCCGCGGCCCCCGGCTGTGCAAGGAGATCCGCCGCCCGGGCGATCATGTCGTCGAAATCGATCGCACCACGCGCGGCCTTGGCGGCGGCATAGTGGCGGGCAAGCGCCCAGCCGAGCCGCAGGTGCGCGCCCGCATGCTCGAGCAGGGCAAAACCGCGATCGAGCTCTTCCACAGGCCGGATCGATTCCTCGACCGCCGCAACGGCCAGAAGCGTGCCAGGCGCCCGTTTCTCGATACTGTCGAACCCGCGCGCCCTGCCGTCTCCCCTGCGCGTGAGGCCGAGGAGCGCCAGCCAAGCCCCAAGCCGTTCCTCGGGCGCAAGCTGCGGCCATTCGAGCGCGAACCGGGCGCGCGCGGCACTTCGCTTGTCGCCGCTCATCTCGAGCAGGAGCCCGAGCCTGGCGACGGCCGCGTCGTCGAAACGCGCCGGGTCAAGGGCGTCTGCCATTGCCTCGTCGCGGCTGCGGTGCACGGGCAGGCCGAGGCCGCGCCGCAGCAGGGCGGAGACCGCAGCGGTACTGGCAAGGTCCGCAAGCCGGCTGCCGGCTTCAAGCAGGATGGCGCTGCGCTCGGCAAGCGCGGAAGGTCCGGCTTCGGTTGCAACCCGCGCAAGGTCGGCCGCCGTCTCGCCATCGGGGGCGGCGGCGGCTTCGGCGAGCAGGCGGGCGAGGCTGTCGCGGCGCAGCCCGGCTGCGGCCCGCTCATCAAGCGGCTGGAGGCCGGGTGCGAGGCCTGCTTCCAGCGGAAAGGCCGCCAGAAGCCCCTGGGCGAAGGCATGGATGGTGGAAATGCCGAGCCCGCCCGGCGCATCGAGCACGCGTGCCAGAAGCGTGCGCGCTGTCTTGAGCGACTCCGGAGCCGCGGCCACGCCAAGGCCCTCGAGCTCGGCGGCAAGCGATGCCGTATCGGCCATCGCCCAGCGGAGCAGGGCGCGCAGCACGCGATCGCGCATCTCGGCGGCTGCCGTCCGCGTGAAGGTGATGGCGAGGATCTCCTCGGGCCGCGCACCCGCCAGCAGGAGCCGCAGCAGGCGGTCGGTCAGCACCGTTGTCTTCCCCGAACCCGCCGAGGCCGAGACCCAGACATGGGCCCCCGGGTCGGAGGCGAGGAGCCGCGCGCTCCAAGGCCTGATGAGCGGCCGATCGCCCGTCTCAGCCATGGCGGGGCTCTCCCTCCCGCCCGAACCATTCGCCAAGCCGTGCGAAATGGTCGAAGGTCCGCCAGGTTTCGGCGTAGATCGGGTGGCGCTTGGCCGGGAAGGGCGCGGAGCCGGCAAGATGGTCGGCCACAATCCGGCGGATGCGGGCTTCGGCTGCCGCCAGATTCCATTTCCAGTTGCCGCCCATCTTCGCGCCCCGCCTGCTGGCGCTGCCCCGCAGCTCGGCAAACAGCAGCGCTGCGACCTCTGCGGCCGGCACGGCTGCAAGCGCGCCCGCCTGCGCAAGCATCGCAAGCGCGGGAAGCTGCAGCGCATAGCCCTCTTCGGCGCGCTGCTTTGAAGGGGCGCTCCCGGTCTTGTAGTCGAGGATCCGCAGGCAGCCGTCCTTCCGGTCCACCCGGTCTGCCTTGCCGTGCAGGGTTGCGCCGTCGAGCGCAAGCTCGCCCGCCGTCTCGAAGGCGATCGGGATCCATCCGTTTGCCCTGTCTGCCGCCAGATCCTCTGCCACCCAGTCGAGCATCCGTTCGATACGCGGCCGCCAGAGCAGGGCGAGCGCCGGCCCGCCGCCGAGTTTCAGGAGCTCCTCCTCGGTGACCTGCGCCCGGTCTTGCCCCCTGCCGAGCCAGCGTTCGAGGATGGCGTGCACCGCCGTGCCCCGGTCGGCTGCCGTCGGGTCGGCATCCAGAGGTTCCAGCGGCTCGAGGCGCACGATCTCGCGCGCCCAGAAGCTGAACGGGTCGGCGGCCAGCATGTCGAGCGCGCTTGCCGCAATCCGCCTCGGGCGTGCGTGGGCGGGCGGAGACGGGGCGGGGCGGCTGGCCGGGCGCACGGCATCGGGCTGGTCGAGCGCCCGCGCGAGCGCGACCAGCCGTGTCTCGTGCTCGATTGTCCCTCGGGCGGCCAGCTCCAGCTTCAGGAGAAAGCGGGAAGGCGCCTCCGGACCCGCCTCGCTGCGGCGCGACCGGGTGAGCAGTACCTCGGCCGCGCCGGCTGCCAGCGCGAGGAAATCCTGCGCCTGCAGCCCGATGCGCGCCTGCACGGACGGCAGCCCGAGCTGCCGGCGCAGGCCAGGCGCCAGCCACGGGTCGGCAGCGGCGGGCGCGGGCCAGCTGCCCTCGTTGAGCCCGCCGAGGATCAGGAGGTCTGCCGTTTCGAACCGCGCCTCGACCAGGCCCAGGATCGCAAGCCGCGGGTGCTGCCCATGTTGCGGCCGCACGCTCGTGCCAGAGAGCATCGCGTCGACGACCGCGCCAGCCTCGCCTGCGGCAACCGGCAGGTCGGCCTCGCCGGCCTCCTCGACAAGGCGGGCGAGGGCGTGGCCCTCCGGCCCGGCCCAGGCGGCACCGGTCGAAAGCCGATCGACCGAGACCCTGAGCGCGGCGACAAGCTCTCCGAGCGGAATCGGCGCCCCGGCTCCGAGCGCATCGAGACCGGACAGCGCCGGCGCCACTTCGGCCTCCCACCAGCCAAGATGCTCGGGGGCGCTGCGTGCGAGCCGTTCGCCAATCGCGGCAAGTCCGGCCGGCGGCCGCACGCCGCGCAGGGCGCGGTCGAGGCCGCGCGCGCCGTCGCGCCAGCGCGCCGCCGCCTCGCCCTCGCGCGCCCGGGCAAGCAGCGGGTTGGCAAGAAGGCTCACCAGCGGCACGGGCGCAAGGCGTGTGGCTGCAGCCTCGGCAAGCGCTGCAAGAAGCCGCCCGTGCAGTGTGAGCCGCAGCTCCGTTCCGGCCGAATCGTCGACCTTGAGGCCAAACCGCAGCAGCTGGCCGGCGACCCTGCGTGCGAGCGCCCGGTCGGGCGTGACCAGCGCTGCCGTGCGCCCTGGGGTCTCGAGCGTCTCGCGCATGGCAAGCGCGATCACCAGCGCCTCTTCCTGCACGGTTTCCGCCTGCGCAAGCCGGAGCCCTTGCGCGCTGCCGGCGGGCCCTGTGGCCGGCACCGCAGCTGGTGCGGCAGCCGCGCGCAGGAGCGGCAGCCGCGCGCCAGCCTCCCACGGCCCATTGCCGAGCGCGCGCAAGTCTTCGGCCCGCGCGCCCACGGCGCCGAGGATCTGCAACAGGCCATGCTGCGGGTGAAGCTCGGCCTCGCGCCGGAGGGCCGGGTCGGAATCCAGCGCTGCAAGGCGCGCCCAGTCCGCCGCGGTCAGTCCCGGGTCGAAGCCGGAGAGCACCACGCGCCCGCGCGGCAGGGCGAGGGCGGCCGCCATCAGCGCGCGCACGGCCGGCGGGGCCGCCGAGAAGCCGGCAATGGTGACCGGCAGCTCGGGCCGAGCCTTGCGCCAGTGGGTCGCAAGCAGGCCCAGCAGCCGCTCCCGCCGCGCGACCGGGTCGATCGCGCCAGCTTCCCGCGCCAGGGCCGGCCATGCGCGTGCGACAAGCTCGACGATCCGCCGGTTGCGTTCCCAGTGGCTGGCGCCAAGCTCGCGCGCGGCATCGCAAAGCCGCTGCAGCGGCACCTCGGCGATGGCGAGCGTGTCGAGCACCTCGGCAAGTTCCGCAGCAAGCGCAAGCGCGCGGCCGCCCCGGGCGAGGCCGGCGCCGTCGAGCAGGCGGGCAAGCCGGAGCTGGCGGGCAAGCGCGCCCATGGGGGCAAGGGTGAGCGCCTCGTCCGCAGTGCCGGCAAGCAGCGCATCGAGCGCGCCCGAGGCCTCCACCTCGCCAGCCGGGATCATGCGCGGCAAAAGCAACGGCCGCCCGGCGGTGGCGCGCAGGAAGGCGCGCTGAAGCGAGGCCACCGCGCGGTTGCCCGGCAGGATCACCAGCTGGCGGGCCAGCGCGTCCGGGTCCTCTGCTTCGGCGAGCATCAGGGCGGCAAGCCGGTCCGCAAATGGCTGGCCGGGGGGGAGCGCAAAGAGGGCCAGCCGCCTGCGGCTCTCCTCAGAGGGTGGCAAGCTGCGCCTCGGTGGCCGGCACCGCAGCCGCCGTTCCCACGTCGAACCACAGGCCCTGGTGCACGAGCCCGTAGAGCCGGCCCGACGCGGCCGCGCGGTCCCACAGCAGGTTCATCGAGAACGGCCGTTCGGCCTCGCCCGCAAACAGCCGCTTGGACAGCAGCTGGAGGCCGGTGAACACAAACGGGGCGACCCGGCCCGGGCGGCGGCGGCTCAGGCGGCCGCAGGCGTCCATGTGGAAATCGCCCCGCCCGCCATGGTTGAACGCGCGCGCCAGCGGCACCATCAGGAGAAGCGCGTCCATCGTGCTCTCCCGCCAGCGGCGGCGCAGCTGGCAGACCGCTGGCTCCGGGCTGTCCACCCACACATTGTCGGCATTGATGGCAAGAAACGGGTCGGTCTGCAGCATCGGCAGCGCGCGCACGATCCCGCCACCCGTTTCGAGAAGCCCTGCGCGCTCGTCGGAGATGCGGATGGAAATGCCCCGGGGCCTAGCGGCGAGATGGGCCTCCACCCGGTCTGCCATGTAGTGGACATTGACCACGGCCTCGCGCACGCCGCCGCGTGCCAGCAGGTCGAGCGCGCGGTCGAGGAGCGTCACGCCCGCCACCCGCACCAGCGGCTTCGGCTGGGTGGCGGTCAGCGGCCGCATGCGCCGCCCGAGCCCGGCTGCCAGCACCATGGCCGCGGGCGCATCGTCCCCGGGGGGTGTCGCCCCGGCTCCTGCGTCGTTCGGCATCAGCAGCACCAGCCGGCCCGCAGATGTTGCGGCACATGGGCCTCGAACCATGCCGCCACCGGCGCCAGCGCCGGATGGGCGAGGTTGCGTTCCAGATGGCGCCAGACCCTCGGCAGCCGCTCCACATAGCCGTTGCGGCCATCGCGGTCGCGCAGGCGCACGAACACGCCGAGGATCTTCACGTTGCGCTGCGCGCCGAGGATCTCGTAGCTGGCGCGGAAGCCCGCCCGGTCCCTGACGGCAGTGGCCGCACAGAACCGCACCAGCATCGCCTCCTCGAGCGCGGGCGCCACGTCGCGGCGCGCATCCTGCAGCAGCGAGACGAGATCGTAGGCCGGGTGGCCGGCGAGCGCATCCTGGAAATCGAGAAGGCCAAGGCGCGCGCGCCCCTGCCGACCCTCGATCAGCATCAGGTTGTCGGCATGGAAGTCGCGCAGCGTCAGCACCGGCTGCGCTGCGGTCTCGGCCAGCACGCGGCCCCAGCTGCTGTCCCACGCGGCCAGGAAGGCCTCTTCATCCACTGCGATCCCGGCCGCCGGCGCATACCATTCGGCAAAGACCAGCACCTCGCGCGCAAGTTCGGTGCGATCATAGGGGGCAAGGCCGGCCGGCACGGGGCGGGCCTGGAGTTCGGCCAGAAGGTCGATGGCTGCGGCATAGAGCTCCGCTTCCAGAGAGGGCCTGCAAAGAAGCAGCGGGCCGAGGAGTGCGTCGCCGAAATCCTCGAGGAGGAGGAGGCCCTTGTCCTCCTCCGCCGCCAGCAGGCGGGGCGCGGAGAAGCCCTGTGCGCACAGATGCGCGGCGATCCTCACGAACGGCCGCGGGTCTTCAAGCGCCGGCGGCGAGTCCATCAGCACCGCCGTGCGGCCCGCGTCCTCGACCCGGAAATAGCGGCGGAACGAGGCATCGGCGGCCAGCGGGCGCACGCGCGCGCCGCCCCAGCCGTGGCGGGCGAGGAAGGGCAGGGCTTCCGCGGGCAGGAGGGCAGTCACGGCGGGCGTCGGATTCCGGCATCAGGCGGCGGCACCCGGCTCGGGCGGCCACCGGCCTTTCCATGCCGCCGGCACCTGCCATGTCAAGGCGCGGCGGGGCCCGCCGGCGCCAGAGATGCGGATCGAAAGCGCTTCGGGCCACAGCCGGTCGCCCAGCCGTTCGGGCCATTCCACCAGCAGCGCGGCGCTTGCCAGCGCCTCGTCCAGCCCGAGGGCGTCGGCCTCCTCGGGTCGTTCCAGCCGAAAGAGGTCACAGTGGAGAACCGGTGGCGACAGGTCGGGATAGGGCTGGACCAGCGCGAAGCTGGGGCTCGGCACCTCGCCCACGTGGCCCAGCGCGCGCAGGATTGCGCGTGCAAGCGTTGTCTTGCCGGCGCCGAGCTCGCCCGAGAGCGCGACAATGTCGCCGGCGTGCAGCACGGCCGCAAGCCGTGCTCCCAGCGCGGCCAACCCGGCCTCGTCGATCGCGCTCAGCGGCTCAATAGCGGTAGTGGTCCGGCTTGAAGGGTCCGTCCGCAGGCACGCCGATATAGGCCGCCTGCTTCTCGGTCATCCTCGTCAGGTGCACGCCGAGCTTCTCCAGATGGAGCGCCGCCACCTTCTCGTCCAGATGCTTGGGCAGCACATAGACCCGGTTCTCATAGGCCTCGGAGTTGGTCCACAGCTCGATCTGCGCCAGCACCTGGTTGGTGAACGAGGCCGACATCACGAAGCTCGGGTGGCCCGTGCCGCAGCCGAGGTTCACCAGCCGGCCCTTGGCCAGCACGATGATGCGCTTGCCGTCGGGGAACTCCACCTCGTCCACCTGCGGCTTCACCTCGTGCCACACCATGTTGCGCAGTCCGTCGATCTGGATCTCGCTGTCGAAGTGGCCGATGTTGGCAACGATTGCTCGGTCCTTCATCGCGCGCATGTGATCGACGGTGATCACGTCGACATTGCCGGTGGCGGTCACGAAGATGTCGGCGATGGGGGCTGCCTCGTCCATGGTGACAACCTGATAGCCCTCCATGGCCGCCTGCAGCGCGCAGATCGGGTCGATCTCGGTGACCATCACCCGCGCGCCGCCGTTGCGCAGCGAGGCGGCCGAGCCCTTGCCCACGTCGCCAAACCCCGCAACAACGGCCACCTTGCCGGCGAGCATCACGTCGGTTGCACGGCGGATGCCATCGACGAGCGATTCCTTGCAGCCGTAGAGATTGTCGAACTTCGACTTGGTGACGCTGTCGTTCACGTTGATGGCGGGAAACGGCAGGTGGCCTTTGCCGGCAATCTCGTAGAGGCGATGCACCCCGGTTGTCGTTTCCTCGGAAACGCCGCGGATGTTCGCCCGGGTCTTCAGGAAGAAGCCCGGGCTTTCCTTCGCCCTCCGCGCGATCTGGGCATAGAAATACTGCTCTTCCTCGTTGGTCGGCTCGGGCAGCGGCGTACCGGCCTCGAAGGCGGCGCCCTTGAGGATGTACATCGTGGCATCGCCGCCGTCGTCGAGGATCATGTTGGCGGTTTCGTTCCCCCACTGGAAGATGGCGTCGACAAAGCGCCAATATTCCTCGAGCGTCTCGCCCTTGTGCGCAAACACCGGAATGCCGGCGGCCGCGATGGCGGCAGCGGCGTGATCCTGGGTGGAAAAGATGTTGCAGCTGGCCCAGCGCACCTCGGCGCCCAGCGCCGCCAGCGTCTCGATGAGAACGGCAGTCTGGATCGTCATGTGCAGGCAGCCCGCCACGCGCGCGCCGCGCAGCGGCTGCCGCTCGCCATATTCCGCGCGCAGCGCCATGAGCCCGGGCATCTCGGTCTCGGCGATCGCGATCTCGCGCCGCCCCCAGTCGGCAAGGCCGATGTCGGCGATCGCAAAATCGGTGAAACCGGGCTGAAGCTGGGTGGCCACGGGCAACGCTCCTCAAGGGCTCTGGAATGGCGGGGGTCATAGCTGCGTCGCGTGCCACTTGCAAGTTTCTTTAAGTCTTTATGTCCGGTGTCCCCGGGCGGCCTCCTGAGCGTGCGCGCGGCGGTCGGCTGCGCAACGGGAGGGGTGCACGCGCGGGTGCAATCGGCTAGAGGTGGCGCAGACCGAACGGCTGGAGGTGGCCGGCTGTTGATCGCCGGCTGGAGGTCACGTGAAGGAGGCCCGGGATGACCCGCCATGTCGCCCACGATCTTGCCCTTGCGCCGACCCGCGACGAGACGGCCGCGCAGGATTTCGTCTCCACGCTGAGAGCGCATGTCCTCAACGACATGGCAGCCAGCATGAAGGCGCGCTACGAGGCCCGTGTGGCACCGCGCATGGCGCCTGGTGCCGACGGCCGCGCCATTCTTGCCGCCATGCGGCACGAGCCCTATTTCCGCTTCTATTCGGCCGTCCGGGTGAAGGCGCAGGAAATGGTCTGGGCCAGCGTGCGCCCGACCGTCGAGCGCGACGCCGAACGCCTTGCCGCGCGTGCGGCCGAACTTTCGGCCGACCGCACGCGCGCCGAGGGCACGCTCCGTCTCGACCCGGAGCTCCCCATCCCGCGCAATGTTTCGGCGCTCGACGTGCACCTGATGCCGGGCAACTACCATTTCGATGGCGGAGACGGTGACCTGCGCGCCGGCGCCCTCTATGAAAACGGCCTGTCCGTCTTCTCCTTCGGCCTCATGGGCGAAAGCCTCGACGATATCGGCTGCTCCATCGCGCTCTGGCTAAAGCTGCGCCACCCGGAGTTCCGGCCGGCCGACATTCTCGACCTCGGCTGTTCGGTCGGGCACCAGACCCTGCCGTGGAAGAGGGCCTATCCCGATGCGCGGGTGACCGGCCTCGATGTCGCCTCGCCCTGCCTGCGCTACGCCCATGCCCGCGCCCAGGCCCTGGGCCTGACGGCCCACTTCCTGCAGGCCGATGCCACGGCCGTGCCGCTGCCCGACCAGTCGCAGGATCTCGTCTTCTCCTCGATGTTCCTGCACGAGCTGCCGGTCGAGGATATTCGCGCGGTGATGCGCGAGGCGTGGCGCCTGCTCCGGCCCGGGGGGCTGATGCTGCACTATGAACTGCCGCCCAACGAGGCGCTTTCGGCCTACGACGGCTTCTACCTCGACTGGGACAGCCACTTCAACGCCGAACCCTTCTACCAGGGCTATCGCGACCTCGTGCCGGCCGACGAGGTGGCCCGCGCGGGCTTCGACCGCGCGCGCTATTTCCACGCGGCCATCCCCTCGCTCGGCTGGTATGGCGAGGAGGCCGTGCGCGCTGCGGCGCGCGCCTCCGGCACCATCGGCTCCGACCACGTGGGCCGGCTGGCCGACGGGGTCCTGTGGTTCGTCTATGGAGCCTGGAAATGAGCAGGCTGCCGCCGTTGCCCGAGCGGGCGCGCGGCGCCCGCCCGACCTTCTTCGACGACCCGGCCATCGACACGCTGGTGGCAATGCTGCTCGAACTGGCGCAAGAGCACTATGTCGCCCGCGCCCGCCTTGCCGCGCTGGAGCACTGGGCCGCGCACGAGGTGACCGGCGCGCGGCTGCCCTATTCGGAAGCCTATCGCCTTCCGCCAGAGGAGGAGGCGCGGCTTGCCGACATGCGCGCGGCCTTCGTCCGCCGGCTGATGGCCCCGATCGAGCAGGTCTAGGGCCCGCGGCTCAGCGGGCGGCCGCGTTTGGGCCATGCACCAGCCCGATCCCGAAGTTGGGCTGGTCGGGCGTCTCCACGATTTCCTCGGTCCGGAACCGGTCCCTGATCTCGATCCAGAAGCGGTGAACGTCGATCGAGGGATCGTAGGGCGTGGGGCGGATATCGTGCAGGGCGAGCAGCCCGCCAGGGGCAAGCAGCGGATAGTAGAGCTCGAAATCGGTTTTCACGCCCTCATAGCTGTGATCGCCATCGATCATGATGAAATCGCTGGGACGTCCGTCCATCAGCGCGTGCACCTTGTCGCGCGAGGCAGGGTCGTGCGAGTTGCCGCGCACGAACAGCAGCCGCTGGCCCGGCTTTGCGAAGGCCGCATAGGTGGGCATCTTCCATTTCGGAAAGCCTCCGCCGTTGCGCCCTTCCGGAAGGTCAAGGCTGACAATGGTGGCATCGCCGGCTGCGGCCTGGCAGAGCAGGAACAGCGTGCCGCCGCGTGCCGTGCCCACCTCGAGCAGGGTGCGCGGGGCGAGCGCCCGCACCCGCTCGGCAAGCCGGGTGATCTCCGACCGGTTCTGGTAGGGGGTGATCGTCCCGTTGAACCGGTCCATCACGAAGGCGACCTGGCCTTCCACATCTTCGGGGAACGCCCGCGCCTCCAGCGCGCGCTTGACCGCGCCCATGTTCAGGAGGTCGCGCGCATTCTTGCTCTGGTACCAGAGGAAGCGGGCGCCGGAACTGACCATCGGAGCCGACTGCGATCGCTCCAGTTGGCGGAAATGATGCTTGAGGCGTGGCCAGCACGTGCCGTGTCCCTCTCGCGAGCGTCCGGGGCCGGGGTCCAAGGCTCCGCCCGGCGGACCCTTCCGGCAAAATAACGCATGCGCCGGCCGCGCATCAAGCAAGGAATCAGGAATGGCCCGCGTCTGGCCCCTCGCGCACGCCCGCCCACCACATGATGCCGCCGGTTGCGCGCGGCCAGCCATAGCCGTTCACCCAGACCACGTCGATGTCGCCGGGCCGCTGCGCGATTCCCTCGGCAAGGATCTTCCGTCCCTCCTCCACCATGGGCGCGAGCAGCCGGTCGCGGATCTCGTCCTGGCTGTGCGCGCGCACCGTGCCGCCCTTTTCGGCCACATAGGCGCGCACCAGCTGCTCGACGACGGGCGAAGGGGTCCGGCTGCGGTCAGGCCCATAGTCGTAGAAGCCGGCGCCCGTTTTCTGGCCGCGCCGGTCCATCTCGCACAGCCGGTCGCGCAGCGTCTCGCCCCGCGATGTCTCGCGGCTCCAGCCGATGTCGAGCCCGGCCAGATCCGCCATCTGGAACGGTCCCATGGGAAAGCCGAAATCGGTAAGCGCCCGGTCAACCTCCCATGGCATTGCGCCCTCGAGAAGCAGCACATGGGCTGCTTCCTGGCGCCTTGCCAGCATCCGGTTGCCGATGAAGCCATGGCACACGCCCGAGACCACGGGCACCTTGCCGGTCTTGCAGCCGACGTCGATTGCGGTCTTCAGGACGTCGGGCGCTGTCCGTGCCCCGCGCACCACCTCGAGAAGCCGCATCACATTGGCCGGCGAGAAATAGTGCATGCCCAGCACATCGCCCGGGCGCCCCGTTTCGGCGGCAAGCGCGTTCACATCGAGATAGCTCGTGTTGGTCGCAAGGATTGCACCGGGCCTTGCAATCGAATCCAGCTGCCGGAAGACGGCCTTCTTCAGCTCCATGTTCTCGAAGACCGCCTCGATCACGAGATCGGCCTCCGCCACGGCCTCGATCGCAAGGCTCGGCGAAACGAGCGCCATGCGCGCCTCGACCTCCGCCGGGCTGATCTTCCCCCGGCTGGCCGAGCGCTGGTAATTGGCACGGATGATGTCAAGCCCGCGGTCGAGCGCGGCCTGTTCCCGCTCCACGACCGCAACCGGGATGCCGACATTGAGGAACGTCATCGCAATCCCGCCGCCCATGGTGCCCGCGCCGATCACGCCCACTCGGCGGATCGGCCGCACCGCGACCTCGGGGCCGAGCCCCTCCACCTCGGCGGCGCGCCGCTCGGCCTCGGCGATGTGCGCGAGCGCCTCTTCCACGCTGCCCGCGGCGCCTGCTGCATCCGGCATGCCCATCTTTCGCTTGCCTCCTCCCGTTCCTATCTGTTGCATAGGAGGAGCAGAGATGGACGCAAGAGTGGCCGATCGCGAGGTGCTGCGCGGTCTCGACCTGAAGGCGGAGATCGACCGGCTGCGCCGGGACCGCCGCGCCATCATCCTCGCCCATTACTATCAGGCGCCCGATATCCAGGACCTGGCGGACTTCGTTGGCGATTCGCTCGAGCTGTCGCGCAAGGCGGCCGAGACCGACGCCGAGGTGATTGCCTTCTGCGGCGTGCGCTTCATGGCCGAGACCGCCAAGATCCTCGCGCCGGACAAGACCGTGGTGCTGCCCGACATGGACGCCGGCTGCTCGCTGGAGGACAGCTGCCCGCCGGATGCGTTCGCCGACTTCCGCCGCGCCCACCCGGACCATCTGAGCCTCACCTACATCAACTGCTCGGCTGCGGTGAAAGCCCTGTCCGACGTCATCGTCACCTCGAGCAGCGCCGAGACGATCATCAACGCGCTTGCGCCCACGCAGAAGATCCTGTTTGCGCCCGACAAGCACCTCGGCGCCTGGCTCGCCCGCCGCACGGGCCGGGAGATGCTGCTGTGGGACGGCACCTGCATCGTGCACGAGGCCTTTTCCGAAACCGAGCTCCTGAAGCTCAAGGCCCTGAACCCCGAGGCCCCTGTTGCCGCGCATCCGGAATGCCCGGCACACATCCTCGAACATGCCGATTTCGTTGGCTCCACCTCGGCGATCCTCAGGTTTGCGCTTGGCTCGCCATCGGAGACGATCATCGTGGCCACCGAGCCGCACATCATCCACCAGATGGAAAAGGCGGCACCGGCCAAGCGTTTCATCGGCGCGCCGGGCGCCGATGGCCGTTGCTCGTGCAACATGTGCCCCTACATGGCGCTCAACACGCTGGAGAAGCTCTGCCTTGCGCTTCGCGACCTCGAGCCCCGCGTCGAGCTCGACGAGGAGCTGCGGCAGCGTGCGCTGCTTCCGCTCAACCGCATGCTGGCCATCGCCAGCGGTGCCGCAACCGACCTGACGCCCGCACGGGAGCACTAGCACACCAGCCGGCGGCCGAGCTCGTGACGGCGGGGCCGGATGAAACACCCCGGCTGCGCGGCGCCATGCCCGGCGCAGTGCCGGGCCCGGGGTTCATGGCCCGGGGCTCATGGCCAGGGGGCGGCGTGTGGCGGCAGGCGGCCGATCTCGGGCAGGGCGAAAACCCGGACGGTCGCCGTCGGCCGGTCGATCGCGAAGATGCGCCGGCCCTCGCCGGGGGCGAACATGAAGGCCTGCCCGGCCGCGTCGAGATCGATGGTCGCCACATGGACCAGCTCCGGCCCGGCCACCGGGCGGGCGAGGACATAGAGTTCAGGCCGCGTGTGGCCGAAGAGGTAGAGGAGCCCGTCGGGCCCGATGGCCCCGCCCGAGGCCGCCTGCGGCGCCATGCGCGCCCGGATGGCGCGGGGGATGAGCCAGCCGCCGGTGCGCCGCCACGCCCGGTCCATGCTGATGACGGAGCTGTAGTCCGACGGCTTGAACGGAACGCCCGTTGCGTCCGAATAGTGCGCCATGCCCAGAAGCCAGCCATCGCCCAGCGGCTCGACGAAGGTGAGCGAACCCTCGTCCATCATGCCGAGGCTGTGGCTGCGCAGATGTTCGAGGCTGCGCGTGGAAAACCATTCGACCGAGTTGCCCATCGGCACGTCGGGATGGTTCGAGTTCGCGCACAGGAGCTCGTCGGCCACGATCGTGCAGCTGTTCAGGTGCCGGATGAGGCCGGCACGCGGGGCTGCCCAGCGGCGGACAAGAGCTCCATCGCTGCGCCGATACTTGCCGATGGCGGTATTGACGATGGCGTAGAAATGGTCGCGGTCGGCGGCCACGCCCTGCCGGGCCTCGGGCGCCCCATAGATGCGCTCGAGGGTGGCGCGCAGGCGGGGCACCGCCCGCTCCTCCGGCGGCGGCAGGAGCGCGACCGGCCCGCCTGCGGGCGGCTGCCCGGAAAAGATGCCGATATGGTTGGCAACCGGCCGCTCGCGCCCGGGCACGCGGGTGTGGATCGGCCGGTTGAGCACCAGCGGCCCGCCGGGCCCGCGCGCGACCATGGTTGCCGAGCCGCCGCCATCGAGGCTCATGGCGTCCCGGGCGCCAAGCTCCTGGAACAGGGCAACAAGATCGTCGTGCGAGGCCCCCTCGCTGTGCCCCGGCTGGCGGCCGTCGACAACCACCAGCCACAGCCGGCGGCCATCGGCCGATACGCCGAGCGCCGTGCGCGGGCCACCGCCGGCCGGAGGCGTCTCCCGCGGCGGTTCGGCAAGCCGCACCGCGCCGTGGAACATGCCATCGGGGCCGAAGGCCGGGCGCGGCACGCCAACCCCCTCGCGCAGGAGGCGCGGGCCTGCGGAGACCCCTTCCGGAAATCCTTCGGGGCACGCCTGGCCCGCGCGCACGAGGGCGCGCCCGCGCGCAAAGCAGGCAATGCTGTCGACGCGCGCGTCGACCGCATCCGGCGGCGAGACCTGTTCGCCCCCTGCCACGACGGCGCCAGACGCGTTGGCCGCCGCTCCGGCCTGGGGCACGAAATCCTGCCCGCCCGGCGAGCCGCCAACGAAGGGCAGGAAGTAGCTGGCGTTGACGGCAAGGGCTGCGCCCTCGTCGGCGAGGTAGCGGCTGGTTGTCTTGGCGCGATATTCCATGCCCGCCGTCCGGTCGGCAGGTGTCACGCGGACTTCGAGACCCGGCTCGGCCATGTCGATTTCGGCGATGTGGACATGCATCAGCCGTGGCGCGGTGCGGCGGAGCAGCCGGTAGGTCACCCCAGGGGCGATCGTGCATGGCCCGGCGGCGCCGACACAGGCTTCCGCACCGACGGGGCCCGAGAGCGTGCCGCCGCCTGCGGCGGCCGGCGCGGCAAGCGCCAGGATGGCGGCTGCGGACAGCGCGCAAGGAGGCCCGTGCCTCACGATGCGCCCAGGCCCGCCGCGCACCCGTGCCCGCCGCCCGCCAGCCCCCCGGGCCGCCCCCCCCGCGCCGGGGCCCGCCGCGCACCGGTGCCGGCCGCGCGTCGTCACAGCGCGAAGGCCGCCCCGATCCAGAACTGGCGACCGAAGCGGTTGATGTCGCGCGCGATATCCTGGTTGGGCCCGGTGAGGTTCAGCCGCTCCTGACTGGTGAGGTTGCGGATCTCCCCGATCACCTCCAGCCGCGGTGTGGCGCGCCAGCGCAGCTGCGCGTCGAACTGGTCGAAGGGCGCCTCCGTCCGGTCTGCTGCCGGGTTGGACGGATTGACCGCGGTCAGGTGGCGGCCGACATGGGCGTAGGAGAGGCGGGCACGGACCGGACCGGATTCGAAGAAGACGGCGGCATTGGCGAGGAAATCGGCCTGGCCGGGCAGCTGGTCGAGCCTGCGTGCGGCCTGATTGTTGCGCACCGTGATGCTGCCGTCGAGGAAGGTCATGTTGCCCTGCACCCCGAAATCCTGGAGGAATCCGGGCAGAAACCACAGGCGGTTCACAATCAGATTGACCTCGAAGCCGGTGATCCGGCCGCTCTCGGCATTGCGGGGCGAGGAGACGTCGACGGTCACCCCGTCGACCACCTCCGGCTGGGTGAGGGTGAAGATCTCGTCCCTGATCCGCTTGTGGAAGGCGGCGGCCGACAGGATGCCACGCCCGTCCCTCAGATAATATTCGAGGCTTGCCTCGTAACTGTCGCCGCGCCGGCGCCTGAGGTCGGCGTTGGGGCGGCTGATGGTGCCATCCGGGTTGATCACCTCGGCGCCGGCGATCTGGTTCGGGTTTGGGCGGCCCACCGCCTGGAAAAAGGCGGCGCGAAGCCTCAGATCGTCGGTCAGGTCGAAAAAGCCGGTCACCGAGGGCAGCCAGTCATGGTAGCCGGAGCGCCGGAAATAGCGGGTGAACTGGTCCTGCCCGGCAACCGTCTTGCGGCTGAAGCCCGAGGACAGCGTGGCCGTATCCTCGTAGCGCACGCCGAAGATGATCGTGTGGCGCAGGCCGCGGTGCCTGGCGAGCACATAGGCGGCGCTCACCTCCTCCTGGAAGAACCAGTCACCGCCGATGTTCTGCCGGGCGCTCGGCACCGGCTGGAACTGGAACAGCGCCGGGTTGGCCTGGAAAAAATCGAGAAACCTTTCGAAATCCACAAAGAGCTGGTTGAAGTTCCCAAAGATGGGCCGGTAGCTGTCGGTCAGCAGGAATTGCGACAGCCTGAGATCCACACCCGATGCCGGGACGAAGAAATTCTGTGTTCGCTCGTTTCTGCGGCGCGTATCGCGGTATTTGGCGCCCGCACCGAAGCCGAACCCCTCGTCGCGCGACCCGGTGTTCCAGCTCCAGTCCAGCTGCGCCTCGCGAACCTGGTCGTTTGAATCATCCTCATAGGGCGCATATTGTGCCAGCCGATAGTCTGCCGGGTTGCTGAAGCGCGCAGTGATGTTGCTCGCAACCGGATAGGGGCCGTCGAGCGCAAGGTCGAAGGTCGGGGCCGGCGGCACGAGGTTGAACCGCACCTCGTTCGACGGTTCGAGGAACGTGGCCTCGGAATAGGAAAGCCGCCCGGCGATGCGGTGCCGACTGTCGCCTTCAAAGGCGAAGCGGGCCTGGGCCACGTGCAGCGGCTTGCGGATCGGGAAGTCGTTGAAGCGCACGAAACTTCCGCCAGACGTGTTCAGCAGCTGCTGGGAATGGCGCAGTTCATTGTCGTCCTGCGAGAAATAGCTGTAGGAGAAGGCGACATCGAGCCCTGGGGCCGGCCGCACCTCGAGGACTGCCGTGCCGCCATAGCGGTCGACAGAGTTCGGATAGGTGGACCACAGCAGGTTGGTGGTGCCCGCAGGAGGCGCCGGGTTCGGCCCGGTTGCGGGCGGCACAGCCTGCGGCAGCAGCCGTTCCTGGTCGCGGCGCTTGCGGCTGAAGCTTGCCGAGAGCACGAGACCGAACATGTCGTCGCGGCCGAAGCGGGTGGTCAGCGTGCCATCGAGGCGAAAGTTGATGCCGTCGTCGCTGTCGCGGCCGAACCCCTTGCCCGGCACGGCCTGGCTGTCCGATGCGCCAAGGAATGCATTGCCGATGAGGAAGAGCCCCGGGCGGTCGAACGCCGACCGCGTGACGAGGTTGACGGTGCCGCCGATCGCATTCCCGTCCATGTCGGGCGTGCGGGATTTCAGCACCTCGAGCGCGCCGACCGCCGTGGAGGGGATGGCCTCCATGTTGAGCTGCCGGTTGCCGCGCTCGGCTGTCGCCATGGTCGCGCCGTTGAAGCTGCCGAGCGTGAAACCGGGATTGAGGCCGCGGATGGAAACATAGCGGCCCTCGTCCTCGTCGAAGACGGTCTGCACGCCAGGCAGGCGACGGAAGCTGTCGGCGATGTTGTAGTCGGGCTGCTGGCCGATGTCGTCGGATTTCAGGAACTCGGCCACGATCTCGCTGCCGCGCTTGGCATCGACGGCCAGCCGGTTCTGGGCCCGGAAGCCGGTGACGACAATGTCGTCTGCCACAAGATCGGCAGCAGCGGGCTGGGCGGAAACCGGATTCGCGAAGGCGGCAGCGGCTGCACCCGCAAGCAGCAACCGTGACGGCATGGCGACCCCCTTGATGCGCGTTCGGGACGCGGCGGGGAAATACGGGCAGCCGGTGTCACTTTGCTGACGCGCGGATGACCGCTCGGTGGCGGTTTCTTTACAGCACTGTCAAGCAGGGAGGGGTTGGAGACCCGGGGGCCCGTTTGCCGCGAAAAGGCACATGAACGGCCCGCTTGCCGCCCGATGGCCCGGCTTCGCGCGGCCCGAACCGGGGGGGGATGCGCGGCGCGGAGCCCCGGCGAAGGAAGGGGGCCCTGGCCGGGCCCCCTCCGGTGCGGCAGGTGTCAGGCGGTCGCAAGCGCCCGGCGGCGGCGGCGAAGGCCGGCGCCGACGAGGCCAAAGCCTGCGATCATCATCGCCCAGGTGGCGGCTTCGGGGACAACCGAGATGGTAAGCGTGCCAAGCGGTTCGAGACCT
>CALKJZ010000004.1 GCA_937995515.1 uncultured Sphingomonadaceae bacterium | reverse complement strand
CCGTGATCTCGGGCTCGGTCAGCGCATCGACAGGGCGCGGCATCAGGGCATGGAGGTGCATCTCGAAGAGGCGGGGCGTCACCCGCGCCGTATGGCCCTTCGCACCCCCCTTCCAGCCGGGCGCCTCCTTTGCGATCCAGGCCTCGAGCGCCTCGGCCAAGGTCGGGATCGCGCGCTGGCGGCGGCGCTCGGCCACCGGATCGCGCCCAGCGCGGATGGCCCGGCGGAACGCGAGCGCCTGCTCCCGGGCTTCGGCGAGCGTCACCACCGGCCAGGGGCCGAGGCCGATGTCGCGTCTTCTCCCCTGATGCTGGATGCGCAGAACCCAGGAGCGACTGCCCGACGGCTGGACGACGAGCATGAGGCCTTCGCCATCGCCATGCCGGCCGGGGGGCGCGCCCCGCACCTCGCGATCGGTCAGGCGCCTGCGGCACCGAACTCCCCCGGACGGCATGGCCGCGCTCTTCTCCCCACATCCATCCCCACACCGGGGCGGCGCTTCCTGGCACATCGCGACCCAAAGGGCAACCGGCTCGGAAATATCTCCGCAGGATATCAGCTAGTTGGAACATCCCGACACACCCCGGCACGGGCCGAAATTTCGGACCGGTTCGGACAAGCGGCACCATTCGGACCCGCGCGCGGCAGCCGCCCGCCCGTCGGCCACTTGGCCGCCGCCTGCGCCGAGCGGCAGCACGAGGCAGACAACCAGCCCGTCTTCCCCATCATCCCGGCCGCGCAGGCGGATCTCGCCTCCATATCGGCGCGCAAGATCGCGTGCGATGGCAAGGCCAAGGCCATGCCCCGGTGCCCGCTCGTCGAGCCGGGTGCCGGCTGCGAAGACAGCCTCGCGCTGCGCCTCGGGAATGCCCGGGCCATCGTCGACAATCTGGATGACCGCCTCCCCGGCCCTGACGCCCCATGCGATCGCCACCTGCGTTCGCGCCCACTTGCCGGCGTTGTCCGCAAGGTTCGAGAGGATCTCGGCAAAATCCGCCTCGTCGACCGCAAGCCTCGCGGCCGGCCCGCTGCCGACGACAAAGCGCACGCCCCGCCCGGCGTGCAGCCGCTCGATGGCCGTGGCAATGGGCAGGATTGCCTGCGGAATGGCTGTGCCGGCGCCGGCGCGTGCACCCGCGCGGGCGCGGGCGAGGTGCCAGTCGAGCTGGCGCGCGATCCGCCGGCACTGCTCGATAAGGGTTGTGGCGCTGTCGCCGGCCGGCCCCCTGGCAAGCGTCTCGGCCTCGTCGGTCAGGATTGCAAGCGAAGTGCGCAGGTGATGCGCGAGATTGCCCGCCTCGAGTCTCGCGCGGGAAACCATCGTGTCGGTCGTGTCGAGCAGCTCGTTCAGCTCGTCGACCAGCGGCTCGATCTCCGCCGGCCAGCCCGTCTCCATCCGGTGCGCAGAGCCGTGGCGCACGGCCGCGATTGCCCGGCCGAGACGGTCGAGCGGCCGCAGCACATAGAGCATCACGAGCGAGCCGGTGCCGAAGAGGCCGAGCGCCAGCAGCGCCAGCCAGCGCCCCAGATCCCGGTCGAAGGCTGCGATCACCTCGTTCAGGATGCGCTCGTCGGTGGCAATCAGGAAATGGAGCTCCGGCCCGCCATCCGGAGCGGGCGCTGCAAAGCCGTAGGTCATGGTCGGCCCCGTCGGGCCGGGCGCCAGCCGGTGCACGATGTGAGGCTGGTGGGCAAGCTCGGGATCGAGGGTGCCCTGCGGCATCGAGCCCGACCGAAGCGGCGCGTGGCCCTCGCGTTCCACCTGCCAGTAGAAGCCCGAGCCCGGCATGGCATAGCGTGGGTCCGACAGCGGGCGGTCGAGATAGGGGGCGCCCTCGGGTGTCAGCCGCGTGAGGGCTGCAAGCTCCTCGAGGTGCACGGCAAGCTCGTCGTGGAACTGCGCCTCCACGTGCCGGCGCACGAGCGACGAGAGGCTGAAGCCGATCAGCACGAACCCGGCGGCGATCCACAGGAGGATCGCCAGCGCGAAGCGGAGCCGGAGGCTGCGGGGAAAGGGCCGTGCGCGCCTCGCCATGGCCCCGGCTTACCGCTCGAACCGGTAGCCAAGACCGCGGACGGTCGTGATGGCATCGCGGCCGATCTTCCGCCGCAACCGGCTCACCAGCACTTCCAGCGCATTGTGGTCGCGCTCCGCATCGAGCGCGTAGAGATGTTCCAGAAGATCGGCCTGCGAGAGGATGTGACCCGCACGGCGCAGGAACAGTTCCAGCAGGCGATATTCCTGCCGGCTGAGCCGGAGCGGCCTGCCGGCCATGGTGGCGGTATGGGCAACCGGATCGAGCGTGATGCCGCCGGCCTCGAGCAGCGTGGCGCCCCCGTTCTGCGTGCGCCGAACCAGGGCGTGAATGCGCGCGATCAGCTCTTCCGAGTGGACGGGCTTCACCACGAAATCATCGGCCCCGGCGTTCAGCCCCTCCACCTTTTCCTGCCAGCTCCCGCGCGCGGTGAGGATGATGACCGGCGTCGAGACCCCCGCCCTCCGCCAATGCCGCAGCACCGCAATGCCCGGCATGTGCGGCAGCCCAAGATCGAGGATCAGCGCGCCAAGGCGCGCAAGATCGGGCCAGGCGGCCGCTGTCGGGCCATCGAAGGCGCGGTCGACCGCAAAGCCGGCCGCCTCCAGCCGCGCGGCAAGGCGGCCGGACAGCTCCCGATCATCCTCCACCAGCAACAGCCGCATCGCTTGGCCCCGTTCCTCCTTTTCCGCCATAATGCCGGCGATTGCTGTCGGGAGACTGACAGGCCGACAGGCTGACAGGTTCGTGCAAGCTTCGTCGCGCATTTGCGCGCCATGGTCCACTCCCGCCTCATCCTCGGTGCGGCATGGCTGCCGCTTGTCCTTGCCGGCTGCGGCGGGGAGCCGCAGGTCGCGCCCGACCCGCCCGCGCCTGCACCCGCTCTGTCTTCCGTGCCCAAGACGGCCGTGGCGGAAGCGGCCGGCGAGATGCCGCTTGGAACCGTGCCGGCAACCGTCACCCTGCCGCCGGCAGCGCGGGTTGCGGTTACCGCCCCCTTTTCCGGCGCGGTGCGAAAGGTGCATGTGATCGAGGGGCAGGAGGTGCGGGCAGGAGAGCTCCTGGCAACCATCGTCAGCCGCGAGGCGCTGGCGCTTGCGGCGGACCGCGCCCGGGCAGACGCGGAGCTGGCACTCGCGCGGGCCAATGCCGCGCGCATCGGCCAGCTGGCCCGCGAGGGGGTGGTGGCGGGCGCGCGCGCCGACGAGGCGCAGGCCCAGCTCCGCAAGGCCGAGGTGGACCGCGCCGAGGCCGACCGGATCCTCGCGCGCGGCGGCGCATCTGCCGATGGAATGGTGCGCCTCGTCGCGCCGATCACCGGCCGGGTGTCGCGCGTTGCGGTCGAGACTGGCGCACCGCTCGACGGCATGACGGCACCGTTCGTGATCGACGCCGCCGACGCTTACGCCCTCGAACTCCAGCTGCCCGCGCGGCTTGCCGGCACCGTCAGGCCCGGAATGGCCGTCGTGCTGCCCGACGGCGCGCGCGGCACCATCCTCTCGGTCGCGCCGGGGCTCGATCCTGCGACCCGGTCGGTCAAGGCGATCGCCCGCATCGGCGCAGTCCCGGGGCTGGTGGCAGGCCGTTCGCTTTCGGTGACCATCCTCGGCCGCGCGGGCGACGGGGCGGTGACCGTGCCATCGGCTGCGGTTGCGCGCCGCGAGGGGCAGGAGATCGTCTTCGTCCGCAGCGGCGATGGCTTCCGGCCGGTCCCCGTCGAGACCGGCGGCAGCGTCGCCGGGCAGACCCTCATTCTCCGCGGGCTTGCCGCGGGCACGCCGGTGGCCATCTCGAATATCCCCGAACTGGTGGCCGGGGCCGCAGGCTGAGATGCTGCGCCGCCTCGTCGAATGGTCGCTCGGCAACCGGCTGGCCGTGCTCGGGCTTGCGCTTCTGGCAGCAGCAGCAGGCACATGGTCGTTCCTCACGCTTCCGATCGATGCCTTCCCCGACATCGCGCCAACCCAGGTGAAGCTGATCCTGAAGGCGCCTGGCATGACACCGCAGGAAGTCGAGGCGCGGGTGATCACCCCGATCGAGCAGCAGCTGCTCGGCATTCCCGGGCAGACCATGCTGCGGTCGGTTGCCAAATATGCGATCGCCGACATCACCATCGACTTTCGCGATTCAACCGACATCTACTGGGCGCGCAGCCAGGTGGCCGAGCGGTTTGCCGCCGCCCTCGGCGATCTGCCGCCCGAGGTCGAGGGCGGGCTCGCGCCGATCTCGACCCCGCTGTCGGACATGTTCATGTTCACGATCGAAGGCCCCATCAGCCTTGCCGAAAAGCGGCGGCTGCTCGACTGGACCATCCGCCCTGCGCTGCGCACGGTGCCGGGGGTGGCCGACGTGAACGTGCTCGGCGGCTTTGTCGAGACCTTCGAGGTGGTCCCCGACCTCGCCGCGCTTGCAGCCGCCGGCATCAGCCTTTCCGACCTCGCCGGCGCCGTTCGGGCCGGCAACCGCAACGACGGCGCCGGCCGGCTTGCAAGTGGCGAGTTCGCGCTCATCGTGCGCGCGGTCGGCGCCGTCTCGACCCTTGACGACCTGGCGGCCATCCCCTTGCGGACGGATCGCGGGATGGTGGTGCGCGTCGGAGATGTCGCCTCGGTCCGCACCGGCACCCTCACCCGCTACGGCGCCGTGACACGGACCAATGCGGGCATGCCGGGCGGCGAGGCGGTCCAGGGGCTGGTGATCGGCCTGCGCGGCGCCAATGCGGCCGAGATCATCGCAGGCGTCAAGGCCCGCCTTGCCGAGCTGGAGCCGACCCTGCCTCCGGGCGTGTCGGTGGCCGTGTTCTACGACCGGTCCGATCTCATCGGCCGAGCCGTGGGCACGGTGGAAAAGGCGCTCATCGAGGCCTCGGTTCTCGTGATCCTGCTGCTGCTGCTCTACCTCGGCAACTGGCGTGCGGCCCTCGTCGTGACGGCCGCCCTCCCCATGGCCGCGCTCATCACCTTCACGCTCATGCGCGGCTTCGGGCTGTCGGCCAATCTGATGAGCCTCGGCGGCCTTGCGATTGCCATCGGCCTCCTTGTCGATGGCGCCGTGGTGGTGGTGGAAAATGTCGTCGAGCGGCTTTCCGACCCGCGGCACCACGGCACCGGGCACCGCAACCGGATCCTCGTTGCGACAAGCGAGGTGATCCGCCCCGTCACCTCGGGCATCCTCATCATCATGCTCGTATTCCTGCCGCTCCTGTCCCTGCAGGGGCTGGAGGGCAAGCTGTTCGCACCGGTTGCGCTCACGATCGTGATGGCGCTCGGCTCCTCGCTGCTGCTGGCCTTCACCCTCATCCCGGTGCTCGTGTCCTTCGGGATCCGGGCCGACACCGGGGCCCACGAGCCCTGGGTGATGCAGCGGCTCACCCCGGCCTATGCCCGGCTGCTCGATGGCGCCTTCGCGCGGCAGCGGCTGGTGATGGCGCTGGCGGCCGTGTCGCTCGGCGTGGCCGGCTTCGCCTACACGCAGGTCGGAAAGATCTTCCTGCCGACCCTCGATGAGGGCACGGTGCTCGTGCAGCTTGCCAAGCATCCCTCGATCGGTCTTGCCCACAGTGTCGAGGGCGATCTTGCAGTCGAGCGCACGATCCTCGGCGCGGTGCCCGAAGTCGAGGCCATCATCGCGCGCGTGGGCTCGGACGAAATCGGTCTCGATCCCATGGGCCTCAACGAGACCGACGCCTTCCTCGTGCTGAAGCCGCGCGAGGCATGGCGCGGCAACAAGGCCTGGCTTGTCGACCAGATCCGCCGCGCGCTCGAGGCCCATCCAGGGATCGAGCCGGGGTTCACCCAGCCGATCGAGATGCGCGTAGCCGAGATGCTCACCGGCAGCCGCGGGGATCTGGCGGTCAAGATCTTCGGCCCCGATCTCGACGAGCTCGGACGCCTTGCGGGCGAGGTCGAACGGCGGCTGAGGGCCATTCCGGGGGCAACCGAAGTGCTGACGGTCGCCAACGACCGGATCGACTATCTGACGCTCGAGATCGACCGGCTGGCCGCAGGCCGCGCCGGCTTTCCCGTGGAAGAGCTGCAGCTGAGCCTGCGCGCACAGGTGGATGGGCTTCCCGCCGGCACCGTCGCCGACGGCCTGCGCCGCATCCCGGTGGTGATCCGTGGGCCCGAGGCCGTGGCCGGCGATCCGGCCCTGTTCCAGGACCAGCTGCTGGTCAGTCCGGCCGGGACGATGGCGAGGGCGAGCGACCTTGCCCGCGTGGAGCGCTTCGAGGGCCCGGTCAGGCTCGAGCATGAACAGGGCTCGCGCTTCGCGCTCGTGCAGGCGTTCGTCTCCGGGCGCGACATTGTCGGCTATGTCAGGGAGGCCCAGGCCCGGATTGCCGCCGAGGTGCCGCTGCCCGAGGGCTATCGGATCGCCTGGGGCGGCCAGTTCGAAAACCAGCAGCGCGCGGCAACGCGGCTCTCGCTGGTGCTTCCGGTCGCGCTCGGGCTCATCTTTGCCCTGCTCTATGCCACCTTCGGCGCCCTACGGCCCGCGGTGCTCATCCTCCTCATGATCCCCTTCGCGATGGTCGGCGGCATCCTCGCGCTCTGGGCCTCGGGCGAATATCTCTCCGTCCCGGCCTCGGTCGGCTTCATCGCGCTCCTTGGCATTGCGGTCCTGAACGGGCTTGTGCTCGTCAGCCACATCCGCCAGCTGCGCGAGGCCGGCATGGCGCTCGAGGCGGCGGTGGCCGCCGGCGCCCGGCGGCGGCTGAGGCCTGTTCTGATGACGGCCAGCATTGCGGCCTTCGGGCTGGTGCCGCTTCTCTTTGCAACCGGGCCGGGCTCGGAAATCCAGCGGCCGCTTGCGATCGTCGTGGTCGGGGGGCTCCTCACCTCCACGCTCCTCACCCTCGTGCTGCTTCCGCTCCTCTACGCCCGGTTCGGCGAGGGGCCGGCGGAACGCGACCCCGTCACGCAGGCCGCCGCGTGAGGCGCCTTCTCCTCGCGCTCCTGCTTGCCGCACCCGCTGCGGCCGGCCCTGCGCTTCCAGACGAGGCCGCCGCGGAGCAGGCGCTCGAGGCGGATCCCTCGGTTGCCGCAGCGCGCGCGCGGCTTGCCGCCGCCCGGGCGGAGGCGCGCGCGCTTGCCGCCGGGCCGCACGAGCTTGTCGCCAGCGCCTCCTTTGCCACGCGGCGGGTGGACCGGGGCGAGACCTTTGCCGAATATGAGGCGAGCCTCAGCCGCGCCATCCGCCTGCCGGGCAAGGCTGCGCTCGACCGGAAGGCGGGGGCCGCAGCCGTTCGCGCTGCTGCCAACATGGCCGAAGACGCCCGCCACCAGGCCGCAACCCTCCTTGCCGACCTCTGGTGGGACTGGGTCGGCGCAGCCGCCGAACGGCAGGTGCTGGAAAGGTCGGTCGCAACCCTCGAGGCAGCATCGGCTGCCGTGGCGAGGCGGCTGGCACTCGGGGATGCCGCCGCCATCGAGGCCGAGCAGGCCGAAGGCGCGCTGGCCTCGGCGCGGTCGGCTGCGCGCGCAGCCGCGGGCCGCGAGGCGGGCGCGCGTGCCGCGCTCTCTGCCCGCTTCCCGACGCTGCCGCTTCCCCGCGCGGCACCGGAAGTCCCGCCGCCGGAGCTTCCGGCCGAAGGGCTGGCCGCGCTTGCCGAGCTGGCGCGCGCACGAAGCCACGAGCTCGCCGCTGCCCTCGCACGGGCGGAGCGGGCCGCGCTCCACGCCGAGCGGACGCGAAGGGACCGGTTCGCCGACCCGTCGGTGGGCGTGCGCGGCTTTTCCGAGTTCGGCGGCGCCGAACGCGGGGTTGGCCTGCTGCTGCAGATCCCCATCGGCGGCGTGCACCGGAAGGCACTTGCGGAGGAAGCCGAGGCGCAGGCGCTCGCCACCCGCGCCGAGGCCCTCGCGGTCGAGGGCGAGGTTGCAGCCCGCGCCGGGCAGGGCCTTGCTGCAGCTGCAGCAGCCCATGCCGCATGGGCGGCAGCTGCCAAGGCCACCGAGGCAGTCGCACGCGCAGCCCGGCGCGCCGAGCGCGGGCACGCCCTGGGCGGAAGCGATCTCGCCGAGCGGCTCTATGCGGAGAGGCTCGCGCAGGAGGCAGGGCTTGCCGAGGCGATGGCGCGCGTGGCCGCCTGGCGGGCCATCACCCGCCTGCGGATCGACAGCCACACGCTCTGGCTGCGCGAAGACCCCATGCCCATGGCAGAGGGCGCAGAAGGCGGCGCTCAAGAGGCTGGTCGGCCCTGAGAGCCTCGGGGAATGCTCTCCTGCCGCACGTCCGGAGGGCAGCGGAAGCGCCGCGCTCAGCGGGCGGCTGCGTCCACCTCGTCCCGGCCAGCCGCGCCGGGCGGAGACCAGCCGCCGGTGCCCGCTTCCGGCGCATCGGCAGTGCCCTGCCGCCGGGCAGGCCCGCCCGTGCCCACCACCTCGACCCGGCGCACGCCGGCCTCGGGAAAGGCGACGGGCCCCTCCACTTCGCGCCCCTCGCAGACAAGGCGCCACGGGCCGCTGCCGCCACCGCGGATGATCACCTCGATCGCCCCCGCACCACGCCGGATGGTGGCCCGCGCCCCCTCCCAGCCGCGCGGCAGGACGGGGGCGATCGCAAGCCCGCCGGCCACGAGGCGCAGGCCGAGGATCTCCTCCACCGCCAGCCGGAAGGCCCAACCGGCGGCACCCGTATACCAGGTCCAGCCCGCGCGCCCGATGTGCGGCGGCACGCCGGCAATGTCGGCGGCACAGACATAGGGCTCGGCACGATAGCGCGCGACCGAGGCGTCGTCGCGCGTGTGGGAAAGGGGGTTCACGCAATCGAATGCGGCCTTGGCGGCATCCCCGTCGCCGAGCCGCGCGCGCGCCATGCCGTACCAGACGGCGGCATGCGAATATTGCCCGCCATTTTCGCGGATGCCGGGCGGATAGGCCGCGATATAGCCGGGATCGCGGGCACCGCGCGAAAATGGCGGCGCAAGCAGGCGGATGAGCCGGCCATCCGGCTCGGCGAGCGCCGCGGCTGCGGCATCCATCGCGCGGCGGGCCCGCTCCGGGTCGGCAGCGCCCGAAAGCACCGCCCAGGCCTGGGCGATGAGGTCGATGCGGCACTGGCTGTTGGCCGCAGAGCCCCACGGCTCGCCCGCATCGTCGATGGCGCGCAGATACCAGCCGCCGTCCCAGCCGTGGCGCTCGATCGCCTCCATGAGCGCCCTGCGCGGCGCTGCCCAGCACGCGGCCGCCTCGGGCCGGCCCGCGCGGCGGGCAAGGCGGGTGAAGGCATCGATAGTGCTGATGAGGAACCACCCCAGCCAGACGCTGGTGCCGGCGCCCGCCTCCCCCACGCGGTCGAGGCCATCGTTCCAGTCTCCCGTGCCGATGAGCGGCAGGCCGTTGCGGCCGATGCGGTGCCCGCGCTCGAGCGCGCGCGCCACATGGTCGAACAGCGGGGCCGTCTCGCCCTCGCCCCAGGTCGCATAGCGTTCGCGCTCGCCCGGCGCGAGCGGCTCGCCGGCGAGAAAGGGCACGGGCTCGTCGAGCACGGCCACGTCGCCGGTCGCCTCGACATAGGCCGCAACCGCCTGCGGCAGCCAGAGCAGGTCGTCCGAGCAGCGGGTGCGGACCCCCTGCCCCGCCGGCGGATGCCACCAGTGGAGCACATCGCCCTCGGCGAACTGGTGCGATGCGGCCTCGAGAATGTGGCGGCGGGCCAGCAACGGGTCGTGCCACAGGAGCGCGATCACATCCTGCAGCTGGTCGCGGAAGCCGAAGGCGCCGCTGGCCTGCGCGGGCCCTGCGCGCGCGAACAGCCGTGCGGCCAGCGCCTGGGTGGGGAACCAGCGGTTCACCATCAGGTCGAAGGCCGGATCGGGTGTGCGGACCGACACCCGGCCGAGCAGCCCATCCCAGCGGGCGCGGCTCTCGGCGAGCGCGGCGGCAGCGCGGCCCGGGCTGCGGAAGTCGGCCACGAGCGCGCGCGCCTCATCGGCGCTGCCGCCAGCGCCGAGCAGGAAACAGGCCTCGGCGGTGGCGCCGGGGGCGATGTCGAGATGCACCTGGAAGGCGCCGCAGCAATCGCCGCGGGCCTCGAGAATGCTGCCGAGGCCCCAGCGGGTGAGCGCATCGGGCCGTGCACGATTGCCGAGCGGGCCGAGAAAGGCGGTCCGAGAAACCGAAAGCCCATGCGCCGGCCGGTCGCTTGCCAGGAAAGCCGTCATGCCGGCGAAATCCGCGCTGCGGCTGTTGCAGGCGAGGATGGCGCCCGAGTCCGCATCATAGGCCGCGGCAAGATACGGGTCGGTTGCGCCAGCCGTCGTGCCGAGGAGCCACTCGGCATAATAGGTTGCAGTGACCCGGCGCGGAACGGCGGTGCGGTTCCTGAGCCTCAGCCGGACGATCTTGACCGGCGCATCCGGCGCCACGCCGATGTCCAGCTCCTGGTCGAGCCCCTGGTCGGTGCGGGTGAAGCGGGTGGCCCCGGGGGCGTGGCGCACCCCGCCTGCGCCCGGGGCCGAAAGATCGGGCACCATGGCCCAGAGGTGCGCGCTCACCTCGTCGCGCAAGTAGAGGCATTCGGCCGGCGGGTCGAACACCGGGTCGTTGCGCCACGGCGTGAGCCGGAACTCGCCGCTGTTGACCGCCCAGGTGAAGCCGAGGCCGCGGTCGGAGACGAGCGTGCCGAAGCCGGGGTTGGCGATCACGTTCGACCAGGGCGCAGGCGGGCGCTGCCCGCCGGTCAGAAGATAGTCGCCCGTCTCGGGGTCGAACCCGCCCGCTGCGGTTGCAAACAGCATCGGCCGCGGCGCCACGGCCGGGGGTGCGGCATCGGGCACCACGCCCGAGGGGTGGAAGTGCGGCAGGTCGGGCCATGCCGGAAGCGGCTCGAGCGCCCGCTCGAGGCTCGTCTCGCGTGCATCGAGCACCTCGACAGCCGCCGCCAGCACCGCGCGGCGCAGCGGCTCGCTTGCAAGCGGCACGAGGTGAACCCCGCCGCGGTGACCGAGCCGGTCGATCGCGCCGGCCTCGCGGAGCTGCCGCAGCAGCCGGTCGCGAACCGGCTCGCTGTAGCCCGGATCGCCTCCGAAGAGGATGACGATATCGACCCGCACCCCAAGTTCGCGCGCCATGCGATGGCCGCGCAGCAGGGCAGCCAGCACCGGCGATTCGTGGCCGTCCTCGCTGATCACCGCCAAAAGCGGATCGTCGCCCGAGATGCCCGCGGGCCAGAGGTCGGACTGGCGGGTGCCTGCGGCTGCCGGCATCTCCGCGCGCGCGGCGAGCGGCCGCGTGGCGAGCAGCCGCGAAAGCAACGCCTGCCATGCTGGCGGGTCGGCCGGCAGCACGCCGCGCGTTGCCAGCCGCGCGGCCGTCGCCGAGGCGGCCGCGTGCGCCGCCCAGCGGACGGCCGCAACAGTCTGATAGCGGTCGAGGATGGCCGCGGCCGCCTTTTCGCTGCGGGCCATGGCGGTCAGCTGGGCGACTTCCACCCGCGCATCGGGCGCCAGCACCATCCGCGCGGCCAGCCCCGCCACCGGGTCGAGGGTGAATCCCGTCGTGCCCGACAGCGGGCCATCGCCAAAGCGTGGCCGCAGCGGGTCGGCCGGCGCCGGGAAGAGGCGCGCGCGGTCGGTCTCGTGACCCATCGGCTGGAAGCCCGGATCGTCCGACAGCAGGCGGACAAGCGCCACGGGATGGGCATCCTCGCGCCTGAGCGGGCGGCGGCGGAACACCAGCGACCGATCCTGCGGCCGGAAACGGCTTTCGACGAACAGCCGGCTGAACCCCGGGTGCCGGGCGTGGGCCTGCGGATGGTTGAGGATCATCTCGCGCACGAACAGGAGATCGAGCACCCGCGACCGCCCGGTCTCGTTCGTGATGCCGAGGATGAGGCATTCCAGATCGTCATCCGCTGCAACCGCAAGGGTCAGGCCGACCGAAAGCCCGGCCATGCGGGCGCGGAAACTGCCGCCGTGCGGCGCGAACAGCGCCGAAAAGGAGGGTTCTTCGCCGCCCTCCCCGGTCTGTCCCAGCCGGAAGACAAGGCCGGTCTCGCCATCGCGCAGGAACAGCGGCGCAAGCGCCTCGGTACCCGTGCCAAGCCCGGGGCTGCGCGCAACCAGCTGGCCCTCGAACAGGAGCGAGCCCCCGCCGCGATCGACCAGCTGCTGCCCCACGCGGCCGTTGCCAACGACGTGCATCGCAGGCAGGGCGCCCGCCGCGACAGGTGTCCAGCTTGCATCCGCGACCGCCTGGGCCGTCTCGCGCACGGGTGCCGCTTCCTCGGGCGCTGCCGGTTCGGGCCGCGCGTCCCAGGGGATCCGCTCGGCAAGCAGGAGGTCGACGATCGCCATTTCCGGATCCGACCGGAACAGCTCCACCAGCCAGTCGTCCTCCAGCGCGTTCACAAGGGCAGCAAGCCCCATGCCCTGGTGGTGCGCCATATATTCCGAGACCGGCAGGAACGCCCGGCCCGCGGGCAGGCGCTGGGGCGTGAAATCCGCGGCCTCGATGAAGCCATAGCGCCGGAGCAGGCCAAGCCCCGCGAGCCGCCGCAGGTTGCGCACGGCCTCGGACGGCGTGACGGCAAGCGCGAGGAGGGTCGCATAGGGGGCGACGACCCGGTCGTTCTCGAGCCCGCGGCGCAGCCCGAGGCCCGGCACGCCGAACCCCTGGTACTGGAAGTGCCCGGAGGCATCGCGGGCGGCGTAGCCCGCTTCCGAGACGCCCCACGGCAGCCCGAGCCGCCGGGCGTGGGCAATCTGTGCGAACACCGCGGCGCGCTCGGCCTCGTGGAGCAGGGTCTGCGGCGGCGGGGCAAGGAGCAGTCGCGGCATCAGATATTCGAACATCGAGCCGCTCCACGAGATGAGCGCAAGGCCCCGCGACAGCCGCGCAACCGGGCGTCCGAGCGCGGCCCAGTGCGAATCCGGCACCTGCCGGCTCGCAATGGCAAAATAGCTGGCAAGCCGGGATTCGGAGGCCAAAAGATCGTAGAAGTTGCGGTCGAGCTCGCCGGTGGCGAGATTGTAGCCGATGCGGAACAGGCGCGTGGAGCGGTCGTGGAGCAGGGTGAAATCCATGGCCGCCGCCATCGCCCGCGCGCGGCGCGCAAGGGTTGCAAGCTCGGTGTCGAGCTCGCGCAGCGCCTCTGCCGCGCGCGCAAGCCGGGCTGAAGCCGCGGCCGCCTGCGCCTGCGCATCGGGCGGCAGGACCGGGGCCTCGGCAGCGCAGAGCTCTGCGGCAAGGGCCGAGGCCTCGGCCTGCGCGGCAAGCCCCGGGCCCGCCGCCATCCGCGCCTCGACTGCGGCAAGCGCCCCGGCGGAGATGGCGTGCGCCCTGACCGTGCGCACCGGGTCTGGAAAGGCCTCGAGGTCCGCACCGAGCTCGCCCAGCTGGGCGCTTGCCCGGTCGAACCACAGCTGGAGATCGGACAGCTGGTCGGGAGCGGGATCCTCCCAGGCGGCAACCGCATCGGCAAGAAGAATTTTGAGCCGCGGAAGCGCGGTCTTGCGCGTGGCCTCGACATAGCCCGCCCAGCGCCGCGGCTCGCCGGCCACTTCGCCGACCATGGCGCCAAGCACCGCCACCTCGGCAGCAGCGGCCGCAAGCTGCGGCGGTGTGTCGCCGCCGGGAGCGAGGCATTCGCCAAGGATGCCGAAGGTGTCGCCGAGGCCCCTGAACCGCGCCTCGCCGACCGGTGGCGCGCGGCGGGCCGCCTCCAGACCGGCTGCCAGCGTCACGAGGCTGCAGGCGAGATTCCCGCTGTCGACGGTCGAGACATAGTTCGGCTCGAGCGGCTCGAGCGTGCGGGTGTCGATCCAGTTGGGCACATGCCCGCGGTGCAGCGGAATGCGATCGAGCGAATCGAGCGCGCGGCGCGTGCGCTCGGCAAGGGCTGGCACCGAGAGATAGCCGAGCCGCAGCGCCGCGAGCGAGGCGAGGAACATCATGCCGATGTTGGTCGGCGAGGTGCGCCAGACCTCCTCCTCAAGGCCGGTCTCGTGATGGTTGTCGGGCGGCAGCCAGTTGGTCTCCGGGCGCACGAAGGTCTCGAAGAACAGCCATGTCCGCCGCGCGATCGCCCGCAGGAACTGCCGTTCGGCCTCACCGAGCGGGTTCCGGGCCTCGCGGGGCGGGCGCGCGAGCCAGCCGGCAACGAGGGGGGCCACCGCCCAGGGCAGGAGGAGGAGGAGCGCCGGGGCAAACGCCTCCGGCTGCGCCGTCGCAACGAGCACGGCCAGCGCAATTGCCAGCGCCGAGCCGGGCCACATCATGGCCATCGCCATCCGCACCGGCGGGGCGGAATGGCTGCGGGCGCGCACCTCGGCTGCCGTCCGCCATTCGAGGAGGCGCCGGCGGAGGCGGAGGCGCCAGAGCGTCCGCACAATGGCATCGGCCGCCACCCGGGCATCGTCGAGCACGAAGGTTGCAGCAAGGCCGATGCGGGCAAGCGCCGTGGCCGCACGCCGGAGCATCCCGCCCGGCCCGCCGGCCCAGCGCTGCGGGGCAAGGCCGGCCACAAGATCGGTGAGCCCGCCGAGGGCGGGCGCAAGGAAGGCGAGAATCGTCCAGCCAAAAGCCGGGCCGGGCAGGACGAGCCATCCCGCCACCGCCATTGCGACGACGGCGGGGGCAAGCAGGCTGCGGCGCAGATTGTCGAACAGCTTCCAGCGCCCGAGCGCATCGAACCGGGTCGGCACCGGCCGGTTTTCGGCATCGGGCACCATGCGGCCGAGCCAGGGGAGAAGCTGCCAGTCGCCGCGGATCCAGCGGTGCACGCGGGCGGCCTGCTCGACATGGCTGCGCGGATAGGCCTCGTAGACCACCAGGTTCGAAACGAGGCCCGCGCGGCCGTGCAGCCCTTCGAACAGATCGTGCGAAAGGATGGACTGCGGCGGCACCCGCCCCTCGAGGCTGCAGCTGAAGGCGGCGATGTCGTAGATGCCCTTGCCGGCGAAAATGCCCTCGCCGAACAGGTCCTGGTAGATGTCGGAGACGGCGGTGGCGTAGATGTCGATCGCGCTGTCGCCGGTCTGCAGCCGCGCGTAGGGCGTTGCGGCCGGGTCGGCAGGCAGCGGCTCAACCCGTGGCTGCAGGACGGTATAGCCGCGGACCACCCGCCCGGTCCTCTGGTCGAACACCGGGCGGTTGAGCGGATGGGCAAGGATCCCGGCAAGGCCCGCCGCCACGCCCGGCGGCAGCCGCGTGTCGGCATCGAGGGTTATGGCAAAACGGCACCGGCGCAGCCGCGCGGTTTGGCCGACCCTGAGCGCGAACGGCCCGGTCTCGCCGGAGAGCACAAGCCGGTTGAAATCCTCGAGCTTGCCGCGCTTGCGTTCGCGGCCGAGCCACAGCCCCTCGCTTTCGCACCAGCTGCGCCGCCGGTGCAGCAGGTGGAACGGCGCCTGGCCGGGAGTGCCGTGGCGCTGGTTGAGCCGGTCGACGGCAGCGGCCAGCGCCTGCTCGATTGCGGCATCGGCCGGGGTTTCGGCCGAGGCGGCGTCGGCAAGGTCGGAGAGGAGGACGAAGGCAAGCGCGGGATCGCGACTGGCAAGGAAATGGGCTTCCAGCCGAGCGGCAAGGTCTTCGGCCTCGCTGGCGTTGCGCACCAGCACGGGCATCACCACGGCGGTTGCGCAATCCGGCCGGATGCCCCGCGAGAAGTCGAGCGCGGGCAGGAGACGCGGCTTCACGACCAGCGTGAGCAGGCGATGAAGAACGGTGGTTGCAACCATGCTCGCCGGAAGCAGGCTTGCGGCAAGGCCGACGAGCCACTGGTCCCAGCGCGCGCCGCCGCCCGAAAGGAGCGCCGCGGGCACCAGCAGCGCTGCCAGCGTTCCAAGCGCCAGCGTGAGCGCATAGAGCGGCCAGGCATGGCGGCGAAGCGCGCGCCGCAGCCGCACCCCGGCCGGCGGGCGCGCGCCGAGCCCGGCCTCGAACCGGGCCCGGGCCTCGCCTTCCAGCCAGAACCCGACATGGCGGCCCGGCGCGCCCGCAGGCTCGGCTGCGGCCCTTGCCACCGCCGCGGCGGCGACCTCGGGCTCGGCCATGCCGGCCCAGCGCGCCACCGTCTCGACGGCACGGCGGTAGCGGTCGCGCGTCTCGAAGGTCATGTCGGGGTAGATCCCGGCCGGGTCTTCGGCCAGTGCCGCCTCGATCGGGCTCAGCCGGTCGAACAGGTCGAGCCAGGAGATGGTGCGGGCCTCGGCAAGCCCGGTGATCGCGCTTGCCACGGCCTCTCCCGGGGGCGGGGCGGGCCCGGGCCGGGGCGGCAGCACGGAAGGCGGCGGGCAAAGGCCGGGAAAGGCGGCGGCGAGGCCTGCGGCCAGCCGGTCGAGAAGGAGGAGGCGCAGCGCCGTGGGCAGGGCCCAGAGCTCGCTCGTCATGAGCGGCACCTGCTGCTGGTAGACCCGCAGGAAGGCGCCGAGGAGGCCCGCCGACACCTGGCAGCGGGTGGCAGCAAGATAGGCATCGGCCACCGCCACGATCCGCGGGACCGGCTGTTCCTGCCCGCCCGCCCCCTCCGCGGGGAGGAGGGGCAGGCGGCGCCAGAAGGCCTCGGGCATATCGGGCCCGAGGGCGGCGACGACCCGGCGCGCGATGTAGAGATTGTCGAGGAGCCACGCTGCGGTGCCCGAGGCGTCCGCCGGGGCGGACCGCGCGGCCGCAGCCGCCGCCGTGAGGAAGGCATCGCCGCGCCGGTGATCGGTCCACGCCGGGCGCCGCACGCGCCCTGGCACCGGCGGCCCGTGGCGGGCGGCAGCGGCTGCCGCGGCGGCCTCGATGGCGCCGCCCTGCATCAGGCCCTCGTCGGTTGTCACGCCGGGCGCCGCGGGATCCCCTGCGGCTGGGCCGCCCCGTCTTCCGGGCGCAGGAGCGGCAAGCCGTTGGTCTTGACAACCAGCATTGCAACCCCGACGCGTGCCGCCAGATAGCTCGCCACGCTGCCGACCGGCAGGTCCAGAAGGTGGCTCCGGCTCTGCCCCCGCGCCGACAGGATCACCATGCCGCAGGGCTCGCGCTCGGCGTGCCGGCTGAGCGCAAGGCGCGGCTCGGCCTCGGCGAGAAGCCGCTGCTCGACCCGGCAGCCGTCGGCTGCGAGCGTTTGCGCCACGCGTTCGAGATAGGCGGTCCACAGCCGGTGGGCGTGCTCCGACATCTTCTGCCCGAGCGCGAGATCGGCCTTGCGCGGCGGCATGGGCAGCGCCGCGCGCACCGGCTCGAGCACGTGGACAATCCGGATCGGCGCACCGGTTGCCCGAGCAACCGCCGCCACAACCGGAAGGGCCAGTTCCGCCCACTCCGACCCGTCGAGCGGCACGAGGATGGGCCGCGTGGCATCGGGCAGATAGGGTGGCTCGGCCTCGGGTGGAAGGAGGAAGAGGCTTGCGGGCAGATATTCGAGGATCTCGCGGGTCGTGGTGCCAAGCAGGCTCAGCTCGCCCCCCTGCCGGTTGCGGCCGATCACGAGCGCGCGCGAGCCGGTCTCGGCGGCGATCCGCCGGAGTTCGCGCGCCGGGCTTCCCTCAAGCACCGCAACGGCTGCAACCGAGGCGGCATCCTCGCCCGCCGCCGCCAGCTGGTCGAGCGCAGCGCGCGCCTCGCGGCGGCGCACAGCCGAGACCAGCGGGTCGGGAAGCTGGCCGGGCTGCGACGCGGTCTCGAGCACCTGCACGAGGGCAATCGGGCAGGCGAGCACGCGCGCAAGCGCAACCCCGGCATCGCGCAGGGCAGCCCCTTCGGACGACCGCTCGATGCACACGAGGATCGCGCCGGCGGGCACCGGGCGCCGGGCGCGGCTGCCCGGGCGGGCCTCGGCAGGCGCACGGGGCGCACCCGCCGGCCCCGCACCGCCGGGCTTGGGATCGACGACGATCATGCCGCCTCCCGCGGCACCGCCGTCGTACCGGCGATCGTGCCACCCATCGTGCCACCCATTGTGCCGCCCCTCCTGCGGGCAATCCTGCAGCCGGGGTGCCGGGCTGCCCGGGCGGCCAGAGGCCGGGCCCGGAACGGCGCCGGGCCGGCAAGCACCAGCCCTGCCCGGCCGCCGGGTGCGCGCACCGGTGCGCCCTCGATGTCGCTCCATGGCCGGACCCTCATGCGCTCGGCGCCTCCCTGCAACAGGATGGTCATGCGGATGTGACAAACAGGTGACCGTCGACGGACTGTCGGCATTTTTTCGCGCGGATGGCAACTGGCAAGGACGCCCGGAATGGAGGTATGTGTCTACAGCACCCGTGCGTGGGACCGCAACTTCCTCGCCACCGCAAACCGCGAGCGGCAGCACGCGCTCCGGTTCCTCGAGACGCGCCTCGATGCGCAGACGGCAGCCCTTGCCGCGGGCGCCCGGGCCGTCTCGGCGTTCGTGAACGACCGGCTCGATGCCCAAACGCTTGCCATCCTTGCCGATCTCGGAGTGGGCCTGGTCGCCCTTCGCTGCACGGGCTTCAACCAGGTCGATCTGGAAGCCGCGGGCCGGCTCGGCATCCGGATCGGCCGGGTTCCGGCCTATTCGCCCGAAGCGGTCGCCGAGCATGCGGTCGCGCTGATGCTCGCGCTCAACCGCCACATCCACCGCGCCTTCAACCGGGTCCGCGAGGGCAACTTCACCCTCGATGGCCTGATGGGCTTCGACATGAAGGGCCGCACCGCCGGCATCGTCGGCACCGGGGCGATCGGTGCTGCGGTCGCGCGCATCCTCCTGGGCTTCGGCTGCCGGATCGTTGCAACCGACCCGCACCCGGATAAAGCGCTCGAGGCGCTGGGCGTTGGCTACCTGCCGTTTCCCGAGCTTGCCGAGGCGAGCGACATCCTGACCCTGCACTGCCCGCTCACGCCCGAAACCCATCATCTTGTGGACGCGCGCACCCTGGAGCGGATGAAGCCCGGTGCCATGCTCATCAACACCAGCCGCGGCGCCGTGGTCGACACGCGGGCGCTGATTGCCGCGCTCAAGTCCGGCCACCTCGGCAGCCTCGGGCTCGACGTCTACGAGGAGGAATCGCACCTCTTCTTCCGCGACCTGTCGGATGAGGTCATCACCGACGATGTCTTCGCGCGGCTGCTCACCTTCCCCAACGTCCTCATCACCGGCCACCAGGGCTTCTTCACTCGCGAGGCGCTGGCCGTCATCGCGGAGACCACGCTCGCCAACATCGACAGCTTTGCCGCCAGCGGCGCCCCGCTTCACGAAGTCTCGGCTTCGATGCTGGCCGCCTGAGGCGCCGCCGCAGCGAGGATCTCACGCAGTTCGGCGGCCAGCCGGGCGCGGTCCGGCGACCCGTCGGGGGCGAGATTGAGGTTTCGCCCGGCCTGGGTCAACCGCTGGAACAGCCGGCGGATCGCGGCCCGGTCGTCCAGCGCAACCGGCGCCTCGACGACAGCCATCACGAGCCCGAGAAGCTCGTCCTGCCGTTCGGGCGGGGCCGAGACGTCGACCGGGTCGAACGCATCCTGCTGCAGGAAGACGCGGTCGACAAACCGCGCCTTCTCGAGCCGAATGGCATCGCTCCGGCTGATGCCGTCCTCGCCGGTCACCCGCAGCATCTGCGCGATCTCGGCGCCATCGCGCAGGAGCTGGCGCAGCGCCCGGGCGCGGGCAAGCCGCAGCCCGGCTGCGGCCCCGCCCGCAGCGGCAAGCGCCGCCTCGTAGCGCGACCAGGATTGCAGCGGGTCGATCGCCGGATAGGCCCGGGTGGTGGCGCGCTCGGCCGAAAGCCCGAGAAAGGTCTTGACGGCAGCCAGCGTCGCTCGGGTGACCGGCTCGTCGAAATCGCCTCCGGCGGGGCTCACGGCACCGATGAGGGTGAGCGTGCCCACCGAGCCATCGGCCGTCCGCAGCACACCGGCGCGGTCGTAGAGGGCGCGGATGGCCGAATCGAGATAGCCCGGATAGCCGTCCTCGCCGGGGATTTCCTCCAGCCGCCCTGATGTCTCGCGCATCGCCTGCGCCCAGCGGGAGGTGGAATCGGCGATGAGGAGCACGTCGAGCCCCATCTGCCGGTAATATTCGCCGATGGTGACGCCGGTGTAGATCGACGCCTCGCGGGCCGCGACCGGCATGGAGGAGGTGTTGCACACGATGACGGTGCGGTCCATCAGTGCGCCGCCGCGGCGCGGGTCGGCCATGCGGGTGAAATCGTGGATCGTCTCCACCACCTCGCCAGCCCGCTCGCCGCACGCCACATAGACCACCACGTCGACATCGCTGTAGCGGGCAATCAGGCCCTGGAGCACCGTCTTGCCAGCGCCGAACGGGCCGGGGATCGCAGCCGTTCCACCCTTGGCGACGGGAAACAGCGTGTCGATGATGCGGATGGTGGTGGCAAGGGGCCGGCTGGGCGCGAGGCGCACATTGGTCTTTGCGGCAAGCAGGCGTTCGGGAAGCCGGCGGCGCACCGGCCAGTCCTGCGCCAGCCGCAGCGCCCGACGGGCGCCACGGGCGTCCTCGATCTCGCCCACCACATCCTCGACACCGGCCGGGCCGGCCTCGATCCACAGGAGCCGCCACGTGCCGGGCAGATCGAACGGCGCCATGATGCGGTGCCGGATCCGGCGTTCCTCGACGGTGCCGATCGTGTCGCCCGCGCGCACCGCATCGCCGCTGCGGCGGGTCGGCACGAAGGCCCAGCGCGCGGCCGGATCGAGCGCTGGAACCGAAACGCCGCGCGGCAGGATGGTGCCGAAGCGGTCCGCAAGCCCCTCGAGCGGCCGCTGCAGGCCATCGAAGAGCTGGCCGAGCAGGCCCGGGCCAAGCCGCACCGAAAGCGGCCGGCCGGTCAGCTCCACCGGATCGCCTACGGCGACACCGCCTGCGCTCTCGAACAGCTGGAGATCCGCCACCGAACCGCGGACCCGCAGCACCTCGCCCATCAGCCGCTCCTGCCGGCCATCGGGCGCGGCAGGGCGCGGCAGCACGAACACCGTCTCGTTCTTGGTGAGGACGGCACCGTCGGCCGCCTCGATGCTGGCAACGCCCTCCTGCACGGCGATGATGCGGGCCATGCCGGCGGGCGCGCGGCCGGCCGCAGCCGCCGTGCCGCTCATGCCGCCCCGAGCAGCGCCTCGCCCGGCGCTGCTGCAGCCGCGACCGCATCGCCGAGACGGGCGCGGGCCTCGGGCTCCGAGGCGCGACGCGCCTCGACGACGAGGTGCCATGCAAGCACGGAGAGGATGATGGCGGCAAGACCGAACCGTGGCGGGAAGGCCGCGCGCCGGAGGATCGCCTCCTCGCGCTCCAGCGCGCGCCGCCAGTGGGCAAGCGGCGTCCCGGCATCGGCGGACCCGGACAGGAGGGCGGCCGCCTCGGCGGCTGCCTCGCCGGCCGGGCCATCGAGCCCGAAGTCGGGCCGCTGCCAGTTGCGGCCGATGCGCCCTGCCAGCGCATCGATGCCGGGAAGCCCCATGACCGCGCCTGCCGGCGCCCGAAGGCCGCGCGCGCGGGCGATCGCCAGCGCCTCGGCGCCGCGCACCGTCCAGATGGCACGAAGGGCCGAGTCCGCGCCGGGCGGCGCCGCCGCGACGGCCGCCCGGGCCCGCGCAACCAGCGCCGCATCGTCGAGACCGGCAAGGCGCGCCCGGTCGAACCCTTCCTCAACCGTCTCGAGCCGGCGATGCTCGTCGGGCGAAAGCCCCTCGAGCCGCCGCCCGAGCCGGATGGCGCTTGCCGGGGCAAGGCGCAGGTCGAACGGGCGCGGCAGCCGCGGCAGGCTCGCCACGATTCGCACGTGGCGGGCCTCGGGCACACCGAGGACGCCGCCCGTCACGCGACGATCCCCTCGAACAGGGCCCGGAAGCGCGGCCGCAGGTGCGCAAGCAGCACCTCGGCAAGCGCGCTGTCGGAGAGGTCGATCTCCACATGTCCGCCGGCAAGCCGCACGCGGAGCCCGGCATCGAGGCCTGGGCTTGCCCGCAGTGTCACACCCTCGCGCAGCATGGCTTCCACGCCTGCCAGCACGAAGCGGGTGAGCGGGCTCTGCCGCAGCGCCACGAGGTCGGCCTTCAGCTCGTCGAGCGTTTCCAGGTGCTCGGGCAGGAGGATCTCGTCGATGGTCTCCGGCCCGGCGGCCGCCGCCGCGCCCGCGCGCCCGGCGACCGCGAGGATCATGCGGCCGAGAAGCTGCGGTTCGGCCACCCTGGCCGACACCATGCGGCGCACATTGTCGGAGAATTTCTCCAGAAGGTCGGCGCGCAGCGAAAGGATGGCATCGCGCGCGGCCGCTTCGAGTGCCGCACGGGCTGCCTCCTCCTCGCGCGCGCGCGCCGCCTCAGCCGCAGCGCGCAGCGCGGCTGCCTCCGCGCGCGCGGCGGCCACGATCGCCGCGGCCTCGGCCCGCGCCTCCGCGAGCAGCCGGCCGGCCTCCTGTTCCCCGGCCTCGATCCCGCGTGCGCGAAGCTCGGCGATCAGGCTTTCCACGCCGCGCGCGATCTCGGGTGCGTGCGCGGGCGGCGGGCCGGGCGCGGTGCGCGGGCGGCGGGCCGGCCGCGGCCGGTCGGAAAGGGCGTCGTCGGCAGGGCCGTCCATCGCGGCCTCAGACCGTGCCGGCCAGAAACAGGGCAAAGACGAACACGAACACGGCAAAGCCCTCGATGATCGCAGCAGGTGCCAGGGCAAGGCCGAGCACGTCCGGCTTCTCGCGGATGGCGGTGATCGCGCTTGCGCACGCCTCGCCCTGGCGCAGCGCCGACCACATGAGCGCAAGCCCCGTCAGGCTGCCGATGGCAAAGAGGGCCGGGGCATTGGCCTCGCTCACCGGCCGCGCGAGGGTGAGCATGGCGACGATGCCGTAGATCGACTGGGACGACGGCAGCGCCGAGACCCCGACGAAGCGGCCATAGCCGCCATCGCTTTCCACCATGGCGCCGATCGCGGCCTGGCCGGCCGTTGCACAGCCGATGATCGAGCCGATGGCGGCCAGCGCCATGGCGCCGAAGACCCCCACCCAGCCGAGGATGAGAAGCACTTCCGTCATGCCGACCCTCCCGCGCGCCGGGCGAAGGGGCGGAACGGCCGCCCCTCGCCGCCTGCCGCCCAGTTCCCGAACTCGATGTAGTTGAGCCTGAGGCCGTGCACCGTGCCGCCGACGACGGCGAGCGCGAGGTTGAGCAGGTGGCCGACGGCGAGGATCAGGATCGCGGCAACGAGGCCAAAGCCCGGAAGCGCTGCGCGCACGTCTCCTGCAAGGCTGTTGAAGGCGAGCGCGAGCGAGGCGCTGGCAAGGCCGAGCGCGAACAGCCGCAGGTAGGAAAGGATGTCGGAGAAGAGCTTCGAGACGCCTGTCAGCGCCTGGATCCCGCCGCCCAGCCGCAAGAGCGCATCGGTCGCCCCGCGCACCGGCCGCGGGTCGGCAAACAGCAGCACGAGAAGCGCGCCGGCCGCAAGCGGCATGGCCGCTGAAGCCGCCGGCGCGCCCTGCCACAGGAGCGTGCCCCCCGCCAGCAGCAAGAGCCACCCGCCGTGGGCGAGGGCGCGCGGCTGCCACCGCTCCGACCAGAGCCGGCCGGCCATCGCCACGGCCACATGGGCAATGCCGATGCCGATGCTGAGCGCCAGCATGGCGGGAAAATCGGCAAGATCGATGCGCGCGAGCCGGGCGAGCGCCGGCGTGGGCGGGGGCGCCCCAAACCAGGCGCCGCACGCCGCCCCCCAGAGAAGGGAGAGGAGAACGATGGTCGCAGCAAGAGGCCTCAGGCGGCGCGCGCGGCCGCGCCCCAGGCGACGCCACGACAGCAGAAGCAGGAGCCCGAGCAGCAGCGCATAGCCCGCATCGGAGAGGATGATGGCAAAGAACAGCGCAAAGCTCAGGAAGACCGGCACCGAAGGGTCCCACGCGTCTGCCGGCGGTGACTGGTAGAAGCGCACGAGATCGGCGCCGGCCGCAAAGGGTGGCGGCGGCTCGAGCCTTGTGGGCGGCGCATCCCCCCTGGCCGGCGGCGTGACGACGAGCGCGACCCGGGTTTCGGCGGCCAGACGCTCGAGCGCCGGCACATCGTGCGCGGCCGTCCAGCCCGAAAGCACGAACAGCGGGCCCTCGATGCGGCAGCCGCAGGCCGCCTCGGCGCGGGCATCGGCATCCTCGGCCTCGGCGAGCCGTTCGGCGAGGAGCGTCAGCCGCGAGGTGAAGGCCTGGCGGCGCAGGCGCGCCTCGTCGAGCTCGGCCTCGAGGGCGTCGAGCTCCACCCTGAGATCGGCAAGGCGCCGCGCGCCGACATGCACCCGCGGTGCCGGAATGTCTCCGGGGGCGGGCTCGGTCGGGCTGAGCACCACCACATAGGCGCGCGAGGCGGTGCGGCTGATCTCCTGCCACGGCAGGGTCTCTGGCATGTCCTTCATCCGGCCCGCCGGGACGATGTAGAACCACAGCCGGTTGCCGCCCAGCGCGCGCGGGCTTTCGGGAAGGGCAAAATCGCCCCAGTGCTCCACATCGGCGATGCGGGCGGCCAGGGCATCGCGCCGGTCCTCGAGCGCGCGGATGCGCGCGGCATTGGCTGCGACATCGGCCACGAACCGCTCAACATCGAAGGCCGGATCCACCCGGCGCTGGGGCCGGCGTCCGGGTGTGCGGGCCAGATGCCGCAGCGCCCGGCGCGCGGCATCGCCGGCCGGCGGACGCGGGGCGGCAGCGCCATGAAGCGGCTCCAGCTCCACCGTGCCCAGCGCCTGCAGCCGCTCGAGGAGCTCGGCCTGCCGGTCGATCGGGCCGGCGATCAGGCAGCGGCGCATCGACGCGATGGTCATGGCCGGCGCCACCCCCCGGCCGCGCGCACCCACGCCGCGTGGCTCATGCCTCGCCCCGGCGCGCGGCGGCGCGGCCCTTAGCGATGCGCGCGGCCACGAGCGCCGCGCGCGCGCGGTCCGCAAGGGTGATCGAGACGCGCCGAATCTCGCTGTCGAGTTCGGGGATGAGCACCTTTTCGACAAGGTTCAGCCTCTGGGCTGCGGTCTTTGCGGCCTTGTCCAGCCGGGCGAGGGTCAGCCGCCGGGCGGCGATGGCCAGCCGCTCCTCCACGGCCTCGGCGAGCTCTCGGTCGAGCGCGACAAGCCAGGGCGGATCGGCAAGGCGCGGTGCGCTCACCACCGCGCGGAGGCCGGCCGGGGAAACCGTGGCAACCCCGGCGACCCGTTCGCCGGGCGCGGCTTGGCCGGCGGCGGCCACCCGCCCGCCGAGCCCGCCCGCGTGCCCGGCGAGCATGGCAAACGCCGCGCCTGCCGCGGCCAGCCGGGAAGCGTGTGCCGCCTCGAGCCGGGCGAGCGCGCGCGCTGCCTCCGCACGCGAAAGAAGCAGCGCCTGGTGCTTGAGCTCGAGCGCAGGCCTCACCCGCGCAAGCGCGGCACGCTGCCGGCGCGCCGCCTCGATGGCGGCCCGGTTGCCGGCAATCCGCCTCACGCCGCGCGCCTGCCGTCGACGGCGCGCGGCCAGTAGGTATCGATCAGGCTGCGCCGGATGACCACCTCCTCGGGGGCGAAACATTCGGCGAGCGTCTGCCAGCACAGGTCGAGCGCGGGCTCGAGCGCAAGCTCGGCCTCGAGCGCCATGAAGCGCTCGCGGAACAGCCGGTCGAAGCGCAGCAGCCGCTCGTCATAGTCGGACAGGTCGAACGCCATGGCGACCTTCTGCCGGGCATCCTGCGCGGCTGCGAACAGGCCGATCATGGTGTTCATGATCTGGCCATGATCCTCCCGCGTGGCCTTGCCCACCACATGCTGCTTCAGCCGCGAAAGCGAGCCGAAAGGGTCGATCATGCCGCCGGAAAGACAGATCTGGCCCTCGGTGATGTAGCCGGTGTTGTCGGGGCTCGGGTGGGTCACGTCGTTGCCGGGCAGCGTGCAGACGGACACCAGCGTGACCGAGCCGCCATCGCGGAACGCCGAGGCCCGCTCGTAGCGCCGCGCCAGCTCGGAATAGAGGTCGCCGAGATAGCCGCGGTTGGCCGGCACCCGGTCCTGCGCAAGTCCCACCTCGGTCAGTGCGTCGGCAAAGGCTGTCATGTCGCTGAGCAGCACCAGCACGCGGCGCTTTTCCTCGACCGCGAAGCGCTCGGCGACAGCCAGCGCGAGATCGGGCACGAGGAGCCGCTCGACCACCGGGTCGGAGGTCTGGTTGGCGAAGATGATTGCCCGCGCCATCGCGCCCGACTGCTCGAATGCCTCGCGCACCCGGTAGAAATCCTCGAACATCAGCCCGATGCCGCCGAAGATCACGACATCGGCCTCGGCCCTGGTGCCAATCCGCAGCAAAAGCTCGTCGTGCGGCTCGCCCGCTGCGGCAAAGATGGGGATCTTCTGGCTTTCAACGAGGCTGTTGAACAGGTCGATCATCGGCACGTTGGTGCGCAGGAACCGGCCGGCGAGCTCGCGCCGCGCCGGGTTCACGGGCGCGCCGCCAAGGCCGATCACCGGCTCGAGATCGAGCGGCGGGCCGCCATCGATGAGCCGGCCGAGCCCGTCGAAGACGCGCCCGAGCGCGTGCGGCGTGTAGGCGACCTCGGGCGGCCGCATCAGGAAGCTCACGGCGGCCGATGTCGAAAATCCCGCCGTGTCGGCAAAGAGCTGCAGGTGCACGCGGCTGCCCTCGATGCGCACGATCCGCGCCAGGGCCTCGCGCGGCGGGTCGCCCTCCTCGCGCACGAGCGCCAGATCGTGCAGCCGGGGCGCCGCGATGCCGGAGGCGGGCGCCGGCCCCTCCACCACCATCAGGCTGCCAAGGATCGCGTGCACGCGCCGGAAGCGCACGAGCCCGGCCACACCGGCCGCGCGGGCGGCACCCGCCTCGCCAGCGCCGCCCATCAGTCGCGCTGCCCTCCGCCCGGGCAAGGCATGCACGCGCTGCCCAGAGGCCCTCCACGCCGGCGGAATGGAAGCTGGCAGGCAGCAGACCGACATTCTGGCACGGCCACAAACCCCTGGGGCCAGGCGGGTCCGGCCCGCCGGCAACGGCTTCCTTATGGGAAAGCGGTGTGACACTGCCATGACGCAGGCGCACGCGGCCGCAGGGCGCACGCGGCTGCAGGGCGCGCGCGGCCGAGGCCCCGTGCGGCCCCAGGCCTTGCCCGGCGCGCCTGCCCGAGCACGCCTGCCACATCGGCCCCCAGCCCGGCCCGTGGGGTGCCCGCCCGCTTTTGCGCGATGGCGCCCGATCTCCTCGCCCGCTGCAACCGCGGCAACCGGCCGGAAGGCCGGGCCACCCGGCCCCGCCATGCCCGCCCGGGCAGGGGCGCGGTCAGCGCGCGGCTGGTGCCGGAGCCGCAGGCGGTGCGCCTGCGGCTGCGGGTCCGGCCATCTCCGCCTCGGTTGCAGCCCGCCGGGCGGCCCGTTCCTTGCGCTCGGCGGCCCGCTGGGCGAGGATCTGGCGCACGGCCGCCGGGTCATACCGGAGTTCGGCGCGGCCATAGGCCTCCACCGGCATGAAGAGGCCCTGCCCGACGGGCTGCACGACACCATTTCGCACGCCGTCGACCCTGGCGGTCGCCACGAAATCGCCGATCGGAAGCGCGCCGAGCACCCTGTTGATCTTGACCATCAGCTTTTCGAAATCGCCTTCGAAATCGTGCTCAAGCCCGGCCTCGATGGCGCTGGTGACGCGCGGCGAGCCGGCGACCATCAGCAGGAGGTCGCCGGTCATCGTCTCGGTGTCGCCGGCAATGGCAAGGTCGGTCACCCGCACCTTGCGGCTGTCCGGCTCGTTGACCGGTCTGCCGGTCAGCCACACCGTCCCTCTCGTGGAGAAGAGCTGCCGGGCGGCATTCACGCGCATCGGCAGCCCGATGGCAAGCTTGCCGCCCTCGGTTGCATAGACGGTCGGCCGCTCGAACCGCACGTCCACCCGGCCTGCCACAGGCACGTCGAAGGGCTTGCCGGAGAGCTTGTCGAGCTCCTTTTCCAGCACCGGCTCGAGCTCGGCGAAATCGGCCACCACCGGCGCTGCGAACCGGACCCCGAAATCGCCGGGCGCAAGGCGCGCGAGCGGCGGAAGGGGCGTCGGCTCCGGGTCTGGCGGGCGCCGGCCGAGGAAGGTCTCGGTGCCCGCCTCGAGCGCGAGCCGCGCGACCAGCCGGTTGCCCTCCACGCTGAAGCCCCCGGCCGAAAGCCGCTGCGGGGTCAGCCGCATCCACACCTCCGGGTTTTCGCGGTTGATCGAGACGGAGGTAAAGCCCCTGGCCCAGGCTGCGGCCGCCTGCTCTTTCAGGCCAAGCCCCGCCATCCGCTCGGGCAGCTTGCGCTCGAGGTCCGCGATCAGCCGGGCAAGCTGCGGGTCGGCGCGACGGGCGAAGGTGATGCGCTGGCCGAGCAGCTCGATCCCGGGCTTCTCCGTCCAGTCATAGTCGACCTCGATCCGTGCCACCGGCCTCCACGACTCGTCGATCCGGAGGCGCAGGATGGCCCGCACATCGGCCGCGGCCGTTGCCGTCTCCTTGGGGATGATCCGGCCGATGTCCTTCGCGGCAACGGTCGCGGAAACCGGCATCGTGAACCTGATGGCGCCGGGCTGGCCGGCGACGCCGGAAAGGCGGATGGGGCCGCGATCCACATGGCCTTCGATGCGGCAGCGGATGGTGGGTGTCACCTTGATGCGCCGCTCGCCGATCTTGATGCGCGCGGGCTTGATGCAGACGTCGAACTCGCGGTTGATGGTCACCAGCCGGCGCGGCACCTCCTCGTTGATGATCCGCTCGAGGGTCGCCATCGGCACGGCAACCGGAAGCGCCACGCGCGACTCAAAGGCCGGGATCTCGGCCTCGGTCTCGAGCCGGGGCGGCGCCTCGTTGCCGCCCCTCCGCAGCGAGCAGGCGCCAAGCGGCACCAGGAGCACGACAAGCGGCACGAGAAACAACAGCCATCGGCGGACGGGCAAGGCGCCCCGGCAAGGCGAACGGCCAAGGATCATTCCGGCATCCGGGCGCGCGCAGGGCGAAGATGATCTGCCATGGGTCGTGTCACGCTAGCCCGTTGGCGACGCGAGCGAAAGGGGCTCGAGAAAGTGCCCCTTCCGCATGGCCGGGCGCGTGGCCGGGCGGCCGCGCGACGCCCGCCGCACGCTGGTGGGCTCGCCGGGATTCGAACCCGGGACCTACAGATTAAAAGTCCGTTGCTCTACCGACTGAGCTACGAGCCCCACGCGATGGCCGCCGGCACCTAGGCCCTGCCCGGCCCGGAATCAACCGCGCGGCCCGTCGCGCGCATGACCCGCAAACGCCGCCGGGGGCCTGCCGCTTCGGACCGATCGGCGGGCCGCAACCGCGCCTGCGGTTGCGCGGGCGGCGCGAGCGCGCGTCGCATGCAACCGGGCCCGGGCGCCCGCGGCCGGCGCGCCGGGCCTGGGCTTGGCGAGGCGCGCGAGAAGATGCCGGGCGCAAAGCCCCTCGAGCGGGTGGCGCCAGCCAGGCCAGAGGTCGCAAAGCGGCCCGAGCACGAACGGCCGGCGGGCAAGCTCGCCATGCGGCAGCACGAGCCCGCCCCGCACCTTCCCGCACGGGAGGGCAACTTCCTCCTCGACCAGAAGGAGGTCGCAGTCGAGCACGCGCGGGCCCCAGCGGATGCGGCGCCTGCGCCCGAAGCCCCGCTCCACCGCATGGCACAGGGAGAGGAGCGATTCCGCGCTCCCGCTCCAAAGGCCGAGCACGGCCGAGTTGGCGAAGCGCCGGCGCGACGGGCCGATCGGCGCCGTCTCGCGCACGGGCGCGACGGCGACGATGCCGAGGCCCCCGCCCGAAAGGGCGGCGATCGCTGCCTCGAGCACCCGGCGCGGCGCACCGTGGCGGCCGTGGCGCATGTTGCTGCCGAGCGCCACGATGGCGCGGCGCAGACCGCATGGCGCCGGGCCCGGGCGGCTGCTAGCGGGCGCCATGCCCCCGGCCCTCCACCCCCCGGCCCTTCGCCCATTGCGGGCCGACCCGCCCGCTGACTGCGCCCTGTGCCCGCGGCTGGTGGCGCACCGCGAGGCCCTCCGCCGGCGCGAACCGCTCTGGTTCAACGGCGCCGTGCCCAGCTTTGGCGACCCTGACGCCTGGCTCGCGATCGTCGGGCTGGCCCCGGGCGAGCGCGGCGCAAACCGCACCGGCCGGCCGTTCACCGGCGATTTCGCGGGCGATCTCCTCTACCGGACGCTTGGCGCGCTCGGCCTTGCGCGCGGCAGCTACCGGGCCGACCCGGGCGACGGCCTTGTGCTTTCGGGCGTCATCATCACCAATGCGGTGCGCTGCCTGCCGCCGGCCAACCGCCCGACCCCGGCGGAGATCGCCTCCTGCCGGCCCCATCTGGCTGCTGTCCTCCAGTCGCTCGCGCGTCTGGAGGTGGTGCTCGCACTCGGGCGGGTGGCCCACGATTCGGTGCTGCGTGCGCTCGGCGTCGCACCCGCCTGCGCCCCCTTCGTCCATGGCGCGGCCCATCCGCTTCCCGGCGGCCGGGTGCTCGTCTCCAGCTATCACTGCTCGCGCTACAACCAGAACACCGGGCGCCTGACCGAGACCATGTTCCGCGCCGCACTCGAGACCGCGATCGCTCAGCGGTCTTCCGCCAGCCGCCGGTAGAGGTCGGGCCGCCGGTCGCGGAAGAAGCCGAACGCGGCCCGGTGCCGTGCGACGAGGTCGAGGTCGATGGTGGCGGCAATCACGCCTTCCTCCTCGGTTCCAAGCTCGGCCAGCATGTCGCCGCGCTCGTTGCAGATGAAGCTGTTGCCGTAGAACCGCTGGCCGTGCTCCGTGCCCACCCGGTTCGCCGCGACCACGGGCACGACATTCGACACGGCGTGGCCCACCATCGCGCGCACCCACAGGCGCCTGGTGTCGAGATCGGGATCGTGCGGCTCGGAGCCGATGGCAGTCGGGAAGAAGAGGATTTCCGCGCCCGCAAGCATCAGCGCGCGCGCCGTCTCCGGATACCATTGATCCCAGCAGACGCCCGCGCCGATGCAGGCCTCGCCGGCCTGCCAGGTGCGAAAGCCGGTGTTGCCGGGCCGAAAATAGAATTTCTCCATGTAGCCGGGCCCGTCGGGGATGTGGCTCTTGCGATAGACCCCCTCCACCCGGCCCTCGGAGTTCACCAGTGCCAGCGCATTGTAGAAATGCGGGCCATCGGCCTCGAAGAAGCTGGTGGGAATGGTGATCCGCAGCCGCTGGGCCACCTCCTGCATGGCGAGCACGGCCGGGTGGCGGCCGACCGGGCGGGCGGCGGCAAAGTTGGCCTCGTCCTGCGCCACGCAGAAATAATGGCCGTGGAAGAGCTCGGGCGGAAGCACGATGGAGGCCCCGAGCGCCGCCGCCTCCTCGACCAGGCGCACGGCCTTCGCGATGTCCTCTGCCTCGTCGCCCGTCATCGCCATCTGCACCGCACCCACCGTCACCTCCCGTGTCATGCCCGCCTCCTCATGCCGGCTGCTGCTGGCTGATGCAGTGGAAGCTCCCGCCGCCGGAGAGCAGGTGATCGGAGCGCAGCCCGGTGACCCGGTGGCGGGGGAAGGCGCGCGCGAGCGCCGCGACGGCCGCCCCGTCGTTCGGCCGGCCGTAGAGCGGCACCACAACCTGCCCGTTGGCAACCACGAAGTTCATGTAGCTTGCCGGCACCACCCGGCCGTCGGCCTCGACCCGCCCCGGCGAGGGCATGTCGCACACCACGAGATTGGCCGCCAGCGCGCGCGCCCGGGCATCGGCATAGGCCTTCGCATTGGGGTCATCCGCGCCCTCGGGCACCGGGATCAGCAGCGTGGAGGGCGCGGCAAAGCGGGCGAGATTGTCGACATGCCCGTCGGTGTGGTCGCCGGCGAGACCTTTGCCCAGCCAGACGAGGCGGCGGAGGCCGAGTGCCTCGCAGAGCACTGCCTCGACATGCGCCCGGCCCGCGCCGGGGTTGCGGTTGGGGTTGAGCAGGCACTGCTCGGTGGTGATGCCGAGGCCCTGCCCGTCGGTCTCGATCGCACCACCCTCGCACACGAGATCGAAGCGCGAAAGACTCGCGCGGCAGAAGGCTGCGATCCGGTCGGCAAGGTCGGAGTCGCCCGCGAGGCGGTATTTTCCGCCCCAGCCGTTGAACGCAAAGGCGACCGCCCGCTCCGGCGCGCGGAAGATGGGCCCGGTATCGCGCAGCCACACGTCGCCGAACGCCATCTCGACCAGCTCGACGCCCGCCGCCCCGCCAAGGAGGCGGCGCGCCGCCGCCATTGCGCATCCATCGGCCACCACGAGCCGCACCGGCACGCTCCGGCCCAGCTGGCGCGCAAGCGCGGCCACCTCGGCCTGCGCTGGCGCAAGATCGGCTTCCCACAGCGCCGGGTGCGAGGGAAAGCCAAGAAACATGGCACGCTGTGGCGCCCATTCGGCGGGGACGGGACAGGCCCGGTCGGACGGGTGCGTGCTCTCCATGCCGCCACGCGCCTAGCCGCGGGCCCCTTGCAATGCCAGCGCGCTCTCCCATCTTGCGCGGCCAGCGAGAGGCGCCACACCAGACCGGAGGAATCCCAGCCCATGCTCAACATCGCCTCGCTTCTCATCGGCGCGGTTGCGTTCATGATCGCCGTCTTCGCGCTCATCCCGTTCGTGGGCTGGGCCAACTGGTTCGTCATCCCGCTGGCCGGCCTCGGGCTGCTGCTCGGCCTTCTCTCCCGCGGGCGCGAGGGGCGGATCCTGAACCTTGTCGTCATTGCCATCGCGCTCGTGCGGCTGTCCGTCGGCGGCGGGATCGTCTGACCGCAACGGCCCGCCCTGGGTCAGCCGCGATACCCCTGGGCGACCAGATAGGTTTCGCTCGATTCCCGGCGGCTGGCTGGCGGCTTGGCGTGGCGCACGCTTGCGTACTGGCGCCTGAGCTCGGCCACCAGCGCCGGCTCCGCGCCGCCGGCGAGCACCTTGGCGACGAAAGCGCCGCCGGGCCGCAGGATCTGGGCTGCAAAGCGCGATGCGGCCTCGACAAGCGCCATGGTGCGCAGGTGGTCGGTCTTCTGGTGGCCGACCATGTTGGCCGCCATGTCGGACAGCACGAGGTCTGCCGGGCCGCCCAGCGCCTTGCCGATGGCCGCGGCCGCCTCCTCGCGGAGAAAGTCCATCTGCAGCATCTGGGCACCGGGAAGCGGGTCTACCGGCAGCAGGTCGATGCCGACCACCCGCGCCTGCGGCTGCGCCTTCAGGACCACCTGCGTCCACGATCCGGGCGCGGCACCAAGGTCGACGACCCGCCGGGCGCCGGCAAGCAGGCCGAAGCGCTGGTCGAGCTCGAGGAGCTTGTAGGCCGCGCGCGCGCGATAGCCCTCGGCCGCTGCCCGCTTCACATAAGGGTCGTTCAGGTGCCGCTCGAGCCAGCGGGTCGAGGAGGCCTTGCGCCGGCGCGCGCTCGCCACGCGCGCCCGTCCGCCCGCCGCGCGGCCGCCGCTGCCGCCCCCGCGCGCGCGGCTCATCGCTGGCGGCAGCTCATGGCCGGCCGCTCATGCGCCGCCGTGGCGGGCAAGCAGGCTGCGCAGGATTCCCTCGCGGATGCCCCTGTCGGCAACCCGGAGCCGCCGCGCATGGCTGGCCTCGAGCAGCGCCTCGAGGATGGCACAGCCTGCCACCACCAGCTCGGCACGTTCCGGCCCGATGCCCGGAATGCCGGCCCGTTCGGCCGGCGACGCGCCGGCGAGCCGGTGGCTGAGCGCGCGCAGATCGGCCGTCTCCATCCACGCGCCATCGACCAGCCGCCGCTCGTAGCGGGCAAGGCCCATGTGCAGGCTTGCAAGCGTGGTGACAGTGCCGGAGGTGCCGAGCAGCTGAACATCGGCGCCGAGCCGGGCGGACAACCCGCCGAGATGCGCTGCGACCCGCGCTGCCATGCGCGAAAACGCCGCCATGCGCGCGGCCGCAGAGCCGCCATCGGCCGCCTCGGTCTCCGCAAGCGAGACAACCCCCCACGGAACCGAAACCCAGCCCACCATGGCAAGGCCATCCTCGCCTGCGGATGGCAGCGTGCAGCGCTCGATCAGCACGACCTCGGTCGAGCCGCCGCCGATATCGAAGACGAGCGTCTGGCGGGCGGCCGGCTCGATGAGCGTCTGGCAGCCGAGCACGGCCAGCCGCGCCTCTTCCGCCGGCGAGATGATGTCGAGCGCGAGCCCGGTTTCGGCATAGACGCGTGCCACAAACTCGGCGCAGTTGCTGGCCCGCCGGCAGGCTTCGGTTGCAACCGAGCGCACCTGCGCCACCCGGCGCCGCGCCAGCTTGGCCGCACAGATCCTGAGCGCCTCGAGCGTGCGGTCCATCGCCTCGGGCGAAAGCCTGCCGGTGGCCGAGACGCCCTCGCCAAGCCGGACGACCCGCGAGAAGGCATCGACGACCTGGAACCCTTCGGGATGCGGCCGCGCGATCAGCAGCCGGCAGTTGTTGGTGCCAAGATCGAGCGCGGCCACCTCCCTGCGCACCGCCCGCCCGCGCGGCGGACGGGGGCAGACCGGACGGGGCCCGGCCATGGGGGCGGCCCGGGCCGCCCCGCCCTCAACAGCCGAAACGGCCGCACAACCGCCAACGCCCGGTTCGAAATCGGCCACCCAAACCGCCTTCAACACATTGCCGTCCCCGCGGGGATGACGCCCGCCCCCACCGGGCCGCACCCTCCGCACTTGGTTCTGGAGACTATGGCGCGGCTGCCGGATTGGCAAGCGCAGCCGCACAACCCCGCCGCCCCCCGCCCGGACCGGTGCCTCGACCGGTGCCCGCGCCGGTGGAAGGAGCCCCTCCCGCCATCCTCTCTGCCATGTTGCAAAGCCGGTCGCGGCCCGCTATCCGCCTCGCGCCCGGCAGGCGAAGCTCGCCGGGCGGCTGGTCGGCCGCCGCGTGGCAGGCGGGGACGTAGCTCAGATGGGAGAGCGCAGCAATCGCACTGCTGAGGTCAGGGGTTCGATCCCCCTCGTCTCCACCAGCCGCCTGCGGATCAGGTCTCAGCGCCGCGGGCGCAGCAGCGCTTCCTGGGCGGCCGTTGCCACGAGCGTGCCGTCGCGCGCAAACAGGAGCCCGCGCGCGAGCCCGCGGCCGGCTTGCGCCGATGGGCTCTCGGTGTCGAACAGCAGCCAGTCATCCACCCGTGCCGGGCGGTGAAACCACATCGCATGGTCCAGGCTTGCCATGAACAGGGCCGGCCCCGGCATGGGCAGGGCGTGCGGCAGGGCGGCCGTGCCCGCGAGCCAATAGTCCGAAAGATAGGCAAGAAGGCAGGCATGCTCGGCCGGCCCCGTGGCCGAGGCGCCGCTGGGCAGGCGCACCCACATGCGCCGGCGCGCCTCGGCGGCCGGCCGGAGGAACAGCTCGGGCTCCACCGGCTTCACCTCGATGGGCCGCTCGGGCGCCTGCCAGCGCGCGCGCAGCCAGCCCGGCAGCCGGTCGGCCCAGGCTTCGGCCAGTCCGGGCAGGTCGTGCAGCGCCTCGGGCCCCGGCACTCCGGCCGGAAGCGCCGCCTGGTGGTCGAACCCCTCCTCATGGGCGTGGAAGCCGCACTCCATGTGGAAGATCGGCTCGCCCTCCTGCACGGCGATCACGCGACGGGTGGAAAAGCGCCCGCCATCGCGCGTGCGGTCCACCGAATAGATGACCGCGCTTGCGGCCCGTCCGGCGCGCAGGAAATAGCCGTGCAGCGAATGGACCATCCGCTCGGGGACAATGGTGTGCGTGGCAGCCGTCAGCGCCTGGGCGAGCACCTGGCCGCCGAACAGCGACTCGTTGGCGTTCTTCTGGTTGAAGCGGTTGCGGAACAGGTCGCGGTCGAGCCGCTCGAGCGCGAGGAGCTCAGGCGCGCTCCGGCCATCCCATTGCTGCACCATCTTTGCACCTTTCTGCCTGCCGAGCCTCGCGCTGCGGCTAGCTAGGCAGGCCGCGCCGTTCAATGCAGCAGTGCGGCATGGCCACTCCCGACCCCGCCGGCGCCACGCCCGCTGCCACCCTCGTGCTCGCCCGTGATGGCACGGCAGGCCTCGAGATCCTGGTGATCGAGCGCGCGGGAACCATGGGCTTTGCCGGCGGGGCCATCGCCTTTCCCGGCGGCAAGGTGGATGCGCTCGACATCGCCTGCGCCGCCTCCTTTCCGGGTGCGGCAGCGCTGGCGCCCGAGGATGCCGCAGCGCGGGTGACGGCCGCGCGGGAGACCTTCGAGGAAACCGGCATCCTCCTCTCCCGCGGCCCGGCGGTCTCCGGTGCGGTGCGCGCAAGGGCCCGGCCCCGTTCGGATTCGCACGCAATCGGCTTTGCCGCGCTGCTTGCGGAACTGGGCCACCGGCTTGACCTTGGCTCTCTCAAGCCGTTCGCACGCTGGCTGCCACCGCTCGGGCTGCACCGGCGCTACGACACGCGCTTCTACGTGGCCGCAATGCCCGAGGGGGAAGCGCATGCGGCCGATGGAACCGAGGCCGTGCACGCCCGCTGGGCGCCTCCGGCGGCGCTCCTCGCCGAGGCCGATTCCGGGGCGATCTCGCTCCTCTTCCCCACGCGCTGCAACATCGCGCGCCTTGGCCAGTTCGAAACGGTCGCCGCCCTGCTGGCCGACCCGACCGAGCCGCCCTTCGTGCAGCCGGAGGTGGTGGATGGGATCCTCACCATCCCCGAGGGGATCGGCTATCCCTATCGGGCCGAGCGGCTGGAGCTGGTGCGGCGCGGCTAGAGCCTCCGGCAGATCATCATTCCATCCCAGCCCTTGACGCCGACCGTCTGCAGCACGGCCGGCTCGAAGCGGCGGTCCATGCGCATGGCCGCATAGAGGCTGCGCGTGCCCGCGATCTGGGGGGCCTCGTCGGCCGGGTCGATGATGCGCCCAGCGCGCACCACATTGTCGATCACCACCACGCCACCCGAGCGGACGAGGGTCGCCGCCCAGTCGGCATAGGCGGCGTTGTTTTCCTTGTCGGCATCGATGAACGCCATGTCGAAGGCATGGTGCGCGTCGACAAGCGTCGGCAGCACATCGAGCGCCGCGCCCACCCGCAGGTCGATGCGCGCGACAATGTCGGCCCGCGCGAAGTTGGCGCGCGCCACCTCGGCGTGGCGCGGATCCACCTCGATGGTGACCAGCCTTCCGTCTTCGGGCAGGGCGCGGGCCATGCAGATGGCCGAATAGCCGGCGAGCGTGCCGATCTCGAGGATGCGGCGCGCCTTCACCAGATGCGCGAGCAGGCCGAGAAAGGCGCCATGGAGCGGCGAGACATCGATGGGCGGCAGGCCTGCCGTGCGACGGGCGCCCAGCACGGCCTCGAGGATCGGGTCCTCGGGCAGAAGGTGGCGCTCGATCCAGCGGTCCACCTCGGCGAATCGGGCTTCGTCCATGCGCCTGCCTCCCCTTCATGCCTGCCGGCCCCTCGGGCCTTCTAGGCGGATGGCTGTGCGCGCGGAAGGGGCGCCGCGCGCCGCAGGAAAGACACGCATGTCCCAGCATGGTCATGCTTCACCCAAAAGCGGGTTTGAACGCCTCCAGTTTCTTTTCAAAAGAAGTTAAAACATGTCAAGATATGCAGGATGTTTCGGCATGGAGAAAAGCCGGCGCGTGCCGATCAGGAAGCCTATGATGCACATTCGGATCGTGGTGGCAGCACTTTCCGGCATGGCTGGTCTTGCGCTTTCGGCACCGGCAGGGGCTGCCGACTTTGCGGTTACCATCGGAACCGTCCGCGCTGTTCCTTGCAACAACCACGTCAAGACGAAGCTTGCGGGAATCGGCCCTGTCGAGTGCGCCGATACCGGCGCGTCGGTTGCCATCACCGGGCCGGTGCCGGTCGCAGGCGCCCCCCTCGGGTTCGCGTTCGTCGCACGCAAGGCCGGGTTCAACAACAAGTTCCGCACCGGGCAACTCAACCTTCGCCTCCGTGCCGCCAACCTTCTGGTGTGAGACCCGTCTGGCGAGAGATCAGGCGCAGCGGATCGGCACGGGCCGCCACGGCGCCGGCCCGGTTGCCAACTGGCATTTCGGCGGCCGGACGGCACCAAGTTCCGGATCGGCACCCGGCAGTTCGGGATCTTCCTGCCAGTCGGATTCAACCCCGGCGACATCCGACACGAGCCGGCTGCTCGACCTCGGCTTCCACGACACCGGCGCCGGGCCGGACAACAATCACGACGACCTCATCATCATCCCGGTCTCGATCGTCCCCGAGCCGGACACCCGGGCAATGCTGATCGCGGGCTTCGGCCTCGTCGGCTCGAGCCAGCGCCGCCGCAGGGTCTCAGTACGGGTCACAGGCTGAGACCTGGCTCCTGCCCGAAGCGGTGGAGACCAGCCCGCCGGGGCGCCGCTGGACCGGCCGATCTTCCATTCGCCGATCGGTCGCTGCCTTGCCCGCGCGCCGGTGCGAAGGCCGCACGACACGCGCGCGCCACGCCCGCCCTGGTTCGGGCCGCCCGGTTCCAGCGCCGCCGTTTCAGCGGCCCGGTTCCAGCGCCTCCGTCCGGCTGGCTCCGGTCCGGCAGCGGGTGCCCCGCGCGCGCCGGGCCGGCCTTGCGCGGATTGGCACGCCATCCGCCCGGCACGCCCAGAGAGGCATCCGGGCATTCGAGCACAGGAGGGGAGGCCGGGCGGCTGGAGCGGGTGAAGGGAATCGAACCCTCGTCGTAAGCTTGGGAAGCTTCTGCTCTACCATTGAGCTACACCCGCAGAGCGCCACCCGCCTTTCCGTGCCACGACCGGTGCGGGCCGGTCAACCACTGCGCGGGGCCTCGGCACAGCCAGACGCTGAGGCGGGCCGCGGGGCGACCGGTCGCCGCACCGGACAGGCGCGAAGAGGGCGCAGAAACCTCCCCCCCCTGCCGGATCCTGTCCCCTGCGTGTCAAGAAGACGTGCAGCGCCCCCGCCCCTCTGCTATGCCGGATGCCGTGCCAGTCGGCCGGGCGGCGCCCGGCGCCGCGCATCAGGGAGAAAGCCCAATGAACATGTCCGCATCCCTTGCCCAGTCCCAGGCGCCGGCATGGCCGGCGTTCGACTGGGCGGATCCGCTGCTCCTCGAGGCGGAGCTGACAGAGGAGGAGCGGATGGTGCGCGACACCGCGCGGGCCTTTGCCGCCCAGCACCTTTCGCCCGTGGTGAAGGCGTGGAACCGGCACGAAGAGTGCGACCCGGCGCTGTTGAAGGCGTTCGGCAAGGCCGGCCTGCTCGGGCCGACGATTGCGGGCTATGGCTGCCCGGGTGTGTCCTATGTCGCCTATGGGCTCATCGCGCGCGAGATCGAGCGGGTGGACTCGGCCTTCCGCTCGGCCTTTTCGGTCCAGTCCTCGCTGGTCATGTGGCCGATCTGGGCCTATGGCACCGAGGCGCAGCGCCAGGAGTGGCTGCCGAAGCTTGCAGGCGCCGAGCTGATTGGCGCCTTCGGCCTCACCGAGCCAGACGCCGGCTCCGACCCGGGCAGCATGACCACACGGGCGCGAAAAGTGGATGGCGGCTATCTCCTCAACGGCGCCAAGATGTGGATCACCAACGCGCCGATCGCCGACCTTTTCGTCATCTGGGCGAAGTGCGACCTCGACGACGGCGCCGGCGACGTGATCCGCGGGTTCGTGATGCTGCGCGGCGATGCGGGCAAGCTGGCCACGCCGAAGATCGAGGGCAAGTTCGCGCTGCGCGCCTGGGTGACGGGCGAGGTGGTGATGGAGGATGTGTTCCTGCCAGACGACCGGCTCCTGCCGCATGTGTCGGGGCTGAAGGGGCCGTTCGGCTGCCTCAACAACGCGCGCTACGGCATCGGCTGGGGGGCGATGGGGGCGGCGGAGGATTGCTGGCACCGCGCGCGCCAGTATGCGCTCGACCGGGTGCAGTTCGGCCGGCCGCTCGCAGCCCGGCAGCTGGTGCAGAAAAAGCTCGCCGACATGCAGAGCGAGATCGCGCTCGGCCTCCTGCTCGCGCTGCGCTGCGGCCGGCTGATGGACCAGCACCGGCTGGCGCCCGAGGCGATCTCGATCCTGAAGCGCAACAATGTGGGAAAGGCGCTCGAGATCGCGCGGACCGCGCGCGACATCCACGGCGGCAACGGCGTTTGCGACGATTATCACGTCATCCGCCACGTGATGAACCTCGAGGCGGTCAACACCTATGAGGGCACGGCCGATGTCCACGCCCTTATCCTTGGCCGCGCCCAGACCGGGATCCAGGCGTTCAGCTGACGGGCCCGGCCTTGATCCCCGGGTCCTGAGGGCCGGGGGGCCGGCCCCCGCCGCCCCGTCTTGCCCGTGAGGCGCGCGCCGGGCGGCCACCCGTCCGGCCCGCGCCGTCATCGGCCGGCCTGGGCAAGGGCTGCAATCGCGGCCACCGTGTCGGCCTCCTCGGCCGGCTTGTCGGCGCGGATCCGGGCAATGCGGGGGAAGCGCATGGCAAGCCCCGACTTGTGGCGGCCCGACGGCGCCACGCTGTCGAACGCGATTTCCAGCACGAGACGCTTTTCCACCTCGCGCACCGGGCCGAAGCGGGCGATCGTGTGCGCGCGCACCCACCTGTCGAGCCAGGCAAGCTCGGCATCGGTAAAGCCGAAATAGGCCTTGCCCACCGGCAGCAGGGTTCCATCAGCCCAGGCGCCGAAGGTGAAATCCGAATAGAAGGACGAGCGCCTGCCGTGGCCGCGCTGGGCATACATCAGCACGCAATCGGCCGTGAGCGGATCCTTCTTCCACTTCCACCACAGGCCCGTCACCCGCCCGGCGACATAGGGGCTGTCGAGCCGCTTCAGCATCAGCCCCTCGATGCCGGGGTCTGGCGGGGCGCGGCGCAGCGCATCGAGCCGGCTTGCATCTGCGGCCTCCAGCCGCGGCGACAGATCGATGCGCCCGGGCGCAAGGCCCGCCACCATGCGCTCGAGCCGGTGCCGGCGCTCGGCAAGCGGCAGGGCGCGCAGGTCCGTCTGGCCCTCGAACAGGAGGTCGTAGGCGCGGATGAAGGCCGGTGCGGCCTCGAGCAGGGCCTGGCTGACCGTCCGGCGGTTGAGCCGCTGCTGCAGCTGGTGGAACGAGCCGACACCGCCGCCGGGCGCGCGCACGAGGAGCTCGCCATCGAGCACCATGTCCTGCGCAAGCGCCGGCAAAAGGTCGGGGAAGGCCTCGGAGATGTCGTTGCCATCGCGGGAATAGAGCCGGCGCTCGCCACCCGAGACGACCGCCATCACGCGGATCCCGTCCCACTTCCATTCGACAAGGTGGTCGGCGAGCGCGATCCGCCCCGGATCCTCGAGCGGATGCGCAAGCATGAACGGCCGGAAGACCGGCTGGCCGGCCGCATCCGGGCGCGGACCCCGCCCTTCCGCCCACCGGAACAGCGGCAGATAGGGGGGCGAAAGCCCATGCCATACCTCTTCCACCTCGCCGACATCGAGCCCGAAGGCCTCGGCCAGCGCCACGCGCGCCAGCCGCGCCGAGACGCCCACGCGCAGCGCCCCGGTTGCAAGCTTCACCAGCGCGAACCGGCCCGACACGTCGAGCGTCCCCAGCATCCCGGCAAGCACGGCCGGCGCCTCGGCGCGCGAGAGGGATTGCAGGCGCGCCACCGCCTCCGACAGGCTGGGTGCCGCCGCGCCCGGCCCGCTGTCCGGCCAGAGGAGCGCAACCGTTTCGGCAAGATCGCCCACATAGTCGTAGGACAGGCGGAAGAGGGTCGGGTCCATCCGCGCCTCGATCAGCTTGCGGACAAGCTGCGGCCTCACTGCGGCCAGCCGGAGCTCGCCGGTCAGCGCGGCCATCGCCCAGCCGCGGCATGGATCGGGGGTGGCCGCAAGATAGGCGCCGATGAGACCCAGCTTGGCGTTGCGCTGGGAGGTGCGGCCCAGCGCATCGAGCAGGGATGCGAAGCGCTCCACCGGCCGGCCTCAGTCGTCCTCGTCGTCGCGGCCGACGAGGTGGAGCGCGCGGGCCGGGACACGCTCCAGCGCGCACCAGTGGAGCAGCGCATCCTCCCGCCCGTGCGTCACCCAGACCTCGCGCGGGCCAAGCTCGCGGATGGTTGCCGTCAGCTCGTCCCAGTCGGCATGGTCGGAAATCACCAGCGGCAGCTCCACACCCCGCTGGCGCGCGCGGGCGCGCACCCGCATCCAGCCGGACGCCATGGCAAGGATCGGGCCCTGCCCGCCCCCGGGCAGCCGGCGGGACCAGCGGTCGGCAAGCGCCGAAGGGGGCGCGAGCACCACCTCGCCGGCGAGCGCCTCGCGCGGAACATCGGCCACGGCCCGCGTCTCCGGCAGGCTGATACCAAGCTCGCGGTAGAGCGCGGTCAGCCGCAGGAGCGCGCCGTGGAGGAAGACGGGCCGCGCCCAGCCGACAGCCGCGAGGAGCGCGAGCACCCGCTGCGCCTTGCCCAGCGCATAGGCGCCGACAAGGAGACACCGCTCCGGCTGCACCCGCAGGGCTGCGAGCGCGCGCAAGACCTCTTCGCGCGCGTCGGGGTGGCGGAACACGGGCAGCGCAAAGGTCGCCTCGGTCACGAAGATGTCGCACGGCACCGGCTCGAACGGGGCACAGGTCGGGTCGGGGGCGCGCTTGTAATCGCCCGAGACCACGACGACCGTCCCGTCCGGCCCCTCGAGCCGCACCTGCGCCGAGCCGAGCACATGGCCCGCCGGGTGCAGGCTCACCCCCACTCCACCGAGATCGGCCGTGGCACCGGGGACCAGCGCATGCGCGCCCGGTTGCGGCCCATAGCGCGCGGCCATGATGGCAAGCGTCTCGGGAGTCGCCCACACCTCGCCGTGGCCGCCGCGCGCATGGTCGGCGTGGCCGTGGGTGATGATCGCGCGCGGAACAGGCCGTGCCGGGTCGAGCCAGACATCCGCCTGCCGGAGCCGCAGCCCGGCGCGCGTCACCTCCAGCCAGCCGGGCACCGCGTCCATGGCCGCCCGATAGACGCGCTTGGGCCCCGCTGCCAGCTGGCCCCGGAGTCGCGCCCGGTGCGGAGCCCGGCCAGGCGCGCGTGGCAAGGCGCGCGCGGCGCTTGCCCTTTCCCGGCATGCCCCCTTAAGCTTCCCGAGGTGATCGAGTTCCTCTCCGGCCTCATCGACGCGCTTTCGGCAGCCGTGTTCGCGTCTGTCACCATTGGCGGGGTCGAGATCCAGCTCATCGTGATGTGGCTGGCGGCAGCCATGCTGTTTGCCACCTTCTGGCTGAAGGTGCCGCAGGTGCGCGGCTTCGTCCTGGCCTGGAAAACGCTCGGCGGCCGCTTCCACGATGCAACGGCACCGGGCGGGATCAGCCAGTTCCAGGCGCTCTCGACGGCGCTCGCCTCGACCGTCGGGCTTGGCAACATTGCCGGCGTTGCGGTCGCGGTTGCCATGGGCGGCCCCGGGGCCATCCTCTGGATGATGGTGATCGGGGTGTTTGCCATGGGGCTGAAGTGCGCGGAGGTCACGCTCGGCCTCATGTACCGCGAGCAGCTGCCGCTGGGCGGCATCCGCGGCGGCCCCGCAGTCACGCTCGAGCGTGGCCTCGCCGCGATCGGGCTGGCGCCGCTCGGGGTCGTGCTCGGCCTTGCGCACGCCTTCTTCATGATCTTCGGCTGCCTCAGCCTCGTGCAGGTCAACCAGGCCTATGTGCAGGTCTCGAACGTGACGGGCATTTCAGCCCCTCTCGCATTCGGGGTGGGCTTTGCGCTCCTGTGCGGGCTGGTGCTCCTCGGCTCGATCGGCTGGATCGGGCGCGTCGCCGGCCGCCTGGTTCCGGCCATGTGCCTGCTCTACATCGGTGCGTGCCTCGTGGTCCTCGCCGCCAATGTCGGCGCCGTTCCCGCCGCCATGGCGCTGATTGTCGAGCGCGCCTTCGCGCCCGAGGCGGTCGGAGGCGGCGTGCTCGGCGTGTTCGTGATCGGCATGCGCCGTGCCGTCTATTCCTCCGAGGCCGGGGTCGGCACCGCGGTTGTCGCCCACGCCCAGGCGCGCACGCGCGAACCAGCCTCGGAGGGCATGGTCGCGCTCATCGAGCCGTTCATCGACACGGTCGTCATCTGCACCATCACCGGGCTGACCCTCGTGGTTTCGGGCATGTGGATGGCCGAGGGCCTCGAAGGCGTGGCGATGACCTCGGCCGCGCTCGAAAGCGTGATCCCCTTTGCGCCGCAGCTGCTGGCGCTCATCGTCTTCCTGTTCGCCTATTCCACCGCGCTCGCCAACGGCTTCTACGCGACCCAGGCGTTCCAGCATCTGGCCGGCCACGGCCGGAGGCGCGAGCGCGCCTTCAAGCTGTTCTTCTGCGCCCAGCTGTCGCTCGGCGCCGCGCTCGATCTGGGCCGCGTGCTCGATCTGGTGGACAGCGCCTTCTTCCTGATGGCGCTGCCCAATGTCATCGGGCTCTTCCTCCTCGCCGGGCCGCTCCGGCGGGAGACGGAGGCCTATTTCGACCGCATGAAGGCCCACCCCGCCAACGGAGGAGGACGCACGACATGGCCGGCAAGATGACCACAGCCCATGTGACCGAAACCGGCGCAAGCGCCTTTGCGGTCAAGATCTCGGTTTCCGGCTTCGAACTGGCCGGCGACGAGCCCGAGGACGCCGGCGGCGCCGGCCTCGGCCCTGCGCCCTACGACCTTCTTGCAGCCGCACTTGCCGAATGCACGGCGATGACGGTGCGCTGGGTGGCGCAGCGCGAGGGCTTGCCGCTCGAACATGTGGAGGTGACACTCACCCACCAGAAGGGCGGGCCGGGAGCTGCCAGCCCGCGGCAGGACGTGTTCGTGAAATGCATCCGCCTGACCGGCCCCGCGCTCACCGAGGCCCAGCGCGAGAGGCTCATCGAACTCGCCGCGCGCTGCCCGATCCAGCGCACGCTGGAAGGCACGCCGCGCATCACGACGCGCTGCGAAGAGGCGCCCGAACGCGCGCATGGGCCTGGGTTCCCCGGGTGAACACCCGGTCGGTCGGCAGGATGTCGGCGATGCCGAGATCGGGCAGCTGCTCGAGCCTGTCGTAGAGGGGGGCGAAATCGGTCTCGAGCGTGGTCTCCAAGAGATGGCGGAAGGAGGGGATCACGAAATAGCTCTGCTGGTAATCGTCGATCCGGTAGGGCGTGCGCATCACCCGCACGAGGTCGAAGCCCAGGCGGTTGGGGCTCGGATCGTCGAGCGCGAACGCGCTTTCGCCGTGGGAGGAGACGATGCCTGCGCCATAGATGCGCAGGCCGTCCCGCGTCTCGATGAGGCCGAACTCGACCGTATACCAGTAGAGCCGGGCGAGCTTGTGCAGGGCGCCGAAGCGGATCGAGCGCAGCCCGCCCTTCCCGTAGGCCTCCAGATAGTCGGCAAACAGCGGGTGGGCGAGCAGCGGCACATGGCCGAAGACGTCGTGGAAGACGTCGGGCGCCTCGAGATAGTCGAGGCTGTCGGCCGCGCGGATGAAGCATCCGGCCACGAACCGGCGTTCGGCGAGGTGGGCGAAGAACACATCGTCGGGCACAAGGCCCGGCACGGCCACCACCTGCCAGCCTGTGAGCCGCATCAGCTGCCCGGACAGACGGCGGAAATCGGGAATGCCATCGGCCATGTCGAGCCGCGCGAGGCCCTCGAGAAACTCCGGCACGGCCCGGCCGGCAAGCTGTGCGACCTGCCGCCGGTAGAGCCTGCGCCAGCGGGCATGCTCGGCCTCGGAATAGCGCTCCCACGCCTGGGGAATGGTCCAGTCCGCGGCCACGCCCGGCGGCGGTTCGGCATGGGTCGGCATGGGCCGATCCTAGCAGATGGCCCTGCATGCCGACAGGGGGCCGGCTGCCCTCCGCCGTCATGAAGCCGCGCGGCCGCCTCCGATGGTACCCCCGGCCGGACTCGAACCGGCACGCCCTGGGGCTCCCGATTTTGAGTCGGGTGCGTCTACCAATTCCGCCACGGGGGCCCGCGCGCCCGGCTAGCCCGCCTTGGGCCTCATGAAAAGGCCCGAGCGCACACGCGCCCGGGCCGCAGCGGAAAGGGCCGGTCAGAACGAGAGGCGCGCGCCCAGCCGTACCTGCCAGAGCGACAGGTTCGTAAACAGCGTCTCCGACGGCGTGCGCACGTTGGTGTAGCGATACTGACGGCACACCTGGTTTGCGCTGGTGATCGAGGGCGAGTTGGGGTTGGCTGCATCCTGCGGGCAGAACACGCTCACCACCCCGGCAACATAGGGGAACGGCACCTGCCGCAGCGCGTTCCAGTCCTTGTTGAGGAGGTTCAGGAAGTTCTCGAAATCGGCAAAGAACTGGATCTTGCCGCCGAGCACGAACGGGATCTCCTGGCTGAGGCGGAGATCCATCTTCTCGAACCGCGGCGAGCGGCCGATGTTCTTGGGCGCGATCTGGCCCTGATACTTGGCCAGCGGGCTGTTGAGAACGAAATCCCGGAAGGCGTTGAAATCCGCCTCGCTGCGCCATGTCACGATCGGGTCTGCTGCGATCGAGGCCACGTTGGGCACGTAGAGAAGGTGCCGGTCGTTGGTCATCGTCGTCCCGAAGGTGATCGACCGGATGTTCCCGGGCCGGCCAGCGACACTGAACACCCCCTGGTTCACGGTCGCAACCGAGTCCACCATCGTATAGCTGAACCGCTGGCCAGCAGTCGAGTTGAAGAACAGGTCGAGCCGGGTGAGATTGTCGCCAAAGAAGGCCCGCTCATATCCAAGGTTCAGCCGGAAGGCATTGTCCCGCTGATAGATGGATGTGCCATAGGCGGCCCGGTTCGGATCGAGCACGGCCGTGTTCACATAGTTGGAAAAGGCCACCGACGAGGTGCCCGGATTTTCGTCCTTCGCGCGCTGCCACGTGTAGGCCATGCCGAAGTCCAGCCCGTTGTCCCACCGCTTGCGCACGCTGGCGGCAAGGTTCCACGAATAGCCCCTGTCGCCATTCGTCAGGAAAATGTCGGTGTTGGTGTCGGTGGCCGAAACCAGCGGCTGGTAGCGCGGGCGCCCGTCCGGCAGGGTGCCCTGCACGGCGTTGGGCGCAACGCGCAGGTCTGTCCAGATGAGGTTGTCGCGCACCCGCGACCAGATGGCCGAGCCGCGGAACCGCCAGTCGTCGCCAAGGGGCCCGAGGTCCGCCGTCCACTCCAGCACGCCGGCCACCCGCCATTGCGAGGAGATGCGGAAGTCGGGATCGAGGCTGTTGGTGGTGGCAAGCGCCGGGCCGGCAAGCCGCAGCACGGTCACGAACTCCTGGGGAATGAATGCGCCGCCGCGCACATTGTTGAGCACGGCTGCACCCAGCGCATTCACCTGCGCCGGGGTGAGCCCGGCGGCTGCCACCACGGGCGCGGGAAGGCTGAAGGTGTCGGGCCCCGTGCGGGTGATCGCGGCGCGGCTCTGCGTCGGCCCCGGGTTCGAATAATTGTTCGAGATCCACACATTCGGGCCCCCGCCGCCGAACAGCCCTGCCGTCAGCCGGGCGTTGAGCCGGGGGGTCGGCCGCCAGTTGAGCGCCACGCGCGGCTGGAGCAGGTCGCGCCCGTTGAGGTTGGCCGTGTTGGGGAAGCCATAGCGGTTGAGGAATGTCTGGTTGAACAGCGGCCGGTCGGCGGACTCGAACAGGTCGTAGCGCACGCCGTAGGTGACGGTGAGGCTCGGCAGCACGTCCCACGTGTCCTGGACGCCGAGGGTCCAGGTGGTGTTGGAGAAAATGGCGCGCACCGAGTCGATACCCGAGGGATCGATGGGCACGTTGAGGTCGAGCACATTGGCGCGCCCGGCCTCGAAATCCGCGATCGAGTCGAACCGCCAGTCACCCGAGACCCGCTGTGCGAAGAGGTTGTTGAAGTCGGCCTGCCGCCGCTCCATGATCAGCTTCACATCGTGGTTGTTCTGGCGCAGCCGGGCCTGGGCCTCGATCCCGAGGGTCTCAGAAAACAGCTCATTGGCCTGGCGCGAGATGTCGGGCCCCAGCGCCACCCGGCCGGTGCCATTGGGGCAGGGGGCAGAGCCTGTTGTCGCCGTCTCGCGCAGGCAGACGACGAACTGCCCGAACTCCCGGCCGGCATAAGGCACCTGCAGCCGCTCGTAGTCATTGTAGGTGACGCGCAGCTGGGTGGAGAAGCTGTTTGTCCAGTCGGAGTTCAGCTGGAACACACCATAATAATTTATAGAGCCCTGCAGATAGTTGTTGGACTGAAGCGAAAGGATCGGGCTGTTCGCTGTGACCTGTGCAAGTCCTGTCTGTCCAGCGAGGATGCTGTTGTCCGACCAGACAAAGGTGAAGGCCGCGCGGTGGTCTTCAGCAATGTTCCAGTCGACCTTCACCGCGATCTTCTTGTCCTTCTCGGGCACGTCGCGCGCAAGATCGAGTGGATCATAGTTGTAGACCTGGTTGGAAATGTTCCGGATCCGGTCCACCTGCTGCCGGCTGATGATCGGGATTTCGTTGGCAAAGCCTTCGCCGGGCACGCCGACGAGCGCCGGGGTGGAGTTGTCGGTCTGCTCGTAGGTGACGATGAAGAACAGCCGGTCCTTGATGATGGGGCCGCCCGCCTGGGCGCCGAAGATCTTCGACTGGAAATCCTGCTCGACGCGCCGGTCGCGCACGCGGTTGCCCGAAAGATCGTCGGAGGAGTAGCTGTAGAACCCGGTGAAACCCCAGTTGTTGGAGCCGGACTTCAGCACGGTGTTGACCGCGCCGCCCTGGAACTGGCCCTGCTGGATGTCGACCGGCGCCACCTCGACCGTGAACTCGCCGATGGCGTCGAGCGGGATGGGCCCGCGCGAGGAGGCAAGGCCGCCGGCTTCGAGGCCGAACGGGTCGCCGAAGCCGATGCCATCGACGGTGATGCGGTTGAAGCGGTTGTTCTGCCCGGCGATCTGGATCGCCCCGGTCCCGTTGGTCGGGTCGACGAACGAGAACGGGTCACGCGCGACGAGCGAGCGGATGTCGCGGTTGATGCTGGCCACGCCCTCGATCTCGCGCGCGGTCAGGATCGTGGCCGGGCCCGAGGCAAGCGCGATCGAGGAGCGCGCGGTGCGCGCGGCAACCACCTCGATCACCTGCCCCTCGGGCACGAGGAACACCGAGATGCGCTGCGGTTCGCCAGCCGAGATGTTGGTGATGGTGGCAGTGGCGCCTTCAAACCCGGGCGCTTCGACCGACACGTCGAACGGGCCGCCGATCCGCAGGTTGGCCACGCTGAAGCCACCGCTCGCATCGGTGCGGACGACCGAGCGGGTGCCCGACGGCGTGTGGACGATGGTGACAACCGCGCCGGGAATCGGGTTCCCGTCGTCGTCGGTCACCTCGCCGCGGATGGTACCGGTGACTTCCTGGGCCATCACGGCCGGAGCCGCCAGCGCCAGAACCGACATCGCCGTGGTTGCGCAAAGCGCCCGGAAGAGCGTGGGGGAAAGCCTGGTTGCCATGTGGAAGACCCCTGAAGCTGTTGCCGCCAGATGATGCGCTGCCCGAATCGGCCCGATCGCCGGGGCGCCGCCCATGTGCCGCTCTTGCCCACCATGAATGACAATTTGGTTACCCGGGCCGTTCGCACGGCGGGATGAAGGCTCCCGGGGGCGGGCTGTTGCCGCGATGCAACATGGGCCCGGCGTCCGGCTCCGGCTGCTGCCGGGCCGGCGAGCCCCCATCCCTCCCCGGGCTGGTGGGCGGTGACGGGTTCGAACCGCCGACCCTCTCGGTGTAAGCGAGATGCTCTGCCAGCTGAGCTAACCGCCCCTTGGCCTCGGCACCCTCATAGGGCATGGGCCGCGTGCGACAAGGGCCGCGCGCAACAAGGAGGGACAGCCATGGGACCGGGCCTCGATCAGACACGGATGGCCGCGGTGGACCGCTTCCTGAAGGACACCTATCTCGATCCCGGCCGGTTGCCGGGTGCGCTGCTGCTGGTGGCGCGCGGGGGCGAGGTCTGCCACCTGAGCGTGCAGGGCCATGCCGACGTGGCCCAGGGCCGGCCGCTGGCCGAAGACACGATCTTCCGCATCTATTCGATGACCAAGCCGATCGCATCGGTTGCGCTGATGATGCTGATCGAGGAGGGCCGGCTGCAGCTCGACGACCCGGTGGCGAAATGGATCCCGGCGTGGCGGGATCTCGGCGTCTTTCGGGCCGGCACGCTCAAGACCGGCTGGGTCACCGAGCCGCCGAAGCGGCCGATGCTAGTGATCGACCTCCTGCGCCATACCGCGGGCCTCACCTATGGCTTCCAGCTGAGCACCAATGTGGATGCCGCCTATCGCCGCCTCGGAATCGGCGAGGTGGAAAAGGGCGACATGACGCTTCCGCGCATGGTGGACGAGCTTTCGCGCCTGCCACTCGAGTTCACGCCGGGCGAGGCCTGGCTCTATTCGGTTGCAACCGACGTCGTCGGCTATCTCGTCGAGCTGGTCTCCGGCCAGCCGTTCGAGGCCTTCCTTGCCGAGCGGATCTTCACGCCCTGCGGCATGGCCGACACCGGCTTCTGGGTGCGCGCCGGCGAGGGCCACCGGCTCGCCACCTGCTACGAGCATGACGGCAGGGGCGGCATGCGGGTGCAGGACCAGGCCGAGACCTCCTCGTTCCTCGCCCGGCCGAGCTTCATCTCCGGCGGCGGCGGGCTGGTGTCCACCGCGCACGATTATCTGCGCTTTGTCGAGGCGCTGCGTACCGGCAGACCTCGGCTCATCGGCCGCAAGACGCTCGCGCTGATGACGGCGAACCACCTGCCCGGGGGCGCGTGGCTCAGCCGTGCCAGCCGGGCGATGTTCTCCGAGGCCGCCTATGATGGGGTCGGCTTCGGCCTTGGCCTTGCCACGACGGTTGCCATCGAGAAGACGATGGTGGCCGGCTCCAACGGCGACTGGTTCTGGGGCGGCGCGGCGTCGACCGCCTTCTGGTGCGACCCGGCCGAAGAGCTGGTCGTGATCTTCCTCACCCAGCTCATCCCCTCCTCCCTCTGGCCCGTGCGGCGCCAGCTGCGCAGCATGATCTACGCCGCGCTCGACTGAACCCGTGCCATCAGGTCGCGCGAGACATCGTCGATCTCGCCCCTGCCCGCGGCCAGCGCATTGGCCACTTCCTTGCCCAGTTCGACGCCCCACTGGTCGAAGGGGTTGAGCCCGGTCAGCGCTGCGAAGGTGAAGGTGCGGGCCTCGTGGAACGCAATCAGCGCTCCGAGGCGCTCCGGCGTCAGGGCATCAAGCAGGATGGTGGTCGAGGGCCTGCCGCCGGCAAAGCTCCGCTGGGCCGCGAGCGCGGCATCGCCGCCCGACCGGGCGAGCGCAACCTCGAACGGGCGGCCGTGCTCCAGCGCCTGGCCCTGCGCAAAGCAGTTCGCCAGCAGCTGGCGGTGGTGGGTGACATCGAGGGTGTGGCCGGGCTGCGCGACCGCGACGAACTCCACCGGGTCGAGATGGCTGCCCTGGTGCAGCAGCTGGAAGACGGCGTGCTGGGCGTCGGTCCCGGTGCCGCCCCAGGTGATGGGCGCGGTCGGGTGGGGCAGCGGGCGCCCGTCGCGCGCGACCGACTTGCCGTTCGATTCCATCTCGAGCTGCTGGAGATAGGCGGGCAGCAGGCGCAGCCGCTCGTCATAGGCGAAGATCGCGCGCGTGGGCCGGCGAAGGTGGCAGGCCTGCCAAACGCCGATTGCGCCGGCAAGCTGCGGCGCGTTGGCGGCAAAGGGCTGGGAGAGCAGGTGCCGGTCCATCGCATGGGCGCCATCGAGCAGCGCCTCGAACGCCGCCCAGCCGCAGCGCACCGCAAGCGCGATCCCCACCGCCGACCACAGCGAGTAGCGCCCGCCCACGGATTCGGCAAAGCCGAGGATGTGGTGTGGCGGAAGCCCAAGCGCTGCCGCGCGCGCGGGCGCAGCCGTCACCGCCCACAGCTGCCGCTCGGGCTCGGCCACGCCGCCTGCGCGCATCCACGCCAGCGCGCTCTCGAGGTTGGTCATGGTCTCAAGCGTGGTGAAGGTCTTGGAGACCGCGATGACCGCGGTGCGGGCCGGCGTAGCGCCGGCGAGCGCGCGCGACAGCGCAACCCCGTCGATGTTGGAGACGACATGGACACGCGGGCCATCGCCGGCCGCACCCAGCGCATCGACAAGCAGCGCCGGGCCGAGCGCCGAGCCGCCGATCCCGATCAGGATCACATCGGCCAGGCCGCGCGCACGCAGGGCTTCTGCCGCGGCCCTTGCGGGCGCATGGTCGGTACGGCGCTCCGGGTCGCGCAGCGCCATGTGGGTGGCGGCGCGGTTTTCCGACAGATTCACCCGCTCGCCGGAGACCATGGCGGCAAGCTGGCCGGCAAGGCCTGCCGCCTCGGCGAGCGCTGCCAGATCGGCGACGAGGCCCTCGGGCAGGCGCGTGCGGCGCGCATCGAAGAGAAGCCCTGCGGCCTCCACCAGCGGTCCGCGCTCGGCAGGAGCATCCGGCACGCGGCGGGCAAGCCGTGCCCAGGCTTCGGTCTCGTGCGGCAGGATCATCGCGCCTGCCTAGCCGCGCCGGGGGGGCGCTGTCACCACGGCACGTGGCACGGGACCGGTCCTTGACATGGGCCATGCAACGGCGCACCGCGCGGCATGATGGTCCGGGTTTGTGCCGGGAGCAGGGCATGAAGGCCGCGCACGAATGGGCGCGCGCAGCGCTTGGCCACGACTTTGCCGATCCGCGCCTCCTGCGCCGCGCCCTCACCCACCGCAGCCTTGGTGCCGACAATTACGAGCGACTCGAGTTCCTGGGCGACCGGGTGCTCGGCCGGGTGGTGGCCGCCTGGCTTTACGAGACGCTGCCCGAGGCCACCGAGGGCCAGCTGAACCAGCGCATGTCGAAGCTGGTCAGCCGCGAGGCCTGCGCCGCGGTGGCGCGCCGCCTCGGGGTGCCTGCGCACCTGCGCCTCGGCGTGCAGGCGCGCAGCGACGGCGGGTTCGACAGCGACAACATCCTGGGCGATGCCATGGAAGCCCTCATCGGCGCGATCTGGCTCGAAGCCGGCGATGCCGCAACCGAGGCGCTGGTCCGGCAGATGTGGGCGGCGCAGTTCTGCAGCTCGGCCCATGCCGGCAAACATCCCAAGTCCGCGCTGCAGGAATGGGCCGCAGCCCGGATGCTGCCCGAGCCGGCCTATGTGACGCTCAAGCGGTCCGGCCCGCACCACCAGCCGCGATTCCGCGTGCGGCTTTCGGTCGGCGATTTTCCGCCCGTCGAGGCGGTGGGCCCCTCGAAGCAGGAGGCGGAGACCGAGGCCGCGCGCCAGTTCCTGCGCGGGCATGTGCACGCTGCCGATGCCAGCTGAGACGGCCGGCATGCCGACCTCCCCCGAGAACCCGGGCCCCACCCGCTGCGGGGTCGTGGCGCTCGCGGGCGCACCCAATGCGGGCAAGTCCACGCTCGTCAACGCGCTCGTGGGCACCAAGGTCGCAATCGTCTCGCCGCGGGCGCAGACCACGCGCCGGCGCCTCACCGGGATCGCCATGGTGGGCACAGCGCAGCTGCTGCTTGTCGACACCCCGGGCATCTTCACGCCGCGCCGGAGGCTCGACCGGGCGATGGTCGGTGAGGCGTGGGAGGGAATCGGCGATTCCGACCTCGTGCTGCTGGTGGTGGATGCAGCCCGGGGCCCTGCCCCCGAGGTCGAATCGCTCGCGGACGCGCTTGCGGCCGCGCCCGGCCTCGGCCGCCGGCCGATCTGGCTGGTGCTCAACAAGATCGACCTTGTCCCGCGGGCGCAGCTGCTGCCACTTGCGGCCCGCCTCAACAACCGGCTTGCCTTTCGCGAGACGCTGATGGTTTCGGCTGCGACCGGCGATGGCGTTTTCGACCTTGGGCAAAGGCTTGCCGAGGCCGTGCCGGAAGGGCCGTGGCTGTTCCCGGAAGACCGGGTTTCGGATGCCGTCACCAGCCTTTTTCTCGCCGAGCTTACCCGCGAACAGCTCTACCTCCAGCTGCGCGAGGAACTGCCCCATGCAGCAGCCGTCGAGCCGGAGCGGATCGCCGAGCGCCCCGACGGTGCGCTCGAGGTGCACCAGCGGATCCTCGTCGACCGCGAAAGCCAGAAGGCGATCGTGGTCGGCAGGGGCGGCAGCCGGGTGAAGGCCATCGGCGCTGCTGCCCGGCGCGAGATGGAGCAGGCGATGGCCACGCGCGTGCACCTCTTCCTCACCGTCAAGGCGAGGCCCGGCTGGGCCGACGACCGCCATGTGTGGCGCGACCTCGGCATGGTCTGGGTTGACTGAGGCCGAGGCACCGCACGCGGGCTGCCGGCACGTGGAACGGATCGCGGATGATGCGCTGGTGCTCACCGTGCGCCCGCATGGCGAGCATGGCGCAGTGGTCCGCTTCCTCGGCTTCGCCCAGGGCCTGCTGGCCGGCCATGTGGCCGGCGCGCGCAGCAGGGCCCGGCGCGCGGCGCTCCAGCCGGGAAACCGGGTCGCGCTGCGCCTTGCGGCGCGCGTCCACGGCCAGCTGCCCTCGGCAGAGGTCGAGGTCGAACGGAGCCGCGCGCTCCTTTCCTTCGCCCCGGAGACGGCGGCAGCGCTCGCCTGGGTTACAGCGCTTGTTGCAGCCGCACTGCCCGAGGGCATGCCACACCCGGCGCTTGCCGCGCGGCTCGATGCCCTTCTCGAACAGATGGCGCAATCGGCGGGCTGGCAGGCGGACGTGGTGCGGCTGGAAGCGGCGCTCCTCGACGAGCTGGGCGTGGGCCTTGCCCTTTCCGGCTGCGCGCTCGGCGGGCCGGCCGACGCGCTCGCCTATGTGAGCCCCCACAGCGGCCGGGCGGTCAGCCGGCAGATGGCGGCCGGACGCGCCTGGGAGCGGCGGCTGCTGCCGCTGCCGGCCTTCCTCCTGCCCGGTCGCCCCGGGGCCGGCGGCCCCGATGCCGGGCCGGCCGATGCCCAGGCGCTCGGGCGCGGGCTTGCACTCACCGGCCATTTCCTCGCCCGCGAGCTCGGCCCGGCGTGGGCCCGCATCGCACCGCTGCGCGCGCGGCTCGAGGGGCTCTGGCAGGCCGGCCCGCCGGCCGGTACGGCGCGCGGCACATGAGCCGAACCTCTGGCGCGCTCAGCCGCGCGGGCCTAAAGCGCCGGGCATGAGCCCCGATGCGCCCGGGCCGGGCATTCTCGACACGCCGTTTGCCGACGCGCTTTCCGATCGCTACCTCGTCTATGCGCTCTCCACCATCACTGCCCGCTCGCTTCCCGATGTGCGCGACGGGCTGAAGCCTGTCCACCGCCGGCTTCTCTGGGCCATGCGGCTCCTCCGGCTCGATCCGGATGCCGCGTTCAAGAAGTGCGCGCGGGTGGTGGGCGATGTGATCGGCAAGTACCACCCGCACGGCGACCAGTCCGTCTACGACGCAATGGTGCGCCTCGCGCAGGATTTTGCGCTCCGCTACCCGCTTGTGGAAGGGCAGGGCAATTTCGGCAATGTGGATGGCGATGGCGCAGCCGCCATGCGCTATACCGAGGCGCGGCTGACGCGCGCGGCGATCCTGCTGATGGACGGCGTGGACGACGAGACCGTGCCCTTCCGCCCCACCTACAACGGCGAGGAGGAGGAGCCGGAGCTGTTTCCGGCTGCCTTTCCCAACCTGCTTGCCAATGGCGCAAGCGGGATCGCAGTCGGCATGGCGACCAGCATCCCGCCGCACAATGTCGCCGAGATTGCAGCCGCCGCCACCCGCCTGCTCGACGACCCGCAGACCCCGCTTGCCGACCTCCTCGCGCTGATGCCGGGGCCCGATTTTCCAACCGGCGGCGTGCTCGTCGAGCCGGCCGCAAGCCTGCTGGAGGCCTATGCCACCGGTCGGGGCGCGATGCGGCTGCGCGCGCGCTGGCACCGCGAGGACCTCGGCCGGGGCACCTGGGCGGCCGTGGTGACGGAAATTCCGTTTCAGGTGCACAAAAGCCGGCTCATCGAGCAGGTGGCCGCGCTGATCGCCGAGCGCAGGCTCCCCATCCTCGAGGACGTGCGCGACGAGAGCGACGCGGCGATCCGGATCGTGCTCGAGCCCCGCAACCGCAACGTGGCGCCCGAGATGCTGATGGAAAGCCTCTTCCGGCTGACCGACCTCGAGGTCCGCGTCCCGCTCAACATCAATGTGCTCGACAGGGCGCGCACGCCGCAGGTGATGGGGCTGCGGGCCGCACTCATGGCCTGGCTCGACCACCGGCAAGACATTCTGGTGCGGCGCGCGCGCCACCGGCTTGCAGCCATCGCCGACCGGCTGGACCTGCTCGAGGGCTATCTCAAAGCCTTTCTCAACCTCGACGAGGTGATCCGCATCGTCCGCGAGGAGGATCATCCGCGCGCAGCGCTGATGGAGGCCTTCGCGCTCTCCGAGCGGCAGGCCGAGGCGATCCTCAACATGCGGCTGCGGGCGCTGCGGCGGCTCGAGGAGATGGAGATTGCCCGCGAGCGCGACACCCTCCTCGCCGAGCGCGAGAGCCTCGAGGCGCTCGTCGGCTCGCCGGCGCGCCAGCGCGCCGCGCTCAAGCGCGAACTGGCCGCGCTTGCCGCCGAATATGGGCCCGAGACTCCGCTCGGCCGCCGCCGCACGACACTCGCCGAGGCCCCGCAGGTGGAGGCGGTGCCGCTGGCCGCGATGGTCGAGCGCGAGGCGCTCACCGTCATCCTGTCCGCCAAGGGCTGGATCCGCACCATGAAGGGCCATGCCGACGCCGAGGCGCTTTCGGCCTGCCGGTTCAAGGAGGGCGACGGACCGGGCCTCTCCCTGCACGCCGAGTCAACCGACCGGCTGGTGCTGCTTGCGCCCAGCGGCCGCGCCTTCACCCTCCTGCCCCATGCGCTTCCCGGGGGGCGCGGCTTCGGCGAGCCGCTCAGCCTGATGCTCGACTGGCCGGCCGGCGAAAGCGCAGTTGCCATGCTGCGCGCGCAGGATGGCGGGCGGCTGCTCCTCGTCGCCTCCGACGGGCGGGGCTTCATCGCCCCCATGGCGGCACTGCTTGCCGAAACGCGCAAGGGCCGGCAGCTGATGCGGCCGCGCGCGGGCGCCCGGCTTGCGGTTGCGCGCGCGATCGGCCCCGGGCACGACCATGCAGCCCTCATCGGCGAGAACCGCAAGCTCCTCATCGTGCCGCTTGCCGAAATCCCCGAGCAGGAGGGCGGCCAGGGGGTGGCGCTGCAGAAATACCGCGATGGCGGGCTCGCCGATGCCACCACGCTGCGGCTTGCCGACGGACTCTCCTGGCCGATGGGCGGCGACAGCGGCCGGGTGCGCACCGAGACCGACCTTTCGCCCTGGCTCGGCCCGCGCGGGGGCGCCGGGCGGCTGCCGCCCACCGGCTTTCCCCGCCCCGGCCGGTTTGCCGCATGAGGCGCCGGCACCCGGCGCGCGCGTGGGCAGCGGCAATCCTTGTCGCCCTCCCGCCTGCGGCAGCGCCCGCCACGGGGGCAGACGCCCCGCCTGTTACCCTTCCCAACACGCATGTGCACCGCATCCGCGCCGAGGCGCTGGGCCGCGACTATGAGCTGCACGTCGCGCTTCCGCCCGGCTACCACGCCAACCCGGAGCGGCGCTACCCGGTGCTGTTCACCACCGACAGCCCGCAGAGCTTCCCCCTCATCCGCGGGATCCACGCCCGGCTGCGCGGCGGCGGCGCGGTGCTGGAAGATGCCATCATCGTCGGGCTCGGCTATGCGGTGGGCGACGACGGCGTCCAGAGCCGCCGCCGGGATTACACCCCGACCCCGCACGGAGACATTGACGCGCGGCCCACCATGCCCGACCGGCCGGTCGTCTATGGCGAGGCAGAGGGCTACCGCCGCCACATCCGCGACGAGGTCTTCCCCTTCCTCGAGGCGCGCTACCGAATCGACCCGGCGCGGCGCATCTACGCCGGCCACAGCTATGGCGGGCTGTTCGGCACCCATGTGCTCCTGACCGAGCCGCGGATGTTCCGGAAATATATCCTCATCAGCCCGTCGCTCTGGTACGGCCGCCGGGTGATGATCGCGCGCGAGCGCGCCTTTGCCATGCGCAACCGCGACCTTCCGGCAGAGGTGTTCTTCCTGATCGGCAGCCGGGAGACGGTGCCCGACCCGGACACCGAGCCGCACAGCCTGTCCCGCTTCGCCATGGTCGAGGACATGGACGAGATGGTCGCAGGCCTGCGCTCGCGCAACTATCCCTCGCTGGTGCTGGAATCGCGCGTCATTCCCGACGAGGACCATGCCAGCGTCTATTTCGAGGCGATCCGGCGCGGGATGGAATGGGCGCTTCCGGGCACCGGTCGCGCCGGGCACGAGCCCTGCCTCGATGCCGATGGAAAGCCAGTGCCCTTCTGCCGCTGGCCCGATTTCCGCCGCCGCTGAGCGCGCCCCGGGCCATCGCCGCCGGCGCGAGGCCGTGCCGGGCTGGCCCTGGGTTGCGCCCCGGCTCCTGCGGCCTGCGCGGCACCTGCCGCGACTGCCCGCCGCCCACGCAGGGTTGCGCCGGCGGCCGGAGGCCTGATGGCCGAAAGCGGGCTTTCGCCCGGGCCACCCGCAGGCGCCCGGCAGCGGCGGTGCCGCGGGGAGGCCGCCCCCGCCGCGACGGCTCCATTGGCATCCCTGGGGGCGAATGGCGCCGCTCCCGGGGCCACGCCGCCACCCCTTCGCCCCCGGCGCGGCAGCCTTGCCCGTGTCCCCCGCGCATGTGCCGGCCGGCCCTGCTGCCGCAGGAGCCACCTCGCCTCAGTAGCGGAACTCGACGAGCAGCGTGAAGGAGCGCCCGCGAGGGTCTGCAACCCGCGGCTCCCACGAGCTTCCGCCGCCGGTGTTGCTGTCATAGGCGGCGGCAAAGGGCGGGTCTGTGTCGAACAGGTTGCGCACGCCTGCGGTGAAGCGGAGGAATTCGCGTGGCTCCAGCGTCACCGAGGCGTTGTAGATCGTGTAGTCCTCCGTGATGCGCACGAGGTCGGGCGGGTTGATCCGGCCCGAGATCACGCCCGGAAGCAGCTGGTTCGCATAGCCCTTGCGGTGGATCTGGGTGAGCGAGAAGGTCCAGTTGCCGGTGTTGTAGGTAACGAACGCATTGTGCCGCCACGGCAGGCCGAGGTCGCCGTTGAAGCTGAACACACCGACCTCCGACGGGCCGAAGGGCTGGCCCGGGATCAGCTGCGAGCGCTTGGTGATGAGGAGGCTGCCGTCGAAGCCGAAGCCCCAGCGGCCCGGTCCGAGATCGCCACCGCCGCGGATGGTGATCTCCAGACCCTCGGTTTGCGTCTGCCCGGCGTTGACCCAGCGCTGGTCGATGGCAACGATCTCGCCGCCCGGCCCGCGGACGAACCGTTCGGGGAACAGCTCGAAGTTCTCCAGAAGCTGCCGCAGGGTCAGGATCTGGATCGTGCCGGTGCGGCGGATGTTCCAGTAATCGAACGAGAAGAACCAGTTGCGGCCAGGAGTGAGGACAAGACCGAGGTTGTACTGCTCATTGTCTTCCGGCCCAAGGTCGGGCTTGCCGCCGCTGATGATGAGCGGCCGGATCGCATCGCAGCCCGGGCGCGTCGAGTCGACCCGCCCGCCGGGGCAGCGGGCCGGGTCGGCGATGTCCGCACCCGTGTAGACCTGCTCGAGCGTGCCGTTGAAGATCTGGTTGAAGGTGGGCACGCGAAAGCCGGTGTTGTAGGAGCCGCGCAGCGCAATGCCGTCGGCCACATCCCAGCGGGCGGAAAGCTTCGGGTTCCACGTGGTGCCGAAGCCCGTGTAATCATCGACACGCATGGCCGCTGTGAGGTTGAACCCCTGGAAGACCGGGATCAGCGCCTCCGCATAGGCGGCCTTCACCCGGCGGGTCACGCCGTCGAGTGCGTTGGCATTGTCGAACGGCGCGGCAATGATCACGCGGCGTTCGGCGCGCTCGTCGCCGTTGAAGGCATAGCTTTCCTCCCGATAGTCGAAGCCGGCTGCCAGCTGGACCTGGCCGGCGGGCAGGTCGAACAGCGGGCCGGCGACCGAGCCATCGATCTGCAAGAGCTCGAACTTGCCGCCATAGAGCTTGACCCCGCGCGCGGAGGTTGACTCAAGAAGCGCCAGCGCCTCGGCGGACTGGGTCTCGCCCGGGAGCAGGAAGGGGTTGATGATGCCGAGGTTCAGGGCATCGATGATCCCGCGCGAGACGATGTTGCCCTGCGCGTCGCGCACGCTGTCGCGGAAATAATAGCCGCCTCCGAGAACCGAGACGGCTTCCGACCAGCCGTAGGAGCCTGCGAGGCGATATTCCCATTCACCCGCCAGCGGGCCCTCGGCGCCGAGGCTCGCCCGCAGCGTCCTCGTGTTCGTCTCGATCTCGCGCCGGCCGCACTCGATGCAGCGCCAGCGATAGGCAATGGGGAGACCGCGGCGCGCTTCGAGCAGCGGGTCGCCGGGGAAGGCGGCCACCAGGGCGTTGAACACCCGGTCGTAGGTGGCGGCATTCTGCGCGGTGCGCGGATAGGCGAAATTCTGGGTCGAAAGATTGGGCACGAGCTGGAGGTTGGAGAAGCGCTTAGCGCTGTCGGCGTCCGATCCGGTGAGCTCGGCAAACAGCTCGTGGCTGCCGAACCGCGCCGTGCCGCGCACGAGGTAGGAGATCGTCTTGATCGGCTGCTGCAGCACCGCCGCGCGGCCGGTGTCCCAGGCGCAGGCAAAGCGCGCGCCCGGGATGTCCCACAGCAGGAAATCATAGTCGGACTGCCCGTCGATCACGTCGCAGCCCGGCCCGCCGGGAAGCCGGAGCGGGTTGATGCCGGCACTGGCCCGGATCGAGGTGCCGGGGATGAGGGGCGCGGTTGCACCCGAGGCGATGACCGTGCCCTGCGGCGTGTTGGGGCCGACCCCGAGCGGGAAGATGGTGCCAAACGGCGTGCCGCGCGTGTCGACCGAAAGCCCGCGGTTGGGCTGGAAGGTGTTCACGAAGCTGCGCTGATCCCCGCGCAGCTCGCGGTGTTCGGAGACCGAGACCGCGCCCATCACATTGAAGCGCCGGGATTCGAGATCGCCGATCCCGCCCTTGAACGAGGCGCGGAAAATGTCGCCGCCGCCCGCCTCGGTCTTGTCGAAGAAGGCCTGCGCCTGCACGCCCTTGAAGTTGCGGTCGGTGATGAAGTTGATGACCCCGCCCACGGCATCGGTGCCATAGATGGCCGAGGCGCCATCCTTCAGAACCTCGATCCGGCCGACGGCAAACAGCGGGATCTGGTTGATGTCGACGATCCCGCCGTTCAGGCCGTGGGCAGGCACCCGGCGCCCGTTCAGCAGGATGAGCGTGGCCGCCGCGCCCTGGTTGCGCAGGTTGGCCGACGAGGCGCCATTGTTGCCGCGCGCCTGGCCCGAGACGACATCGGCATTGGAGGCGAGATTGTCGAGGCCCTGCCCGTTCGAGGTGAGGAAGGCAATGAACTGCTCGGGGCTGTTGATGCTCTCGCGGCGGAGATCCTCGGTTGCAAAGATCTGCAGCGGCACGGCGCTTTCCTCGAGCACCCGGCGGATGCGCGAGCCGGTGATGATGATGGCCTCGCGCGCCTCCTCCCCGTCGGCGGCCGGCTGGCCCTGGGCATTGGCCGGCACGGCGAGTGCCGAGGCCAGCAGCAGCGGAACGACTTGGCTCAATCGCACGGAACCCATCCCCCTTTCTCGCCTTGCGGGCACCCCCTGAGACCCTTGAGGGCCCCAACGACCCGCCAGCGGCCTGTCGGCTGACTGCCCCGAAGCAGCAGGCCGCGCCACCCGTTGGCACCCCTGCCCGCTGCACCCTGGGCCGCAGCGCCGCTTAGTTCACCACGAAATCCCCATGGTGCAAAGGGGTTGCGTGCGTGTGCGCGCGATGTGTGGCAAAAATGTCGCGAGCTCAGTCCCGCAGCCGCGCCGCAAGCGCGGCACAGCTCGCCGCGCCGGCCGCGGCAAGCTCCGCCTCGAGCGCGCGATAGGCGGCCAGCACCGCCCTGCCCTCGCCTGTCAGCCGCGCGCCGGCCATGCCACCTTGGCGCGTCTCGACAAGCGGCCTTGCAAAGCAGCGGTTCATGGTGGCAACCATCAGCCACGCGCGCCGGTAGCTGAGCCCCATGGCGCGCGCGGCCGCCGAGATCGAGCCATGCGCATCGATAGCGGCAAGCAGGTCGGCCTTGCCCGGCCCGAGCGCAATCTCCTCGCCTGCAAGAAGCTGTGCCTTGAGCTTCCAGCGGCCTGCCACCAGCCCGTCTCCCCACCCCGAGCTTCGCCGGAGCCCGGGCGGCTGTCAAACCCCTGCACCTGAGGCTTGCGTGGCATGCGGCCTCCTGCTGTATACCGCGGAATATTGCGAAAGCCCTGCGCCATGCCCGACCGGCGGTCAATCCTCCGCGGCCTTCTCGTGTCCGCGCTTGCGCCAGCGGCGGCGCACGCGCAGCGCCGGAGCACCGCGGGCCCGCTCGTGGCAGCCGCCGCCGACCTGCGCTTTGCAATGGACGAGCTTGTGCGCGTCTTCCGGCGCGAGACGGGCATGGCCATCCGCCCCGTCTATGGGTCTTCGGGCCAGGTCTTCCAGCAGATCATGGCCGGGGCGCCCTTCGAGCTCTTTTTCTCGGCCGACGAGGATTTCGTGTTCCGGCTTGCCGACGCCGGGCGCACGGTGGACCGCGGCGCGCTCTACGCAATCGGGCGGATCGTGCTCGTCGCCCCGCCGGGCTCGGATCTCCCGCTCGACCCTGAGATGCGCGGGCTTGGCGAGCGGCTGCGGGCCGGCCGCGTGCGCCGGCTCGCCATCGCCAACCCGGAGCACGCGCCATACGGCCTTCGTGCCGAGGAGGCGCTTCGCGCGGCCGGCCTGTGGGAGGCCATCCGCCCCGCCCTCGTGTTCGGCGAGAATGTCGCCCAGGCGCTCCAGTTTGCGCTGGCAGGGGGCGCAAGCGGCGGCATCGTGGCGCTCTCGCTCGTCCTCGCCCCCACCTTCCCGCGGGCCGCGCGGCACGTGCCAATCCCGGCGACGATGCACCAGCCGCTGCGCCAGCGGATGGTGCTGCTGAAGGGCGCGGGCGAGGCGGCGCGCGCGTTCCATGCGTGGCTGCGCGGGCCGGGGGCGCGGGCCATCCTCGCGCGCTACGGCTTCATCCTTCCCGACAGGGGCTGAACCCTGGACTGGACGGCCCTTCTCCTCTCGCTGGAGCTCGGCGCGCTCACCGTGGCCCTGCTCCTGCCTGTGGCCGTGCCGCTGGGGCGCTGGCTGGCGACGACCGGCTGGCGCTGGCGGCCGGTGATCGAGGCCGCGGTGGTGCTGCCGCTCGTCCTCCCGCCCACGGTGATGGGCTTCTACCTTTTGGCCGCGATGGGCCCCGAGACTCTGGCCGGCCGCGCCTGGGCCGCGCTTACCGGTGGCAGCCTCGCCTTCTCCTTTGCCGGCATCCTCCTCGCCTCGGTGCTGGTGAACCTGCCATTTGCCGTGCAGCCCGCACAGCGGGCCTTCGAGGGGGTCGGCGCTGCGCTGCGCGAGGCGGCTGCCAGCTGCGGCATGAGCCCGTGGCAGGCCTTCGTGCGGGTGGAGCTGCCGCTGGCCTGGCCCGGGATCGCAACCGGCGCGGTGCTCGCCTTTGCCCACACGCTGGGCGAGTTCGGCGTGGTGCTGATGGTGGGCGGCGCCATTCCCGGGGAGACGCGGACGCTTGCGCTTTCGATCTACGACCGGGTGCAGGCGCTCGACGAAGAGGGTGCGGCGGCCATGTCGCTGGTCCTGCTCGCCGTCTCGCTCGTCACCGTCACCCTCACCTTCCTGCTCGCCGGCCGGCGCGGCGCGATCCGGCTTGGGCCATGAACGGGCTCGATCTCGCACTCCGCGCGGCCGCGCCCGTCCGGCTCGAGGTCGTCCTCCGTGTCGCCCCCGGCGAGGTTGTGGCGCTGGTGGGCCGCTCGGGCGCCGGCAAGACCAGCGTTCTTCGCTGCATCGCCGGCCTGCACAGGGGCGCCTCGGGCCATGTGCGGGTGGCCGGCGAGACCTGGATGGACAGCGCCCGGGGCATCCTTGTCCCCGCCCACCGGCGGCGGGTCGGGCTGCTGTTCCAGGCCTATGGCCTGTTTCCGCACATGACAGCGCTTGCCAATGTGATGGCCGCGGGCGCCTCGCGCGCCGAGGCGCAGGCGCTGCTGGCCGCCGTCCATCTCGAGGGCCTCGAAGACCGGCTTCCGGGCGCGCTTTCGGGCGGGCAGCAGCAGCGGGTGGCGCTTGCACGCGCGCTCGCACGCCGGCCCGCCGTGCTGCTGCTCGACGAGCCCTTCTCCGCTGTCGACCGGCCAACCCGCCGCGCGCTTGCCGAGACGCTCCTCGAACTGCGCGCGTCGCTCGCCTGCCCCACCCTCCTCGTCAGCCACGACATCGCCGACATCGACCGGCTGGCGGACCGGGTCGCCGTGATCGGCGATGGCCGGGTGCTGCAGGACGGCCTGCTCGAGGCCCTCCGGGCGAGCCCCGCGGGCACCGAGGTGGCTGCACTCGTCGGCCGCTGACCGGCGGCCCGCGCGGGCGCCTTGCGCCTGCTATTCCGCCGCTGCGCGCGCCTCGGCAGCGCGGAACGCCTCCCGCCTCGGGCCCAGATAGCCAAACAGCCAGGCGGCCACCTTGCGCATCTGGATTTCCTCCGAGCCTTCCGTGATCCGGTAGCGTCGGTGGTGGCGGTAGATATGCTCGAACGGCTTGTGGCGGGAATAGCCCATCGCGCCATGCACCTGCATCGCCCGGTCGGCCGCCTCGCACACCAGCCGGTTGGCCCAGTAGTTGCACATCGAGACCTTGTCGGAGAGCTTCTTCTCCACCTCCGGCTTGGTCATGCGATCCATCTCCCAGGCGGTCTTGCGGATCAGCAGGCGCAGCATCTCGCACTGGGTCGAAAGCTCCACCAGCGGGAACTGGATCGCCTGGTTGTCGGCAAGCGGCCGGCCGAACGGCTTGCGCCTTCGGGCATGTTTCACCGCTTCCTCGATACAGTAGCTGGCCGCCCCCAGCGACGAGGCCGCCTGGCGGATCCGGTTCTCGTGCACGAAGTGCTGGGCGAGCGCCAGCCCGCCGCCCAGCGGCCCGAACAGCGCCTCCGCTGGCACCCAGACACCCGTGAACGACACGCGCGGATGGTCGGTCGGCATGTTGAAGGTCCAGAGATATTCCTCGATCCGCACGCCCGGCGCGCGCGCGGGCACGAGAAAGCAGCTGATGCCGGCCGGATCGCCGTCGGCCCCGGAGGTGCGCGCAAAGACGGCGCAGTGCGTGGCCACGTGCATGCCCGTCGTCCACATCTTCTCGCCGTCGATCCGGAACCCGGGCACTCCGTCGCGCGTCTCGGCGACCGCGCGTGTCTCCATGTGCGTGGCGTCGGAGCCATGGTCCGGCTCGGTCAGGCCGAAGCTGATGATCCGCTCGCCGTTCAGCATGCCCGGGATGAACTCCGCCTGCTGCGCAGCCGTTCCGAAATCGCGGAACATCAGCACGAACGGGTTGTTGCCCACGATCGAATGCTCGTTCTGCAGATCGTTGTGAAGCCCGAGGCCCTTGGCAGCCAGATGCTCGCGGATCACCGCCATCCACAGGTTCGAGCCGTCGCGGCCGCCATATTCGCGCGGCATGGCAAAGCGATAGTGCCCGGCGCGGTCGGCACGGCGCCTGGCCTCCCCAAGCAGCGCCTCCCATTCCGGCCGCGGCAGGCCGCCGGCCTCGAAATCGGTGCGCGCCCACTCGCGGCGGTGATCGAAGAAGCGGATATTGTCGTCGGCCTGCTCCAGCGGCCGGATCTCGGCCTCGATGAAGCGGTCGAGCTCCTGAAGATAGGCCTCGAGGTCGGCTGGCAGGTCGAAATCCATGGGCGCTCCTCCCGCGGGCTTCTTCGCCGAGGATCGGCCCGCAGTCACCCGGCGAAATGCCGAGTGGCAGGAACGCGCACCCGCGCGAGCAGCAGGAGCCCGGCGCCGAGAAAGGCGACCGCAACGAGGATGCCAAGGCGGACCGTTCCGGTCGCCGCCGCCACAGCCGAGACGAGAAACGGCCCGACAAACGCCGTCGCCTTGCCGACGAAGGCATAGAGGCCGAAATAGGCCGCCATCCGGGCGGGCGGCGCAAGGCACGCCATCACCGCCCGCATCGCACCAAGGGTGAGCCCCGCGCCGATCGCCACGACCGCGCCCGAGGCGAGGAAGCCGAGCTCCTGCGGCGAGGCGAGCGGTGCCGCAAGCGCAACACCGGTTGGAATGCCAAGGAGGCGCGCCTCGTCGGTAAGGATGACCGAGGCCGTCCCGGCGAGGAGTGTGAGGATCCCAAGGCGCATCAGCCGGAGCGAGCCGAGGCGCGGGTCGAGCGAGGCGCCGAGGAACCCGCCAACGACCCCGAAGACGGTGATGATGAAGCCGAACACCACCATCGTGCCGGCCTCCCAGCGGAACGCTGCGGCGGCCAGCATCGCGCCGAAGCTGAACACCACCGTCATGCCGTCGGCGGCAAGCATCCGGCCGAGGAGGAAGAGCCGCATGTCGCGCACCCGCCACGCCTCGAGCAGGGTGGCCCCGAGCGCGCGCAGCCCGGCCACGGGCGAACCCCGGCCGCCGGAGGGCGGCTCCGCCAGCAGCAGAACGAGCGGCAGAACAAGCAGCATGAACAGCGCCGCGGCCGGCCCGGCCATCCGGTCGACCGCAGCCGGAACGCCGGGCATGAGGCCCGGCAGGATCCCGCCGGCGCCGAGGATGAGGAGGAGGGCTGCAAGGCCGGCCACCTGGCTCATCGCATAGCCGACCGAGGAGATGCTCCCCAGCCGCTCGCGCGCTGCGACCCGCGCAAGCGAGGCATTGACGAACAGGTCCACCATTTCGACTGCAAAGAGGCCGATCGCCACCGCGATGGCCACCCGCCACGGCGAAACGCCGGGTGCTGCAAGCCACAGCGACGCCGAGGCAAGAAAGGCGAGGATCGCAAAGCCGAGGAGCCAGGGTCGCAGCCGGCCGCCGGAGTCGGCGATGGCACCAAAGACCGGCGCGAGGACCGCAATGGCAAGGCCCGCCGAGCCCAGCGCCACGCCCCAGATGCTTGCGCCCTCGGCTGCCGACGCGGCGAGCGTGCCGGCAAAATAGGGGGCGAACACATAGCGCTGGACAAGGTTGAAATAGGGCTCGGGCGCGCATTCGGCGAGCGCCCAGCCTGCCTCGCGACGGGCGAGCCTCATCCCGTCGTGCGCCGCGCGTCGATTGCAAGCGGCGCAAGCGTGCCGTCCTCGTCGGCGAGAAACAGCGCATCGTGAAGGGCCACCGTGGGATCCACATGGCCGGGCTGCAGCCACACCAGCGCGCCCTCCGCCGGCGCCGGATCCGCGCCGATGATCGCGCCATGCTCGTCGCCGAAGAAGCGGAACGCCGCGCCCGGTGCGCCGGCGACGACCCGTGGCGTCGGGCCGTCGCTTGCGAGCGCCTTCAGCCCGGCATCGCAGGTCACATGGGTGGCATGGCGGGCGGAGACGATTGTCGCAGCGCAGAACAGGGCCTGCCGAAAGCCCGCGCCGGCCTCGCCATACTGCACGTCCATGAAGGCGTAGGAGCCGGCCTGCAGCTCGGTGAAGAGGCCCGAGGCGAGATCGAGCGCGGCCGTGCCCGTGCCGCCGCCGGTGACCACCGGCGGGGGAAGCCCCGCGCGGCGCAGCGCGTCGACCACCGCCGCGAGCGTCCGGCACGCATCGTCATGCGGCCGCTCGCGGCCCGCCCCATGCTGGAGATGCCCCCAGTAGGACTGGATGCCGCCAAAGCCGAGCCCCGGGGTCTTCGCGATGAGACGTGCAAGGCCCGGCGCGTCCTGGGGCGCAACCCCGGCCCGCGCGAGCCCGAGATCGACATCGACGAGACAGCCGAGCCTCGCCCCGGCTGCCACGGCCGCCTCGCCGAGGCGCTGCACCTGCGCCGGGCTGTCGGCCACAGCCGCAACTGTCGCGCCAGCCGCTGCAAGCGCTGCCAGCCGCGCCGCCCCCCAGGGCGGAACCGGCGCTGTCACCAGGAGATCGCCGATGCCGCCGGCGGCAAACGCCTCCGCCTCGCCGACCGTCTGGCAGCTGAGGCCCACGGCGCCGCGCGCGATCTGCATGTGCGCCACGGCGGTCGACTTGTGCATCTTGCCGTGCGGGCGAAGCGCGACGCCCGCGCGGTCGCAGGCCGCCTGCAGGTCCGCAAGATTGGCCTCAAGCGCGGCGCGGCGCACGATGAGCGCCGGGGTCTGCGGCGGCGCGCAGCGGGCGAGGAAGGCGGCAGGATTGCTTGGCGAATCCATGATCAGCGCCTCCATGGCAGGCGGTCGAGGTCCACATTGCCGCCGGTCAGGATAATGCCGACGGTTGCGCCGCGCGCGTCCCACGCGCCCTCGATCAGGGCGGCGAGCGGCACGGCGCACGAGGGCTCGATCACGCACTTCAGCTCCTCGAACACCAGCCGCATCGCCTCGACGATCGCCGCTTCGCTCGCGGTGACCACATCGTGCGCGTGCGCCCGCATGATGGCAAAGCCGAGCGGGCTCATGGCCGTTGTCAGGCCGTCGCAGATGGTGGCAACCGGCAGCACCTGCGGCTGGAGAATCCCGCAGCGGAAGCCGCGCGCGGCATCGTCGGCCGCTGCGGGTTCGGCTCCGATCACCCGGACCGGGGGTGCCAGCGCCGCGGCAGCGATGCAGGTGCCGGCGAGGAGGCCGCCGCCGCCGACCGGGCAGAGGATGGCATCAAGCGGCAGTGGCGAGTCGGCCAGAAGCTCGAGTGCCACCGTTCCCTGGCCGGCGATGACCGCCGGGTCTGCAAAGGGGTGGACGAGCGTTGCACCGCTTGCTGCGACGATGGCGGCCGCGGCTGCCTCGCGGGCGGCAAGCGTCGGCTCCACCTCCACGATGCGCGCGCCAAGCCGGGCCACGCCGAGGCGCTTGGGCTCAGGCGCCGTTTTCGGCATTACGATGGTTGCAGGGATCTGCCGCGTGGCGGCTGCCAGCGCGACGGCCAGCGCATGATTGCCCGAGGAATGGGTCACCACCCCGCACCGGGCCGCATCGCCTGCGAGCGCGAGGATGGCGTTGAACGCGCCGCGCGCCTTGAAGGCGCCGATGCGCTGGAAATTCTCGCACTTGAAGAAGAGCCGCGCGCCAAAACGCGCATCGAGCGTCTCGCTGGCGAGGATGGGCGTGCGACGGACGTGCGGCGCAATCCGGGCCTGCGCCGCCTTGAGATCGGCAAGCGCGGGAAAGGGAGCCGCCGCCATGGTCATTGCCGGCGCGGTTTGGGCGGCCTTGGCCGCTGCGTCAATTGCAGGATCGGACGCCTGCGGCTAGCCTTGCCAAGCCCACCCAGGAGACGGACGAGATGGCAAGCGCTGCCCACCACGAGAGCGGAGCCGGCTGGAGCGCGAGAGGCCTTGCCGAGCTTCCGGCCATGATCAGCCTGCGCCGGGCGATCCACGCAGAACCCGAGCTCGGCCTCGAGACGCCGAAGACGGCAGCCAAGGTGCGCGCGATGCTGGCGGATCTGCCGCTCGAATGGCGGACGGGGCCTTCGAGCAGCGGGATGGTCGGGATCCTGCGCGGGCCGGCCAACGGCCGCACCGTGCTGCTGCGCGGCGACATGGACGCGCTGCCCATGACGGAGGACACGGGGCTCGCGTTCGCCTCGACCATCCCCGGCGCCATGCACGCCTGCGGGCATGACAGCCACACCGCCATGCTCGCAGGCGCCGCGCGGATCCTCTGGGCCAGCCGGGACCGGCTTGCCGGCACCGTCATGTTCATGTTCCAGCCGGGCGAGGAGGGGTTCCACGGCGCGCGCGTGATGCTCGAGGACGGGCTCCTCGATCCGCTGCCCGATGCCGCCTTTGCGCTGCACGTGATGCCCAATGCGCCGCACGGCGTGTTCGGCGGGCGCGCCGGGCCGCTTCTTGCCTCGGCCGACCAGGTGGAGGTGGTGGTCAGGGGTCGTGGCGGACATGCCTCGATGCCGCACGATGCGCTCGACCCTGTGCCGGTGGCCTGCGAGATCGTGACCGCCATCCAGACCTTCGTGACCCGGCAGGTCCCGGCGGCGGACGCGGTGGTGGTCACCATCGGCCGGATCATGGCCGGCAGCACGCACAATGTGATCCCCGAGAGGGCACATCTCCTCGGCACCATCCGCACGCTCTCGCCCCGCAACCGGACCTTCGTGCAGGACGGGCTGCGGCGGCTCGCCGAGGGGATCGCGGCCGCGCATGGCGCCTCGGCCGAGGTGCGGTTCGAGGAAGGGTTCCCGGTGACGATCTGTGATGCGCGCGCGGTGACGCTCGGCGCCCGGGTGGTGCGGGAGACCTTTGGCGAGGAGTCGTTCGTCGAGATGCCGGCGCCGGTGATGGGCGCGGAGGACTTCTCCTACCTCCTCGAAAAGGTGCCGGGCGCGATGTTTTTCCTGGGTGCCAGTCCGAAGGGGAGCGACTGGCGGCAGTGCTGCGCGCTCCATTCCAACCGCATGATGCTCGATGAGGCCGTGATGGCGCGCGGGGCTGCGCTTCATGCCGCGCTCGCCGAGCGGTTCCTCGCCGACGGATTTGACGGTTAGCGGCTGGCTGGGGCGCCAGGATTCGAACCTGGGAATGGCGGTACCAAAAACCGCTGCCTTACCGCTTGGCTACGCCCCAATGCCCACCGTATGGCCGGAACGCCGTGGCCGGGAGCGGCGCAGATAGACAAGCCGGAGCCGCCTGCCAAGCCCCCTGCGGAAGCCCCCTTGCCGGACGTCCTCCGCGGCCGCTCGGCCCGCCGGGCCCGCCCGGGCCTGAGCCGCAGCCCGGCCCCCGGGTCCGTCAGGCCCCGATGCGCCGCGGCTGGCGCGAGGCGAACAGCAGCATGACCACATAGCCGAGGAGGGTGACAGCCGCCCAGGTGAGGCCGGTGCCGGGCATCAGCAGCGCACCCATGTTGGTGACGGCCACGAGCGCGAGGACCCAGGGAAGCGGCCTGGGCCAGCCCCAGCGCCGATGGAGATAGTGGTGCAGATGGTCGCGGCCCGGATCGAAGGGCGAGCGGCCTTCGATCAGCCGGTGGGCGATCAGGCGCAGCGTGTCGATGACCGGAAGAGCGAAGATCACCACGATGTCGCCGGCGAAAAAAGACCCGTCGCGCAGGTTCCAGGCAAGGATCGCCAGCAGGCCGAAGATGGCCGACAGGGCGTAGCTTCCGCCATCGCCGAGGAACAGGCGGCCGTGCAGGTTGAAGGCGAACAGCACGAGAAGCGCGCCCAGCACCGCTGCCATCAGCGGCAGCAGATCGGCCGGAAGCCGGACCGCCAGCACGACCGACCAGATGATCGCCTGGCCGATGACAAGGCCGTTCTTGCCATCGGCCATGTTGACGGCGTTGAGCAGGCCCACGAGGCAGAGCAAGGTGAAGGCGATTCCCCAGAGGCCGGGAAGTGCCACGCGCGCGTCAGCAAACGCGAAGTGGAGTTCCGTCAGGCGAAACTCCGGCACCATCAGGATCGGCACGACTAGCGCAAGGCAGGTGATGGCGAGGCGGGCCGTGGCCGGCAGGCCGTCGCGGTCATCCGCCACGCCGACGAGGAACATCGCGAACACCGAAAGCGCAAACCAGAAGCCGACGGTAACGGGCAGGCTCCCGCCCGGATCGACAAGCGACAGGATTGCCACGCCGAAAAGCCCGGCGGTGACCACGGCGAATCCGCCGACCAAGGGGGTCACCTGCAGGTGGAGCTTGCGCCCGCCGATGGGGTCGGGATGGTCGAGAAGCCCGAAGGCCTCGCCCAGCGGGCGCGCCCAGAGGCCGACGACGAGCGCAACCCCTGCGCCGAGCAGCAAAAGGACAGGCAGCAGAAGGTTCGGCTGGTTCATGGGGTCTCCGCCTAGCGCGTGGCCAGAAGCCCGACGGTGGCGATCGACGTCGCCAGCTGGGCGATGATCGTCGTCACGTCCCTGATGACGGTGAGGCGGCCGAAGGGATCGATGTTTTTCGGCACGATGATCGTGCTGCCCGGAGGCGGCGAGATATTGTCGGCGCGGCGCAGCGGCTGGGCGGTTCCATCGGGAAAGACGATGAATGTCCGCCCGGTGTCAGCAGACGAAAGTGTCCCGCCGGCGGCGCGCAGATAGGCCGAAGCAGGCTTGCCTGCGATGAACTGGAGCGCGCCGGGGTTCTGCACGTCGCCTAGCGCGAGCACGAAGTTCGGCCGGCGCGGATAGACGATCGCGTCGCCCGGCTCGAGCAGGGTGTCGAGATCCGGCCGGATGGCGAGAACCCGCGGGTCTGCCTCGATGACGACCCGGCCGGGCACTTCGACGGTGGCCAGCACCTCGATGAGTGTCAATGCGCCGCTCAGTCCCTCGATGCCCCCGCGGTCCCCGCGTGCGGCCACGGCCACGAGTGCATTGTTGAGCTCGCGCGCATTGCGGCGAAAGCCTTGCTCCAGCCCTTCCTTCACGCTCTGGCGGGTGAAGATCGCACCATAGGCATAGGCCTCGGCGGTCAATCCCCCCGCCCTGCGGACAAGGTCGGAGAGCCGTTCGCCGCGCCGGATCGAATAGCTGCCGGGGCGCACGACCTCACCGGTCAGCGACACGGAGCCGAGAACCTCGGAGGAGCGGCTGGTCACGGTCACCGTGTCGCCGGGGTTGATCCGGACCTCCCGGCGGCCGAAGGGATCCGCTGCGATGGCCACCCGCTCAAGGTCGGCAGACGGGAACCGGCGGATCTCGACCTCGGCATCGATGGCATCATCGGGCAGACCCTCGGCGAGGGCGAGAAGACGCTCGATCGGGATGGGCCCTGAAACAGGGTAGCGACCGGGCCGCCGGACCGAGCCGGCAATGGCGATGCTGCGCTCCGCCACAAAGCCCTGCACCTCGGGATAGCGGCGGGTGATCGTCTTGCCCTCCGCGACATCCTCCTGCGAGAAGATCACGACGGTATCGTCGCGTTCCAGCCGGGTCGCAAGGCCCGGCTGGAACTCGCGGTCGAGATCGATGGCAAGGAAGGTGCGCGCGCCAGTCGCACGATCGCGCCGAATGAGGGCGGCCATCGGCATGTAGGTATCGGGAAGAAGGTCAGCAGGCGAGCGCAAAAGCGCGGCGACCGTTGGCGCGGCTTCAAGCGAACGGAGGCCCGGGTTGTTCACGTGCCCCTCCAGCGTCACCCGATTGGGCGCACCGCCCGCACTTGCCCCGAACACGCTCACAATGTCTCCGGGGCTGAGGCTCACCGACAGGGACGAGACCCGCGTCAGCGCTTCCTGGCCGCCCGGCGTGATACGGGAGATCTGCACGTCCACACCCCGCTGGCGCACCGGCCCACCGGCAAACTGGAGGATCGCCTGCGCGGATCCGGGCCCGCGGAGCTCGTAGATCCCGGGTCGGACGACATCGCCGGTGACGGCGACCGTCGGCCCGAGCACGGGCACCACGATCCGGTCCCCATCGCGCAGCCGCACCTGCGGCGGCGTGCCAATGCCGAGGAGACCATAGAGATCGACCGTGATCGAACCGCCGCCGGCGCGGACGACCCGCACATTGCGCAGCGTGCCGGTGCGGCGGATGCCGCCGGCTGCGGCAATGGCCGTGCTGATGTCGGCAAGGGAGGTGAGGCTGTACTGGCCCGGGCGCTCGACCTCGCCGCCGATGAAGACGGAGATCTGGCGAACCTCGCCGACCGACACGAAGGCATCGGTTGCAAGCATCGTCGCGCGGGTTTCGGCTGCGATCTGCGCGCGCACCGCGCCAAACGTGCGCCCGGCGGCCGGAATGGGGCGCATGGTGCCAAGGATCAGCCGCCCGTCGCGGTCCACGCGCGCGGTGCGCACCTCGTTGGTGGCACCGCGGAAGGTGACGGTGACCTCGTCGCCGATGCCGAGCACATAGTCGTCGCCGATGGCGCCCGTCACAATCCCGGTAGGCGGCGGGCCGGACTGGAAGAAATCATAGCCGAACTGGCGGAGGTTCGCGTCGCCCGAACGGCGCCGGAAATCGCGCTCAAGGGGCGTTGGAACGTAAAGCGAATCGAGCTCGCGGCGTGCCTGCTGCCGGCGCAGAAGCTGTTCCTCGACCGTGTCGAGCGCCCCGCCGACCTGGCCCTGCCCGGTTCCGGGCTGAACCCCCTCCTGCCTCGTCACCGGTTGCTGGGCCTGCGCGGCCTCGGTCGCCTCGCGGACCGCCCGGGTCGCGCCGAGCTGGGTCTGGATCATTTCGAGGACCTTCGGGTCCACGCCCTGCGCGGCGGCAGGGAGATGGCCGGAACCGGCCACGACCGCAAGGCCGAGCAGCGCGGGCAGGAGGCGCCGGCCAATCGATAGACGCAACTTCAACCTCCCCGGAGCCGCAACCATCGCCGCAGCCGACCCACCTAATCCACTAGAAATGCCGCGATCTTCGGTCAACCCGCTGACAGTCTTCCAGAAGTTTCCAAAACGGACCGTGATTTGCGAGCCCATCGTCCTTGCCGCGAAGCGCAAACCGTGTCGCCCCGGCAGAACGCCAGTCCAGCGCCGGTTCGGCACAGCCTGTCGCATCCGGCGCGGCGGTTGCGCTCCCGGCGGACTGTCAGGCGGTGGCGGCAGGCCCGGAAGCCCGGCCGGCACGCACGAGCGACGCATAGTCGGCCATCAGCTGGCGGGTCAGCGCGCCGACCTCGAAGCGCCATGGCCCGATCGCGCCAACCGGCGTCACCTCGGCGGCGCTGCCGGTCAGGAAACATTGCTCGAAGCCCTCGAGCTCCTCGGGCCAGATGGCCCGCTCCACCACCTCGACCCCGCGCGCACGCGCAAGCCGGATCACCGTGCGCCGCGTGATCCCGTCGAGAAAACAGTCGGGCGCGGGCGTGTGCAGCACGCCGTCCTTCACAAAAAAGATGTTGGCGCCCGTCGCCTCGGCCACCTGGCCGCGCCAGTCGAGCATCATGGCGTCATCGAACCCCCGGTCGGCCGCCTGATGCTTGGCAAGCGTGCAGATCATGTAGAGCCCGGCCGCCTTGGAGGCCGTGGGTGCGGTGTAGGGCGCAGGCCGGCGCCATGATGCGATCTCCAGCCGGAGTCCGCGCGCCAGCGCCTCCTCGCCGAAATAGGCCCCCCAGTCCCAGCAGGCGATGGCAAGGTGGATCCTCGAGCGCTGCGCGGCGACCCCCATCTGCTCGCTGCCGCGCCACGCGATCGGGCGCATGTAGGCATCCTGCATCCCGTTGGCGGCGAGCGTGTCGCGGCACGCCTGGTCGATCGCCTCGCGCGACCAGGGAATTGAAAAGCCCAGAAGCTCGGCCGAGCGGATCAGCCGCTCGCTGTGCTGGGCAAGCGCGAATATCTCGCCGCCATAGGCGCGCTGGCCCTCGAACACCGCGCTTGCATAGTGCAGCGCGTGGGTGAGCACATGCACCCGCGCATCGCGCCAGGGCACCAGTTCGCCATCGAACCAGATCCAGCCGTCCCGGTCGTCATAGGTGCGGGTTTCCGCCATGGCGCGCCTCCTCTGCCGCTTGAAGGCGCTAACAGAGTGCGGCAAGATGGGTCAACATGGTTGACGCATCATCCGTCACGCTCCCCCCGGGGCTCTCGCCGGCATCGCCGCTCTTCCTGCGGGAAGACGAGGTCCGGCGGGGCATCGAGCTGCTCTACTTCGGCTACAGCCACATGATCCGCGGCGCGGATGCCATTCTTGAACGCCACGGCCTCGGCCGCGCGCATCATCGCGCGCTCTATTTCATCGCAAGAAAGCCCGGTCTTCCCGTCTCGGACCTTCTGCGCCTGCTCTCCATCACCAAGCAGTCCCTCTCGCGGGTGCTGGCCGAACTCGTGGCCCGCGGGCTGGTGCGCAACGAAGTCGGCGCGCTCGACCGGCGGCAGCGCCTGCTGCGGCTTACCGAGGCCGGCATCGAGCTCGAAGCCGAGCTGTTCGAGGCGCTGCGCGCGCGGGTGACCGAGGCCTATGGCCGCGCCGGCCAGGCTGCCGTCACCGGCTTCTGGGCGGTGCTGATGGGGCTCATACCGGTGGAAGACCGGGCGCTCGTGCTCAGTCTCGAGACATCCAGGGCAGGCTGAGACCAAGGGCCGCAAGGCTCAGCCCCTCGGTCGCCACGGTTTCGGCCTCGCCGAGCAGCCGGTCGAGCTCGGCCATGGTGCGCCCGAGATCGGCGCTCTCGTCGCGGCGCCACGCATGCAGCGCCCGCGCTGCAACGGTGCCGAGCGCGGCCACCCGCAGCGCACCCAGGGGGCCACTCACATCGACCCCGGCGACGGCTGCGACCCGCCGCAGGCCCGCGGCCGCCCGGCCGGCGATCGCGAGCGCGACGGCCGGATCGCGCGCCGCAAGCAGCCTCAGCACGGCCGCGCGCTCTCTCTGAAGCGCATCGAAGCCGGCCATGAAGCCGGCAAACAGCCGGTCGCGCACGCCCGCACCGCTCGCAGCCGCCTGCGCCGCCTCGCGGATCACACCATCGGCGAGCGCTTCGAGCGCATCGCCCGCCATGCCGATTGCGGCAAGGAGCGCCCGGGGCTCGACGCCGGCCCGCGCGGCCGCCCCTTCCAGCGTGGCGCCAGACCAGCCCGCATCTGCAATCTCGGCCATCCACGCAGCGAGCGCAGCCTCGGGCCCGGGGGCTCCCGCCGTCACGCGCCTGTCGCCTCGCGCAGCGGCACATCGCCGCCCGCCGAGTCCGCCTCGGCCTGCGCTGCAAGCACGCGGCTCCGCTCGGCCGCGGCGCGCACCGTTGCGCGCAGAAGCGCCGAGAGCGCCCCATCGCCATCGAGCACATCGAGCCCGGCCTCGGTCGTGCCCCCGGGGCTTGTCACCTCGTGGCGCAGATCGGCCACCGGCAGATCGGAGGCGCCGGCCAGGGTGCCGGCGCCCACCACCGTCTGCCGCGCCAGCGCCATCGCCATCTCGCGGTCGAGCCCCGCCGCCTCGCCAGCGCCGGCCAGCGCCTCGATGAAGCGGAACACATAGGCCGGGCCCGAGCCGGAAATCGCCGTCACCGCATCGAGGCAGGCTTCCTCGTCGAGCCAGCGCACCGCGCCTGCGGCCGCACACAGCCAGTCCACGGCTGCGCGATCGCCCCCGTCAAGCCGAGGGGCATAGACCACCGTGATGCCGCACCCGAGCCGGGCCGGCGAGTTGGGCATGATCCGCGCGCGCCGTGCGCCGGGAAAGAGCGCGCCGAGGGTCTGCAGGCGCACGCCGGCAAGCATGGAGACAAGAAGCGGCGGGTGGACGAGCCACGGCAGGAGCCCGCCGGCCACCGCGCGAAGCTGCTGCGGCTTGACGGCAAGGACCACGGCAGTCGGGGCCGCCGCGCGCACGGCGGCCGCCTCCGGCGTGGCAACGCACGCCACCCGGGCGGCAGGATCCCCGGCAAGGGCGCCGCGGGGGGCCGGGTCGATGATCGTGAGCCTCTCTGCCGCAAGGCCGCAGGCCAGCCAGCGCGTGGCCAGCGCGCTGCCCATGGCGCCGCAGCCGACGAGCCAAACCCGCTCGAGCGCAGCCGGGAGCCCGCGGGCGTCCGTGTTCGCGTGGGGCATGACCCGCTACCTAGGGCCGCGCCTGGGCAGCGGCAAGCCGGCGAATGCGCCGCGCCCGCCGCTGCCCGCGCTCCCTCCCCGGAGCCGATCGGTCAGGCGGCCGAGCGGAACTGGTCGGCCTCGGTCGATTCCTTCAGCGCCGTCGTCGAGGCGGTGCCGCCCGAAAGCGTCTCGGCCACGAGGTCGAAATAGCCGGTGCCCACCTCGCGCTGGTGGCGGGTGGCGGTGTAGCCCTTCGCCTCGCTTGCGAACTCGGCCTGCTGCAGCTCAGAATAGGCCGCCATGCCGCGGTCGCGATAGCCGAGTGCCAGTTCGAACATCGCATGGTTGAGGCTGTGGAACCCGGCCAGCGTCACGAACTGGAACTTGTAGCCCATGGCACCAAGCTCGCGCTGGAAGGTCGCGATCGTCGCCTTGTCGAGGTTCTTCTCCCAGTTGAAGCTGGGCGAGCAGTTGTAGGCGAGCAGCTTGCCCGGATACTGCTTGTGGATTGCCTCCGCAAAGCGCCGCGCATCGTCGAGGTTGGGCTTGGAGGTCTCCCACCACAGGAGGTCGGCATGCTCGGCATAGGCAAGCCCGCGCGCGATGCAGTGATCAACCCCGGTTCCGGGCTTCAGCCGGAAGAAGCCCTCGGGCGTGCGCTCGCCGGTGATGAAGGCCCGGTCGCGCTCGTCGATGTCGGAGGTGAGCAGCAGCGCCGATTCGGCATCGGTGCGCGCGACGAGCACAGTCGGCACGCCCATCACGTCGGCCGCAAGGCGCGCCGCATCGAGGTTGCGCACATGCGCCTGGGTGGGGATGAGCACCTTGCCGCCAAGGTGGCCGCACTTCTTCTCGGCGGCCAGCTGGTCCTCGAAGTGCACGCCGGCCGCGCCCGCCTCGATATAGGCCTTCATGATCTCGAAGCAGTTGAGCGGCCCGCCGAACCCGGCCTCGGCATCGGCGATGATGGGGGCAAACCAGTCCCGCTTCGCGCCGCCCTCGGCATGCTCGATCTGGTCGGCGCGCTGGAGGGTCCGGTTGATGCGGCGGGCGAGTTCCGGGCCGGCATTGGCCGGGTAGAGCGACTGGTCAGGATACATGGCCGATGCCGTGTTCGCATCCGCGGCCACCTGCCAGCCGGAGAGATAGATGGCCTTGAGCCCGGCGCGGACCATCTGCATCGCCTGGTTGCCGGTGAGCGCGCCGAGCGCGTGCACATAGGGCTCGCTGTGCAGCAGGTCCCAGAGCTTCAGCGCCCCCTTGCGGGCGAGCGTGCACTCGATGACGAGCGAGCCGCGCAGCCGGGCCACATCCTCCGGGCCATAGGGCCGGCGGATCCCGTCGAAACGGCCGGCAGGCGCGGGAACGAGCGTGTCAAAACCAGTCATGTCCAGTCTCCGGGAAGGGTTCGGGCGCGGCTTGACCGAGCCACGACCGGATGTCAAAGGCTTTGACATGGGTTTGCACCAAAATTCGGGTCCAGAGGCAAATTTCCGCAGTTGAAAGCTGTAAATCTGTGAAGGTTTTTACACAGCCGCACGCGGGCCGCAGCGAGGGCAACGATACCGGGCCGAAGCTGTTTGCGGGCGCGCGGCTGCGGCGGCTGCGCCTCTCGCTCGGCCTCACCCAGACCCGCATGGCCGCCGATCTCGGCGTCTCCGTCTCCTATCTCAATCTCCTCGAGCGCAACCAGCGGCCGCTTTCGGCCTCGGTGCTGCTGCGGCTTGCCGCCACCTATGATGTCGATGTCCGCACGCTGACCGCGCACGGCGATGATGAAACCGCCGAGCGCCTTGCCCGGCGGCTTGCCGAATCGGGCCTTGCACCGGCCGTGGGCCGCGCCGAGATCCGCGAGTTCGCCGCCCAGCACAGCGAGCTCGCCGGCCTGCTCCTGCAGCTGCTCGCGCCGGGGGAGGCGCCTGCGCAGGCGCCTCCGCCCGCCCCCTTTGCAGCGGTGCGCGACCATCTTCTCGAGCGCGGCAACCACATCCCGGCGATCGAGGCTTCGGCCGAGACGCTGGCCGACGAGCTTCGCCTCTCGGGCCTTGCGCTCGATGCCGCGCTCGCCGAGCGGTTGCGGGTGCGCCACGGGCTGGTGGTCCGGGTGCTGCCCACCGAGGTGATGCCAGGCCGGCTGCGGCGGTTCGACCTGCACAACCGGCAGCTGCAGCTGTCCGAGGCGCTCGATACCGCCTCGCGCACCTTCCAGATGGCCGTGCAGCTGGCAGCCTTCGAGGCACGCGACCTGATCGAGGCCGAGGTGCGCCAGGCTGGCCCGGCGGTCGCATCCGCCGGGCCCTTCGCACTCCGCCTGCTCGCACACAATCTGACAAGTATTTGGGCTGCGGCCGTGATGATGCCCTACGGCCGGTTCCAGGCCGCAGCCGAATCGCTCGGCTATGACCTCGAACTGCTGCAGGCCCGCTTTTCCGCCGGCTTCGAGCAGGTGGCCCACCGGCTCACCACCCTGCAGCGGCCGGGCGCGCGCGGCATTCCCTTCCTCATGCTTCGGGCCGACCGCGCGGGGCAGATCTCCAAGCGCTTCCCGGCCGCACGCCTGCCCTTTGCCACCGAGGGCGGCACCTGCCCGCTGTGGATCCTCTGGTCGGCCTTCGCGCAGCCGGGCCAGATCCTGACCCAGGCCGCCGAGGTGGAAAGCGGCGAGCGGATCTTCACCATCGCCCGCACCGTGCGGCCGCAGCTGACCGCCTGGGGCGCGCCGCGCCCCAGCTTTGCAATCGCGCTCATCTGCTCCCTCGACCATGCGCGAAGCCTTGTCTATGCGGCAGGACACAATCTCGATTCGGGGCCTTTCCAGCCGATTGGCCCCGGGTGCACGCGCTGCTGGCGGCAGGATTGCCGGCAGCGCTCGGCGCCGCCCCAAGGCGCGGCGCTGGAAATCGACCCCCTGGACCGCGGGGTGACGCCCTACCGGTTCCAATCCTGAAGGAGACTGGATGTGCACGGACGCAACCGCGGCTCGCTCGACGGAATCGAAATCCGCGGCGGAAGCGCCCCCGGCTCTGCCGAGATCCTCTCCGAGCCGGCGCTGATGTTCGTGGCCAGCCTGCACCGCATGTACGAGCCCACCCGCCAGTCGCTCCTCAGCGCGCGCGCGGAGCGCAAGCGCTGGCTTGCGGCCGGCAACCCGATGGATTTTCCGCCCGAGACCTCGGCCGTGCGGGAGGGCGCCTGGCGGATTGCCGGAACGCCCGCCGACCTCCTCGACCGGCGGGTGGAGATCACCGGCCCCTGCGACCGGAAGATGGTCATCAACGCGCTGAACTCCGGCGCGCGCTGCTTCATGGCCTGCATGGAGGACGCGACCTCGCCCACATGGGAGAATGTCGTCGCCGGCCAGGCCAACCTGCGCGACGCGGTCGCCGGCACGATCACCCACGAGGAAAAGGGCAGGCATTATGCGCTCGCAGCGGAACCGGCGGTGCTCATCTTCCGCCCGCGCGGCTGGCATCTGCCCGAGACGCACATGACCGTCGATGGCGAGGAGGTCTCCGGCGCCCTGTTCGACTTCGGCCTCTATGCCTTCCACAATGCCCGCGCGCTGGTCGAGAAGGGCTCCGGCCCCTATTTCTACCTTCCCAAGCTCGAACATTATCTCGAGGCGCGGCTGTGGAACAACGTGTTCGTCACCGCGCAATCCATGCTGGGCCTGCCGCTTGGGACCATGAAGGCGACCGTGCTGATCGAGACCCTGCCGGCGGCCTTCATGGCCGACGAGATCCTCTACGAGCTGCGCGACCACATCGTCGCGCTGAACTGCGGCCGGTGGGACTATATCTTCAGCTATATCAAGACCTTTGCGCATGATCCGGCAAAGATCCTGCCCGATCGGGGGGCAGTGACCATGGCCGTGCCGTTCATGGCCGAATATGCCGCGCATGTGGTGCGCACCTGCCACCGCCGCGGCGCCCATGCCATGGGCGGCATGTCGGCCTTCATTCCGGTCAAGGACGATGCGGCGAAGAACGAGGCTGCCTTTGCCCAGGTGCGCGCCGACAAGGAACGGGAAGCCCGCCTTGGCCATGACGGCACCTGGGTTGCACACCCGGGCCTTGTGCCGGTGGCGATGGAGGTGTTCGATGCGCACATGCCCGGGCCGAACCAGCTGCACGTGATCCCGCCGGGCGAGGCATCGGCCGAGGCGCTCACCACGCCCTGTGCGGGGCCGCGCACCGCGGCGGGCCTTGCCAACAATGTGAATGTGGCAATCGGCTACATCGCCGCCTGGCTGCGCGGCCAGGGCGCCGTGCCGCTGCACAATCTGATGGAGGATGCGGCAACCGCCGAGATCAGCCGCGCGCAGCTGTGGCAGTGGCGCGCGCACGGCATCGCCCTCGATGATGGCACGCCGGTGACGGGGCAGCGGATCGCCGACGAGATCGGCCGCCAGCTCGAGGTCTGGAAGACCGAGGTGGGCGACAATTTCTTCGCCTCCGGCATGTATCGCGAGGCCGCCACCATCTTGGCCGACCTGGTGATGGCAGATGAGCTGCCCGACTTTCTGACCACGCCCACCTACCGCCGCTTCATGGCGGCATGAGGAGCCGGCCGGCGCGCGGCTTGCCAAGCCGGCGATAAGCGGGAAAGGCAGCGCCATGGCAACGCTTGCAGCCCCGCCCGAACCTGCCGCCGAACAGCTCGACCTTTTGCGCATCGCATCGGCCCTGTGGCGCCACCGGTGGGCGGCCGCGGCTGCGGTCGCAGCTGCGTTGCTGCTCGCCTTCGTCTATCTCAACCGCGCCACCTTCCGCTATGAGGCCTCGGCGGTGCTGGTGCCCGCGGAACAGACGAGCACCTTTTCGACGGAGGGGCTTGCGAGCCTGTCGGCCGTGATCGGGGTCGAGCTGTCGCCGCAGTCGGGCTCAGGCTTTGCGCTGTTCCGGGAGGCGGCCGAGAGCCTCGACGTGGCCGAGGCGCTGGCGCGCGACGAGCGCATCCTGAACACGGTCTTCTCCCACCTGCGCGACCCCCGGACGGGCGAATGGCGCGAGCCGGACTCCCTCCTCGGCTCGGTTGGCAAGGCCATCCGCAAGCTCAGCGGGGCGCCGCCACGGGCGTTCCGGCCGCCGGCCGGCGAGGAGCTTCAGATCTATCTCCAGCGCAACGTCTCGATCAGCCCCGACCGGCGGCGTGCGCTGACCACGGTGCGCTTCCAGCACCCGGATCCGGCATTTGCGCGCTACATGGTCGAGCGGGTGATCACCGAGGCCGATGACTTCCTGCGCGCGAAATCGCTGGCACGCAGCTCGGACTATATCGACTATCTCGAAGAGCGGCTCGGCCAGGTGCAGATCGCCGAGCATCGCAGCGCGCTCACCCAAGCGCTTTCATCCTACGAGATGATGCGCATGATGGCGAGCTCGACGGTGCCGTTCACAGCCGAGCCCTTCGGCGACGTGGTGGTGAGCCTCGACCCCGTTTCGCCGCGGCCGGTGCTGGTCTATGCGGCTGCCGTCGTGATCGGGCTGCTGCTGTGGGGCGCCTATGTGTTCGTTGTCGAAAGTTTCCGCAGATCGTCGATCCCTGCCGCCCCCGAGGCCTGAGGCGCGAGCGCTGCGAGATAGGCCCCGACCACCAGCCGCTCGTCGTAGAGGGCCTCCATCCGCCGGCGGCCGGCGAGCCCCATGGCAGCCTGGGCTTCGGCCGGCATGGCCAGGAAGGCAAGGCAGGCCTCTGCGAGCGCCGCGGCATCGCGCACCCGGCACAGGATCCCGGTTGTGCCATCCGCCACCACAGAGCGGCAGCCCGGAACGTCTGAGGCAATCACCGGGCGCGCCATGGCCGAGGCCTCGATGAGCGCCCTCGGGGCGCCCTCGCGGTAAGAGGGCAGGACCACGCAGCTGGCTGCCGCAATATGCGGCCTCACATCCTCGGCGACCCCCAGATGCTCGACATGCCCCTCGCGCAGCCAGGCCTCCATCGTCTCGGCTGCAATCGCACCGCGATTGGCAACGCCGAGCGCGCCGAGGATCCGGAAGCGCGCCCCGGGCACCTGACGGCGCACGCGGCGGGCGGCCTCCACATATTCGCACAGGCCCTTGTCGCGGATGAGCCGGCCGATGAACAGGAAGGCCGGCGGCGCATCCGCAGGCGGCATGGGGGCGGGTTGGAAATGGGTGAGGTCGACACCCGAGCCCGGCACCAGTCGTGCCTGGCTTTCGCGCACGAGCCCGCGGGCGAGAAACAGCGCGCGGTCCTCCGGGTTCTGGAAGAACACATGCTCGAGGTGCCGGAAGGCGCGAGCATAGAGGGTTTCGGCAATCAGCCGCAGCGGCCCGCCGGAGAGGAAGGCGGTCCCAAGCCCCGAGACATTGGGAAGGAACGGCACGCCAGCCTCGCGCGCGGCAAAGGCCCCCCAGATATTGTTCTTGATGGTCCAGCTGAGCACCCAGTCGGGCGCGAGGGTGCGATAGTGCCGGCGGAACCGGCGGGCGAGCGCGAGGTCCGCGCGCGGGCTCAGGCCTTTCTGGTCCATTTCCAGAGGCAGGAACCGGCACCCGAGCTCGGCCAGCAGCCGGACCGAATCATCGGGCGGCGCGAGCACCACGAGCTCGTGGCCGCGCGCGGCAAGCGCCCTTATGAGCGGGCGGCGGAAATGCGCGATCCCCCAGGCCGAGTTCGCGGTGAGGAGAATGCGGGCGCTCAAGCGGCGGGTTTCCGCAGAAGGCCCACGTATTTGCCGTGCGCCGAGGTGACCGCGGCCGAAAGGCCCAGCGAACCCGCAAACTCGGCAAAGGCCAGATTGTCCTGGATGTCGTCGCAGATGAACAATCCGCCGGGCGCGAGCGCAGCCCAGATCCGCGGAAAGGCCCAGGTTCGGCCCTGCCAGCTCTTGTCGCTGTCGTAATGGGCAAGGTCGACGGTGCCGCCAAGCACCCGGAGCGCCGAATCAAGGCCGTAGCGGTCCGGCCTTCGCACGAGCGTCCAGCGTGCCCGCAGACGCTCGGGCACGGCAATCCCGACGAAGGCCTCATTGCCCATCTTCGGGTAGGGCATGTCGACGCTTGCCAAGGCCGCATCATCGCACCCCTCGAGGGCTGCCAGGATGGCAAGGCTCGACCAGCCATAGGCCACCCCCGTCTCCACCACCCGTCGGGCGCCCAGCAGGCAGACGGCGGCATAGAGCAGATCGAGATCGCCGGGGCCGCCCATGCGCACCTGTGCGGCCTCGGCCCGGGCCGAGGCTTCGGCGAGAAGCGGGGCCGGCAGCGCCGGGAGACCATCGGAAGGCGGATCAAGACCCATCGCTGCGAGCGCCTCGGCCAGCGGCCGTGCGCGCGCGGCTGCCCAGGCGGTCGCCTCGGCCCGGTGGGCTTTTGTGTCTCGGCTGGGCGCAAGCCTCCGTGCGGCAAGCGCGGCCGCATGGGCCCAGAAGGCCGGCCGCGCGGCGAACCAGGCGAGCGTGCGTATCTTTTCGATCATGAAACCGGCCCGCGGTCGGGCAGGAGCAGCCCGAGATAGCGATCGGCGACGCGGGCGGGGGCAAAATCGGCCGCCCGGGCGCGCAGCAGGGCCCGATCGGTCGGCGCGGCCAGGGCTTCGGCCATGGCGGCCGAGAGCGCCCCGGCATCCCCGACTGG
>CALKJZ010000003.1 GCA_937995515.1 uncultured Sphingomonadaceae bacterium | reverse complement strand
GAACAACAGGTTCATCGCAAGATTGGCTTCGCCGCCCTTCGGGTCAGCGGCAGGTTCCGGGCGGAATGCCTGAACGCCCACGGGTTCCTGAGCCTCGCTGATGCGGTGGCATGATGCGAGGCCTGACGGAGAGACGCAACGAAGAGCGACCCACAGCGCGTGTCAGCCAGGGCGCCGATAACGCTGCAGAAGCGGTCAGGGGCAAACGGCCAGCAAGGCGGTCCGGAAACGGGGAGCGGGTCAATTTCATCCGGCGGCAACCAGCGCTGGCGTGATGCGCTGGGTGCAGATATCCTGTTCAGAGAGCCCGGCCATTTCACGCCGACTATTACCAGCTTGGCGAATACCGGCAAGGCGAGGCTTGCGAGAGCGCTGGAAAGGGATGGGCTCGCTTTACCGCTCGCCTGGGCCCGATGTCTGCCCGGAACCATGCTGCTGGCTGAAGCGCGGCGTCGCGTCCTTTCATCAATTCATTGGACGGTCAGATGTGGGAAGGAATGTGGATGCGCAACTGTCGGAAATTAGGAAAAATGCGATTTATCAATACTTTATGAGATACTTGTGGTGCCCAGGAAAGGACTCGAACCTTCACAGCCTTGCGGCCACAGGTACCTGAAACCTGCGCGTCTACCAATTCCGCCACCTGGGCCCGGCGCGGGAGCGCGCGAGTTATGCCGTGCGCGCAGCCGAGTCAACGGCGCAACGCCGCATTGGCAAGCCGGCGCAAGCCCGGCTAAGGCCGCGCCATGCATGCGCTCGTCACGGTCATCGGCGGCTCCGGCTTCATCGGCACCGTGTTCGTCGAACAGCTCGCGCGAACCGGCGCGCGCATCCGCGTGCTGGTGCGCCATGCCACTGCCGCCCAGCATCTGCGGCCGCTGGGCGACCTTGGCCAGATCGAGATCCTCGGCGGCGACATCCGCTCCGAGGCCGCTCTCGCCGAGGCGCTGGCGGGCGCAAGTGCCGCGGTCAACCTCGTTGGGATCCTGGCGCCTGCGGGCGGCGCCTCGTTCGAGGCAATCCATGTCTTCGGTGCCCAGCTCGCCGCCGATGTCGCTCGCCGGCAGGGCGTCAAGCGCTTCGTGCACATGTCGGCGATCGGTGCCGACCCGGCCTCGGAGTCGGCCTATGGCCGCTCGAAGGGCGAAGGCGAGGCGCGGGTGCGGCAGAGCCTGCCGGGCGCGGCGATCGTCAGGCCCTCGCTGGTCTTCGGCGCAAACGACGGGTTTACCAATCGCTTCGCCGCGCTCATCGCAGCGCCCCTGCCCGTGATCCCGGTGGTGGCGCCGCGCACCCGCTTCCAGCCGGTGTTCGTCGAGGATGTCGCAGCCGGCATGCTCGCAGCGCTCGACCGGCCGGGCGAGACCTTCGAGTTCGGCGGCCCGCAGATCCTTTCCATGCGCGAGATCTTCGGGGCGCTGATGGACTGGACCGGCCGGCGCAAGCCGCTTGCCGACATGCCCGATGCCGGCGCGCGCCTTCTGGCGGCGTTCGGCTTCCTCCCCGGCGCGCCGCTCACGCGCGACCAGTACAGGATGCTCCGGCACGACAACATTGTCTCCGGCGCGCACCCCGGGCTCGAATCGCTGGGGATTGCGCCGACCCCGATGGCCGCGGTCGCTCCGGCCTGGCTTGCACGCTACCGGCGCGGCGGCCGCTTCGCGCCCGCAGCCGCCTGAACGGCCCGCAAGGCCCGGCGCACCCCCGCATGGACGACCGCCTCCAGGCCCTGCTGCTTGGCATTCTCGAGGGGCTGACGGAGTTCATCCCGGTCTCCTCCACCGGCCATCTCATCCTTGCCTCCGAGCTTCTCGGCTTCAGGGGCGAAGGGTCGGTCGCCTTCAAGATCGCCATCCAGTTCGGGGCGATCCTTGCAATCCTCGTCGTCTACCGCAGGCTGTTCCGCGAGGTGCTGGGCGGCCTCGTCGACCGGCAGGCCGGGGCGATCGCGTTCACCCGCAACATCCTGCTTGGCTTCCTGCCCGCGATGGTGGTCGGCGTGTTTGCCTACTCTGCCATACGGGTGCTGCTCGAGACACCGCTGGTGGTCGCCGTGATGCTGATCGCCGGCGGGGTCCTGCTGCTCGTGCTCGACCGGCGGCTGAAGACGCCGCGCGTGCGCTCGGTCGAGGCGATGCCCACCCGCACCGCGCTCGGCATCGGCCTTGTCCAGTGCATCGCCATGATCCCGGGCGTCTCGCGCTCCGGCGCCACCATCATGGGCGGCCTCCTGATGGGGCTCGACCGCCGCACCGCGGCCGAGTTCAGCTTCTTCCTCGCCGTGCCGACCATGCTGGCCGCCACCGTCTACGCGCTGTGGGCCGAGCGGGCGAACCTTGACTTCGATCAGCTCGGGCTGATCGCGATCGGCTTTGGTGCCGCGTTCCTTGCCGCGCTCGTGGTGGTCAAGGGGCTGGTTGCCTTTGTCGGCCGGCATGGCTTTGCGCCCTTCGCGTGGTATCGCATCGCGCTCGGCAGCATCGCCCTGGTGTGGCTGATCGGCAGATAGGTCCGTTTCGAGACGAAATATGCCCGCCCGGCGGGCCCTGCTGCGACATTCCTGCCGGTGTGCAAATATCAGGTCAGGTTTTCTGACCTTTCCTCTCCCGCCTGCCTGCAGGCGCTGCTATGCGCCGCCCGCGCCCGGATCCCGGGCCGCAGAAGCACGAAAACGCCCGAGGGAACCCCATGTCCAGCGCCGCCATGCTTGGCTTCACCCATCTCTCCCAGGCCTACCCCGCCAAGCGGCCGGCCGGCGCGCGCACCCACGATTTCCGCGAGATTGCCGATCACTGGGCGCTCGATGCGGCTCGGGACCAGTCCGCGCGCTGCTCGCAGTGCGGCGTGCCCTTCTGCCAGGTCCACTGCCCGCTGCAGAACCACATCCCCGACTGGCTGAAGCTTGCGGCGGAAGGGCGGCTTGAGGAGGCGCACGAGCTGGCCTCTTCCACCTCGACGATGCCGGAGATCTGCGGCCGCATCTGTCCGCAGGACCGGTTGTGCGAGGGCCACTGCGTGATCGAGCAGTCGGGCCACGGCGCGGTCACCATCGGCGCGGTGGAAAAGTTCCTGACCGAAACCGCCTGGGAGAATGGCTGGGTGAGGCCCCTGCGCCCGCTCTCAGACCGCAGCGGCCAGTCGGTCGGGATCATCGGCGCCGGGCCCGCGGGCCTGACGGCTGCCGAGCTCCTGCGCCTGCGGGGCTATGCCGTCCATGTCTACGACCGGCACGACCGCGCGGGCGGCCTCCTCACCTATGGCATCCCGGGCTTCAAGCTGGAAAAGCCGGTCGTGGAGCGGCGCGTGCGGCGGCTCGAGGAGGGCGGCATCCGCTTCCACCTCGAAACCGAGGTCGGCAGGGATGTGACGTTCGCCGAGCTGCGCACCCGCCACGACGCGCTGCTGATTGCAACCGGCGTCTACCGCGCGCGCGAGATCGACGTGCCCGGCTCGGCCCTGCCCGGGGTCGTGCCCGCGCTCGACTATCTCATCGCCTCCAACCGCAAGGGCTTCGGCGACACGGTGCCGCGCTTTGATTCCGGCGAGCTCAACGCCGCCGGCCGGCGCGTGGTGGTGGTGGGGGGTGGCGACACGGCGATGGACTGCGTGCGCACCGCCGTGCGCCAGGGCGCGGCCTCCGTCACCTGCCTCTATCGGCGCGACCGGGCCAACATGCCCGGGTCCGCGCGCGAGGTTGCCCATGCCGAGGAGGAGGGCGTCAAGTTCCGCTGGCTGGCCGCGCCCGAGGCCTTTGTCCCGGGCGGGTCGGGCCGCGTGGGCGCGGTCCGCGCCCGGCAGATGCGCCTCGGCCTTGCCGATGCGTCCGGACGGCGCATGCCCGAGCCGGAGGCGGGGGCCGGCTTCACCCTCGAGGCCGATCTCGTCATCAAGGCGCTCGGCTTCGACGCCGAGCCATTGCCGGCAATGTTCGGCGAGCCGGCGCTCGCCGTGACCCGCTGGGGCACGCTGCGGGTCGACGGGCAGAGCTTCGAGACAAGCCTGCCCGGCGTGTTCGCAGCCGGCGACATCGTGCGCGGCGCAAGCCTCGTGGTGTGGGCAATCCGGGAGGCGCGCGATGCCGTGCCGCACATCCACGCCTCTCTGCAGAACGCGCGGCACCCGGCCAGCGCGATTGCCGCCTGACGGGCCCCGAAAAGCTGCTAAGGCCCGGGGGGACCCGTCCAAGCAAGCGAGACCAGACCATGTTCCGACATCCTGCCCGCACCCTGCCGATCGCGCTCGCCGCCGCGCTTCTTTCCCCCTCGGCCGCGCTGGCCCAGGCCACCCCGGAGTCCAGCCGCGCCGCCACCGAGCTCGTGGAGCTGCTCACCCCGCAGGCGCAGGCGAAGGCCAATCTCGACCGGCAGCTCGCCGAGATGCGCCAGGGTGCCGGCATCCGCGCCGCCTTCGGCAACAACCCGCGCTTCAGAATGGAGGCGGCCAAGAACCAGCCCGCCTTCAACGCCAGCCTCGCGCGCATGGGGGCGATGCAGGCCGATGCGCTCGGGCCTATCCTCGCCGACATGCAGACGGCCTCGCGCCAGCTCACCATCGAGACCTATGCCAAGACCTACAGCGCCGATGAGCTGCGCCAGATCCTTGCCTTCTTCCGCTCGCCGGCCGGCGCCAAGTGGGTGCGCCAGCAGCCGCAGGTGACGATGGAGGTGAACCGCGCGCTGCAGCAGCGCTTCGCCCAGCGCCTCGAATCCGCGCAGAAGGCCGTGCAGCCGCGCGTGGAGGCCGAGCTTGCGAAACTGTTCCCGCCCGAGCCGTCGAGGTGACCGCATGACCATGAGCCCCGCCGACATTCCCGCCGCCACCGATGCCGCGCGCCTGCGCCTCGCGCGCGAGGGCCTCTACCGGCCGGAGTTCGAGGGCGAGGCGTGCGGCGTGGGACTGGTGGCCGAAACCTCGGGCCGGCCCTCGCGCCGGGTCGTCGATGCGGCCATCGAGGCGCTCTCGGCGGTCTGGCACCGCGGCGCGGTCGATGCCGACGGCCGCACCGGCGACGGCGCCGGTATCATGCTCGACCTGCCGGTCCGGTTCTTCCACGAGGCGATCGACAAGGCCGGGCAGCGGCTGAAGCCCGGCCCAACCGGCGTCGGCATGGTGTTCCTGCCGCGCACCGATCTCGCCGCGCAGGAAAGCTGCCGCACCATCGTCGAGTCCGAGATCATCGCCTTCGGCTACAGCATCTACGGGTGGCGCCAGGTGCCGATCGACATCTCGGTCATCGGCGAGAAGGCGGCAACGCTCAGGCCCGAGATCGAGCAGATCATGATCGCCGGGCCCGCCGGCACCGATGCCGCGACCCGCGCCGCCTTCGAGAAGGACCTCTACATCCTGCGCCGGCGGATCGAGAGGCGCGTGATCGAGGCCCAGATCCAGGGCTTCTACATCTGCTCGCTCTCGTGCGAGACGATCGTCTACAAGGGGCTGTTCCTCGCCGAGGCGCTGCGCCAGTTCTATCCCGATCTTGCCGACCCCCGCTTCGAGAGCCGGTTTGCCATCTACCACCAGCGCTATTCCACCAACACCTTCCCGCAGTGGTGGCTTGCCCAGCCGTTCCGCTGCCTCGCCCACAATGGCGAGATCAACACCATCCGCGGCAACCGGAACTGGATGGCGAGCCACGAGATCCGCATGGCTGCGGCCGCCTTTGGCGAGCACTCGGAAGACATCAAGCCGCTCATCCCGGCCGGCGCATCCGATACCGCGGCCCTCGATGCAGTGTTCGAGGGGCTGGTGCGCGCGGGCCGCAGCGCGCCGGAAGCCAAGATCATGCTGGTGCCCGAGGCGTGGCAGAACGCGCCCGACATGCCGGCCGCCCACCGCGCCATGTATGCGCACTATGCCAGCGTGATGGAGCCGTGGGACGGCCCGGCCGCGCTTGCGATGACCGACGGGCGCTTCGTCGTCGCCGGCATGGACCGCAACGCGCTGCGCCCGATGCGCACCACGCTCACCGACGACGGGCTGCTCGTCGTCGGCTCGGAGACGGGCATGGTGCGGCTCCCGGAAGACCGGGTGGTGATGAAGGGCCGGCTCGGCCCCGGCGAGATGATCGCCGTCGACCTTGCCGAGGGCCGGCTGCTCGCCGACCGCGAGGTCAAGGACCGGGTGGCAGCCTCGCGGCCGTTCGACCGCTGGGTGCGCGGCCATCGCACGATCGCCGACCTGCCAGATCCGCAGGCGCCCGCCCCCGGCCGGCTTCCGCCAGAGCTGCTGCGCCGCCTGCAGGTGGCCGCGGGCGTGACCATGGAGGATCTGGAGCTCATCCTCGCGCCCATGGTCGAAGGCGCAAAGGAGGCGGTCGGCTCCATGGGCGACGACACGCCGCTTGCGGTCATCTCCGAAAAGCCGCGCCAGATGGCCCACTTCTTCCGCCAGAACTTCAGCCAGGTCACCAACCCGCCGATCGACAGCCTGCGCGAGGCGCGGGTGATGAGCCTCAAGACCCGCTTCGGCAACCAGGGCAACATCCTCGATACCGCGCGCCCGCAGACCGACGTGCTCGTGCTCGAAAGCCCGGTTGTCACCTCGGCCGAATGGGCAAGGCTCCGGGCCCATTTCGGTGACCATGCCACCGAGATCGACTGCACCTTCCCCATCGGCGGCGGGCCCGGGGCCCTGCGGGAGGGGATCGCGCGCATCCGCGCCGAGGCCGAGCAGGCGGTCCGCTCGGGGCGCACGCATCTCTTCCTCACCGACGAGCAGCAGGGCCCCGAACGCGCGGCGATTGCCATGATCCTCGCCTGCGCGGCCGTCCACACGCACCTCGTGCGCTCCGGCCTCAGGACCTTCGCCTCGATCAACGTCCGCGCGTGCGACTGCCTCGACACCCATGGCTTTGCCGTGCTGGTCGGCGTCGGCGCCACCACCGTCAACGCCTGGCTCGCCGAGGAGGCGATTGCAGACCGCCATGCGCGCGGCCTCTTCGGCAGCCTCGACCTTGCCACCTGCCTCGAGCGCTACCGCCGGGCGGTGAACGAGGGCCTGCTCAAGATCATGTCCAAGATGGGCATCGCCGTCATCTCCAGCTATCGCGGCGGCTACAACTTCGAGGCGGTCGGCCTCTCGCGCGCGCTGGTGGCCGATTTCTTCCCCGGCATGCCGGCCAAGATCTCCGGCGAGGGCTATGTGAGCCTCTACGAGAATGCCCGCCTGCGGCACGAGGCGGCGTGGGACGAAACCCTCGTCACGCTTCCCGTCGGCGGCCTCTACCGCTTCCGCGCGGGCGGCGAGGTGCACGGCTGGGACGGTCGGCTCATCCACCTGCTGCAGGAGGCCGTTGCAACCGACAGCTACTCCACCTTCCGCAAGTTCTCCGACGGCGTGCGCGCCCTGCCGCCGGTCTATCTGCGCGATCTTCTCGAGTTCAGCCCCTCGGCCCGGCCCGTTCCGGTCGACGAGGTGCAGTCGATCACCGAGATCCGCAAGCGCTTCGTCACGCCCGGCATGTCGCTCGGCGCGCTGAGCCCGGAGGCGCACGAGTGCCTCGCAATCGCCATGAACCGGATCGGCGCCAAGGCCGTCTCGGGCGAGGGCGGGGAGGATCCGGCCCGCTTCGTGCCCTACGCAAACGGCGACAATGCCAACTCCACCATCAAGCAGGTGGCCTCGGGCCGGTTCGGGGTGACAACCGAATATCTGAACGCAGCAACCGAGATCGAGATCAAGATTGCCCAGGGCGCCAAACCCGGCGAGGGCGGCCAGCTGCCCGGCTTCAAGGTGACCGACATGATCGCCCGCCTGCGCCACGCCACCCCGGGCGTCACCCTCATCTCGCCGCCCCCGCACCACGACATCTACTCGATCGAGGACCTGGCCCAGCTCATCTACGACCTGAAGCAGGTGAACCCGGATGCGCGGGTGTGCGTGAAGCTCGTTTCCTCGGCCGGGATCGGCACGGTTGCAGCCGGGGTTGCCAAGGCGCACGCCGATACCATCCTCGTCTCCGGCCATGTCGGCGGCACCGGCGCCTCGCCGCAGACGAGCATCAAATATGCCGGCACCCCCTGGGAAATGGGCCTCTCCGAGGTCAACCAGGTGCTCACCCTCAATGGCCTCCGGCACCGGGTGAAGCTCCGGGTGGATGGCGGGCTGAAGACCGGGCGCGACGTGGTGATCGCCGCCATCCTCGGCGCCGAGGAGTTCGGCATCGGCACCATGAGCCTCGTCGCCATGGGCTGCATCATGGTCCGCCAGTGCCATTCCAACACCTGCCCGGTCGGCGTGTGCACGCAGGACGAGGCGCTCCGCGCGCGGTTCGGCGGCACGCCCGAGAAGGTCATCAACCTCATGAGCTTCGTCGCCGAGGAGGTGCGCGACCTGCTCGCCCGGCTCGGCTTCCGCTCGCTCGACGAGATCGTCGGCCGCACCGAGCTCCTGCGCCAGGTGAGCCGCGGCGCCGAGCATCTCGACGATCTCGACCTCAACCCCATCCTTGCCAAGGTCGACGCGCCCGACCGCATGCGCCGGTCCGACCCGTCGATCCACCGCAACCCGGTGCCCGACAGCCTCGATGCCGAGATCGTGCGCGACGCCCGGCCGCTGTTCGAGCGGGGCGAGAAAATGCAGCTCGCCTACACGGTCAGGAACACCCACCGCGCGGTCGGCACGCGCCTCTCCTCGCTCATCACCCGCCGCTTCGGCATGAAGGGCCTCGCGCCCGATCACCTCCACATCCGCCTGCGCGGATCGGCCGGCCAGTCGCTCGGCGCGTTTGCCGTGCAGGGCGTCACGCTCGAGGTGTTCGGCGATGCCAACGACTATGTCGGCAAGGGCCTCTCGGGCGGGCGGATCATCGTGCGGCCCATGGTCTCCTCGCCGCTCGCAAGCCACCGCAACACCATTATCGGCAACACCGTCCTCTATGGCGCAACCGCAGGCGAGCTGTTCGCAGCCGGGCAGGCGGGCGAGCGCTTCGCCGTGCGCAACTCCGGCGCGATCGTGGTGGTCGAAGGCTGCGGCGCCAACGGCTGCGAATATATGACCGGAGGCATCGCGGTCATCCTCGGGCCGGTGGGCGCAAACTTCGCCGCAGGGATGACCGGCGGCATGGCCTTCGTGTACGATGGCGACCAAAGCTTCGAGCGGCGCGTGAACCCCGAATCCGTGGTGTTCCAGCGGCTTGCCTCGGCCCACTGGGAAGCGGTGCTGAAGGAGCTCGTCGCCCGCCACCATGCGCTCACCGCCAGCCGCTGGGCCGAGGAGCTGCTCACCGGCTGGGAACAGGCGCGCACCCGCTTCTGGCAGGTCTGCCCGAAGGAAATGGTCTCGCGCCTCGCGCACCCGCTGGCCGACGACATCCCGGCCATGGTGGCAGCGGAATAGCGGATCCCGAATCTCTCGCAGGGAACCGGGGGCGCGGGCGCTCGCCTTCCCGGAAACCCCGGAGCGTCTCCCCCGGGGCGCGCGCGTGGAGAAGGTCGGCACCGGCGCCAACCCGAAGGTCTTCCGTGTTCCCCTCGCGCCGGAAAGACGGCCTCGATGTGACACTGAAGCTGCCCCGGTCGCGCGACGTCGCGCTGCTGTTCGAACCGTGCACGCCCTTGGGGGTCCAATCCCGGCAGATCGGGCGAGGTGACAACCCGCCTCTTCGAGGACAGCGATTTCGACACCGCCCTTCCTCGCTCGTGGCTCGAGGAGCGTCATCGGGCGATCGCCCCGAAACGGCTGGCAAGGGCGCATTTGGGCGCTTGAACCGCGTGCCGGCCCGCGCCATGCAGCCGGCCATGCAGCAGGAACGGATGCACTGGCCCGGCGGCGCGGCAGTCGCCCTCTCGATCGTCGTCAATGTCGAGGAAGGATCGGAGATGACGGTCGCCCGCGGCGACAGGGGCATGGAACCGGTCGACGAGCTGGGCGTGTTCGTGAAGGCGCCCATCCGCAACCATTCCAACGAGAGCAACTATCTCTATGGCATCAAGGCGGGTGCGCCGCGGGTCGTCGACCTGCTCGAGACCTATCGCGTCAGGGCCAGCTGGACGGTTGCGGCCATGAGCCTCGAGACCCACCCCGAGATCGCAGCCGCGATCCGCGCGCTTGGCCACGAGCCGGTCGCGCATGGCTGGCGCTGGGTGCACCAGTTCCGCATGGACGAGGCGACCGAGCGCGCCTTCATCCGCCGGGCTGCGGATTCGATCGAGGCCACAACCGGCACCCGGCCGGTCGGCTGGCTGTCGCGCTACCTGCTCACCGACAACACCCGCCGCCTCCTCATCGAGGAGGGCTATCAGTACCACATGGACGACTATTCCGGCGACATCCCCTTCTGGGACCGGGAGACGGTCCCCGGCCGCCCGATCGTCATCCTCCCCTACCAGCTCGACACCAACGACATGAAGATGTGGACGGACCCGGCCTATACGCCCGATGCTTGGCTGCACTACGCCGTTCGCAGCTTCGACCAGCTGGTGCGCGAGGGCGAGGCAGGCTGCCCCAAGATGATGTCGCTCGGACTGCACCTGCGCATCATCGGCCGGCCGGGGCGGATCTGGGCGCTGCGCGAGTTCCTGCAGCACGTGACGGGAAGCGGCGCGGCCTGGATCGCCACCCGGCGCGAGATCGCCGACCATTTCCGCAGCCTGCACCCGGCCTGAGGGGCCGGGCCGCCCAGAGCCCGGGCCGCTCCCGGCTCCGGGTCCTATCGCGGCGCGGGCCCTGCCGCCTTCAGCGCCTCGGCCGCCAGCCGCGCCGCCTCGCTTCCCGGCCCGGCACGCTCGGCCATCGCCCAGAGCTTGCGCGCATTCTCCATGTCGCCGCCGGCGGCTGCCACATTGCCCGCCTCGAACAGCACGTCCGGATCATCCCCGGCGCGCGCGGTCGCCCGCTCCATGTCGGCCACCGCCCGGCCGAGATTGCCCTCGCGACGCGCAAGCGCGGCCGAGAGCATCCAGGCCGCCGGATCGTCCGGCGCAAGGCGGATCGCCTCGTCGAGGTCGGCGCGCGCGCGGGCGAGCTCGCCCATGTCGGCCGCCACCCGCGCCCGGTCGATGTGGAAGGCCGCGGTGCGGCGCGGCGAGAAGCGGCCTGCGCCCGCGATCGCGCTGTCAAGAAACCCCATCGCCTCGGCATTGCTGCCGGCGAGGAAGGCGGCATTGCCAGCCTGCGCCCAGAGGTCGGCGGCAAAGGGGCTCCTGGCCGCCTCGGCCGCGCGCGCGGCCTCGGCGAGCGTTGCGGCCGCCTCGGCCGGCCTGCCCGCCGCGAGCTGTGCCAGCGCCTGGCAGTGGCGCGCCGGCACCCCGCCGCCCGCGCGCGCAAAGGCCGCTGCCTCGGCCTCGGCCCGCGCCGGGTCGCTCTTCGCCAGCGCCACGCAGGCCTGGTAGCGGGCGCGGTCCGCGGCGGGGGCGCCCCCTTGCGCGAAGGCAGCTTGGCCGAGGATCGGGGCGAGCACCAGGGCCGGAAGCAGAAGACGGGTCATGTCAGAAGCTCCTCGATGGTCCGTGTCAGCATCGCCAGCTGCGCGGGCGACGACAGCCGGTGGTCGCCCCCCTTCACCAGCGTAAGGCGCACATCCTCCGAGGCAAGCGCCCCGGCAAGCCGCAGCGACACCTCCCACGGCACCGCCTCGTCCTCGAGCCCGTGCAGCAGCCGCACCGGCGCTGCAATCCCGATTGCGCCATCCAGGAGGCACGCGCCTTCGGCATCGGAGAGAAGCGCGGCATGGTAGCGGGTGGGCTCCGGCCCGTAGGCGCTGGGCCGCATCACATGGCCGTCGCGCGCAAGCGCCGACCGGTCCTCGGCCGACAGCGCAAGCCCCCAGCGGGTGAAATCCGGCGCCGCCGCCACGCCAACGAGCGCCTGCACCCGCGGCCCGAGCGCCAGGGCGAGGTGCAGCATGATCCACCCGCCCATCGACGAGCCGACGAGCAGGAGCGGCCGGCCCGGCGCCACGGCCTCGATCACGGCCAGCGCATCGGCCGCCCAGCCGCGCACCGAGCCTGCCGCGAAATCGCCGCCGCTCGCCCCGCAGCCGGAATAGTCGAGCCGCAGGAAGGCGCGGCCCGCCGCTTGCGCCCAGCGCTCGAGGTGAAGCGCCTTGGTGCCGCCCATGTCCGACATGTAGCCGGGCAGGAACACGGCAAGTGGGCCAGCGCCCGGCGTGTGCGCAAAGGCAAGGCGCACCCCATCGCCCCGGTCGATGAACGCTGCCTCGGCCACGCACGCGCCCCTAGCCGCTGCGCCGGTCCGCGCCAAGGGCGCGGCCAGCCGTGCCGCGCGGGATAGGCGCAGTTCAGCTTGCCGGCCCTAGGGTGCCGGAGTCGCCCACGCACGAAGCCTGACCGAGAGGGAGAAGGGAATGACGAAGACGACGATGAGGATGGCGCTTGCCGCGGCCGGTGTGCTGCTTGCGGCCTGTGCCACCAGCCAGTCCGGCGGCTGGACCTGGGATGGCAAGACCTACGCCACCTACGAGGAATGTCGGGCGGCCAAGCGCAAGGCGGCGGTTGTCGGCGCGATCGGCGGGGCAACGACGGGCGCGGTGCTCGGCGGCAATGTGGGCGAGGCGGCGCTCGCCGCAGGGGTCGGCGCAGCCGGCGGCGCGCTGCTCGCCCGCGGCAGCCGCAGCTGCTGAGCCCAGGCGCCACAGCGTTTGCCGCGCCGACCGGGCTTCGCTAGAAGGATAGTGGTGCGTCGGGTCCTGATCGTCGTCCTTTGTCTGGCCGGTCTTCTGGCTGGCGCGCTGCACGGGCCGGCCACCGCAGCCGGAGCGCACGGGCCGGCCACCGCGCCCGCGGCAGCGCTGCCGTCCGATGCGATCGCATGCCACGGCACAGCCGCCGAACCCGCGCCCCACCCTTCCCTGCTGCCGCCCTGCTGCCCCGACGGCTGCGACGGCCACTGCCTTGCGCCTGCGGCCCCTGCCGCCGTGCCTGCCATCGCCCCGCCTTCGGCCATGCCGGCCCCGTCGGCCGTGGCCGCTCCGCCGGCACGGCTCCCGGGGCGCCGGCCTGCCGGACCCGATCACCCGCCGAGACTCCACGGCTGACACCCGGAATCCGCCCGCCGCACCCGGTGGGCCCCCTGTCAGTCAAGGATCCATCCCATGCACAGACATCTTGCCGCACTTGCGGCCATGCTCGCGGCTGCCGGCTCTGCCGCACACGCCCGTCCCGTCTCCTGGCCCGGGGGACTCACGCTGATCCAGGAGCTTGAGCCGGGCTCCGTCTCCGGTCTCCTGCATGTCACGCCCAGCCGGCACTGGTCGCTCGGCGGGCGGCTCATGCACATGCGTGAGGCCGGCTGGTCGTCGGCCGGGCTCCAGGCCACCTGGCTTGCCGCGCGCGCAAACCTGCCGGCCGCGCAGGCCAACCTCTATCTTTCGGCCATGGCCGGCGGCGCCTGGGCCACCGCGCCGGGCGCCGGGCAAACCATCCGCCCGGCGGGCTTCGTGCAGGCGCAGGCCGACTGGGAAACCCGGCGCGTCATGCTGATGGGCCTCGCCCGGCTCACCTCGGCCGAGCGCATCGGCACCGAGGGCATGGCCATGGCCCGGGCCGGTTTTGCCCCCTTCCTTGCCGACTATGGCGCCATCCACCTCTGGATCTTCGGCGAGCTGACCCATCGCACCGAGGGGGCCGACCGCTGGCAGCCGGCGGTGGTGGGCCGGCTGTTCTACCGCACCCTGCTGCTCGAGGCCGGTCTGACCGATCGGGGCGGCCTCATCCTCAACACGCAAATCCGCTTCTGAAAGGACCGTCATGGCACACACCGCCCCCTTGATCGCAGCGGCGGTCTTCCTTGCTGTCGCTGTCGCTGCCGCAACACCCAACCCCGCTGCCCCTGCAGCTGCCGCAACACCCAACCCCACCGCCGAGGCCGTGACAGTCCGGGTCAACGGCCTCGTCTGCGATTTCTGCGCCCGGTCGATCGAGGCGGTGCTGAAGCGCCGCCGGGATGTCGCGTCCGTCCATGTCGATCTCGACAGAGGCGAGGTGCACCTCGGCCTCCGGCCGGGCGCAACCCTTGGCGACAAGGAGCTTGCAAGGCTCATCCGCGATTCGGGCTATGCGGTTGCCGCCATCGAGCGCAGGCCGCGGCCATGAGCGGCCGGGCCTTCGGCTGGCAGGAAACGGTCGCCCCCATGCTCAGCCTGTTCGCAAGCGCCTCCACCCTCCTGTGCTGTGCGCTGCCGGCGCTTCTCGTCACGCTCGGGCTCGGCGCGACGCTTGCGGGCCTTGTCGTCAGCGCGCCGTGGCTGGTGGCGCTTTCGGCCCACAAGGGGCCGCTGTTTGCCGGCTCGGGGTTGCTGCTGGTGGCCGCCCTGCTGCTGCACGCGCGGGCCGCGCGCCGCCCCTGCCCGGCGGGCGCGGCCAAGGCGCGGGCCTGCGCGCGGGTGAGGCGCTTTGCGGGCACGCTGCTTGGCGTCTCCGCGCTCCTGTGGGCGGTGGGCGGCTTCTTCGCCTTCCTCGCCGCCCGGCTGCTGGTCTGAGCACCGCGCCCGAGGAGCCTCAGCCGAGGATCGCGCGCACGATCCGCTCGGCTGCCTCCTCGGCGCTGGTGGTCGTCGTGTCGATGCGGATGTCCGGGGCAGCCGGCGGCTCGTAGGGGCTGTCCACCCCGGTGAAATTGGCAAGCCTGCCGGCCCGCGCCTTGGCATAGAGGCCCTTCACGTCGCGCCGCTCGGCCTCCTCGAGCGGCGTGTCGATGAAGATTTCGAGGAACTCGCCGGGCGGCAGCATGCTGCGCACCATCTCCCGCTCGGCGCGGAAGGGCGAGATGAAGGCCGCGATCACGATGAGCCCGGAATCCGCCATCAGCCGCGCCACCTCGCCCACCCGGCGGATGTTCTCGATCCGGTCCGCATCGGTGAAGCCGAGGTCGCGGCACAGCCCGTGGCGCACATTGTCGCCATCGAGGAGGAAGCTGTGCCGGCCAAGCGCATGGAGCTTGCGGTCGACGAGGTTGGCGATCGTCGACTTGCCGGCACCCGAAAGCCCGGTAAACCACAGAACCCGCGGCGCCTGGCCCTTGAGCGCCGCGCGCGCCTCGCGCGTCACGTCGAGCGCCTGCCAGTGGATGTTGTGCGCGCGGCGCAGCGCGAAGTGCAGCATCCCCGCGGCCACGGTCGCCCGCGTCTCGCGGTCGATCAGGATGAAGCCGCCGAGCGTGCGATCCTCCGCATAGGGCGCGAACACGATCGGCCGGTCGGTTGCAAGCTCCACCACCCCGATGTCGTTGAGGCCGAGCGTGCGCGCGGCCAGCCGTTCCAGCGTGTCGATATTCAGCCGGTACTTGGGCGGCTGCACCGTTGCCGCGACCGTCTGGGTGGCGAGCTTCATGGTCATCTGGCGGCCCGGCAGCAGCGGCTGGTCGCCCATCCAGACAAGGCTGGCCTCGAAGCGGTCGGCCACCTCGGGCGGGTCGTCGGCGGCCGCGATCACGTCGCCGCGCGAACAGTCCACCTCCTCGGCAAGCGTCACCATCACCGACTGGCCGGCGTACGCTGCGGAGCGGTCGCCCTCCATCGCCACCACCCGGGCAACCGTCGCCCCGACGCCCGAGGGCAGGATCCGCACCCGGTCGCCCGGCCTGACCCGGCCCGAGGCCAGAAGCCCGGCATAGCCGCGGAAATCGGGCCGCGGGCGGCTCACCCACTGCACCGGCAAGCGCAGCGGGCGCCCGAGCGCTGCCTCCGCCTCGACCGGCACCCGCTCGAGCTCCTCGAGGAGCGTCGGCCCCTCATACCAGCCCATCCGCTCCGAGCGGGACACCACATTGTCGCCCGCCGGGGCAACGAGCGGGATCGCAACCGGCGCGGCAAGGCCAATCTCGCGCGCGAATGCGGCAAACTCCCCGGCGATCGCCTCGAAGCGCCGGGGGTCGAAGCCGGCGAGATCCATCTTGTTCACGGCGAGGATGGCGTGGCGCACGCCGAGCAGCCGCACAAGGAAGCCGTGCCGGCGGGTCTGGGTGCGCACGCCCCTTGCCGCATCGATGAGGATGATGGCGACGTCGGCCGTCGAGGCGCCTGTCACCATGTTGCGGGTATATTGCTCGTGGCCGGGCGCATCGGCGAGGAGGAAGCGCCGCTTCCGGCTTGCAAAGCCGCGATAGGCGACATCGATGGTGATCCCCTGTTCGCGCTCGGCGGAAAGCCCGTCGAACAGCAGCGCGAAGTCGAGCTCGCCGCCGCGGGTGCCGTGGCGGCGGCTGTCTTCGGCAAGGGTCGCCAGCTGGTCGGCAGCCAGCGCTCCGCAATCGTGGATCAGCCGGCCGATGAGGGTCGATTTGCCATCGTCCACCGAGCCGCAGGTGATGATCCGCAGCAGGCCGGGCGCAGCGGCTGCTAGAGCCGGCTCTGCGGGCGCGGCAGCGGCAGGCGGCGCGCCGCGGCGCAGGGGCCCGGCACGGGCCGCGGGATCCTGCGGGCGCATCAGAAATAGCCCTCCGTCTTCTTGCGCTCCATGGCGGCCGGCTCTTCGCGGTCGATCGCGCGGCCGTGCCGCTCGGAGGTGGTGCCGCGCTCCATCTCGGCAATCACGTCCGCAAGCGTTGCCGCCTCGCTCGGAACCGCGCCCGAGAGCGGCCAGCAGCCGAGCGAGCGGAAGCGGATCGTCCGTTCCACCACCCGCTCGCCGGGCCTGAGTGGCATGCGCGCCGGGTCATCCACCATCAGGATCAGCCCGTCGCGCTCGACCGTCGGGCGCGGGGCGGCGAAATAGAGCGGCACCACCTCCAGCCCCTCGCGCGCCACATAGTGCCACACGTCGAGCTCGGTCCAGTTCGACAGCGGGAAGACCCTCAGCGTCTCGCCCGGCGCGGTCTGGCAGTTGTAGAGGCTCCAGAGCTCCGGGCGCTGACGCTTCGGATCCCAGCGGTGGCCCGGTGCGCGCACGCTCACCACGCGCTCCTTGGCACGCGAGGCTTCCTCGTCGCGCCGCGCGCCGCCAAAGGCGGCGTCGAAGCCGTGCCGGTCGAGCGCCTGCTTCAGGCCTTCCGTCTTCCACATGGCGGTGTGCAGCGGGCCGTGGTCGAACGGGTTGATGCCGCGCGCGAGCGCGTCCGGGTTGCGGTGCACGATCAGCTCGACACCCGCCTCGCGCGCGGCCGCATCGCGCATCGCGTACATGTCGCGGAACTTCCAGGTCGTGTCCACGTGCAGCAGCGGGAAGGGCGGCGGCGCGGGGAAGAAGGCCTTGCGCGCCAGATGCAGCATCACCGCCGAATCCTTGCCCACCGAGTAGAGCATCACCGGGCGCCGGCACTCGGCCACCACCTCGCGCAGGATGTGGATGCTCTCGGCCTCAAGGCCGTCGAGATGGGCATGGCAGGCCGCCGGCACCCCGACCGCCCTCGCCGCCGCCGTCACCGCCTCCGTCTCGCGCAACCTTGCCTGCATCCTCGAACCCTTGTCCACGCGGGGCACCCCCCGGGGCCCGGACGCCCTCTTGCGCGCCGGGCAGGCAGGCGCAAATCCCATTTGCCTTGCGGGGCGCCAAGGAGAGCTTTGCCTGCCGCGAAGGCGCGGCCGCCTTCCGCGCCATCTGGCCCCCTTGGCTTTGCAACCCCGAGGCGCCAGAAGGGCACGTCTTTCCGGCAAGGAACGAAGGCAGCACAGCGTTCATGAACCTCGGCGCCACGCCCCCGGCCCTCACCGGTCTCACCCACATCCGGATCCGGGGCGCGCGCGAGCACAACCTCCAGAACATCTCGCTCGATCTGCCGCGCGACCGGCTGATCGTTATCACCGGCCTTTCCGGCTCCGGCAAATCCTCGCTCGCCTTCGATACCATCTATGCCGAGGGCCAGCGCCGCTATGTCGAGTCGCTTTCGGCCTATGCGCGCCAGTTCCTCGAGCTCATGTCCAAGCCGGATGTGGACCATATCGAGGGTCTTTCGCCCGCCATCTCGATCGAGCAGAAGACCACCAGCCGCAACCCGCGCTCAACGGTCGGCACCGTCACCGAGATCTACGACTACATGCGCCTGCTCTGGGCGCGGATCGGCGTGCCGCACTCGCCCACGACCGGCCTTCCGATCGAGGCGCAGACGGTCTCGCAGATGGTCGACCGGATCATGGCCCTGCCCGAGGGCACGCGGCTGCTGCTGCTCGCCCCGGTCGTGCGCGGCCGCAAGGGGGAGTATCGCAAGGAGCTTCTCGAGTGGAAGAAGGCCGGCTTCCAGCGCGTGCGGGTGGACGGCACCCTGTTCGAGATCGACGAGGCGCCGGCGCTCGACCGCAAGCTCAAGCACGACCTCGAGGTGGTGGTGGACCGGCTTGTGCTGCGCCCGGGCCTCGAACAGCGCCTCGCCGAAAGCCTCGAGACGGCCCTCGGCCTTGCCGACGGGCTTGCCATCGCGCTGCCGGCCGATGGCGGCGCGCCGATCCTCTTTTCCGAAAGGTTTGCCTGCCCCGTCTCGGGCTTCACCCTGCCCGAGATCGAGCCGCGGCTCTTCTCGTTCAACGCGCCCCAGGGCGCCTGCCCGGCGTGCAACGGGCTGGGCGAGAGGCTGTTCTTCGATCCGCTGCTCATCGTCCCCAACGAGACGCTGAGCCTCAGGGAGGGCGCCGTCGTCCCCTGGGCGAAATCCTCGCCGCCCAGCCCCTACTATATGCAGGTGCTGGGCTCGGTCGTCCGCGCCTTCGGCGGCAGCCTCGATGCGCCGTGGAAATCGCTTCCCGAGCCCACCCGCGAGGCGATCCTCCACGGCACCTCGGGCCAGAAGATCCCCCTTGTCTTCGAGGACGGCCGCAGGCGCTATGAGGTGGAAAAGCCCTTCGACGGCGTGATCGCCAACCTCGAGCGCCGGTTCCGCGAGACCGAGTCCGCGTGGATGCGCGAGGAGCTCGGCCGCTACCAGTCGGCCGCCCCGTGCGAGGCCTGCGGCGGCGCGCGGCTCAGGCCCGAGGCGCTCTCGGTGAAGGTCGCCGGGCAGAACATCAGCGAGGCCACCGCCCGCTCGGTGCAGGAGGCGGCGGAATGGTTCGCAGCCCTGCCCGGCCGCCTCACTCCGCGGCAGGCCGAGATCGCCGGGCGGATCCTGAAGGAAATCAACGAGCGGCTCGGCTTTCTCGTCAATGTCGGCCTCGGCTATCTGTCGCTCGACCGCACCTCGGGCACGCTCTCGGGCGGCGAGAGCCAGCGCATCCGCCTCGCCTCGCAGATCGGCTCTGGCCTCTCCGGCGTCCTCTACGTGCTCGACGAGCCCTCGATCGGCCTGCACCAACGCGACAACGACCGCCTGCTCGCCACGCTCCGCCGCCTGCGCGACCTCGGCAACACGGTGCTGGTGGTCGAGCACGACGAGGACGCCATCCGCACCGCCGACCATATCGTCGACATGGGGCCGGGCGCCGGCCAGCGCGGCGGGCGCGTCGTCGCCGAGGGCACGCTCGACGACATCCTCGCCGCGCCCGAAAGCCTGACCGGCGACTATCTCGCCGGCCGCCGCACCATCGCCGTCCCCGCGCGCCGGCGGGCTGGCAACGGCATGGCGCTCAGGCTTGAGGGCGCGCGCGCCAACAATCTCGCCAATGTCTCGGTGCGCTTTCCGCTCGGCACCTTCACCTGCGTGACCGGCGTCTCCGGCTCGGGCAAGTCGAGCCTCGTCGTCGACACGCTGTGGCCCGCGGCCGCGCGCGCGCTCAACGGCGCGCGCATGCCGTGCGGCCCGCACGACCGGCTCGAGGGCCTCGAGTTCCTCGACAAGGTGATCGACATCGACCAGTCGCCCATCGGCCGCACTCCGCGATCCAACCCGGCTACCTACACCGGCGCCTTCACCCACATCCGCGACTGGTTCGCGCAGCTGCCCGAGGCGAGGGCGCGCGGCTACAGGCCCGGCCGGTTCAGCTTCAACGTGAAGGGCGGCCGCTGCGAGGCCTGCCAGGGCGATGGCGTGGTGAAGATCGAGATGCACTTCCTGCCCGATGTCTACGTGCGCTGCGATGTCTGCCAGGGCAGGCGCTACAACCGCGAGACGCTCGAGGTGACCTTCCGGGGCCATTCGATTGCCGACGTGCTCGACATGACCGTCGACGATGCCCACCGGCTGTTCGAGGCGGTGCCGGCCATCCGCGACCGGCTCGCCATGCTGAAGGAGGTGGGGCTCGGCTACATCCGCGTCGGCCAGCAGGCCACCACGCTCTCGGGCGGTGAGGCGCAGCGGGTGAAGCTCGCCAAGGAGCTTGCGCGGCGGGCAACGGGCCGCACCCTCTACATCCTCGACGAGCCGACAACCGGCCTCCACTTCGAGGATGTGAGGAAGCTCCTCGACGTCCTCCACGCGCTGGCGGACCAGGGCAACACCGTGATTGTCATCGAGCACAATCTCGATGTCATCAAGACCGCCGACTGGGTGATCGATCTCGGCCCCGAGGGCGGTGCGGGCGGGGGGCGAATCATCGCCGAGGGGACACCGGAACAGGTGGCCGCGACAGCGCAAAGCCACACCGGCGCCTATCTCCGGGGCATTCTCGGCCGCTGAGCCGCGCCTTGCCCACCGGGCAGGGCGCGTGGGCCGACCGCCGCGCACGGGCCGCGCATGTCCGGGTCTCCGCCTGCCGGGCGGGCGGGGCGCGCGGCCTCTGGAGCGGGCGAAGGGATTCGAACCCTCGACCCCAACCTTGGCAAGGTTGTGCTCTACCCCTGAGCTACGCCCGCTTGTCCAGAGTGCGCGGCCCTAGCCCAAGCCTTGCCCGGCCGCAAGCCCCGCCAGCCGTTCCGGAGCCGGGCCCCCGCGCGGCCGAGCGCTTCCGCCCCCCGCGTGCCGGCACCCCCTTTCCCCCTTTCCATGTGGCCGCCGAACGCCCATATCGCGCGCAAGCCGACACGCATCGCGCCCACACACGCACACACAGTCGAATGGAGCCGCGCCTTGGCAAGCCTCTCGCTCAGCCCCCAGGAACGTGAGCAGGTCGAGCGCCTGCGCCGCGACATCATCGAGCCCTCGCGCGATGCCGTCGTGCTGGTCCGGTTTACCGCCACCTGGTGCGGCCCGTGCCGCCAGCTCGCGCCGCTCATGGAAAAGGCGGTGGCCGAGACAAAGGATCCGCGCGTCCGCGAGGTGGTGATCGACATCGACCAGAACCCGCTGATTGCCGGCCAGTTCCAGATCCAGTCAGTCCCCACCGTCTATGCCGTGGTCAATGGCCAGCCGGTCGACGGCTTCGTGGGCGCGCGCTCGGCGAGCGACCTGCGCGCCTTCATCGACCGGCAGCTGGCCCTCCTTCCCCCGGCCGATGGCGCAGCCGACGGCGAGGCGCTGGTGGCCGCCGCCTTCGCGGCGCTGGACGCCGGCGATGCCCGTCTGGCTGCCGACGCGCTCGGCGCGCTCGCCTCCGCCCACCCGGACCGGCACGACATCATCGGCGGCTATGCCCGCGCGCTCCTCGCGCTGGGCGAGACCCGGGGCGCCGAAGAGGCGCTGGCCGCCGTTCCGGCCAACGCGACCGAGCCGGAGGTGGTCAAGGCCCGCGCCCAGCTGGAGCTTGCAAGGACTCTGGGCGGCGGTGGAGACCGCGCCGCGCTCGAAGCGCGCATCGCCTCCGACCCGAAGGATTTCGAGGCCCGCCACGATCTCGCCGGCAAGCTGTTCGTGGCCGGCGACCGCGACGGCGCGGCCGAGCATCTCCTTGCCATCATCGCCGCCGATCCGGGCTGGAACGGGGGCGCCGCAAGGGAACGGCTGCTCAAGCTGTTCGAGGCGGCAGGCGTCAGCGATCCGTGGACGGTGACCACCCGCCGCCGGCTGGCCCGGCTCCTCTATTCCTGAGCCCCGCTGCGTGAACGCGCCGCCCACCACACCCGAAGAGGTGCCAGACACCATCCGGGTGTTCCCGCTGGGCGGCGCCATCCTGCTCCCGCGTGCGGTGCTGCCGCTCAACATCTTCGAGCCGCGCTATCTGGCGATGGTGAAGGATGCCATGGCCAGCGACCGGCTGATCGGCATCGTGCAGCCGCGCACCGACATCATGGCCGACCCGCCGGCGCTCTACGCAACCGGCGGGCTCGGCCGCATCACCCAGTTCTCCGAGACGGGGGACGGGCGCTTTCTCATCGCGCTGTCCGGCATCACCCGCTTCCGCGCGCTCGAGGAGCTCCCGGTGCCCACCCCCTACCGGCAGTTCCGGGTGGATTGCCGGCCCTTCGAGGCAGACTGGCGCGAGCCGCCGCCACTGCCGACGGCGATGCGGGGCGGGCTTGAGGAGGTGCTGCGCCGCTATCTCGACGCGCAGAATCTCGCCGCCGACTGGGAAGCGGTGACCGCAGCCGACGACGAGAGCCTCATCAACACGCTCTCGGCCGTCTGCCCCTTCGAGCCGGCCGAGCGCCAGGCCCTGCTCGAGGCGCCCGATCTGGCGCAGCGCGCCCGGACGCTGACAGCCCTCATGCGCTTTGCTGCCGACGCAACAAGCCCTGCGGGCGAGACGGATTCCACCCTCCAGTGACCAAGGCCGACGCGCCGCACGACCCGCCTGCCGACGCGGCGCCCGAGCTCGACCCGATGCTGCTCGGCCTTCTCGTGTGCCCGCTCACACGCGGCCCGCTGCGGTGGGACAGGGCGCGCCAGCTCCTCGTGTCGGAACGGGCGGGCCTTGCCTTTCCCGTGCGCGACGGCGTGCCGGTGATGCTGGTCGAGGAAGCGCTGCCCTGGCCACCGCAGCCGGGCTGAGGCCCGCCCCCGCTCAGGCCAGCTCGCCGCGCAGCAGCGCGGGCAGGTCGCCCACCTCGCCGCGCGCCTCGGCCATGAACAGTCGCTTGAGCGGCGGCAGCTGCTGCACCGCGCGCAGGCCCAGATGGCGGATCGCCGCTGCCGGGCGCCCGGGCACCGCAAACAGCCGCGCCAGCCAGTCGGTCGCCATGGCAACGAGGCTGTTGTCGAGCCGGCGCCAGCGCTCGTAGCGTGCGCCGACCGAAGGGTCGCCAAGGTCGAGCCCCAGCCGCGCGGCCTCGGCCAGCACCTCGGCCAGCGCTGCCACGTCGCGCCAGCCGAGGTTCAGCCCCTGGCCGGCAATCGGGTGGATGCCATGCGCGGCATCGCCAACCAGCACCAGCCGCTCGGCGACATAGCGCTCGGCATGGTGGAACCCCAGCGGCCAGGCCTCGGCCGGCGCCACCAGCTCGATCTCGCCCAGCATGTCGCCCATGCGCCTTTGCGCCTCGGCGGCAAGCGCGCGGGGGCCAAGCTTCACCACGCCCGCTGCATCGCGGGCCGGCACCGTCCACACCAGCGCGGAACGGTGGCGGCCATCGGCGAGATCGGTCATTGGCAGGATCGCAAACGGTCCCGTCGGGTAGAAGATTTCCGAGGCCACATGCCCGTGCGGCTTCGCATGGGCCATCATGGTCACAATGCCGCTCGCCGGATAATGCCAGCGCGCCACGCGGATGCCGGCCGCCTCGCGCGTGGCACTGCGCCGCCCGTCGGCCGCGACCAGCAGCGCAGCGGCAAGCTCCACGCCCGAATCGAGCCGCACCACGACCCCCGCGCGTCCGCGCTCCACCGCGGTCACGGCCGCCGGCGCATGCAGCGCAACCAGCGGCTCGGCGCGCACCCGCTCGAGGAGCGCGCGGCGGATCAGCCGGTTTTCCACCATGATGCCGAGCGGGCTGTCGTCGCCCGCCTCGGCCGGCTCGAAATGCACGCCGCCTGGCCGCAACCCCTCGGTCACGCGGATGGCGCGGATGGCACAGCCCTCGCGGGCAAGACAGTCGCCAAGGCCGAGAACACCCAGCATCCGCGCCGAGGAACTCGCAATCGCGGAGGCGCGCCCGTCGAAACCCGCGGCCAGATGGCTGTCCGGGTCGGCCCGCTCGACAATCGCGGCGCTGACCTCGTGCGCCGCAAGCGCAAGCGCAAGCGTCTGCCCCACCAGCCCGCCGCCGATGATCACCACATCGTGCATCGGCACCCCCTAGCCGCGCCCGCGCGCGGGCTCCACCCCGCGCGACCATCCATCGCGTCCTGCCCGATTTCGCAGCATCGCGCAGCCGCGCGCGCTGGCCTGCCCCAATTTTGTGCACAAGCCGGCGGCGAGCGGCGCGGCCGGCCGCTGCTGTCGACTTGGCACGCAATCTGCATGAGGGTGTGCCGGGTGCCTTCGGGCTCCTGTGCTCGCTTCAAGGACTTCCATGGTCCTCCCCTTCGGCCCGGAGCCTCGCGGCTCCGGGCCTCTTGTTGCCGGCCTCCGGTTGCACGGCCTCCGGTTGCACGGCCCCCTGTGGCCGGGCCGCCACGCCCCGCCCCCGGCCCCCCGTGGCCGGGCCGGCAGGGCGAACATCGCCTTGACCATCGACTCGCCTTGCTGGCATTGCAACCGCCCATGAGGGGACAGGCGCAAACCCTTGGCGAAACTGCGCCCTGGCGCGGCGCGGGCACGGCCCTCCAGCGCCGTTTCGAGGCCGGCCTTGCCCAGCTTGGCGCTGCGCTCATGGCGCTTGCACGCCTGCTCGTGCGGTTCGTGCTCGGCTCGCTGCTGCTGGCCGGCGCCATCGGTCTCCTGGCGGCACTTCTCAGCTACAACCCGGCCGATCCCTCGTTCAACACCGCAACCGATGCCGCGCCCACCAACCTGCTCGGCCGCCCGGGCGCGGCCTTTGCCGACCTCGCGCTGCAGGGCTTCGGGCTGGCCGCCGCGCTGCTCGCGCCACTGTTCGCGCTCTGGGGCCTGCGGCTGCTGGCCGGCCGGCCGGTGGTGCGGCGGCGGCGCGGGCTCTTGCGCACGGCCCTTGCCGTGTTGCTCGGCGCCGTGGCGCTGGGCCTTGCCTGGCCGGCGCCGGTCGGCCCCATCGGCGCAGGCGCGGGCGGGTCGGTCGGGCTGCTCGTGGCCTCGGCCTTCGCCGCGATCCCCTGGCCGGCTGCCGTCGATCCGCCGCTTGCCGCGCTCCTTGCGGCCGCGCTTGTCGGCCTTGCAGCGCTGGCCGCCTTCCTTGGCGGCCTCGACCTCCGCCGCGACGAACTCGGGCCCCTCGTGCGCGCCGTCCGGCGCCGCAGGGCTGCGTCGCCTGCCGAAGACGCGCCATCGGCTGCCATGGCCCAGCCCGCGCCCCGGCCGCGCCGCGAGGCACCCGCGCCGCCCGAGGAGGACGCGCCGCCGGTGGTACGCCAGATCCGCGGGCCTGCCCCCGCCGCCACCCCGGCCCGGCCGCAGCAGGCGGCCCTGTCGCTTGGCGACCGGGCCGATCTTCCGCCGCTCTCGCTGCTGCGGCCGCCGCCCGCCGCCCCCGGCCACAGGCTCGATTCCGACGCGCTCGAGGCCAACGCCCGGCTGCTCGAATCCGTGCTCGAGGATTTCGGCGTGCGCGGCCGGATTGTCGGGCTCTCGCAGGGGCCGGTTGTCACCCTCTACGAGCTCGAGCCCGCGCCGGGCATCAAGGCCAGCCGGGTGATCGGTCTCGCCGACGACATCGCCCGCTCGATGAGCGCCGTCTCGGCGCGCGTGGCCGTCATCCCCGGACGCAACGTCATCGGCATCGAGCTGCCCAACCGAAAGCGCGAGATGGTCGCCCTCTCCGAGCTGATCGCAAGCCCGGCCTTCCAGGAGTCGGCTGCAACGCTGCCGATCGTGCTGGGCAAGGATATCGCCGGCCAGCCGGTCGTCGCCGATCTCGCCCCCATGCCGCACCTCCTCATCGCGGGCACCACCGGCTCGGGCAAGTCGGTCGGCCTCAACGCGATGATCCTCTCGCTCCTCTACCGCCTGCGGCCCGACCAGTGCCGGATGATCCTCATCGATCCCAAGATGCTGGAGCTGTCGGTCTATGACGGCATCCCGCACCTGCTCGCCCCGGTTGTGACCGAGCCGGCCAAGGCCATCCGCGCGCTCAAATGGGCGGTCGAGCAGATGGAGGAGCGCTACCGCAACATGGCGCACATCAACGTGCGCTCGCTTGCGGGCTACAACGAGCGGGTGCGCGACGCCATCCGCCGCGGCCAGAGCTTCACCAAGAAGGTGCAGACCGGCTGGGACGCCGATGGCCTGCCCGTGCACGAGGAGGTCACCCTCCCGCTCGAGCCGCTGCCGCTCATCGTCATCGTGGTCGACGAGCTCGCCGACCTGATGATGACGGCCGGCAAGGAGGTGGAGTTCCTCATCCAGCGGCTTGCGCAGAAGGCGCGCGCGGCCGGCATCCACCTCATCATGGCCACCCAGCGCCCCTCGGTCGATGTGATCACCGGGGTCATCAAGGCCAATCTTCCCACCCGCATCAGCTTCCAGGTGACCTCGAAGATCGACAGCCGCACCATCCTCGGCGAACAGGGCGCCGAGCAGCTGCTCGGCAAGGGCGACATGCTGACGATGGCGGGCGGCAAGCAGATCGCGCGCGTGCACGGCCCATTCGTCTCCGATGCGGAGGTGGAGGCCGTGGCCGATCACTGGCGCGCGCAGGGAACGCCCGACTATCAGGATGCCGTGACAGAGGAGCCGCCGGAGGGCGATGCCAGCTTCTTCGCCGCGCCGGGCACGGGCAGCGGGGCGCGCGGCGAGCCGGGCGGCGGCGACGACACGCTCGCCCAGGCGATCCAGGTGGTGGCCACCTCGCGCAAGGCCACCATCTCCTATCTCCAGCGCCAGCTGCGCGTGGGCTACAACTCGGCCGCAAGGCTCATCGAACAGATGGAGCGGATGGGCCTCGTCTCCGCCCCCGACCATGTCGGCCGCCGCGAGGTGCTGATGGACGAGGCAGGAAACCGCCTGCCCTGAGCGCGACGGCCGTCGGCCGCGCCGCGGGGCCGCCCTGTCGCACCCCTTGCCGCGCCCGCGCCACACCCGGCATAACCATTCCATGCTGCCGCTTGCCGACACGCTGCGCGCGGAACTCGCCGCCCAGGTGCGCGCCATGTTCGCCGAGCCGTCGGGCAGGCGCTCCGTCACCCCGGCCCCGCAGGACCAGCGCCTCCTGCCGAAGGGTTCCGTCTGCTTCGAGGTGCACGCCGATGTCACCACCATGATGGCGGGCGGCATCGCCGCGCTGCTCCTGCAGATGCTGCACCCGCACGCGCTTGCGGGCGTCTGGGATTTCTCGAACTTCCGCCACGACATGGCCGGCCGGCTGCGGCGCACGGCCGCCTTCATCGCCGCCACCACCTTCGGCGCGCGCGCCGAGGCCGAGGCTGCGATCGCGCGCGTGCGGCGCATCCACGCAGGCGTCGCCGGCACGCTGCCCGACGGCACGCCCTACTGCGCCGAGGATCCGAAGCTCCTCGCCTTCGTCGGCGTTACCGAGGCGCTCTCCTTTCTCGCCGCGTGGCGGCGCTACCGCGAGCCGCTGATGCCGCGCGAGCGGCAGGACCGCTACATCGCCGAAATGGCCGCGATCGCCCGGAGGCTCGGCGCCGGGCCGATGCCGGAAACCCGCCGCAGTGCCGAAGCCTTCCTCGAATCGGCCCGCCCCGCACTCGCCGTCGATTCGCGCACGCGCGAGGTGGCCCGCCTCCTCCTGCACGCGCCCCCGCCCCGGCCAGCCCTCGCGCCCGCGCACCGGCTGCTCATCGAGGCCGGGGTCGACCTGCTTCCCCCCTGGGCGCGCCGAATGCACGGGCTCAGCCGGCCGCTTCCGGCCGTCCCGCTGGTGCGGGCCGGAACGGGCGGCATGGGCGCGCTGCTGCGCTGGGCGCTCGCCGCCCCGAAGCCCGCCTGAGGGCCTGCACCAAAGCCGCCGTCACACCGGCTGGCAGACGATCGGCGTGTGACCCTCGCGTCCCGGGAAGGTCAGGTTCGCACGCAGGCCTCATGCATTCGGCACGCGGCCAGCCCTCATCGCCAAGGCTGGAGAGGCGCTGGGCCAGGGCGAACGCGCCGCGATGATGTCCGCGGGTGCCGCCGGTCCCAAGGCGTCGGGCGTGCGGCTGGTCCTCATTGCCGGCGACAATGATCCCGAGCCGTCCTCTGGCTGGCCTGCCTTGCGGCCGGGGTGCCGGCAATCCCTGCCGATGCGGCCGATGCCGCGCCCGACAGCCGGATCCATCAGGCCTTTCGCGCCGGATGCCGTGCTTCAGCAAGACCGCAACCGGGCGTTGCCTGTGCAACAGGCGGCACAGGCCGGGATCCGCCCGGGCCCGCGTTCCTCCCGTCGACCTCCGGATCGACCGGAAACCCGCGGCTGGTGCGCGGTTGCGATGCGCGGCCGAGGCCAAGGCGCGCGGGATCGCCACCTGCCTCGACATCCGCCCCTCAACCGGGCCATCCGCAGCCTGCCGAGGCGCCAGCCCCGGGGCGCTCGCTCATCGAAGCCCATCTTGCCGCCGGCGCGGCACTGCTGGTGACAAGCCGCTGGCTTGCCGATGCGCGGTTCCGCGATGTTGCAAGCGCGGCCCGCGCAACCGCCATCGCCGGCGTGCCCGACACCTGCGACCGTCTCGGGCGCGCCGGCTTGCGCGCACACGCGCCCGCCACGCGGCGCACGCTCACCAAGGCCCGCGGCGCGGCGGGCGCCCCATCCCGTGCGGTCGTGGGCGGAATGGGCCGAGGCCCGCGGTGCCAGTCTTCGCGATGCATGGCGCCACAGAGGCCACCGCGCGCGCGGCCTCTCGTCCGCCAGAGCTCGCGAAATGGCAGCCCAAGTGCATCGGCGGCCCCATTCCGGGCGGCGGACTCTGGCTGGAGGATGCCGACGGCCGGCCGATCAGGACGTCGGGCGAAACCGGCGGGCGCGTCGGCAGCGGGGCAGCTGCGATGAAGGGCGATGCCGATGGGCGCGCCGATCTTGCCCGCGGGCCCGAACCTTCCGCGCCGTGCACAGAAAGCCGTGCAACAGCCACGCCGGAAGGCCTGTTCGGGATTGTCGGCCGGGTCTCGCGCCATGCCAGGATCGGCAGCAGGCGGATCGGCCTTGACGATCCTGAAACCCTGCCCACCGGCTCGGGCTGCCCGGCCGTCGTGACTGGCGACGAGACGTGGATCGTCGCCTGCGTGGCCAACCGGCTCGCGCCGCCAAATGCGCGCGCTTGCGCGCCGGCTGGCGGCAGCCGCCGGACATTCGGGGGGCATCACCAGCCGGGATCCTCTCGGGCGCTATCCCGCGGCTGCCGTGCGGGAAGCCGGTTTGTGCAGCCTTTCGCGCGCCGGGCGCAGCCGAAGGCATCGGCCCCCGAAGCCTGGTGCCGGAGGCCGGGTCGGCGGTCGTCCGGGCCCTTGCCCGCGCAACCGGCCGGGTCCACTTCGGGCCTCGCGACAGTCTTCCAAGCCTTGGCGCCGACAGCCTCGCCGATGTCCGGGCCGCGCTCGGGCCTGAACGCGCCATCGGCCCCCTGCCCGACGGCTGCGAGGGGATGCCCGTCTCCGGGCTGGAGCGGCACGCCGCATCCGGGGCCGTCGAGGGGTCTGCCGTGGGCTTGCGCACCATCCCGTCCGAATGGCTGGTCCGCGTGGTGGCGATCGGGCTTGTGGCGGTCAACCATTCGCTCCTTCCGGTTTTCGCCGGTCCTGCCGCTGGCGCCTTTCTCCTCGTGGCGCTCTCCGGATACAGCTTGCTTCCAACCATTGGGAAAGGCCTGTCTATCGGCATTCGGCGGAGATTTTCCAGACGCGCAAGTGAAGTTTGGAATTCCTGTTCCCGCCTGTGTTGGGCGTTCCTCCATTGGTCTCGCGCCGGTCTTGCGGTTCAATCCTTATCACTGTGAACCACGGGGCCGGCGAGACACGGGATATGTTCATCCATATCTGGTTTCTGGAGGCGTTCTTGCAGATCCTGCTTCTTGTCTGTCTCCTGTGTCTCCTGTCCAGGATGGCGGCGGTCCGTGCGCTTGCCGGTGCGCGGCCGCGCCTCCTTGCCTCGGGCCTCGTTCTCCTCGCCTGGGCTCGGCCGCGGGTTCGACGGTTCGCGCGGCCGGACTGCAGCAGCCGGGATGCCGGCCCTCGTTCTCTGGCCGAGTGTCCGCCCTCCGGAAGGGGGCGCGTCGGCCGGTATCCTCCTTTCGGCTTCGGCGTTCGCCACCGCCCCCGTGCACCTGTTCGTCCTCCGCCTGTTCCCGCATGAGGCGTTGGCTCCCTCGTGGCTGCCGCTGGCCCTTTCGCTCTCGCTTGCGCCTGCCATCGTGGGCCGCCGGATCCGGAGCCGGATGATCCTTGTCTCGCCGGGAGCTTGTGGCGCGCCTTCGCAAAGGCACCCCTCGGCCCGCACGCGCGAAGGCCGGAAGGGGCGACGGACCGGGCCCGCATCGCCGGGCACAAGGGCGGGGAAACGGGCCCGCCCGGCCGCGCCATGGACTGCGGCAGGGGCTGCGGCAGGGGCTGCGGCAGGGTACGTGCCACGGTCCGCGGCATCGGCGGGCGCGCCGCCCGGCCGGCTCAGCGCTCGCGCCGCTCGCGCGTTGCCCAGAAGCGGATCGCCGGGTTCTGCCGGGCCGTGTAGCCGAGCTCCCAGTCGTCGCGGGCGAGGAACACCGGGGCGCCGTCGCGGTCGCGGGCGATCTGGCCGCGGTGGTCGGCCATGAACCGCTCCAGCGCGTGCGCCTCGTCGGCTGCGATCCAGCGCGCGACATTGTGCGGCCCGGGCTCGAGCGCAGCCTCGACCCGATATTCGGCAGAAAGCCGGACAACCAGCACGTCGAGCTGCAGCTGCCCCACCACGCCCACCAGCGGCAGTCCGCCCAGCTCCGGCCGGAACACCTGGATGACCCCTTCCTCGGCCAAGTCGTCGAGCGCCTTGGCGAGCTGCTTGGTCCGGGTCGGGTCGCGCAGTGCCACCCGGCGCAGGATCTCGGGCGCGAAGCTGGGCAGGCCCGTGACCACCACGTCGGTCCGCTCGGAAAGCGTGTCGCCCACGCGCAGCGTGCCGTGGTTGGGAATGCCGATGATGTCGCCGGGGAAGGCCTCCTCGGCCAGCTCCCGGTCGCGGGCGAGGAACAGCATCGGCGAATGGACCGCAATCGACCGGCCCGTCCCCACCTGGTTCAGCCGCATGCCGCGGCGGAACCGGCCCGAGCAGAGCCGCACGAACGCGATCCTGTCGCGGTGCGCCGGGTTCATGTTGGCCTGCACCTTGAACACGAAGCCGGTCACCGCCGGGTCGCCGGGGTCGATGGGCGCGGGCTCGGCCGGCTGCGGGCGCGGGCCGGGCGCAAACGCGCCGAGCGCCGCAATCAGCTGCTCGATCCCGAAATCCTTGAGCGCGGAGCCGAAGAAGACGGGGGTGAGGTCGCCATGGGCATAGGCCGGCTGGTCGAACGCGGCATATCCGGCCTCGGCGAGCGCTGCCTCCTCCTGCACCTCGACGAGGAGGTCGGGGGGCACCACGGCGGCAAGCGCCGGATCGTCCAGCCCGGTGGCCGCCACGCGCGCGCCGGCAAAGGCGCCGGTTGCATCGTCTGCCGGAAGGTCGAGCGTGCGGCTGCCGAAATGCCACAGGCCGCAGAAGCGCCCGCCCATGCCCACCGGCCAGCTCATCGGCGCCACGTCGAGCGCCAGCCGGTCGGCGATCTCGTCGAGCAGTTCGAACGGGCCCCGCCCCTCGCGGTCGATCTTGTTCACGAAGGTGATGATCGGCACCGAGCGGAGCCGGCAGACCTCGAAGAGCTTCAGCGTCTGCGCCTCAATGCCCTTGGCTGCGTCGATCACCATCACCGCTGAATCGACCGCCGTCAGCGTACGGTAGGTATCCTCCGAGAAATCCTCGTGGCCCGGCGTGTCGAGCAGGTTGAAGACGCGCCCGTCGCGCTCGAAGGTCATGACCGAGGAGGTCACGGAAATCCCGCGCTGCTGCTCGATCACCATCCAGTCCGACCGCGCGCGCCGCGCCGCGCCGCGGGCCTTCACCTCGCCTGCGGCGTGAATGGCGCCGCCGGCCAGCAGCAGCTTTTCGGTGAGCGTCGTCTTGCCCGCATCCGGGTGCGAGATGATGGCGAAGGTCCGCCGCTCGGGGCGCGCGGCGCGCGCCGGCCGCGGCGCTGTCTCAAGGCTGTGCATGGCACGGCAGATGCGGAAAGGCCGGTCCGGGCGCAAGCCCCGGGCGGCGCTCCGGGATCTTGGGGCCTCAGGGCCGGCCCGGGTCCAGCCGGCTGATGATCGCAAGCGCGGCGGCAAGCCCGAGCGCGGCGATGAGCGCGATCGCCGCCATCACCCCGGCAAGCCCGTCTGCCCGGCGCTCGAGCAGAAGCCGGGCCTCGGCCGCCTTCTCCGGCGGCAGCTCGCGCAGCAGGTCGTCGAGGCGGTCGGGCATGAATGGCCCCTAGCACGGCCGCCGGGTCCTGCACAGGCCGGGCGGGCCAGCCACGGGCTCACATGTTCGGGTAGTTCGGCCCGCCACCGCCCTCGGGCGCCACCCAGGTGATGTTCTGGCTCGGGTCCTTGATGTCGCACGTCTTGCAGTGCACGCAGTTCTGCGCGTTGATCACAAAGCGCGGGGTTCCCTCGGCCTCGCCCACCACCTCGTAGACCCCCGCCGGGCAGTAGCGCTGCGCCGGCTCGGCATAGACCGGCAGGTTGACCCGGATGGGGATGTCCGGGTCGGCCAGCTGGAGGTGCACCGGCTGGTCCTCCTCGTGGTTGGTGTTGGAAAGAAACACCGACGACAGCTTGTCGAAGGTGATCACGCCATCAGGCTTGGGGTAGGCGATCGGCTGATAGTCCTGGCGCCGGCCGGTCTTCAGATGGTCGGGCGTGTGGCCGAGGGTGAACGGCATCCGGATGCCCCAGTGCTCGAGCCACATGGTGGCGCCGGCAAGGAGCGTGCCCATGGTGTTGCCGAACTTCGCAACGAAGGGCTCGGTATTGCGCACGAGGCGCAGCTCCCTTTCCACCCAGCTGGCCCGGTAGGCCGCCTCATAGGCCACCGGCTCGTCGTTGGCCCGCTGCGCGAGAAGGGCCTCCACCACCGCCTCGGCCGCCATCATGCCGCTTTTCATCGCGGTGTGCGTGCCCTTGATGCGGGGCACGTTCACAAAGCCCGCCGAACAGCCGATCAGTGCCCCACCGGGGAAGGTGAGCTTCGGGACCGCCTGCCAGCCGCCTTCGTTGATCGCCCGCGCGCCATAGGCCACCCGCCGCCCGCCTTCGAGGATCGCGCGGATGGCCGGATGGGTCTTCCAGCGCTGCATCTCGTCGAACGGCGAGAGATAGGGGTTGGCATAGGAGAGCGCGACCACGAAGCCGAGCGCCACCTGGTTGTTGGCCTGGTGATAGAGAAAGCCGCCGCCCCATGCGTCGGAAAGCGGCCAGCCCTGGGTGTGGATCACCCGGCCGGGCACATGCTTGGCCGGCTCGATGTCCCACAGCTCCTTGATGCCGATGCCGTAGACCTGCGGCTGGCTGTTCCGCGCGAGGTCGAAATGGCGGATGAGCTGCTTGGAAAGATGCCCGCGCACGCCTTCGGCAAACAACGTGTACTTGGCGTGGAGCTCGAGGCCCGGCTGGTAGTTCGGCCCGTGGCTGCCGTCGCGGCGCACGCCCATGTCGCCCGTCGCCACGCCCTTGACCGCGCCGTCCTCGGCAAACAGCACCTCGGCTGCGGCAAAGCCGGGGAAGATCTCCACCCCGAGCGCCTCCGCCCGGCCGGCGAGCCAGCGGCAGAGATTGCCGAGGCTGCCCGTGTAACAGCCCTTGTTGTGCATGAACGGCGGCAGGAGCGCGTGCGGAAACTCGGTCATGCCCGTCTCGGAGAGCATCCAGTGATGGTTCTCCGTCACCGGCACCTCGGCAAGCGGGCAATTCTCGCGCCAGTCGGGCAGGAGCTCGTCAAGCGCGCGCGGGTCGATGACGGCGCCGGAGAGGATGTGCGCGCCGATCTCCGAGCCCTTCTCCAGCACGCAGACCGAAAGCTCGAGCCCGTGCGCGCCCGCTGCCTGCTTGGCGCGGATCGCAGCGGCAAGCCCGGCCGGCCCGCCGCCGACGATCACCAGGTCATAGGGCATGCTCTCGCGTGTGCTCATCTTTGTCCTTTGCGCCCTCGATGCGGGGTCGACCCCTCCTTTCGTCGCGGCCAGCCGCGTTTTCAACCTGCAAAACCGACGCGGATTCTTGACGGGAGCGCCCGGCAGACCGAAGAAGCCCATCCATGGGGACGGGCCACGCCCAAGCACGAAGCGCACACGCGCTGTCTGCGCGCGCGGGCGCGGCCGCGCTTGTCGACTGGTGGCGCCTTGCCGGCCACGATTGCTATCTCGGCGCCCCGCCCCGCCCGTGGCGCCGTGCCACGCCGGCGGCCCCGGCCGCGCGCCACGCCGCCACGCGCAGCGCCCCGGCCCGGCCTGCCGCTGCCCCGGCCGCCCCGCCACCCCGGCCGGCGCCTGCGCCACCCCCGCTCCCGGGGCTCGACGAGGTCCAAAGCCTTGCCGCGCTGGAAGCGCTGGTGCGCGCCTCGGCGCCGCACGCGGTCTTCGCCGATGGCAACCCGGCCTCGGGCGCCATGCTGATGGGCGAGGCGCCAAGCGCGCGCGACCTCGAGACCCGCCGGCCGTTCACCGGCCCGGCTGGCCAGCTCCTCGACCGGATGCTGGCCGCGATCGGCCGCAGCCGGACGAGTGCCTACATCAGCCTCCTCGTGTGCCGCCAGCCCGTGCCCGGCACGCCGCACGACGAATCGATCGCAGCCGACCTGCCGATCGCGCGCGCCCACATCCGCCTCGTGCGCCCGCGCGCGCTGCTGCTGCTCGGCGCTGCGGCCACCCGTGCGCTCACCGGCATCGACGCGCCGATCACCCGCCTGCGCGGCACCTGGCTGGAGGTGTCGCTCGGCGACGGCACCAGCGTGCCCGCGCTCGCCACCACCAACCCGGCCTATCTGTTGCGCGCGCCGCAGGCCAAGCGCGAGGCCTGGGCCGACCTTCTTTCCTTTGCCAGGCGGCTTGCCGCATGAGCCGCACCGCCCTCCGCCTCGGCCTTCCGCTCGCATGCGCGCTCTTCATCGCGCCGGCCGCCGCGCGCGCGCAGGAGGGCGGCGATGGGCCGCAGATCGCGGCCCCGCCGATGGCCATCGACGACCGGGTGACCGGCGCGCCGGCCGCCGCGGCCGAGCTCTCGCCGCGTGAGCGCGCCGTGCCAGCCCAGCTCTCCGCGCGCCAGCGGTTCCTCTACCGGCGGATCTTCATGGATATCGCCGCCGGGCGCACGGCCCGCGCAACCGAGGCGCTCGCGGCCATGGGGCCCGGCCCGCTGCATGCGACCGCCGAGGCGCAGATCCTCCTGGCCGAGGGCCCGCGCGCCGACCGCGCCCGGCTTGTTGCATGGCTGGAGGCCAACCCCGGCGCGCCGCAGGCACGCGCGCTCGCCGACCTTGCCCGCCGCGCCGGGACACAGGATCTGCCGCCGGTCATCGCCGGCCGGCGCCTCGTGCCGGTCAGCTTCACCCCCCCGCCCGGCCCCCGCTCGGTGCGCAGCGAGAGCCGCGAGGACGAGGCTTTTGCCGCCCAGGTCCGCCAGCTCATCGCCGCCAAGCGCGTGCACGAGGTGGAAGCGGTTCTCGACCGGGTCGGCCCCGGGCTCAGCTCGGCGGTGCGCAGCGAATGGCTGCAGAAGGCCGCGTGGGACGCCTATCTCGACCTCGACGACGCGCTCGCTGCGCGCCTTGCAGCGCTGGCCGCCGGCGGCAGCGGCGAATGGGCCGCGCTCGGCAGCTTCGTCGAGGGCCTTGCCCATTTCCGTCAGAACCGGTGCGAGGAAGCCGCAGCCGCCTTCGAGTCGGTCCCCGGCCGCTATGCCAGCGGCCCGCTCGCCGCCAAGGGAGCCTACTGGGCCGCGCGCGCGCACCTGCGATGCGGCCGGCCCGAACGGCAGGGCCGCCTGCTGCGCCTTGCCGTCGCGCGCGACCCATACGGCCTCTATGGCCTGCTCGCAGCCCGCGTCCTCGGCCTCAACCCGCGGATCGACTGGTCGGAGCCCGATTTCATCCAGGCCGACTGGACAACCCTTTCGAAACTTCCGGGCGCAAGGCGGGCCGCCGCCCTCGTCGAGGTGGGCGAGACCGGCCTTGCCGACCGCGAGCTCCGCCACCTCGCGGCCACGGCGCCCACGCAATACTATGAGCCGATCCTGCGGCTCGCCAGCCGGCTCAGCCTGCCGGCCACCCAGTACTGGCTGGCGCACAACCCACCCGAGGGGATGGTGCCGCCCATGTCGGCCCGCCTGCCCGCACCCGACTGGCAGCCGTTCAACGGCTGGCGGGTCGACCGCAACCTCGTCTTCGCCCACGCCATGCAGGAAAGCCGGTTCATCACCTCGGCGCGCTCGCCCGTGGGCGCACAGGGCCTCATGCAGGTGATGCCCGGCACCGCGCGCGACCTCTCCCGCCAGCTCGAGATGCCGCACAACCAGGAAATGCTGGCCGACCCGAGCTTCAATGTCGAATATGGCCAGTCCTATCTCGAGATGCTGCGCGACAGCAGCCACACCCAGGGCCTCCTGCCCAAGGTGATCGCCGCCTACAACGCCGGGCCCGGATCGGTGATGCGCTGGAACAATGGCGGTGTGCGCGACAACAACGACGTGCTTTTGTGGATGGAAAGCATCCCGTTCCGCGAGACACGCCACTATGTCGGCGTGGTGATGCGCAACTACTGGCTCTACGACGCGCGCCACCGCGCCGAAACCGGCCGGCTTCCTGCGCACATGGATGAAACCGCAAGCCTCTCGGCCGTCGCGCAGAACCTCTGGCCGCGCTTTCCGGGCCTGCCCGGCGTTGCCGCCGTGCCCTTTCCCGGCGCGCCGACCGACCGGCGCTGAACGCCATGCCCATCGACACCAGCCGCACCTTCATCCCGCTGCGGCTGGCGATCCTCACCGTCTCGGACACCCGCACCCCCGAGACCGATTTTTCGGGCGACCTGCTCGTCGAGCGCGCAACCCTCGCCGGCCACCAGATCGCCGACCGGGCGATCGTGCCCGACGATCTCGAGACGCTGATCGCCGCCTTCTCCGGCCGGATCGCGCGCGCCGACATCGACTGCATCATTTCCACCGGCGGCACCGGCATCACCGGGCGCGACGTGACCCCGGAGGCCGTGGAAGCGGTCGCCGACAAGATGATCCCCGGCTTCGGCGAGCTGTTCCGCTGGATCTCGTTCCAGATGATCGGCACCTCCACCATCCAGTCGCGCGCCTGCGCCTGTGTTGCCAGAGGCACCTTCCTCTTCGCGCTGCCGGGAAGCCCCGGCGCCGTGCGCGACGGCTGGGACGGGATCCTCGCCACCCAGCTCGACAGCCGCTACCGCCCCTGCAACTTCGTCGAGCTCGTGCCCCGCTTGCTGGAATGCTGATCCCGGCGCATGGGGGCCGCACCCATGCTCAGCGCCTATTTCCCCGGCCGCACCGGCCCGCTCGTCCTCGCGCCGACCGACGACCCGGCGCCGCTTGCCGCGGCCGTCTGGATCGATGTCGCCGATCCGCTCGCCTGGGAAAAGCCGATGGTCGAAGAGGTGCTCGGGATCGCGCTTCCCAGCCGCGCCGAGATGGGCGAGATCGAGGCGACCTCGCGCACCTACATCGAGGATGGCGCCACCTACATCACGGTGCCGCTCGTGGTCGGGATCGAAAGCGAGGCACCGGGAAGCGTGCCGGTCACCTTCGTGCTCGCCGACGGGCGCCTTGTCACCGTGCGCTACGGCGATCCGCAGGCCTTCCGCAAGCTCGCCCAGGGCCTGCGCCGCGCCCCGCCGCCGGCGGATTCCATGGCCCTGCTCCTGCGCATTCTCGAACACGCGGTCGATCGCACGGCCGACATCCTCGAGCGCATGGGCGCGGAAAATGATGCCGTCTCGCAGCGCATCTTCGGCGCCCCGGCCGACCGCCGCCTTTCCACGGAGGACCTGAACCAGATCCTGCGCCGGATCGGCATGACCCAGTTCGTGCTCTCCAAATGCCATGATTCGCTGGTCGCGCTGGGCCGCGCCGTCACCTTTCTCGCTGTCCCCGCCATGGCCCCCGGCGTTGGCAAGGGGGTCGCCTCGGCTGCCGCCGCCGGGCAGGCGGACGCCGACCCCCCCGCCGCCGCCAGCCGGCGCGACAAAGCGCACCGCGAAGCCCTGAAGGCGCTCCAGCGCGACATCCAGTCGCTCAACGAGAACAGCGCCTTCCTGTTCTCGAACGTCGCCTTCCTGCTCGATGCCGCCGTCGGCCGGATCTCGATCGAGCAGAGCGCGATCATCAAGATCTTCTCGGTTGCAGCCGTGGTGCTGCTGCCGCCCACCATGGTGGCCAGCATCTACGGCATGAACTTCGAGCACATGCCCGAGCTCGCCTGGCCGCTCGGCTATCCGCTCGCGCTGCTGCTGATGGTCCTCTCCTCGGTTGTCCCCTATCTCCTGTTCAAGCGGAAGGGCTGGCTCTGATCTACATCTGGCTCAACCTCGCCCCGATCCTTGCGGCAACCGCGGCGGGCTATGCGCTCAGCCTGCTGTGGCTGCGTGCCCGCCGCCGCAGCCCGGGCACCGGCCCGGCCCTGCTGCTGCTGGTGGCGCAGGCCTGGCTCTGCGCCATCCTCGCCGGCGCGCTCATCCTCGCGCCGCAAGAGGCGCCGCGCGCGGTGATGGTCGCCGCGACGCCCGCCGTCATCTGGGCGGGCTTCGTGCTGCCGAGCGTTGCGGCCACCCTCGTGCTGCGCCGGACGCCCCTTTCGTCGGCGCTCGCCGATGCGCTGCTCTGGCTTGGCGCATCGCTGGTGCAGGCGCTGGTTCTGGAGGCCATTGGCCTCGTGCCGCCGGGCTAGGCTGGAACCGCGCATCTGTTCCTGTTATGTTCGCGTCCATGCGGCGCGGCGCGACAGACAACCGGCTCTCCACCCGCTTCGACGACCTGGCGCGCGAGCCCTGGGGCGACTGGCAGGACTGGGCCCACGCCCACGAGGACCGCCCGCCGCTGCGCATCACGGTGACGATCGAGCGCCCGCGCTCGGTGCTGACCCGCAACGACAGCCCCGACATTCCCTTCGACCGCAGCTTCAACGCCTATCGCGGCTGCGAGCATGGCTGCATCTACTGCTTCGCGCGGCCGACGCATGCCTTCCACGGCCTTTCGCCGGGGCTCGATTTCGAAAGCCGCCTGTTTGCCAAGCCCGATGGCCCGGCGCTCCTGCGCGCGGCCTTCGCCCGGCCTGCCTACCGGCCGGCGGTGCTTGCGATGGGCACCAACACCGATCCCTACCAGCCGGTCGAAGCCCGCTTCCGCATCACCCGCGCGGTGCTGGAGCTCTGCCTCGAGACAGGCCATCCCGTGTCCGTCACCACCAAGTCCGACCGCGTGCTGCGTGACCTCGACCTGCTGCGGCCGCTGGCCGCGCGCGGCCTCGTCCTCGTGATGGTCTCGCTCACCACGCTCGACCCGGCGCTCGCCCGCGCCATGGAGCCGCGCGCGGCCGCCCCGCACCGCCGGCTCGCCGCCATCCGCGGCCTTGCAGGAGCGGGCGTGCCGGTGGCCGTCTCCGCCTCGCCGATGATCCCCGCGCTCAACGATCACGAGCTCGAAGCCCTGCTCGCGGCTGCCGCTGCGGCTGGCGCGCGGCACGCCACGGCGCTCGCCCTGCGCCTGCCGCACGAGGTCGCACCCCTTTTCGAGGCCTGGCTTGCCGCCCACCGGCCCGATGCGCGGGCGCATGTGCTCTCCGCGATCCGGGGGATGCGCGGCGGCCGGCTCAACGATCCGCGCTTCGGCAGCCGAATGCGCGGCGAGGGCGCGTGGGCGGAGCTGCTGGCGCGCCGCCTTGCCGTCGCGCGCGCCCGGCTCGGGCTCGACGGCCCCATGCCGAAGCTGCGCACCGACCTGTTCCGAAGGCCCGGAGTCCGAAGGCCCGGCGATGCGGCGGCCGTCGGCACGCGGCTTCGGGCCAAGCAGGCCGGATGCAAGGAGGACGGGGGCGCAAGGCCGGGCGCCGACCCGCGCCAGCCCTCGCTCTTCTGACCCCCGCCTCGACGGCCGGCTGCCGCACCGCTATCGCCGGCGCCATGAGCGCGGACGACATCCGGGACCTCGTGGTGATCGGTGGCGGCATCAACGGCGCGGCCGTCGCCCGCGACGCCGCTGGGCGCGGCCTTTCGGTTGCACTCGTCGAACGGGGCGATCTCGCCTCGGGGACATCCTCGGCCTCCACGCGCCTCATCCACGGCGGCCTGCGCTACCTCGAGTTCGGGGCGTTCGGGCTGGTGCGCAAGGCGCTTGCCGAGCGCGAGGTCCTGCTGGCTGCGGCACCGCATCTCTCCCGGCCGATCCCCTTCCTCTTGCCGCTTGTGCCCGGCGGCCGGCCGGCCTGGCAGCTCCGCCTCGGGCTGTTCCTCTACGACCATCTCGCCAGCCGCCGCGCCTTTCCGGCCTCGGCGCGCGTGGCGCTCCGCCAACAGCCCGCCGCCGCGGCGCTGCGGCACGAGCTCGTCTCGGCCTTCCGCTTCTGGGATGGCTGGACGGATGACGCCCGGCTCGTGGTGCTGCACGCCCGCGATGCCGCCGCGCGCGGCGCCGCCATCCACCTGCGCGACGGCGTGGCCGCCGCCCGGCGGGAGGGCGGGGCCTGGGTTCTCACCCTCGCCTCGGGTCGCAAGCTCGCCGGGCGCGTCCTCGTCAACTGCGCCGGCCCCTGGGCCGAGACGGTCGCGCGCGACGTGCTGCGCCTTCCCGATCCGCCGCGCCTGCGGCTCGTCCAGGGGGCGCACATCGTCACCCGGCGCGTGAACCGCGGCGCGGATGCGTGGATGCTCCAGCAGCCGGACGGGCGGATCGTCTTCGTCATCCCGCTGGGTGCCGCCCATTCGCTCATCGGCACCACCGAAACCCCGGTCGATTCGCCCGGCGGCATCGGCTGCACCCGGGCGGAGGAGGACTATCTCCTTGCTGCGGCCAACGCCGTCCTCGCCCGCCCGCTGGCACCCGGCGACATCGTCCACCGCTTCGCCGGCGTGCGCCCGCTGGTGCTCGAGCCCGGCAAGGGCGAGCGCGAGACCACGCGCGACTGGAAGCTCGTGCGGCACGACACGGCAACGCTCACCGTCGTCGGCGGCAAGCTGACCACCTGCCGCCTGCTCGCCGAGGATGTGCTGAAGGCGGTGGCCCCCCGCACCCGCCGCTGGACAGCCGGCGTGCCGCTTCCCGGCGGCGACATCCCGCGCACGCCGGGCGGCACGCCCGATCGCGATTTTGCCGCCTTCGAGGCCGGCCTCGTCGCCGCCCACCCCGATCACGATCCGGCGATCGTCCGCCGCCTCGCCCGGCTGTGGGGCACCGAGGCCGAGGCGCTGCTCGACGCGGGCCTCGGCGCGCGGCTCGGCACCCTCTTCGAGGCGGAGATCGCCCACATGATGGATCGCGAATGGGCCGCCACCCCCGAGGATGTGCTGTGGCGGCGCACGCGCCTCGGTCTCGGCATGTCGGCCGCCGAGGCCGGCCGGATCGCCGAGGCCATGGCGGCGCGCGACCGGGCGCGCGCGGCCTGAGGCTCAGCTCTTCAGCCGGCAGGTCCGCTCGACCCTGGCATCCGCCATCGGGTCGGCGCTGTCCCACGGGAAGGACATCAGCAGCGCCTCGTCGCCCTTTTCCCACCACACCACGCCCTGATCGGGCTGGAGGCCTGGCACGCCCTGGAAGCGCGCGCCCGAGGCAGCCTTGACCTGCTGGAGGCGCAGGCTCTGGCCCATGATCACCAGCGCCACGTCCGGCTCGCCCTCTGGCCCGGTGCCGTAGATGGCGGTCACCGGGAAATCGCCGTCGCACTGGAAGGCGCGGGTGCCCGTCACCGTCACATTGGGGTTGGTGGGAAGCTCTTCCAGCGGCCGCGCGCGCGCAAGGTCGGCCGCCGCCTTCTCGGGCGTCGTCTCCGTCGGCCCGCAGGCTGCCAGCAGCAGCGCGGCAAGGCCAGCCGGGCGCAGGGCGCTCACGAGCCGAGCGCCGCGTCGATCGCGCGCGCAAGCTCGGGCGAGAGCGGATCGACGCGCGAGCCGAAGCCGGCGATCACCCGGCCTTCCCGGTCCACCAGAAACTTGTGGAAGTTCCACTGCGGCACATTGTTGCGCGCAAGCGCCGCGCGCGCATGGCGGTGGAAGGGGTTCGCCTCGTCCCCGGTCACCCGCAGGCGCTCGGTCATCGGGAAGTTCACGCCAAACCGGGTCTCGCAGAACTGCCGGATTTCGCTGTTGCTGCCAAACTCCTGGCCGCCGAAGTCGGCCGAGGGAATGCCGATCACCGTAAATCCGCGCCCGGCATAGCGCTCCTGCAGCTTCACCAGCCCCTCATACTGCGGCGTGAACCCGCATTTGGAGGCGGTGTTGACAACCAGCATCACCTGCCCGCGAAAGGCCGAAAGGGGCAGGGGCCGGCCATCGATGCGGGTCAGCGTGATGTCGTAGACGCTGGCCGCAGGCGCGCCCGTACGCCCAGGCTTGGCAGGCGCGGCGGGCCCGGCTGCGGTGGCCTGCGCCTTGGTCTGCGCCTGCGCACCCTCGCCGAAGCTGTTCACCACCATGCCGAGCCCCGCTGCCACGGTTCCCAAGCCAAGAATATAGCCCCATGCCCGCATGCCAGACCCGCCTTCGTTGCGCTGGCCGCCCTTAATGGCAGGGGCGGGGGCTTGTCCACCACCTGCCGCCTGCGGCTTGGGTTGAAGCCGGGGCCGAGGCGGCCTAGGCAGGCCCCATGAAGCCGCACACCGGTCAGGACCGCTCGACGACCATGCGCTGGCGCCCGGCCACCCGCGCGGTGCGCGGCGGCACGGCCCGCTCGGCCCATGGGGAGACCAGCGAGGCCATTTTCCTCACCTCCGGCTACTGCTACGACAACGCCGGGGAGGCTGCGGCCCGGTTCCGCGGCGAGGCCGCGGGCATGACCTATTCCCGCCTGCAGAACCCGACGGTCGAGATGCTGGAAGAGCGGATCGCGCTGCTCGAGGGCGCCGAGGCGGCGCGCTGCACGGCAAGCGGCATGGCGGCGATGACGGCCGCGCTCATGAGCCACCTCTCGGCCGGCGACCATCTGGTGGCCGGCCGGGCGCTGTTCGGCTCGTGCCGGGTGCTGGTCGATACCATCCTGCCGCGCTTTGGCGTTGAGACGACCGTGGTCGACGGGCGCGATCCGGCCGCCTGGGCCAATGCCATCCGCAGGAACACGCGCGCCTTCTTCCTCGAGACACCGGCCAACCCCACGCTCGACATCATCGACATCGCGGAGGTGGCGGCGATCGGGCGGGCCGCCGGCGCGCTTGTCATCGTCGACAATGCCTTTGCCTCGCCCATCCTCCAGCGGCCGCTCGAACTCGGCGCGGATGTCGTCGCCCATTCCGCCACCAAGCTGATGGATGGCCAGGGCCGGGTGCTCGCCGGCGCGATTGCCGGCAGCCGCCAGTGGATCGAGGAGACCTTGCTTGCGTTTACCCGCCACACCGGCCCGGTGCTCTCGCCCTTCAACGCCTGGGTGGTGCTGAAGTCGCTCGAGACACTGGAGCTGCGCGTGATGCGCGCCTGTGCAAATGCGCAGAAGGTCGCGCAGGCGCTCGAGGGCAGGGTGCGCCTTCTCTACCCCGGCCTTCCCTCGCACCCGCAGCATGGGCTGGCGATGCGGCAGATGGCGGCCGGGGGCACGATCATGGCGCTCTGGGTTGGCGGTGGCCGCGCCCGCGCCCATGCCGTCCTCGATTCGCTCGCGCTCATCGACATTTCCAACAATGTGGGCGATTCGCGCACGCTGATGACGCACCCGGCATCCACCACCCACGCCAGCGTCTCGGAGGAGGTCCGCCTCGCCATGGGTATCACCGAGGACATGCTGCGCCTCTCGGTCGGGCTCGAGGATCCGGAGGATCTGATCGAGGATCTCGACCAGGCGCTCGGCCGGGCCGGGCTCTGAGCCATGCGCGCCCTGTTCCACTATGCCGCCGAGACCGACGGCATCACCGTGCGCGTGCAGCCGCACTATGCCACGCACGAGAGCGACCCGGCCGAGGGTCGCTTCATGTGGCACTATCATGTGCGCATCGAGAATGGCACCGACCGCGCCGTGCAGCTGATCGACCGGCACTGGATCATCACCGATGCGCGCGGCCGCCGGCAGGAAGTGTCCGGCGCCGGCGTGGTCGGCGAGCAGCCCGTCATCGCGCCGGGCGAATCCTTCGATTATGTCTCCGGCTGCCCGCTCAGCACGCCTTCGGGGCAGATGGAGGGAAGCTATGGCATGGTCGACGAGGGCGGCCTTGCCTTCCGCGTCGCCATTCCCGCCTTCGATCTCGTCTCGCCGGCCTCGCGGCGCAGCGCCCACTAGGCCCGTGCGCCGGTCGCTCCTGCCGCTCAATGCGCTGCGCGTCTTCGATGCGGCCGCGCGCACCCTCTCGTTCACCCGCGCGGCCGAGGATCTCGCCGTCACACCGGCAGCCGTCGGCCAGCAGATCCGGGCCCTGGAGGAGACGCTCGGCGTCATCCTGTTCCGCCGCACCCCGCGCGGGCTGGAGCTGACCCCGGAGGCCGCGGATTCGATTGCGGCCCTGCGGGCGGGCTTTGCAGCGCTCGAGGAGTGCGTGCGCCACCTGCAGGCCGGCCAGGCCGCGGGCCGGCTCACCATGGCGGTTGCGCGCCCGGCGCTCGCCCACTGGCTCCCGGCCCGCCTCGGCCGCTGGGTGGCCGCCAATCCGCAAGGTGCCGTGCGGCTGCTGCCGCTCGACGGCCCGGCGGATTTCGCCGAGGCGAACCTTGATCTCGCCCTCTCCTTCGGCCCCGATCCCGATGCCGAGGGCATCTTCGGGCGCCGGCTGGCCGAGCCGGCGCTCGTCGCCGTCGCTGCCCCCGGCGCGCCCGACCGGCCGATCCTCTGGCAGGGGGAGGGCGCTGGCGCTGGCGCCATCCGTGTCGATGCTGGCGCCATCCGTGTCGACCATGCCGGAACCGCACTCGATCTCGCACTCGCCGGCCTTGGCACCGCCGACGTGCCGCCCCTCCTGGCCGAGGCGCACCTCGCGGCCGGCCGGCTGGAGACGCGCGGCGCCCCGCGCGCCGCAGACGCCAGCTTCTGGCTGTGCGCGCCCGCGCCGCAATGGAAATCGCAGAAGGTGAGAGCCTTCGTCGAGGCGCTCTGCAGCGGCTGACGCCCGGCGCCGGCCGCACCCGTTCGGGTCACGGCCCGGCCCGACCACGCAGGCGGTTGCCAGCCGGCCTGCCGCTGCCCACCACCGGCCGCACGCCTCATGGTGCAGGACCGCCCGGGCCTTCGCCCGGCGCCACGAAGGCCTCCGCGGGGCAGGCCGGGCGCGCGGGCCGCAGCCGCCGCCAGCGGGGCGGCAAGGGGGTTCCAAGGGGTCTGTCGGCCCTGCGGACATCAGCCGTCGCGGGACGGCCGCCCTGTTCGCCGGTGTGGCGCATCAGCCGCGCCGCGCTCGTCTGGCCACGCCCTGTGGGCGAAGCGTTGCAGGCCACGGCCTGTGGGCCACGCGCTGTGCAGGGCGGGCCGCAGGCTCCAGGCCCGCCGGCGGCCGCGGGTTCAGCCGTCGCGCGGCACCACGCGGATGGCGCGCGGGTGGCCGATCCCGGAAGAGCGGAAGGCCAAGACCGGTGCGGGCCCCGCGTGGGCCGGCCCGGGCCGGTCGCGCTGGTCCGGCCCCCCGCCCGTTCGCGCCTCGTCCCCGCGGGATGGGTGGATCCGCAGCGCGCGCCCGCCCACGCTTGCCAGCAGGCCCGAAAGATCGAACAGCCAGCGCGCCACGAGGTGGATGACCTCGCCCTCGCGCTGCACGATGCCCTCGACCCCCAGCATCGAGGCCGAAAGGATCAGCCGCCGCTGCTCCTCGAACAGCCGGGGCCAGATGATGAGATTGCCGGTGGCCGTCTCGTCCTCCAGGGTCACGAACATCACGCCCCTGGCCGAGCCCGGCTTCTGCCGCACCAGCACGATCCCGGCAGTGGCAAGCGCGCGGCCGTCGGGCGCTGTGGCAATCTCCGCCAGCGGCCGGAAGCGCTGCCGCCCCAGTTCCCGGCGCAGGAAGGCGAGCGGGTGCGCGCGCAGCGTGAGCGAGACGGCGCGATAGTCCTCCACCACCTCCGCGCCCTCCGCCATCGGGCGCAGCCGCACGTCGGGCTCGGCGCCATGCTGCGCAGCATCGGCCGCAGCAAAAAGCGGCAGCGGCGCCTCGCCCAGCGCCCTGGCCGCCCACAGGGCCTCGCGCCGCGAAAGCCCCCAGGCGGCAAAGGCGTCGGCCTCGGCAAGTCGCTCGATTGCTGCGCGCGAAACCCCGCTGGCGCGGTGCAGCAGGCCCATGTCGCGGCAGCCGCGGTGCGCGGCGGCTGCGGCGACAAGCGCCTCGGCCTCCGCCCGGGCGAGCCCGCGCACCATGCGCAGGCCGAGGCGCAGGGCCAGGCCGCCGCCGTCGGCCGGCTCCAGCGTGCAGTCCCACCGGCTGTCGTCGATCGAGACGGGGCGCACCCCGACACCGTGCGCCTGCGCGTCGCGCACGATCTGCGCGGGGGCATAAAAGCCCATCGGCTGGGCGTTGAGCAGCGCGCAGGCGAAGATCTCCGGGTGGTGGCACTTCATCCACGAGGAGGCATAGGCGATGAGCGCGAAGGAGGCGGCATGGCTTTCCGGGAAGCCGTAGGAGCCGAAGCCCTCGATCTGCCGGAAGGTCTTCTCGGCGAACGCCGCGTCATAGCCGCGCGCCACCATGCCGGCGATCAGCTTGTCGCGGAAATGGGCGACCCCGCCGGTGAACTTAAAGGTGGCCATGGCGCGCCGGAGCGCGTCGGCCTCGGACGGCGTGAATCCGGCACATGCGATTGCAACCTTCATCGCCTGCTCCTGGAACAGCGGCACGCCGAGCGTCTTGCCCAGCACCCGCTCCAGCGCGGGGGAGGGGAAGGTCACCGGCTCCCTGCCCTCGCGCCGCCGCAGATAGGGGTGCACCATGTCCCCCTGGATGGGCCCGGGGCGCACGATCGCCACCTCGATCACGAGATCGTAGAAGGTCGTGGGTTTCAGCCGCGGCAGCATCGACATCTGTGCCCGGCTTTCGATCTGGAACACGCCGACCGTGTCGGCCCGGCGGATCATCGCATAGGTGGCCGGGTCTTCCGCGGGGATGGTGGCAAGATCCATCGCCACCCCCTTGTGTGCGCGAAGCAGGTCGAAGGCGCGGCGCATGCACCCCAGCATCCCCAGCCCCAGCACGTCGACCTTCATGAAGTGCAGCGCCTCGATGTCGTCCTTTTCCCATTCGATCACCTGCCGCCCGTCCATGGCGGCCGGCTCGATGGGCACGAGATCGCACAGCGGCCGCTCGGTCAGCACGAAGCCGCCGGGATGCTGCGAGAGGTGGCGCGGCGTGCCGATGAGCTGGCGTGCGAGGTCGAGTGTCAGCCGCAGGCGCGGCTCGTCGAGGTTGAGGCCGAGGTCGGCCGCGTGCCGCTCCGACACCCCGTCCGACGACCAGCCCCACACCTGCCCGGCGAGCGCTGCCGTCATATCCTGCGGCAGGCCGAGCGCCTTGCCCACCTCGCGCACCGCGCCGCGCGCGCGGAAGCGCGAGACGACGGCGGTCAGCGCCGCCCGGTCGCGGCCATAATGGTCGTAGATCCACTGGATCACCTCCTCGCGCCGCTCATGCTCGAAATCGACATCGATGTCGGGCGGCTCGTTGCGCTCGGTGGAGATGAAGCGCTCGAACAGCAGTTCGGAGCGGACGGGATCGATGGCCGTGATGCCCAGCACGTAGCAGACCGCCGAGTTGGCAGCGCTTCCCCGCCCCTGGCAGAGGATCCCGCGCGCGCGGGCAAAGCGCACGATGGCGTGCACGGTCAGGAAGTAGGGCGCATAGCCCATGGTCCCGATGAGCGCGAGCTCGTGCGCCAGCTGGGCCCGCACCGCCTCGGGCACCCCATGGGCATAGCGCGCCGCCGCGCCCTCCCAGGTCAGCTTCTCCAGCGTCTGCTGCGGGCTGAGCGAAGGGTCCGGCCGCTCCTCGGGATACTGGTAGCGCAGATCGGCAAGCGAGAAGGAAAGCCGCTCGAGCAGCCGGCCGCATTCGGCCAGCGCCTCCGGCCAGGCGGCAAAGCGGCGCGCCATTTCGGCGGGCGCGGGCAGGTGCCGGTCGGCATGGCGCTCGCGCCGCCAGCCCAGCTCGTCGATGGTGCACCTCAGGCGGATGCAGGCCAGCACATCGGCCAGCATCCGCCGCCCCGGGTCGTGGTAGAGCACGTCGGCAAGCGCGATGACGGGAAGCCCGAGACGGCGCGCGAAGGCGCCCAGCCGGTCGAGGCGCGCCGCCTCGCCCGGCAGCCGGCGCAGCGCAACGCCCAGCCGGCCGCTGGCGGCGAAGATCTCGCGGAACGTCTCGCCGTCGCCGGTCCGGAGCCGCCCGGGCAGCAGCACCGCCTCGAGGCCTGCGGCATGGGCGGCCACATCGGCCCAGAAGAGGGTGCACGCGCCCTTGGGCGCCCGGCGCTTGCCCAGCGTCAGCAGCCGGCACAGGCTGGCCCAGCCAGCCACATCGCGCGGATAGGCCAGGAGCGATGGGCCCGGCGTGCCATCGTCCCGCGCGAGATCGAGCCGGCAGCCGGGCACGTGGCGCACGCCGGTTGCGCGTGCGGCGAGATGCGCGCGCACGAGCCCGCCCACCGTGTTGCGGTCGGTGATGGCGAGCGCATCCCAGCCGAGGACGGCCGCAGCGGCGAACAGCTCGTCGGCCGACGAGGCTCCGGCGAGCAGCGAGAAGTGCGAGGCGGCCTGCGGGCAGAAGGCGGGGAGGGCGGGGCGCATGGCCCATTTGTTCTATATTTGTTCTTGTTGATTCGAAAGAGAGACCCCGCGAGGTCGAGGGAGCGGGGGCTGGCGGAGCCGCCTCCCGCCGCGCCGCATCGGTCGCGCCACAGGCGTGTCCCGGCGCATCGGTCGCGCGGCATCGGTCGCGCCGCCTCAGTCACGCCGGACGAGCGTGCCGGCGCCTTTGCGGGTGAAGATCTCGAGCAGCATGGCGTGCGGCACCCGGCCATCGAGGATGACGGCGGCATCCGCGCCGCCCTCCACCGCCGCAACGCAGGTCTCGAGCTTGGGGATCATTCCGCCTGCGATCGTGCCGTCCGCGCGCAGCGCGGCGATTCGCGCGGGCGAAAGATCGGTGAGCAGGCTGCCATCCTTGGCCAGCACGCCGGGCACGTCCGTCAGCAGAAACAGCCTTGCCGCGCCGAGTGCTGCGGCAATCGCGCCGGCCATGGTGTCGGCATTGATGTTCCAGGTGCCGCCATCCGCCCCGAAGCCCACCGGCGCCACCACGGGGATGAAGCCGCCTGCGGTCAGATGGTCGATGAGGTCGCGCCGCACCTCGGCGGGCGCGCCCACGAAGCCGAGATCGACGGCCCGTTCGATCGCGCTTTCGGGGTCGCGCACGCGCCCTTCGACCTTCGCCACGCGCACGAGGTGCCCGTCTTTGCCCGAAAGACCCACCGCGCGCCCGCCTGCGGCATTGATCCACGAAACAAGCTGCTTGTTGATCGCGCAAAGCACCATCTCGGCCACCTCGGCGGTGGCGGCGTCCGTCACGCGCAGGCCGTCGACGAACCGGCTCTCATGGCCCAGCCGGGCGAGCATCGCACCGATCTGCGGGCCGCCGCCATGCACCACCACCGGGCGGATGCCGACCTGCTTCAGCAGCACGATATCCTGCGCGAAATCCTGCGCAAGCGCCGGCTCGCCCATGGCGTGGCCGCCATATTTCACGACGAAGGTCGCGCCCGCGTAGCGCTGCAGATAGGGCAGCGCCTCGACAAGCACCTGCGTCTTGGCGAGCATGTCGGCCGGTGCCGCGTGGGCGATACCGGCGTGGGGTTTGGCAGCACTCATGGCCGGCCCCGCATAGGCGCGGGCGCGCCGCCGTCAACGGGCGGGCGCGTCGAACAGCCAGTTGAGATAGGCCGCCGTGCGGAGCCCGCCCTTGGCCAGCTGCGCGCGCAGCGTGTCGAGGTGCTCGAACACGTAAGGATAGCCGAGCTCGGTGCCGCCTGCGGGGTAGAGCCGGCCGCGGACCGCCTGCGCGTCTGCCACCCACTGCAGCGGGTCGGCCGACGACCAGTCGCGCAGCTGCTCCGGCGTCAGCCGCCGGTCCAGCCACTCGGCCCATTCGCTGTGCGACAGCTGCTCGGAGTCGATGATGCCCGAATCCCACAGCGCGTGCAGGTTGGTCGGGCGGCCGAAGAAGCTCACGCGCACGTCGTTGCCGCCGCGGTCGCGCCCGTTGCCCACGTGCAGCGGCTGCGAGAGATCGCCAACGATGTGGATGATGAAGCGCAGCGCCAGCTGCCGGTCGGCGAGCGGCGCCTCGCGGTTGCGCACCGTGGCGGCGAACTGGCGCAGCGCGGTGATCGCATCGCCACCCGGCGGCGGGCCCACCTCCTCCCACGTCCTGCCGTCGGGCACGGTCACGAAGTGCCACGGGCCTGCCTGGAAGCGCCAGAAGGTCTCGGGCGAGGAGCGCATGAAGTCGGGCCAGGTGGAGGCCTCGGCAAGGCTCTCGGTGCCGAGAATCTCGACGAGCCCCGCACGCGCCTTCGGCGCGACATAGCGCTCGGCCATGAGCCCGATCACCCGGTGGCCCGTCGGCCCCCAGGCGTGGGCGGGAAGCCCCAGGGCGGCAACACCGAGCGTGGCCAGCCCCCGCAGCACGGCCGGGAGCCGGGGGCGGGGGCGGGCTTGCGGCCGGATGTCCATGGCACCGCCTTCGCACGCGCGCATTGCAAAACCAAGGCATGGCAGAGGGGGCGCCCCGGCCGGCTGGGCCTCGTCCATGGCCTGCTTGCCATCGACCTGCGCGGCACGGACAACGGCGAAAAGGGCGTCATCCGCATCGGCCGTCAGCGCCTGCCTCCTCGCGGTGTCGTGCCAGCGCCTGCGAGCTGGGCGCGTCTCGATGCCGGTTTCGGCCTTCCGGGCCGCGCGCTCCGGCGCCAGGCCGCCGCCACCTGCCGGGCCTGACCACGGCCCGCCGGGGCGGTCGCGCCCGGGTGCACGGCCGGCCGGCAGGGGCGCCGGCCGGGCTCAGATCGCCGCGAGCGCCTGCTCGAAATCGGCGATGAGATCGTCCGGGTCCTCCACCCCGATCGAGATCCGCACCAGATTGTCGGTGATGCCGAGTGCGGCCTTGCGCGCCTCCGGCACCGAGAGGTGCGTCATTGCCGCCGGGTGGCTGGCCAGGGTCTCGGTGCCGCCGAGGCTCACTGCAAGCTTTGCGATCACCAGCGCGTCGAGGAAGGCAAAGGCCTCCTTCTCGCCGCCCTTCAGATAGAGCGAGAGGGTGGAGCCCGCGCCGCTGCACTGGCGGCGATAGATCGCGCCCTGGTGGCTGTCTTCCCCGGCGAGAAAGCCGAGGTAGCCCACCCGCTCCACCTTCGGATGGCCCGACAGGAAGTCGCACACGCGCGCCGCATTCGCGCCCGCGCGCGTCATCCTGAGCTCCAGCGTCTCGAGCGAGCGCAGGAGCATCCAGGCCGTGTGCGGATCGGTGATGGTGCCAAGCGTGTTGCGCATCATCCGCACCTTGTTGATGTGCGCGGCCGGGCCCACCACGGCTCCGGCCACGAGGTCGGAGTGGCCGCCGGCATATTTGGTGAGCGAATAGACCGAAAGGTCCGCGCCATGCGCCAGCGGCTTCTGCCACAGCGGGCCGAGGAAGGTGTTGTCGATGGCAACCGGCGGCGGCGCATCGGCAAGCACGCGCGCCCGCGCCCGGCAGACGGCTTCGATGTCCACCAGCACGTTGGTCGGGTTCGCAGGGCTTTCAACATAGACAAGCGCCACCCGGCCCTTCCGGGCCGCAGCCTCCATCACCTGCGCGATCGTCTCTTCCCCCGCATCGGCCGGAAAGTCCATCCAGCCGATCCCGAACCGGCCGAGGATGCGCGCGATCAGCGTCTCGGTTGCGGCATAGAGCGGGCCGGAATGCACGATCATGTCGCCCGGCTGGCAGAAGGTGAGAAGCAGCGTTGCGATCGCCGACATGCCGGATGAGAAGGAGAGCGCGTCTTCCGCATCCTCCCACACGCCCAGCCGGTCCTCGAGGATCTCCTGGTTGGGCCCGTTGAAGCGCGAATAGACGAGCCCCTCGGCACCGCCGGGGCGGCGGCCCGTCACACCCTCGAAGTGGCGCTTGCCCTCGGCCGCGCTTTCGAACACGAAGGTCGAGGTCAGAAAGATGGGCGGCTTCAGCGCGCCCTCGGAAAGGGCCGGGTCGAACCCGTGGCCCATCATGAGCGTCGCGGGCCTGAGCCGCCGGTTGCCGATCGCCGTGACGTCGGGCCGGGGCCGCCGGCGCGCGCCGGTACCGGCCGGGTCTTCCGCATTGTCCATCGCCTTGCTCCCTCGGCTCGCCGCCCTTCCATAGCCGGGCCGGGCGGCCGCCGGAACCGGCACGTGGCGCACACGGCCGTTGCAGCGCGCGGGCTCTTCGGGCACGGTGTTGGCCGGGATCCGGCAAAAAGGGGGCGCCCCATGAACATGCTCGAGGCGGTCGGCGGGGCAGAGGGCCTTGCGCAGATGGCACGGGAACTCGGCGTCGATCCGCAGACGGTCGAGGCGGGTGCACAGGCGCTACTTCCGGCCGTGCTCGGCGGCTTCAGGAACAGCGCAAAGGCCGGGCCCGGCGGGCTGGAGGGCCTCATCGGCATGGTGCAGCAGGCCGGCGGCGCCAGCCTCCTCGACCGGGTTCTCGCGCCCGAGCCCACGCCGGTCAGCACGGGCAACGACGTCCTCGGCCGGATCTTCGGCTCGAAGGAGGTGAGCCGCGCAGTCGCCTCCGAGGCGGCATCTGCCAGCGGGGTGAGCGCGGATCTTTTGCGCAGGCTGCTGCCCATGCTCGCGATGGCCGCAGCCGGCTTCCTCGCCAAGACGGCCGATGCCGCGCCTGCGGGCGGGGCGCCGGCGGGCGAAGGCGGGCTCGCCGGGCTGGTCAACCAGGTCGTCGGGGCCGTCACCGGGGGCAGCGCAGCCCGGGGGGCGGGAACAGCGGCCGGCCTCGCAGGCGTCGCCGCGATGCTCGACATGGATGGCGACGGCAACCCGCTCAACGACATCCTCCGGATGACGAAGGGAGGCCGCCCCGGCTGAGCCGCGGCCTCAGGCCCGGGCCAGCACCCGGTCGCCGACGAACGGGTTCGACCGCCGCTCGGCGCCGAAGGTCGAAAGCGGGCCGTGGCCGGGCACGAAGGTCACATCCTCGCCCAGTGGCCACAGCCGCGTGGTGATACTCCGCACGAGATCGTCGAAACTCCCGCGCGGAAAGTCCGTCCGCCCCACCGAGCCCTGGAACAGCACGTCGCCCACGATGGCCAGCTTCGAGGGCGGATGATGGAATACGACATGGCCGGGCGTGTGGCCGGGGCAATGCAGCACGTCGAGCACGAGGTCGCCCACCCGCACCCGGTCGCCCTGGTGCAGCCAGCGGTCGGGCTCGAAGGCGGTGGCACCCGGCACGCCATATTGCGCGCCGATCATCGGGTTCATCTCGATCCAGAACCGGTCGTCGGGGTGTGGCCCCTCGATCGGCACGCCGAGCCGGCGCGCCAGCACCCCGGCCTCGCCGCAATGGTCGATGTGGCCGTGCGTCACCAGCAGCTTCTCGATTGTCACGCCATGCCCGCGGGCCACTTCGATCAGCCGGTCGAGATCGCCGCCCGGGTCGGTCAACGCGCCGCGCATGCTGCGCGTGCACCACAGGAGGGTGGCATTCTGCGCAAGCGGCGTGACCGGGATCACGACGGCCCTGAGCGGCGGCACACTGGTCTCGTCCATGCCGCGCACATGGGGGGCCTGCCGCCATCCGTCCACCCCCGCTTGGCGAACCGGCAGGCGATGGGGCAGGAAGGGCCGCGATGACCTCGCACGCCCACGCCCCCGCCGCAGACCCGGCCCGGAAGGGCGACGCGCGCCTTGCAACGCTGCTGCGCTTCCTGCCCTATCTCTGGCCCGCCGACCGGCCCGACCTCCGGCTGCGGGTGGTGGCCGCCTTCCTCCTCGTGCTGCTGGCCAAGGCCGCGCTCCTTGTCATGCCGTTCGCCTACAAGGCGCTCGTCGACCGCATGGCCGGCCCGCCGGCGGCCGGCGGGACCGTGGCCGTGCTGGTGGCACTGGTCGCCGCCTATGCGGCGGCGCGTTTTGCAAACGTGCTGTTCGACAATCTGCGCAACACCATCTTCGAGCGGGTGGGGCAGGAGGCAACCCGCAACCTTGCCACGCACGTGATCGCGCACCTCCATGCCCTGTCGCTGCGCTTCCACCTCGACCGCAAGACCGGCCAGCTCAGCCGCATCATCGAGCGCGGCACCAAGTCCATCGACCTGATGCTCTACCTCCTGCTGTTCAGCCTTGCCCCCGTGCTCATCGAGCTTGCGGCCGTGCTGGTCATCTTCGGCACCAGGATCGGCGCCGAGCTGGTCGTGGCAACGCTGGCGATGGTCGCGGCCTATGCGCTGTTCACCTGGAAGGTGACCGCATGGCGCTCGGAGCTGCGCCGCCGCACCGTCGAGCTCGACAATCGCGCCTCGGCGACCGCCGTCGATGCGCTGCTCAACTATGAGACCGTCAAGTATTTCAACGCCGAACGGCTCGAGCAGGCGCGCTACGGCCGGGCCGCCGGCGCCTATGCCGAGGCCGCCATCCGCTCCGAGAACTCGCTGGCCCTCCTCAACATCGGCCAGTCGCTGCTCACCAGCCTGATGCTGTTCGCCGGCATGGCGTTCACCGTGCGGGGCTGGGCGGATGGCCGCTTCACCCCGGGCGATGTGGTGCTGGTCAACACGCTGCTCCTGCAGCTGTTCCGCCCGCTCGACATCCTCGGCATGGTCTACCGCGAGGTGCGTCAGGGCCTCATCGACATGGAGGCGATGTTCGGCCTGCTCGATACCGAGCCCGAGATCGTCGACGCCGCCCATGCCCGGCCGCTCAAGGTTGCAGCCGGCACGGTCACCTTCGAGGATGTGCGCTTTTGCTACGAGCCGCGGCGCGAGATCCTGAAGGGCATCTCGTTCACCGTGCCCGCCGGCACGCGCACGGCCATCGTCGGGCCGTCGGGCGCGGGCAAGTCCACCATCGCGCGCCTGCTCTTCCGCTTCTGGGATGTCGATTCGGGCGCCATCCGCATCGACGGGCAGGACATCCGCGACGTGACGCAGGCAAGCCTCCGGCAGGCCCTTGGCATCGTGCCGCAGGATACGGTGCTGTTCAACGACACGATCGGCTTCAACATCGGATATGGCCGCGAGGGCGCAGGCGAGGCCGAGATCGAGGCCGCCGCGCGGGCCGCCCGGATCCACGATTTCGCAAGCCGCCTGCCCGACGGCTATCAGACCCTGGTGGGCGAGCGCGGCCTCAAGCTGTCCGGCGGCGAGAAGCAGCGCGTCGCCATCGCCCGCACGCTCCTTAAGGATCCGCCGATCCTCATCCTCGACGAGGCAACGAGCGCGCTCGACAGCGCAACCGAGGCCGACATCCAGGACGCGCTCGACCGGCTCGGCCGCGGCCGCACGCAGATCGTCATCGCCCACCGGCTTTCGACGATCGTCGATGCCGACGAGATCCTGGTGATGGAGGAGGGCCGCATCGTCGAGCGCGGCCGCCATGCCGAGCTCGTTGCCCGGGGCGGCGTCTATGCCGCCCTCTGGGCGCTCCAGCAGGCCGAGGCCGCCGCGGCCGGGGGCTGAAGCCCGGGCCGCGGCGACCCGCCCGTTACTGCGCGGGCGGCAGCAGCACGGTGTCGATCACGTGGATGACACCGTTCGATCCAACGACATCGGCCGCAACCACATTCGCGCGGTTGCCCCGCCCGTCGACGAGAAAGACCGCATTCGGCCCCTCTGTGCGACCGGTGAGCGCACCGCCCTGCACGGTTGTCAGCTGCGCGCTGCCGCCGCCCCGTCCTGCGGCCTCCACGAGGCTGGCGGCCATCAGCTGCTGGCCAGCAACCGCGTGATAGGCAAGGATGGCGGCGAGCTGGCTCCTGTTCTCCGGCTTCAGCAGCGTCTCGACCGTGCCGGCCGGAAGCTTTGCGAACGCCGCGTTGGTCGGTGCGAACAGCGTAAACGGTCCTGCGGCGTTCAGCGTGTCGGCCAGCCCCGCGGCCCTGACGGCCGCCACCAGTGTCGTGTGGTCGGCCGAGCGCGCAAGGTTTGCAACGATCGTCTCGGCGCTGCTGGCGGCGGCGCCGCCAAGCATTCGCGCGTTCATGCCCTGCGCAAGCGCAGGGGCCCCAAGCGCCAGCGCGGCGCCCAGCATCAATGCCCTGACATGCATGCCTGTCACTCCTCCGATGGCCATCGCGGCCGGGGCTTGCACATAGGGTCCGCCGGCCGCGCTTCGAGGGCAGGATGCGGGGCAAATCGTCTCGCCTCGTCGTGCCGGAGGCCCGCAATCAGCCCGTCGGGCCGAGGCCCGGGCGCTCAGCTCCAGATGCGGGCGTAGCGCCGCGACAGCAGGGCGAGGAGCTCATACTGGCTCACCCCGCTTGCCGCCTCCAGCTGCGGCAGGTCGAAGTCGAGCGCCACCCAGTCGCCCTCGCCGACCTCCGCCCCGGTCACGTCGAGCGCGATCAGGTCCATCGAGATGCGCCCCGCCACCGGCACGGCGCGGCCGCCCGCTCGGAAGCGCAGGTGCGGCCCCAGCGCGCGCAGCAGGCCATCGGCATAGCCGAGGTTGATGGTGGCGATCCGCGCCGGGCGCCGGGCCACCCAGGCGGCGCCATAGCCCACGGGCTCGCCCTCGGCCACGGTGCGCAGCTGGAGCACCCGCGCCTCTGGGCGCACCACCGGGCGCGGCTCGGCGGCCGGGTGCGGCCGCCCCCCGTAGAGGCCGAGGCCCGGGCGCACGAGATCGAAGCTGAACTGCCGGCCGCGGCACACGCCGGCCGAGTTGGCGAGCGCCGCTGCCACCCCCGGCAGCGCGCCCGCCACCTGCACGAAGCGCACGCGCTGCACCTCGGCCATCGGGTGGTCGGGAATGTCGGCGGTTGCAAGGTGGCCGTGCACGGTTACCAGCCGCAGCCCCTCGGCGAGCCCCAGTTCGTGCACGCCCACGCCAAGCCGGTTCATGCCGGTCTCCACCATCAGGTCGGCGGGCCGGCCGGGAAACTCCGCCTTCCACGCGCCCACCTGCGCGGGCGTGTTGAGGACAGGCCGCGCCCAGGGCATGGTTGCAGCGGCCGGCATGTCGGCGCCGCAGAAGCCGTGCAGCACCAGCACCGCCGCCTCCCCCGGCGGCCGCCCGAGCGCCTCGGCCTCGGCCCAGGTGGAAACGGCAAAGGTGCGGCAGCCGGCGGCGAACAGCCGTTTCACCACCTCGCGCGCGCCCAGCCCATAGGCATCGGCCTTGACCGCAGCCGCAGCGGGCACGCCCGCGCGCCCCTGATACCAGCGCCAGTTGGCCGCAAGCGCCTCCCCGTCGAGCACCAGCCGGAGTGCAGGCGAAGCAAGCATGAAGCCCACTTAGCCCGGCAGCCGCCAACGGCAAACGCCTGCCGGTGCTGCGGCTCAGTCGAGGATCTGGTTCAGCTCGATGAAGGTGCCGTCAGGATCGAAGAAATTGCACCCCATCACGCGGATCGGCGGGCCGCCGCCGCGCCCGGGATAGGTCTGCAGCCGTGCCTCGGCGGTAAAGCGCACGCCCGGCACGTCGCGCGCCATCGCGCAGCGCTTGACGGCATCGTCGGTGTTGGTCACCAGCACGTGCCCGCCGATCCCGAGCCGGGTCGGCGGCGGGCCTGGGTCGGGCAGCGGCGGATCGAGATACTGCATCAGCCCGATCCAGCCGATCCAGGGGTCATTGCCGTTCAGCAGCACCAGCCGCACCCTGTTGCCCGGCACGCCGGCGGGCAGCGCCACCCCCGAGGTGGTCAGCTCCGCATCATAGTTGACGCGAAGCCCCATCACGTCGCGGTAGAGCCTAAGGCTTGCCTCCATGTCGCGCACGAGGATGGTCAGCCGGCGGATGTCGGTCGGCACCCGCTCGGCGGGCACCTCGACACCGGCAGCCGCAGGCCGGCCCGGGGCCGGCGGCGCGGCCCCGCCGGCATGGACGCACGCACCGGCAAGAAGCGCCAGCAGCGTGGCGAGCGGGACAAGCGGCACCGCGCGGGTCATGCATCCGGCCCCAGCGACGGGTCGAGGTCGCGCGGGCGCACGAAGCGGCTGAGTGTCCCGCTTCCCTCGCGCACCTCGCCCCAGGCCACGGGGGCGAGGCCGATCTCGGCCAGCGTTGCCGTTGGATATTTGCGCTCCGCCTCGCGCCGCAGCGGCGCGCCATCTTCTGGCACCAGCAGCATCAGAAGGTCCTCGAGGCCGGGATTGTGCCCCACCAACAGCAGCCTCCCACCTTCGGCCTCGTTCTGCAGGAGGTCCAGCAGCAGCACGCCCGAGGCCATGTAGATCCGCCGGTCGAAGCGCGTGTGAAGCCGTCGCCCGAGGCCCTGCTCCACGCCCTCGATCGTCTGCTTCACCCGCAGCGCCGGCGAGGCCAGCACCATGTCGAAGAGAAGGCCCTCCTCGCCGATGTAGCGGCCCATGCGCTCGGCCGCGCGCCAGCCGCGGCCGTTGAGCGGCCGGTCGAAATCGCGCTCGACCGGGTCGTCCCAGCTCGACTTGGCATGGCGAAGCAGGGTCAAGATGGGCATCCGGCCTCCCGTGGCGCACCCCGGCGCCGGGGCCGGACTAAACGGCCGACGCCCGGGGGGCAATGCCCTCGCGCGCAAGGAACGCGGCGGTGGCCTCGGCCACCTCGGCAAGCGGGGCGCGCGCGATGGGCACGCCCGGCGGAAAGGCCGAAAGCAGCCGCGAGGGCACCTGCCGCCCCAGCAGCACGAACACGCCCCGGTCCGCCTCGTGGCGGATCAGCCGCCCATAGGCCTGGGCGAGCCGCCGCCGCACCATTCGGTCCTCGTGCGCCGGGCCGCCGCAAGCCGCGCGCCGCGCCGTCTCGAGGATCGTCGGGCGCGACCAGGGCACGCCCTCGAACAGGATGAGCCTGAGCGAGTCGCCGGGCACGTCCACCCCGTCGCGCAGCGCGTCGGTGCCCATCAGCGAGGCGTGCGGATCGGCGCGGAAATGGTCGACAAGGGTGCCCGTGTCCATCGGGTCCACGTGCTGGGCGAACAGCGGCAGGCCGCTGCGGGCAAGCCGGTCGGCGATCCGGGCATGGACCTCGCGCAGCCGCGCGATCGCGGTAAAGAGGCACAGCGCGCCGCCGCCCGAGGCCTCGATCAGCACCGCATGGGCATGGGCGAGGGCGGCGAGGTCGCGCCGCTCGACATCGGTTGCAATGAAGATCCGCGCCGCGCGCCCATGGTCGAACGGGCTTGGCACGCGCACGATGTGCGGCACAACGGCGAGGTGCGGCGCACCCGCGGCCGCCGCCATTGCGGCCCGTGCACCGCCCTCCCCGCCGCCCTCCCCGCCTCCCTCCCCGCGACGTACAGCCGGCCCGGCCTCGCCCGCGCCGCAAGGATCGTTCGGGTCGCCGAGGGTGGCAGATGTCACCAGCACGCCGTGCGCGCGCGCAAGCACCGCGGCGGCAAGCGGCTTCATCGGGTCGAGCCAATGGCGGAACAGCCCGGCATCGAGCTCCCGCCCGTCGCTGCGCACCACGCCCGCCCAGTCCACGAACTCCGGGTCTGGCGGGCCGCCCAGCCGCGCCAGCATCGCCCGCCACGCCGCCAGCTGGTCGATGCGCAGCGCAAGCCCGGCATCGGCCGCCTCGAGGCGCGCGAGACCCGGCTGGTCGAGCCAGCCGGGCGGCTCGAGCGCAAGCCGCGCCAGCACCCGGCGCAGCGCCTCCGCGGCCCGCGACAGCCGATCGAGCGCATGGCCGGCCTGGCCCGCCGCCTCCACCAGCCCGGGCAGCGGATCGGCCAGCGTCGCCTCCAGCGAATAGCCGTGCGCCTCGCCCCCGGCGCGGGTCAGCACCTGCGCGCGCAGCCGTGCGAGCAGCTGCTCGACCGGCCCTTCGGGCTCGTCTGCGCAGAGCCGGTCGAGCCAGCCCTCGCCGGGGAGCGCCCGCGCGGCGGCGAGCACCGCCTCCAGCGCCTGCCGGCCCTGCTCCTCCTGGCTGCCCATGTCCATCAGCCGCGCCGCAAGCCCGCGCCGGCGCCCGCCGCGCCGCTGGCGCCCGCCCTCCGGCCCCAGGAACCAGCGCCGCATCTCGATCGCCTCCGCGCCGGTCAGCGCCACCGAAAAGGCCGAATCGGCGGCATCGAACAGGTGATGGCCCTCGTCGAACACCAGCCGGGGCGGCGTCTGCGCCTCGCCGCGCGCGAAGCTCGCCATCACCAGCGCGTGGTTGGCAATCACGAGGTCGGCGCGGCCCGATGCCGCCACGCTGCGCTCGATGAAGCAGCAGCGCCAGTGCGGGCAGGCCGCGCGGATGCACTCGCCGCGCCGGTCGGTGAGCGCCGGGAGCGCACCGGTGCGGCGGAACAGGCCGGGGAGCCAGCCCGGCAGGTCGCCGCCCACCATGTCGCCATCTTCGGTATGGCGCGCCCAGCGCGCGACCAGCTGGGCGAACACCGCCGCCTGCCCGGCAAAGGCGCCCTGCATGGCATCCTCGAGGTTGAGGAGGCAGAGATAATTCTCCCGCCCCTTGCGCACCACGATCGCGCCCACGGCCTCGAGGTCGGCAAGGCTCACGCGGGTCTCGGCGCGCAGCTGCCGCTGCAGCGCGCGGGTGAAGGTCGAAAGCCACACCTGGCCGCCGGTCTGCCGCGCATGGGCCACGGCCGGCGCAAGATAGCCAAGCGTCTTGCCGGTGCCGGTGCCGGCCTCGGCGATCACGAGGTTGGGGCCGTTGCGGGTTTCGCGCGGCTGGAAGGCGTGGGCGGCGGCCAGCGCATAGGCCTCCTGCGCGGGGCGGGCAGGCCGCGCGTGCCCGCGCATCCGCCGCAGCTCGGCGCGCACCGTCTCGGGCTCGATGGCCAAGGCGCGTGGCGCAGGCCGCGGCGGCGCCTCCTCGTGGCGCGGCAGGGCATCGAACAGGCTCGGCGCCGGCCGCGCGGGCGGGCCAAGCCGGGCAAGGACGAAGGGCGCCCACACCCAGCCGGCCCGCTGCAGCGCGCGCGCACTCTCGTGCGCACCCTCCAAGGGCCAGCCGGGCGCGGCCATGGCCGCCAGCAGGGCCCAGGCGGCGCGCTGCAGGAAGGGGCCGGCCGCGGCATCTCCCTCGGGCGCGTCGAGGCCGAGCCATCCGGCAAGCCCGGCCGCCGAGGGCACGATGAAGCGCGCCGGCGCCACGAAGGCGAACAGCTCGAGCAGATCGAGCCCGGTCAGGCGCGGCACGCCCAGCCGCGCAGCAAGGAGGGCCGCATTCAGCATCAGGTGCGGCGTGTCGGCCGCGGCGGCTGCCGCCTCGGCCGGCCCCATCGCCACGACGCGACCGGCCGCGTCGGTCTGCCATATGCCCGCATGGCTTGCCACCAGCGCGGGTCTGGGCAATCTGTCGTCCATGGAAACGGGCCTTGCCTCCTTCTCCGACGCCGAGCTTCGCGAGCTTCGGGAAGCCGCGCAAGAAAGCAGGGCCTGGCCGTTCGAGGAAGCGCGCAAGCTCATCGCGCGCTACCCCGGGGGCTTTCCCGAGGCGGGCATCCTGTTCGAGACCGGCTACGGCCCTTCCGGCCTGCCGCACATCGGCACCTTCGGCGAGGTCGTGCGCACGACCATGGTCCGGCGCGCCTTCGAGCTGCTCTGCCCCGGGGTTCCCACCCGCCTTGTCGCCTTTTCCGACGATATGGACGGGATGCGCAAGGTGCCGCCCGGCCTGCCCCGGCAGGAAGTGCTGGCAGCGCACCTCGACCGGCCGCTCACCGCCGTTCCCGACCCGTTTGGAACCCACGCGAGCTTCGGCGCGCACAACAATGCGCGCCTGATGGCATTCCTCGACCGCTTCGGCTTCGACTATGCGTTCCTCTCGGCCACTGAATGCTACCGCTCCGGCCGGTTCGACACCACCCTCCTTGCCGTGCTTGCCCACTACGACGAGGTGATCGAGGTGGTGCTGCCCACGCTCGGGCCCGAGCGCCGCGCGACCTACGCCCCCTTCCTGCCGCTGTGCCCGCGCACCGGGCGGGTGCTGCAGGTGCCGATCCTCGACCGCGACGTGGCCGCCGGCACGATCGCGTGGAAGGATCCGGAGACCGGCGAGACGCGGGTGACCCCGGTCACCGGCGGCCACGCCAAGTGCCAGTGGAAGGTGGACTGGGCGATGCGCTGGGTGGCGCTGGGGGTCGATTACGAGATGGCGGGCAAGGACCTCATCGACTCGGTCACCCTTTCCTCACGGATCGCGCGCATCCTTGGCGGCCGCCCGCCCGAGGGGTTCACCTACGAGCTGTTCCTCGACGAGGCGGGCGGCAAGATCTCCAAGACGAGGGGCAATGGCCTCACCGTCGAGGAATGGCTGGCCTATGCCCCGCCGGAAAGCCTCGCGCTCTACATGTTCCAGCAGCCCCGCGCGGCCAAGAAGCTGCATCTTGGCGTGATCCCGCGCGCGATGGAGGATTATGAGCGGTTCTGCGCCGCCTTTGCCACCCAGCCGGCAAGGGAGCGGCTGGGCAACCCGGCCTTCCATGTCCACGGTGGTCGCCCGCCCCCGCCTCCGCCTGTCTCCTATGCCATGCTCCTCAATCTCGTCTCCGGCCTCGGGCCGGTGGATCACCGCGTGCTCGCCTCGAGCATCCGCCGCCACGCCCCCGGGGTCGACCCGGATTCCGACCCGCGGCTGGCCCGGATGCTCGACAATGCGCTCGCCTTCCACCGCGACCATGTCGCGCCCATGCTCCGCCGCCGCGCCCCCGACGCGCGCGAGCGCGCCGCCATCGCCGAGCTCGACCGCTGGCTCTGCGCCCACCCGGACGCGGATGCCGAAGCCATCCAGTTCGAGATCTACGAGATCGGCAAGCGTCACGGCTTCCAGCCGCTCAGGGCCTGGTTCCAGGCGCTCTACGAGGTGCTGCTCGGCACCTCCGAGGGGCCGCGCATGGGCAGTTTCATCGCGCTGTTCGGCATTGCCGAAACCCGCTCGTTGATTGCCTCCGCGCTCGAGGCAGAGCCCGCCTGATGCGGGGGATGAAGGCCCGGCTCATCCCCGGCGCGCTCCTTGGCCTCGTCGTTGCCGCACCGGAAGCGCACGCGGCCGATGCCGGGGCGCTGTTTGCACAGGGCCGCTTTGCCGAGGCGGTCGCCGCCGGCGAGGGCGCAGCAGGCGCGGCCGCGCTCATTGCCGCAGGCCGCGCCGCCTCGACCGAGGCCGCCTGGGCCGCGCGCGACCGTGCCCGCGCCGAGGCGCTCCTGGAACGGGCCGAGGCCTTCTTCGACCGCGCGCTTGCGCTCGAGCCCGGCAATACCGAGGCGCGGCTGCAGCGCGCCATCGCCACCGGCTACCGCGCCAAGCTCAGGAACTCGCCGGGCCTTGCGCGCGAAGCGCGGCGCGCGTTCGAAGCCGCCATCGCGCGCGACCCGCAAAATGCGCTTGCCCACGCCGCGCTCGGCGGCTGGCACGGCGAGGCGGTGGCGACGCTTGGACGGCTGGTCGCCGGCACCGCGCTCGGCGCCAGCCGGCAGGGCTTCGAGGCGTCGTTCGGGCAGGCCATGGCGCTTGATCCGCCTGGCCCCGTCATCCCCACCTTCTTCGCGTTTACCGCGCTGGCGCTCGATCCCGGCAATGCGCGGCGCGCCGAGGCGCTGCTCGAGCGCGCCGACCGGGCGCGCGCCGCCGACGGGTTCGAGCGGCTGGTGCAGGCCCAGGCCCGCGCCGTCCTGCCGCTGCTGCGCCAGGGCGACGTGGCCGCCGCGCGGCGCGAGGCCGCCCGCCGCTCGCCGCTCGGCCAGCTTGGCTGAGGCTCAGCCGGGCTGCTGGCGCGCCCATTCGGCTACAATCGCGCCACCGGCTGCGAACCAGCAGTCGCCGCGCGAACGGAGCAGGTCGAGCAGGCGCTCGAGCGCGCCCACGCGGTAGGGCAGGCCGATGATGTAGGGGGTGAGCTGAAGGGGCAGCAGCCGGCCTGCGCCCTGCCGCGCCGCCTCGTCGGCGAGCCAGGCGGCCGCATCGCCGATCTGCTCGGCCCAGCTGTCACTGCCCGCCTGTGTCACGTTGATGATCTGCCGGTCGGAAAGCTCGTGGTTCAGAGGCAGGTTGATGATGCCGTTGCGCCAGCGGTAGGGCAGGTCGTCGTTCGGCCAGTCCGCCATCCAGGCAAAGCCGTGGGCGAGGAGGAGATCGGCGGTGCGCCAGCTCTGCGAGCGCGCAACCGAAAGCCACCCCCGGGGCTCCTCGCCGAGCGCCTGCCAGCGCGCGCGCGTGCCCGCAATGATGGCCTCCTCCTCCTCGGCCGGAAGGCTGGAGTCGATCGCCCCGTTCATGTCGGTGGCATGGGCCACGATCTCGTGCCCGCCCGCCCGCACCGCAGCCAGGAGCGCCGGGGCGCGTTCGGCCACCGCCACGTTCATCGCCACCGAGCCGCGGATCCCGCGCGCCTCCAGCGCGTCGAGCAGCCGGAAGATGCCAACCCGGTTGCCATAGTCGCGCGCCGTGTAGTGCCGGTAATCGGGAAAGGCCGTCTGCATGTGCCCGGGCGCGCGGAACGGCCGGTCGGCGGGGGTGAGCGGGAAGAACTCGGCGACGATGCACGGCCAGACCGCCACCTTCGCGCCGCCCGGCCACGCAACGGGCCCACGCGCGTGGATGTTCGACCAGTCGTAGAGGTCGTGATCATAGCCGAGCCTGCGGCGCGGATATTCGAGATAGGAGGGATCGAGGGTCATGGGCGCGTCTCCGGCGGCGGCACCTGCGCGCGGAACTGATCGACAATCTCGCCCGCGCGCGCGATCCAGGCGCGGCCGTCGGCGGCGATGTGGCGCAGCACCTCGCGGAACGGGCCGATCCGGTGCGCCTGCCCGATGAGATAGGCGTGCAGCGGAATGCACATCACCGTGCCTCCGCTCGCCCCCTCGGCTGCCAGCCGCTCATACTGGCGGATCAGGGTCTCGGCATAGGCGCGCGGGCTCATGTTGTAGACGAAAAAGCCATAATGGTCGTTGACCTCGAGGCTGTAGGGGATCGCAACGAGCGGGCCGTTGCGGGTTGAGACCCAGGTCGGCTGGTCGTCGTGGTAGAGGTCGCAGGTGTAGGCGAGGCCGGCCTCGGCCAGCAGGTCCATGGTGTTGACGGTATGGGTGAGCGCAGGCGCCAGCCAGCCGCGGATGGTCTGGCCGGTGGCCGCCTTCACCGTCTCCACCGAATCGCGGATGATCGCCCGCTCCTGGTCGGGGCTCATGTCGTAGGCATAGCGGGTGTTGGTGATCCCGTGGGAGAAGAACTCCCAGCCGCGCGCGGCCGCATCGGCCACGATCTCCGGGTGGTGCTGGCAGAGCGCCACCGACAGCGAGACGGAGCCGGGAAAGCCGAACGCGCTCATCGCCTCGGCCATCCGCCAGTGGCCCACGCGGTTGCCATGGTCGCGGTGGCCGAAGCCGACGACGTCCGGGTGCGGCCGCGCCCACGCCCGCCTCTTGGGGTGGGGCGGCGGGTCGAGCTCGTAATATTCGAGATTGGGCGCCACCCACACCGCGCAGGTGGCGCCCCCCGGCCAGCGGAGCGGCGCGCGCTCCCGCCACGGCCGGTAGGCATAGAGGTCCGGATCGTCCATCAGCGCATGCCCCGCCCGTCGAGCCGGCGGCCAGCGCCCACCACAAGGTAGAGGAGCGGCACCGCCAGCACCCAGATGACCGCCTTGGCCGCAAGCTGCCCGCCGATCACCGGCAGCAGCGGATAAAGGCCGAAAAACCCGATCGTCACGAAGATGATGGTATCCACCGTCTGCGCGATCACGGCCGCAACCGTGGCCCGGAACCACAGCATCTGCCCGCCTGGCTGGCCGCGCATCCAGGTGAAGATCGTGACGTCGAGCGTCTGCGAAATGCCATAGGCCACCATGCCGGCGACAATCAGCCGGCTGGAGGCGCCGAACACGGCCTCGGCCGCCGCCTGCCCGCCCCAGCCGTCGGCCCCGGGCAGTGCCAGCACCAGCTGCATCAGGAGGATCGCAACCGTCATCGGCACATAGCCCATCAGCACCATGCGCTGGGCGACACCCCGCCCGTGCAGCTCGGCGGTGGCATTGATGGTCACGATGGCGAGGAGGAAGGCAAACACCCCGCCCGGCACCGCAAGCGGCCCCAGCTTCACCAGCTTGAACCCGAGCACGCCCGCCACCACGAGAAGCCCGCCATAGAGCACCGCATAGGCCTGCAGCGAGCGCGGGATGCCCGTGGCCGCAGCGGCGGCAAGCGGCGGCGGCAGCGGCGGCCCGTTCACGTGGCACCTGCCCGGGCCAGCGCCGCCCGCCCGGGAAGGCGGCGGCCAAGCAACAGGAAGCGGCCGGTGAGCGCGGTTGCAGACACGAGGCTCGCCACGATCACGGCCCAGACGATCCCGTCAAGCCCCAGGCCCCGAAGGTGCGCCAGCACATGGGCAAGCGGCAGCATCAGCACGGCATAGCTTGCCACGTGCATCGCGGTCGGCCACCAGATGTCGCCGCGCGCGCGCAGCGCCGCGGCCGCAACCGCCTGCATCCCGTCGGCCACGAAGAACAGCGAGGAAAGCACCAGCGCCCCGGCGATCGCCGGCAGCACGCGCGGGTCGGCGGTATAGGCGCGTGCCACTCCGTCGGCGCCAATCGCCATCAGCAGCGAGACGAGGAGCAGCACCGCAACCGTGTTTGCCATCCCCAGCCGGAAGGCGCGCACCATGGCGCCGGCATCGCCCGCGCCCACCGAGCGCGCGACGAACACGGCCGTTGCGGTCGCAAGGCCCATCGGCAGCATGAACACGATGGCGGCAACATTGATGACCACCGCCCAGGCCGCCACCGCCAGCGTCCCGGCCAGCGCCGCCACGATCGAAAGCGCGGAAAAGGCCCCGGCCTCGATTGCATAGGAGACGCCCGAGGCATAGCCGATCCGGCGCTGCTCGGCGCCCGCGCGCGGGTCTCGCGGCGCCCGGCGGAACACGCCCCAGGCCCGCGCGCCGTCCCAGCGCAGCACCATCGCGGCCAGAAGCAGCAGCAGCGCGGTACGGCTGCCGAGCGTTGCCCAGGCCGCGGCCTGTGCGCCATCCACCCCGAAGGGCGAATGGCCGGGCACCATCCAGAGATCGAGCAGCAGGTTGACCCCGTTGGCGGCCCACATCGCCCACAGCGGCCAGGCGGCGCGCCCGTGCGCCTCCAGCCAGAAGATCATCGCATCGGCGACGAGATAGGGTGTCATCGAAAGCGCGAAGATCAGCATCACGGCGGTCGCGCCCGCCACCAGCGCAGGCTCGAGGCCCAGAAGCGGCATCGCCGGCGGGCCTCCAATCCAGATGAGCGCGGTAAAGGCGATCCCCAGCCAGAAGGCATAGACGATGCCGCGCCGCAGCACCGCGCCCGTCTGCTCCGGCGCGCCCGCGCCGAGGTGCCGCGCCGTCATCACCTGCACGCCGGCCAGAAGCCCGATGCCCGCCACCAGCACCGTCCCCGTCGGCGCCCAGCCAAGCGCGTGGAAGCCCAGTTCCTCGGCCGAATACTGGCCAACGACAATGGCGTCCGTCAGCCCCATGGCCATGATGCCGAGCCGCGAGCCCATCACCGGGCCGGCAAGGTGCCAGAGCTCGCGCAGGGTGCCATCGGGGGCGCCGAGGCCGGGGGCAGGGCGGGGCGGGTTCACCCGCGGCTCCTACCCGCGGGCGCGGAGGCCGCCAAGCCGCTTGCCGCCGGCCCCGCGGCTCGGCTAGCGCAGCCCGGCCAAGCCAGGGGGCCGCCATGACCGCCAATGTGACATCCGAGCAGCTGCGCCAGTTCATCGAGCGCATCGAGACGCTCGAGGAGGAAAAGCGCACCCTCATGGACGAGATCAGGGGCGTCTATTCCGAGGCCCGCGCCACCGGCTATGATGTGAAGACGATGCGCGCGATCGTGCGGCTGCGGCGGATGGATGCCAGCGCCCGCGCCGAGCAGGAGGCGCTGCTTGAGACCTACAAGGCGGCGCTTGGCCTTGCCGCCTGAGCCGACCACAGGGAGGATGCCGATGAAGCTTCTTGGAGGCCTGCTTTCGCCCTTCGTGATGCGCGCCGTGCTCGTCGCGCGGCTGAAGGGGCACGAGATCCCGGTCGAGATGCCCGAAGGCGGGCTCAGATCCGAGGCCTATCTGCGCCTCAATCCGTTCGGCAAGATGCCGACCCTTCTGGACGGCGATTTCGCCCTGCCCGAATCGGCCGTCATTGCCGAATATCTCGACGAGGTGCTCGAAGGGCCGCGGCTGCTTCCCGACGAGCCGCGCGCGCGCGCCCGCGCGCGGCTTCTTGCCCGCGCGGCCGACCTTTATGTCGCGCCCGCGCTCACGCCCATCTTCCGCGCCCGCGAGGTGCCCGAGGCCGTGCCGGCCGCGCGCGAATCGTTGCAGACGGCGCTCGGCCAGGTGGAACGGCTGCGCCCGGCGGGCGCCCCCCACGCAGCGGGCGAACACCTCACCATCGCGGATGCGACACTGATGCCGGTCTTCTTCTTCCTCGATGCCTTCGAGTCGCCGTTCGGCACCGCCACCATCCTCGCCGAGGCCGCGCCCGGTCTGGCCGCCTGGTGGAAAGCCGCGCGGCAGACGGCGCACGGGGCGCGCATGGTCGAGGAAATGGGGGCCGCCCTTGCCGCCTTCATGGCACCGAGGAGCTGAGCCGGGCCTCATCATTCGGCAGGCTGGCCGACAGGCCAGCGCACGTCTAGGGGACGAGGAGAGAGGTATGCCAGAGGTGATCGTGAATGGACAGCCGCGCGCGGCCGACGTCCTGCCGCACACGCTGATGGTTGCGTGGCTGCGCGACGGCCTCGGGCTGACCGGCACCCACATCGGCTGCAACACCAGCCAGTGCGGCGCGTGCAACATCCTGCTCGATGGCGTGCCGGTGAAGGCCTGCACCCTGCTCGTCGCGCAGGCGGAAGGGCACGAGGTCACCACCATCGAGGGTCTCGCCGGGGCCGACGGCCAGCTTCACCCCATGCAGGAGGCGTTCCGCGCGGCACATGGCCTCCAGTGCGGCTTCTGCACGCCCGGCATGGTGATGGCAGGCATCGGCATTGCCATGCGCCACGGGCCGGATGTGTCGGCAGAGACGGTCCGCCACGAGCTCGAAGGCAATCTGTGCCGCTGCACCGGCTACCAGAACATCGTTGCCGCCATCCGCGCGGGCGCGCGCGCCATGGCCGCAGCCGGCCTGATTGCGGAGACTGCCGATGCAGCCCTTTGAGCTCATCCGCCCGGCCTCGGTCGCCGAGGCGACGGCCGCCTTCCGCGGCGATGCCGCCTTCCTCGCCGGTGGCCACACGCTCATCCCGGCGATGAAGTCGGGCCTGCGCGCGGTCGAGCGGCTGATCGACCTCGGCAGCGTGCCGGGGCTTGCCGCCATCGGCGTCGAGTCCGACCGGCTGTGGATCGGCGCCATGGCGCGCCACGCCGGAGTGGCCGGCTCGCCCGTCGTCCGCAGCGCGATCCCCGGCCTTGCGCGCCTTGCGGCCGGGATCGGCGACCCGCAGGTGCGCGCGCGCGGCACCATCGGCGGCTCGGTTGCCAACAACGACCCGGCCGCCGACTATCCGGCCGCACTGCTCGCGCTCGATGGCATCGTCGAGACCAGCCGCGGCACGCACGCGGCCGACGATTTCTTCCAGGGCATGTTCGCAACCGCTCTCGCCGATGGCGAACTCATCACCCGGATCGGCCTGCGCCTGCCCGATCGCTTTGCCTATGCGAAGTTCCCCCATCCGGCCTCGCGCTACGCGCTCGCGGGCGTCGCCGTTGCGCGCTTTGCCGACGCAGTGCGCGTCGCCGTCACGGGCGCCACCACCGGCGTCGTCCGCTGGCAGGCCGCCGAGGCAGCGCTCGCAGCGGGCGGCCCGCTGCCCGAGGCGCTCGACCATCCCGATCTCGCCGCCGACCTGCACGCCGATGCCGACTATCGCGCCCATCTGGCCGGCGTGATGCTCCGCAGGGCCGCTGCAGCCTGAAGCGAGACGGCGCCTGCGGGCGCCACCTCCCAGCCCCACGCGCGGCAGATCGCGTTCCACGGCGCCTCGGAAACGGCACAGGCCGTCGCCCTCCACGATGCGACACCCCATGCCGCCGAGCCGCCCGGCGCCCCCTGTCGCTCCGGCGATCTCGCCCGGCGCCTGGCCCACCGGCGAGGTCGCACGCCTCGGGCGCGCCGACGACGCCGACGACCCGGTGAACATCCGCGGCGTGCGGGTGGAGCCCGGCGAGGTTGCCGCCGCGCCCGAAGTCGACCGGCACGTCCCCCCCGGCCGCCGTGCTGGGGATCGGCAAGGCCGGGGGTCCCCCGCTCGAGGCCTTCCGCGTGGCGCCCGGCGGCGCAGTCCTCTTCACATCCATCCGCCGGCGGCTGGCGTGGCGCCTGCCGCCTGCCTTCGTGCCGGCGCGGTTCCACGCAGTGGAAAGACTGCCGCTGCTGCCCGACGGCAAGCTCGACCGGGCAGCCCTGCCGCCCGGCTGGCAGAACCTCCCGATCGCCGAGCTTGCAGGGCGGCTGGCCCCGCGCGCGGGGCCGCAGTCGTGGCGGCGCCCGGTGGATTCGGCCGCCCTGCTGCGCCCTATCGCGCTCCTTCTCGTCGTCGGCTTCCATGCCCAGCTGCTCGAGGCGGGGCCTCGCGCCACGCCGGGCTGTTCGTCATCTCCGGCTTCCTGCTCGGCAACCTCCAGCTCGAGGGTCCAGCTCGAGGGCGCAGGCCTTGCCGAAGCGGGCGCGCGTGCTGCGGCTGGCGTGGCGGCCGTGGCTCGTGGCGCTCGTCCTCGGCGCCGTCGTCGCCGCGCTGCGCTTCCTCGGCGGCAAGCCGCCAGTCCTGCTGCAGCACCTCATTGATTGCCGACTTCGTGGACCAGCGGCCCGGGCACCACGGTGCGCGCGGAGCCATCTCGCCCCACATCTGATATGTGCTGATATGTGCACGCCACGATCCACCTCTTCCTGATGTTGGGCGCCGCCCGGTTCGTCGGCGGGCGCCATCCGCGGCTGCGCGCGCGATGCCTTCGCCTTCATCGCGGGCCTTTCCCGCGTCGCCATGCTGCTGCTCGTGCCTGTGGCCGCGCTTGCGCCCCTCGCAGGCCGGCATGGCCTCGCGGCTCGTCGAACCGCGCCTGCGCCGGGGGGCCGCCAGCCGAACGCGGCCGCAACGGGCTTCTGGGCGGCCGCGCGGGAGCGGCCCTTCCACTTTTCATCGGCGCGGCGGCCGCCTATGCCGCATCCACCATGGCAGGCCATTCCAAGTTCAAGAACATCATGTACCGCAAGGGTGCGCAGGATGCGAAGCGCTCCCGCCTCTTCTCCAAGCTGGCGCGCGAGATCACCACGGCTGCCAAGCTGGGCAACCCCGATCCGGCCTTCAACCCGCGCCTGCGCGCCGTCATCGCCACCGCCAGGGCGAACTCGATGCCCAAGGAGAACATCGAGCGCGCGCTGCGAAAGGCCGAGGGCAACGATGCGGAAAGCTACGAGGAGATCCGCTACGAAGGCTTCGGCCCCGGTGGGGTCGCGCTGATCGTCGAGGCCTTGACCGACAACCGCAACCGCACCGCCACCGACGTGCGCACCGCCTTTGCCAAGAACGGCGGCAACATCGGCAGCTCGGGCGCGGTCGCCCACGGGTTCGACCGCCTCGGCCGCATCGTCTATCCCGCCGCGGCCGGCACGGCGGAAGCGGTCTTCGAGGCAGCGCTCGAGGCCGGAGCCGAAGATGTGGAATCGGGCGAGGACGGCCACGAGATCTGGACCGCGCCCGACGCGCTGCACGAGGTCGCCCGCGCACTCGAGACAAGGCTCGGCGAGGCCGCCGAGGCGCGGCTGGCGTGGCGGCCAAGGGAGCGGGTCGAGGTCTCGGCCGAGGATGCCGCCCAGCTCATGAAGCTCATCGACGCGCTCGAGGATTCCGACGACGTGCAGGCCGTGTTCGGCAACTACGACCTGTCCGACGAGGTGGCCGACGCGCTGTGACCCGGGCGCCATGAGGGGGCCGCAATGAGCGGGGGCCGGCCGGCGCGCCGCATCCTCGGCCTCGACCCGGGCCTTGCGCGCACCGGCTGGGGCCTCGTGTTGGTGGAGGGCACGCGGCTTGCCCATGTCGCCCACGGCGCCGTCGGCACCGATGCCGCAGACCCTGTCGCCGTGCGGCTGGCAGCGCTCCATCGCGGGCTGTCGGCGATCCTCATGGAGCACCGGCCGACCGAGGCCGCTGTCGAGGAGGTGTTCCTCAACCGCAACCCGCAATCCTCGCTCAAGCTCGGCCAGGCGCGCGGCGTGGTGATCCTTGCCGCAGCCGAGGCGGGCCTGCCGGTTGCCGAACATGCAACGCGCCTTGTGAAGAAGGCGCTGGTGGGCACTGGCGCCGCCGAAAAGGCGCAGGTCGCCGCCATGGTCGCGCGCCTGTTGCCCGGCTGCGGCCCGCTCGGCGACGACGAGGCCGACGCGCTCGCCGTCGCCATCGCCCATGCCCATCTCTCCTCCGGTCTCGGGGCGGCCGCGGCATGATCGCGGGGCTTTCGGGCACGATCGCGGATCTCGGCGCCGATCATGCCGTGATCGACGTGCACGGCGTTGCCTATCTGGTGCACGCAAGCAGCCGCACGCTCGGCCGCCTTGCGGTCGGCCAGCCGGCGCGGCTGCGCATCGAAACGCAGCTGCGCGCCGAAGCGATCACGCTGTTCGGCTTTGCCGATCCGGCCGAGCAGGCCTGGTTCCGGCTGCTCACCGGCGTCCAGGGCGTGGGCGGACGCCTCGCGCTCGCCCTCCTGTCCGCGCTTGCGCCGCCCGATCTTGCAGCGGCAATCGCGCGCGAGGACCGGGCAATGCTGGCGCGCGCGCCCGGTGTCGGCCCGCGCCTTGCCGCGCGCCTCATCACCGAGCTCAGGGGCAAGGCGCCCGAGGGTCTCGCCGCGGCGCCTGCGCCTGCGGCCCCGGCCACGGGCCCCGCGCGCGAGGCGGCCGCCGCGCTCGAGGCGCTCGGCTTCCGGCCTGCCGAGGCCGCGCGCGCGGTCGCCGAGGCCGAGGGCGAGGCGGGAGCCGATGCCGCAACCGAGCTTCTCGTGCGGCTGGCGCTGCGCAGGGCCACGCGCTGATGCCGGCCGACCGCCTGCTTGCCCCCGGCGAGCGCGATGCGGCCGATGCGGCGCTGCGCCCGCGCCGGCTGGCCGAGTTCATCGGCCAGGGCCCGGTCAAGGACAATCTGGCGGTGTTCGTGGCGGCCGCGCGGCAGCGCGGCGAGCCGCTCGACCATGTGCTGCTCTCCGGCCCGCCGGGCCTCGGCAAGACGACGCTTGCGCAGATCATCGCAGCCGAACTCGGCGCCGGCTTCCGCGCGACCTCCGGCCCCGTGATCGCCAGGGCCGGCGATCTCGCGGCCATTCTCACCAATCTCGAGCCGCGCGATGTGCTCTTCATCGACGAGATCCACCGCCTCGCGCCGCACGTGGAGGAGATCCTCTACCCGGCCATGGAAGACCGCGCGCTCGACATCATGATCGGCGAGGGGCCATCGGCGCGCTCCATCCGCATCGACCTGCCGCCCTTCACCCTCGTCGGCGCCACCACGCGCGCCGGCCTCGTCACCCAGCCGCTGCGCGACCGGTTTGGCATCCCCTTGCGCCTTCAGCTCTACAGCGTCGACGAGCTGTTCGAGGTTGTCACCCGCGCCGCGCGCCTGCTCGGCGTGCCGCTGGCCGACGATGGCGCGCGCGAGATCGCCGCGCGCGCGCGCGGCACGCCGCGGATCGCCGGCCGGCTGCTGCGCCGGGTGCGCGATTTCGCAGCCGCCCGCGCCGAGCCCGAGGCACCGGTCGATGCCGCCTTCGCCGACCGGGCGCTCAACCGGCTGGAGGTGGACGCACTGGGCCTCGATGCGCAGGACCGGCGCTATCTCTGGATGATCGCCGATCTCTACGGCGGCGGGCCGGTCGGGATCGAGACCCTGGCCGCCGGCCTCGCCGAGGCGCGCGACACGCTGGAAGATGTGGTCGAGCCCTATCTTATCCAGACGGGGCTCGTTGCCCGCACGGCCCGCGGGCGGATGCTGAACGCCCGCGCCTGGGCCCATCTCGGGCTGTCGCCACCGGCGAGCCAGCCGGCGCTCCCCCTCGAGCCCCCGGAACCCGGGGAGCCCGGGGCGTAGCGCCGGCCCGAGGCCGCCTCAGGCGCAGGCGATGGCCGCCTGCCGCCTCAGGCTTGCGCCGACGAGGCCGAAGCCCAGGATCAGCATCGCCCAGCTGGCTGGTTCGGGAACGGGCGCCGCCCAGTTGCTGCGCACGAAGATGGGGTTCGACGAGCTGTTCCAGAAGGCGCCTTGGTCCTCGGCCCAGGAGCCGGGCCCGGTGATGGTGAAGGCGAAGCTGTAGAGCCCATTGGCTGCCGGGTTGGAGGTGCTGTCGTTAAGGAAGGTGCCAGCGATCGTTCCGGTCACGCTCGTTGGCATCACGTTCCACTGCTCGTGCCAGCCCGTCACGGGGTTGAAGACCGCAGGCGTCGCAAAGCTCGCCACCAGCGACAGGCTGAAGCTCTGGAAGCTTCCTGCCGTGTCGCCTGCAGGCCCGGCTGCGGCCGGCGCGTTCCACAGCCGCGCAGCGTTCGACGCATCGCCGTTGCCGCCCGAGACGTTGAGCGTGAAGACCGTGCCTCCGCCAGACCAGCCGCCCGTCACCGTCATCCCCGGCAGCCCGGCTGCATTCTCGAAGAACTGGAAGAAGCCATTGTTCGTGTTGTTCGGGTTGCCCCAGCCGTTGGTGACAAACGGCGTGATGTTGGTGAAGTACCAAGCCGTCGAGATCTGGCTCACATCCAGGCCATATTTGCCAGCGGCGCCGGTCCGCACCGAGACGAGGCCGTCGCGCGCGTTCTCCCGCGTCTGGCGCGGCCCGTTGGTGGCCGTCTGGATGCTGTGGGTGTTGCCGCCCGGGTCGGTCACCGTGCCCGCGTAGGTGAAGTTGTCGAACACCACGGCAAGCTGGGCGGCAGCCGGTGCGGCCGCAACCGCCATCGATGCCGCAAGGCTCAGGCGAAGGATCATGACGAGGTTCCCTCTCTTGCAGGGCCCACAGGAACGCTCTGCCGGCCGGGCCCGCGAACGGGCGGCAGAGCCGCCATGGTCAGGCGATGGCCGCCTGCCGCCTCAGGCTTGCGCCGACGAGGCCGAAGCCCAGGATCAGCATCGCCCAGCTGGCCGGTTCGGGCACAACGCCGCCCGTCGGCGCCAGCTGGTAGCGCAGGCGGCCCATCAGCGGACCCCAGTCGGTCTGGGTGGTCACGTGGGTGATCACCTGGCCCGGGCCCGCGCTGGCTGCAAACAGGCGGATTTCCCGGTCGCCCTCGAAATATTCCGAGATCGTGCCAAGCAGCGTCGGGCCGTTGAAGAAGCGCACCGTGTAGGTCTGGAAGTCCCCGACCTCGGTGCCGATCTCGAACCCGAAGGTCCGAAGCGGCCTGTCGAAGCTCAGCTGCAGGAAGGACGCGCTGCGATCGGCGAGAAGCATCACCGGCGCGATCGTGTCGCCCTCGGTCCGCCCGTTGGGCATGAAGGCGAGGTCGGCCGTGTCATAGCCCACGACCGTGCTGGAAAAATCGACCGTGAGCGTGCCGTCCGTCCAGCTGTCGTAATCCTGCGAGACAGACGGTGTGCCAAGCAGCGTCGTTGCCGCCACATAGGCCGAACCGGGCACGAGAATCGGCGTGAAGGCCGCCGCCGGGGCGGCGGCAAGAACTGCCGCAAGCGCTGCGGCAGGAACCGTGAGGATCCTCGTCATGCATCACTCCCTGTTCTGGCCCACGGGCGCGGTGTGGCCCACGGGCGCGGTCTGGCCCATGGGCGTGCGGCGCCATGTGGCATGCCGGGACATTTGCCGATCGCCTGGCTTCAGGGCACCCGGCGCTTTCCGGCACCCGGCGCACGGCTGTTCTCCAGGCACCCAGAAGATACCCGTGAGGGATTGGGCGATGCAACCTCGTTAACTGTCTTTTACGATCGCTCGTGGGCCGAAATCGTGGTTAATGGTTGTTTGCCGTATCACCGAAGTGTCATGGCAGCCGCGCCTCCTGCCGCTGCACGGGGCCCATGCAGGCGCCCCATTTACAAGCGCGTGACAATCTCTATCGAAACCCGCGCAGCCGGCTGAGAAAAGGGGTGGCCTTGGAACCCGTCATCGCGCAGGTCGTCAACATCTCCGACTTCATCTGGGGCGGGCTGTGGAACGGCGAACAGCTGATCCCCTTCCCGCCGATGGTGCTCTTCCTGCTCGGCATCGGCCTCTACATCATGGCTGGCCTGCGCTTCTATCCGGTCGTGAAGCTGGGCCTCGCCTTCGGCACCCTCTTCTCCCGCCAGCGCAAGGGCGACGGCGCGGGCGAAATCTCCCCCTTTGCAGCCCTGTCCACCGCGCTCTCCGGCCAGGTCGGCACCGGCAATCTCGCAGGCGTTGCCACCGCCATCACGCTCGGCGGCCCGGGCGCCATCTTCTGGATGTGGGTGACAGCGCTCATCGGCATGGCGCTCGCCTTCGCCGAGGGCGCGCTCGCCATTCGCTACCGCGAGAAGACCCCGGAAGGCCACTGGCGCGGCGGGCCGATGACCTACATCATGATGGGCCTCGGCCCGCGCTGGCGCTGGCTCGCCATCCTGTTCTGCATCGGCACGCTGTTTTCCGCCCTCATCACCGGCAACGGAATCCAGGCAAACTCGGTCGCCGTCAGCATCCGCGAGCTCACAGGTCTCGCCAACTGGGTGGGCGGCCTCATCGTTGCGGCCGTCGTCTTCGTCGTCATCCTGGGCGGCATCAGGTCGATCGGCGCCGTCGCCGAGCGGATCGTCCCCTTCATGGCCGGCGCCTATATCCTCATGGCAGCGCTGGCCATCCTTCTCGACCTCGGGTCCATCCCCGAGACCTTCTCCCGCATCCTCCATGGCGCCTTCAACCCGCAGGCGGCCAGCGGCGGCTTCGTCGGCGCGGCCATCATCATCGCCATCCGGGCCGGGGTCGCGCGCGGCCTGTTCTCCAACGAGGCCGGCCAGGGCTCCACCCCCATCGCCCATGCGGTCGCGCAGACCGACGACCCGGAAAAGCAGGGCCGCTTTGCCATGATGGGCACCTTCATCGACACGATCGTCATCTGCACCATGACCGCGCTCGTCCTGCTCACCGTCGAGGGCCAGTTCACCCACAGGCTTGCCGACGGCTCGGTCGAGATCGTCCCGCACGCGTGGCAGTCCGACCTCACGGGCTTTGCCATGACCTCTGGCGCCTTTGCCGCCGCCTTCCCCGTGCCCGTCGCCGGCATCCCGCTCGGCACACTCGTCGCGGCGACCGCGCTCATCCTGTTCGTCTTCACCACGCTTCTCACCTGGTCCTACTATGGCGAGCGGGCGATCACCTTCCTCTACGACCAGGTGCCCGGCGCCACCGCCGCCGGCGAGCACCGCCTGCACATCGCCTGGCGGCTGCTGTGGTGCCTTGCCATCTTCATCGGCTCCTTCCAGGATCTCACCCTCATCTGGCGGCTGGGCGACATCGCCAATGCCGCCATGGCGATCCCCAACCTCATCGCGCTGGCCGCGCTTTCGGGCGTGGTGTTCGCACTTGCACGGGGCAACCGCACCGCCGGCCCCACCCACGCGCTCCGGCCGGTCAGCAACCGCGCCCCGGCCGAATAGAAGGCGCAGGCGCAAGGGGCACCGGCACGGGCGAGAGGCGCCGGCACGGGCGAACGGAGGTCCGGCGTGACCGCGCCGCCGGCCCGATGGCCCGCCCGCCGGCCTATTCGGCCGGCTCGGGCACCAGGGCCCCGGCCCTCACGCTGCGGAACTGCAGCACGCTGTCGGCCACCGGGCCGGAAAGGATGGCCCTGCGGTCGGCGAGATAGTCCTGCGTGTCGCGCCAGGGCGCGGTGGTCGACTGCCGCGGAAGGATCGCGCGCGCCCGTTCCACATATCCCGAGGTGAGCAGCCGCGGCTCCTCCTCCAGCGCCACCGCCCCCTTCTCGGGCACCGCGATGTCGGCGCCGCGGGCCCGCATCTCGTCGATCAGCCGGCAGAACCAGATCGAGGTGAGATCGGCGCGCAGGGTCCAAGAGGCGTTGAAATAGCCGAACACATAGACGAGGTTCGGCACGCCCTCGAGCATCATGCCGCGATAGATCCAGCGCTCGGGCACCGGCACCGGCACCCCGTCGACCGAGATGGCGGCCCCGCCCATCATCTGCAGGTTGAGCCCGGTGGCCTTGACGATGATGTCGGCATCGAGCCGCGAGCCCGACGCGAGCACGATTCCGCCCTCGTCCAGATGGTCGATCGTGTCGGTCACCACCGAGGCCCGGCCGGCGGTCACGGCCCGGAAGAAATCGCTGTCGGGAACGAGGCACAGCCGCTGCTCCCACACATTGTAGCGCGGCGTGAAATGGGCCTTCACCACGTCCTCGGGCAGCTCCTTGCGCAGCAGCTCCAGCAACCGCGCATTGGCCGTCTTCGGGTCCGAGCGCGCCCGCTTGAACACGAAGTTCTGCCACAGGATGTTGCGCCAGCGCACCAGCGCATAGGCCAGCCGTGTCGGCAGGATCCGCCGCGCGAGGTTGGCAAGCCAGTCCTCGGAGGGCCGCGAGATCATCCAGGTCGGCGAGCGCTGCAGCATCGTCACATGCGCGGCCGTCTCGGCGACGACCGGCACGATGGTGACCGCGGTTGCCCCCGAGCCGATCACCACCACCCGCTTGTTCGCATGGTCGAGCCCCTCGGGCCAGTGCTGGGCGTGGAACAGCGTGCCGGCAAAGCGCTCCTCGCCGGGGAGCGGGGGGTTGTAGGGCCTGTCGTAGGAGTAATAGCCCGCCGCCATCAGCAGGAGGCGCGCGGAGACGATGGCCCTGCCCTCCGGCGTCTCGGCGGTCACCACCCAGCGCGCCGTCCGGCTGTCGAAATCGGCGGCCACCACCCTGTGGCGGAAGCGGATGTGCCGGTCGATCCCGGCCTCGCGCGCGGTCTCGTTCACATAGGCGCGGATCGAGGGTCCATCGGCGATCGCCTTCTGCTCCTTCCACGGGCGGAAGATGTAGCCGAGCGTGAACATGTCGGAATCCGAGCGGATGCCGGGGTAGCGGAACAGGTCCCACGTGCCGCCAATGGCGTCGCGCGCCTCGAGAATGGCATAGGAGGTGCCCGGGCAGCGCGCCTGCAGGTGCCACGCCGCGCCAATGCCCGAAAGCCCGGCGCCTACGATCAGCACGTCCACCTCGAGGCCGCGGCCGGCCTCGTGCGCCGGCCCGCCCTCCGGCCCGGTCTCGAGCACTGGTGCATCCGCCATGGTCCGCTCCTCCCGCGATTTGAGCCGGGCTTGAAGTGGCATGGCAGCCCCCGCGGCGCAAGGCCCCGGGCGCCCGACGATCGGCGCGGCGCACGTGCGGCGCAAGGACGGCGCGCAAGAGACAGCCGCAGGCGACCGGCAGAGGTCAACGGCGCAGGCAAAGGGCCGCAACAGGCCGCTGCGGGCGATTGGCCCCAAACCGGCCCGTAACGCCGGCCGGCTGGCTCCTCGGGTAGGATTCGAACCTACGGCCGTCCGATTAACAGTCGGATGCTCTACCGCTGAGCTACCGAGGAATGCGCCAGCAGGCCGCGGGCTATAATGGCGAGCCGGCGCCCTGCCAAGAGGCCCGCGCCACCATGCGCGCTTGACCGGCGCCGGCACAGGGGCGAGCCGGGGCGCCATGCAGGCCTTCTTCCACCCCGGCTATGTCGCCCCGCTGCGGCCGGGGCACCGGTTCCCGATGGCGAAATACGAGGCCACGCGCCGTGCGCTCGAGGCGGCAGGCACAGCCCTTTGCTGGGCCGAGCCGGAGCCGGCCGACACGGCCATGCTGCGCGCCGCGCACACGCCCGCGTGGGTGGAGGCGGTCATGGCAGCGCGCGTGCCGGCCGCTGCCGAGCGGCGCATCGGCTTTCCCGTCTCCCCGGCCGTTGCCCGCCGCGCCGCGCTTTCGGTGGGCGGAACGCTCGCCGCCGCGCGCGCCGCGCTTGCAGCTGGCGCAGCGCTCAACCTCGCCGGCGGCTCGCACCATGCCATGCCCGATTGCGGGGCCGGCTACTGCGTGTTCAACGATCTGGCGGTCGCCGCGATGGTGCTGGTGCGCGAGGGGCGGCGTGTCCTGGTGCTCGACCTCGACGTGCACCAGGGCGACGGCACCGCCGTCTGCCTTGCCGGGGTGGCGGGGGCCTTCACCCTTTCCATCCACTGCGAGCGCAACTTCCCGGTGCGCAAGGCCCGCTCCAGCCTCGATGTCGCGCTCCCGGCCGGCACCGGCGATGCCGCCTACCTCGCCGCGCTCGAGGCCGCGCTCGAGGCGTCGGTCGAGGCCAGCCGGCCCGATCTTGTGCTCGTTCAGGCCGGCGTCGACCCGCACGTGGAGGACCGGCTCGGCCATCTTTCGCTCACCGATCAGGGCCTCCTCGCCCGCGACCGGCTGGTGCGCGGCGCGCTCATGGCCCGCGGCATTCCCTTCGCGGTGACGCTGGGCGGCGGCTATGATGCCGATGTCCTGCGCCTCGGCCGGCGGCACGCGCGCACGCTGCTCGCACTTGCCGGCCTGCCCGTGCCGCCCCGGCTTGCCGAAAGCCCCGGTTCATCATCGCTGCCGCAACGGGGGGTTGGCCCGGCGCCCCGACCGGCCTAGACCGGGCCGACAGAGCATGGGAGACCCCGGACCGTGGCCACCGCCGCGAAGATCGACCCCGCCCCGCCGCCCTCCGCCAGCCACGATGCCGTCGTCGTCCGCTTCGCCGGCGATTCGGGCGATGGCATGCAGCTGACCGGCGGCCAGTTCACGCTCGCCACCGCCATCGCCGGCAACGATCTTGCCACCTTCCCCGATTTCCCGGCCGAGATCCGCGCGCCGGCGGGCACGCTCTTTGGCGTGTCGGCCTTCCAGATCCATTTCGGCGCAACCGACATCGAGACCGCCGGCGACGCGCCCGACGTGCTCATCGCCATGAACCCGGCCGCGCTGAAGGTGAACCTCGACGGGCTGAAGCCCGGCGGGCTCATCATCGCCGATGCTGCCGAGTTCACCGAGCGCAACCTCAAGAAGGCCGGCTATGCGGCAAACCCGCTCGAGGATGGAAGCCTCGCGCGCTGGCAGCTGATGGCCCTGCCGATCAGCCAGATGACGCTGGACGCCGTCCGGCCGTTCGGCCTTTCCAACAAGGAGGCGCTGCGGACCAAGAACATGTGGACGCTCGGCCTCGTCATGTGGATGTTCGGCCGCCCGCGCGCACCCGTCGTCCAATGGATCGAGGGCCGGTTCGCCGGCCGGCCCGAGCTGAAGGAGGCCAATCTCGCCGCCCTCAACGCCGGCCACGCCTGGGGCGAGACGGCCGAGCTCTCCGGCCCGCTCAAGCAGTTCCACCTCGGCCGCGCGGAGGCGGAGCCGGGCCTCTACCGCACGGTCACCGGCGCCGATGCGCTCAGCCTCGGGCTGGTGGCCGGCGCCAAGCTCGCCGAGCTGCCGCTGTTCTTCGGCAGCTATCCGATCACCCCCGCCTCCTCGATCCTCCACGCGCTCGCGCGGCTCAAGGAGTTCGGGGTCACCACCTTCCAGGCCGAGGACGAGATCGCCGCCATCTGCGCGGCGATCGGCGCCTCCTACGCCGGGCATCTCGGTGTCACCTCCTCGTCGGGCCCGGGGATCGCGCTCAAGACCGAGGCGATGGGGCTTGCCGTGATGACGGAACTGCCGCTGGTGATCATCAACTCGCAGCGCGGCGGGCCGTCGACCGGCCTTCCCACCAAGACCGAGCAGTCCGACCTCACGCAGGCGGTCTTCGGCCGCAACGGCGACACGCCCATCCCGGTGCTCGCCGCCCGCTCGCCGTCGGACTGTTTTGCGGTCGCCATCGAGGCCTGCCGGATCGCCACCCGCTTCATGACGCCCGTCATCCTGCTCACCGACGGCTATATCGCCAATGCCGCCGAGCCGTGGCGCGTGCCCGACCGGCACGATTTCGAGCCCTTCCCGGCCATCTTCTGCGACCAGCCGCCTGCCGACGGCCGCCCCTTCAACCCCTATGCCCGCGACCCGGTGACGCTCGCGCGCCCGTGGGTGAAGCCGGGAACACCCGGCCTCATCCACCGCATCGGCGGCCTCGAGAAAAGCCACGAGACCGGCAACATCGACTATTCGGCAGCCAACCACCAGAAGATGACCGCGATCCGCCACGCCAAGATCGACGGCATCGCCCGCTTCATCCCCGCCCAGGAGGTGGCGCTCGGCGAGCCTTGGGGCCGGCTTGCTGTCGTCGGCTGGGGCAGCACCTACGGCCCGATCCTGAAGGCCGTCGAGCGCGCGCGGGCGCGCGGCCACGCCGTCTCGCACATCCACATCCGCCACCTCCACCCCTTCCCCGAGAACCTCGGCGCGCTTCTGCGCGGCTTCGAGCGGGTGCTCGTGCCGGAAATGAACATGGGCCAGCTCAAGGTGCTGCTGCGCGACCGCTTCCTCATCGACGCGCGGCCGTTCTCCAAGGTCTCGGGCCAGCCGTTCCGCATCGCCGAGGTGGAAGCCGCCATCGAGGAGGCGATCGCATGAACGAGATGACCCCGCCTGCTGCCGCGTCCCCACGGTCCACCCGCCCGGACGACTGGGCCTCCGACCAGGAGGTGCGCTGGTGCCCCGGCTGCGGCGACTATGCGATCCTGAAGGCGGTGCAGCGCACCATGCCCGAACTGGGGGCAGACCCGGCGAAGACCGTGTTCATCTCCGGCATCGGCTGCTCGTCGCGCTTCCCCTACTACATGGAAACCTATGGCTTCCACACCATCCACGGGCGCGCGCCGGCGATCGCGACCGGGGTCAAGCTCGCCAACCCGGAGCTCGACGTGTGGATCGTCACCGGCGACGGCGATGGCCTCTCCATCGGCGGCAACCACATGCTGCACCTGCTGCGGCGCAACCTCGATTGCCAGCTGCTCCTGTTCAACAACGAGATCTATGGCCTCACCAAGGGCCAGGCCTCGCCCACCTCGCGCCTCGGCACCCGCACCCCCACCACCCCGTTCGGCTCGATCGACCGGCCGGTCAAGCCGTGCGAGTTCGCGCTCGGCGCCGGTGCGCGCTTCGTGGCCCGCACCTTCGATACCGCGCAGAAGCAGCTGCCCGAGGTGCTGAAACGCGCCTACGCCCACAAGGGCACCAGCTTCGTCGAGATCTACCAGAACTGCGTGGTCTACAACGACGGCGTGTTCGAGGCCTTCACCGACCGGAAGGCCGCGCCGACCAGCCAGCTCTGGCTGGAGCATGGCCAGCCGATGCTGTTCGCCGGCGGCACCCGGGGCCTCACGCTCGACCGCGAGCGGCTGATGCTCGAGGTGATCGAGGTGACCCCCGAGACGCTGCCGCGTGTCATCGTCCACGACGAGACCAACCGCTCGGTTGCGCACATGCTCATCAACATGAACTTCCCCGCCTTCCCGGTCGCACTCGGGGTCATCTACTGCGACCCGCGGCCAAGCTTCGAGACGGTGGTGGCCGAGCAGGTGGCGAAAGCCACCGCCGGCAAGGTTGCCGACCTTGCCGCGCTGCTGCGCCGCGGCCAGACATGGGAAGTGAGCCCGCCGGCCTGAGCCGGGCGGGCCCGCCACTCCCGCCACCGCCATGGCGCCCGCAGGCGCGGGGCTGCCGGCCCGGCCGCCGACAGTGCCTCAGCGCCGCTCGGCGGTCCGGGTCGCCGCACCCGGGATCGGCCGCATCGCCAGCCCGCGGAGATAATTGAGGATCACCACCTCCTCGTTCACCCCGCGCCGCGCGGCCACGGTCACGCGCTCGGCGCGCGGCTGGCTCATGCCGAGCCGCGGGTTGTTCACGAACCCCACGCCGTCCTCGCGGAAGTTGAACTTGCGCCGGTGGGTCGCCACGTTGGTGGTGTGGACCGCCACCACGGCATAGTCTCCGGGCTCGGGCAGGCGCACGCAGATCTTGGCCGGGCCCGAGCGCGGCGGCGCCACCTCCACGCGGCGGAAGAACTTGCCTTCCGCCTTCAGCCGGTGGTCGAGCTTCAGGAAATCCTCGTCGTTGGGCGGATAGACTTCGGCGCGCACCAGCCCGTCGCGGTGCTTGAAGCCGTCCACCACCACCAGCAGCGCCGTCTCGGTGCTGCCGGGCCGGCAGGCCGCGGCATCGGGCCCGAGAATGGGCGCCTGTGCGGCGGCAGCCGATGCTGCCGCGCCGACAAGACCCGCAAGGGCGGCGGTGCGAAGGGCAGAAGGTCCACCAGGTCGGGTCATCACGGGCTCCAGACGTCGGACAGCGGCAGCCGGTTTCGCGGCCGCCCGTCCCTCCATGGCCGCCGATTGCGTCGCAATCGGGGCGAACTCCCGGTCACATTCCGGCAGCCGCCAGCCGGTCCAACGCCCGGATGCGGCCCGTCGCGCCTACCAGGGGATCGGTGCGCCATCCCAGGCGAAGAAGCCGCCGCTGTCGGACCGGTCGAGCCCGTCGATCACCCGCCACAGGTGCCCGGCCGCAACGGCCGGGGTGAACAGCTGGCCCGCGGGCACGTTGCGCTGGAACGGCTTCGACATTCCCGTGTCCACCGGTCCCGGGTGCAGGGCGGCGATGATCGCCTGCGGGTTGCGGCGCGCAAGCTCGACGGCAAGCGTGCGCACCAGCTGGTTGAGCGCCGCCTTCGAGGCGCGATAGCTGTGCCAGCCGCCCAACCGGTTGTCGGCGATCGAGCCGACCCGGGCCGAAAGCGCGGCAAAGACCGCCCGCTCGCCGCGCCGCAGCCGCGGCAGGAAGGCGCGCGCGGCAAGCGCGGGCAGCACGCTGTTCACGCGGAAGGTCTCCACCATCCAGTCATGGTCGAGCTCGTGCCAGCCGCGCTCGGGCCCGTGGCCATCCCGGTGGAGAAGGCCGGCCGCCACGATCACGTGCGAAAGCCCGTCGCCGGCTGCGGCGGCCGCCTCCTCGAGACTTTCCGGCCGGTCGAGGTCGATGCCGGGCCGCGAGACGCGCAGCACCTCGGCCCCGCGCGCCTCGGCCAGATCGGCAAGCGCCGAACCAATCCCGCCCGAGGCGCCGATGATGGCCACGCGCTCCACGCGGCCCCGCTAGCAGCCAGCCGCCGCACCGGGAACCGCGCGCTGCTGTCGCGGGCGCGCTGGCCTAGAGCGGCAGGTTGTCATGCTTCTTCCACGGGTTCTCCAGCCGCTTGCCGCGCAGCTTGCGCAGCGCCAGCGCCACCCGCCGGCGGGTTGCGTGGGGCATGATCACCTCGTCGATGAAGCCCTTGGAGGCGGCCACGAACGGGTTGGCAAAGCGCGCCTCATACTCGGCCGTGCGCCGGGCGATCTTCTCGCTATCGCCGATGTCCTTGCGGAAGATGATCTCGACCGCCCCCTTGGCGCCCATCACCGCGATCTCGGCCGTCGGCCAGGCGTAGTTGAGGTCGCCGCGCAGATGCTTGGAGGCCATCACGTCATAGGCACCGCCATAGGCCTTGCGGGTGATCACCGTCACCTTGGGCACGGTCGCCTCGGCAAAGGCAAACAGCAGCTTTGCGCCGTGCTTGATGATGCCGTTGTGCTCCTGCGCCACGCCGGGCAGGAAGCCGGGCACGTCGACGAAGGTGATGATGGGGATGGAAAAGGCGTCGCAGAAGCGCACGAAGCGCGCAGCCTTCTTCGAGGCATTGATGTCGAGGCAGCCGGCCAGCACCATCGGCTGGTTGGCAACAAAGCCGACCACATGGCCCTCCACCCGGCCGAAGCCGATCAGGATGTTGGCCGCGTGCGCGGGCTGCAGCTCGAAGAACTGGCCGTCGTCCGCCACCCGGCGGATGACCTCGTGCATGTCGTAGGGCTTCGTGGCCTGCGCCGGCACCAGCGTGTCGAGCGCCATGTCCTCGCGGTCCCACGGGTCGGCACTGGGGCGATAGGGCGCGCCCGAGCGGTTGGAGGCGGGCAGATAGTCGAAGAAGGCGCGCGTGCGGATGAGCGCGTCGATGTCATCCTCCATCGCAAGGTCGGCGACACCCGACTTGGTGCTGTGGGTGATCGCGCCGCCCAGCTCTTCCTGGGTCACCACCTCGTTGGTCACCGTCTTTACCACGTCCGGCCCGGTCACGAACATGTAGGAGGAATCCTTCACCATGAAGATGAAGTCGGTCATCGCCGGCGAGTAGACCGCCCCGCCCGCGCACGGGCCCATGATGAGGCTCACCTGCGGCACCACGCCCGAGGCGAGCACGTTGCGCTGGAACACCTCGGCATAGCCGGCAAGGCTCGCCACACCTTCCTGGATGCGCGCGCCACCCGAGTCGTTCAGCCCGATCACGGGCGCGCCCACCTTCATGGCCATGTCCATGATCTTGCAGATCTTCTGCGCGTGCCGCTCGGAAAGCGAACCGCCGAACACGGTAAAATCCTGCGAGAAGACGAACACCAGCCGGCCGTTGATCGTCCCCGAGCCCGTCACCACGCCGTCGCCGGGGATCCGCGTCGTGTCCATGTCGAAGTCGACGCAGTTGTGCTCGACATACATGTCGAGCTCCTCGAAGCTTCCCTCGTCGAGCAGCACGTCGAGCCGCTCGCGGGCGGTCAGCCGCCCCTTGGCATGCTGCGCGTCGATCCGCGCCTGCCCGCCGCCCATGCGCGCGGCCGCGCGCCGCTTCTCGAGCTCTTCCAGAACCTTCAGCATCCGCCTCCTCCCCGCCGTTCGCCGCCCGGTTAGCGGCGCAAAACAGGCCTGTCACGGGCCGGGGCGCGCGGATGACCGCCAGCGCCGCGCCACGCCTCCGGGCTTCCCCGCCGGAAAAGTCGGTAGCTGGCGGCCTGAGGGAACGGAGGGGCGACAGAGCCTGCCACAGCGCCCGATCGCGGCCCTTGCGGCGGGAAAGGCCCGGGCCAGCGGACCCCAGGGGCGTGCGGTCAAGACGTGGGGCGGTTTCGCCCTCTCGCTCCCCATCCTCGGCCTTCTTCTGCGCGCGATCGCAGCCGTCGGCTGGGCCAGGACGGTTGCGGCGCTGCCGGCAAGCCCCCTCTTCTGGCTGGCCTCTGCCGGCGCCTGTCTGTGGCAGCCGGTCAATGACGTACTGATCTGCCGGCGCTGGTGGCCGATGGGCCGCCACGGGCTCGGCGTGATGCGGAAGGTGCGGGTGATGAGAACGAGGCGCTGTTCAGCTGCTCCGGCCCCAGCTACCTCCTCGTCCGGGCGCCAGGCCGGCGCGGCGTCGGCTTCGATCCGGCAGCGCCCCCGGCCCGGTTGCGGCCGTCCAGGACCATGCCATCACCCCGGGCATGGGCAGGCGTGCGGTCCACGCTCCTGTTCCTGCTCGTCGCCCTCGGCCCCGGCGCCGACAAGGTCATCCACGCCACGCTCGACGGCCGCGTGATCCGGACGCTGATCCGCGCCCTTGGCGCGATGATTCTCCTCGACCTCGGCATCCTCGCCCTGCGCGGCACCATGGGCCTGCCGGTGCAGGGAAACCTGCGCTGCCTTGCCCTCCATTTCGCGCGTTACCGGCATCCAGCTCCTCTTCATCGCCAGCCGGATCATCGCTCTGCCTGCCATCGGCGTCGGCACCCGGGTGCTGCTCGGCGCGCTGCACCTCGTCTTCCGCGGCGTGGCCTCGCTTCTCGCCGGCGCGCTCGAACGTCGCCCGCAGCCGCCGGCTAGCGCGTGGGAACCGGTGTCGGGCCCGAATAGTCGTAGAAGCCGCGGCCGGTCTTGCGGCCGTGCCAGCCCGCCTCGACATATTTGGTCAACAGCGGCGCCGGACGATACTTCGGGTCGCCGGTGGCCTCCAGCATCACCAGCATGATGGCATGGAGCGTGTCGAGCCCCACGAAATCGGCAAGCGCAAGCGGCCCCATCGGGTGGTTGGCGCCCAGCGTCAGCCCGGTGTCGATGTCCTCGACGCTGCCCACGCCCTCGCCGAGCGCGAAGATCGCCTCGTTCATCATGGGGCAGAGCACCCGGTTCACGATGAAGCTCGGGCTGTCCTCCGAGACGATTGCGGTCTTGCCGAGGCTGTCGACAAAGGCGCGGGCAAAGGCGCGCGTGCCCTCCGAGGTGGCAAGCCCGGGAATGATCTCGACCAGCCGCATCACCGGCACGGGGTTGAAGAAGTGCAGCCCCACGAACCGGTCCGGCCGGTCGGTTGCGCTCGCAAGCCGGGTGATGGAGATCGAGGAGGTGTTGGTGGCAAGGACCGTCTGCGGCCCTACCTCGCGGGCAAGGCCCGCAAAGATGCGCGTCTTGAGCTCCACATTCTCGCTCGCCGCCTCGATCACGAGGTCGGCAGCCGAAAAGCCGGCCCGGTCGCCGCCGGGCGTGATGCGCAGAAGGATCGCGTCCGCGGCTGCGGCCTCCATCCGGCCTTTGGCGACAAGGCGCCTCAGCGCCTCCTCGACCCGCGCCCGGCCCGCCTCGGCGCGGGCGAGGTCCACGTCCGTCAGCATCACCTCGTGCCCGGCCGCAGCCGCAGCCTGGGCGATGCCGTGGCCCATCAGCCCGGCGCCGACAATCCCGATCCGCATGGCTCTCCCCCGCACGACCTGCCCGACACGCAAGGCCGCCTAGCGGGGGCCGGGCGCGGGTTCAACCGGCGAGCGCGCGGCCGCCCGCCCGCCGCCGACGGAGCGTGCCACCGACCAGCCCGAAGCCGGCGATCATCATGGCCCACGCCGCCGGCTCGGGCACGATCGACCCGAGCGCGTCGCCGGTGATGCGGAAGGCGTAGATGTAGCTCGGGATCAGCGCCTTGCCCTCGGGGCAGGGGGTGCCGAGCGCCACTTCCACAAAGCCGCCGCCAAGCCCGCCGGTGCAGATCTCGCGCTGCACGCCTTCGCCCGTCTGCGTCACCGAGAAGTCGTTGTCGGTCACAAGGAACATCATCAGCCCGCCGCCGACCCAGGGTCCGAGCGCGATCCCCTCGATCTTCTCGCCGACCGGCGCGCCCGCCGCCTGCAGAGCCGCCTGGGCATCGAGGAAGAGCGTCTTGGCCACGGGCCGCACGCCCTCCGGCAGGCTGTTGCTCCCCGACAGGTCGAGCGCGGACACATCGGTCGCGCCCGCAAGGCTCACGAGATAGACGCGCTTGGTTGCAACCGGCCGGCCGGTGCCGTCCGGGTCGCCGATCCCGAAGCCGCGGTTGTCGCGCTCCACCACCAGCATCTGCCCGTTGGGCAGCATGGTGATGGCCGAGACGCCGATGTTGCGGCCCTGCGAGTTCTGGCCGAAGGTGTTGCCCGGCACGCGGGCGTTGATGTCGGAGAGGTCCTCGAGCTGGTAGACATACTGGGCGCCCGGCTCCCCGGTTTCATAGTCGTAGGTCACGATCCGGAGGTTGCGGCTGCGCCGGCCGTCCGGGTTGCCCTCGTTCACCAGCGGATCCTGCATGATCGCAATCACCGTCCTGCCATCGTTCGAGATGGTAAGCCCCTCGAAGCCGCGGTTGTCCTGCCGGCCGCGGGTGATCGTCGGCCGCCCGTCCACGAAGTTGGGCGTGCCGCCAGCCGCTTTCGGGATGATGTTCTCCGGCGGACGGAAGGCGCGGATGAAGCTGCCGTCGGGCGCGAATTCGTAGAGCGAGGGCCCATATTCGTCGGCGACGAGGAGATTGCCGCTGGCAAGCCGCACCAGCCCCTCGGCGTCGAGCGAACGGCCGAGGTCGGCTGCGCTGCCGGTGGCAAGGCGCGGGTTGAGACCGGTGAACAGCAGCCCGTCGCGGCTGAACACCACGGTCGACAGCAGCGAGAAGCCCGTGACCGCGCCCGCGGGCGAAATCGCAAGCCCGAACTGGTGCGCGCGCGGCGCGAAGTCGATGAGCCCGCCGCCCGGGCCGCGGTCGGGAAGGCCCCAGAAGGTGCCGGACGCGCGGTCGTAGAACAGGTCGGAGCCGAAGTTGAGCCGGCCGGCGTTCGCACCCGGGCCAAGGCCCGAGAGATCGACGGCCCCACCTGGCACCTCCCAGAGGCCGGTGAAGGTGATGGCGGCAGGCGACGGCGAAGCCATCGCAAGCGCTGCCGCCGCCGCTGCGGCACGGACACGCATGAGGACCCCCTCAGAATCAGCACCCTGACCCGCGCGCGATGCCCAAACATGGTGAAAGTTTCGGGTCAGGCACATGTCAGGACCGTGTCGTCGCCCCGACAGGACGATGACACGCCAGCAACCTGCCGCAAGACGGGCCCGGGGCGTGCGCCGGCAGCGGCTGCCCCCGCCCCGGCTCAGCCGAGCTTTTCCGTGAGCTCGGGCACCAGCTGGAAGAGGTCGCCCACAAGGCCGTAATCCGCCACCTGGAAGATCGGCGCTTCCTCGTCCTTGTTGATGGCAACGATGGTCTTCGAATCCTTCATGCCGGCAAGGTGCTGGATGGCGCCGGAGATGCCGATCGCGACATAGAGCTCGGGCGCCACGATCTTGCCGGTCTGCCCCACCTGATAGTCGTTGGGCACATAGCCGGCATCGACCGCCGCCCGGCTGGCGCCGACTGCAGCACCCAGCCTGTCGGCCAGGGGCTCGATGGTGGTGTGGAACGCCTCGCTGCTGCCGAGCGCCCGCCCGCCCGAGACGATGATCTTGGCGCTTGTGAGCTCCGGACGTTCCGAGGCGGTCAGCTCCGCCCCGAGGAAGGTCGAAAGCCCGGCATCGCCCGGCCCCGAGACGGCCTCGATCGCAGCCGCGCCCCCCTCGGCCTTCGCCTTGGGGAAGGCGGTGCCGCGCACCGTGATCACCTTCTTGGCATCGCCTGCACGCACGGTTGCAATCGCGTTTCCGGCATAGATGGGCCGGGTGAAGGTGTCGGCCGCCTCGACCGACAGGATGTCGGACACCTGCGCCACGTCGATGAGCGCTGCAACCCGGGGCAGGATGTTCTTGCCGCGCGTGGTCGCAGGCGCCAGCACCGCGTCATAGCCGTCCATCAGCCCCGCGACCAGCGGCGCCACATTCTCGGGCAGCGCATGGGCATAGGCCGGATCGGAGGCGCACAGCACCCTGGCCACGCCCTCCACCCGCGCCGCCTGCTCGGCCACCGGCTGGCAGCCGTCGCCCGCCACCAGCAGGTGCACCTCGCCGCCCGCGTGGCGGGCGAGCTCGACGGCCGCTGTCACCGCCGCCAGGGTTGCGTCCTTCAGCTGCGCATTGTCGTGCTCGGCAAGCACCAGGATGCTCATGCGATCGCTCCCGCGTTCCTCAGATTGGCAATCAGCTCGTCGACCGTCTTCACCTTGATGCCGGCCTGCCGCTTCGGCGGCTCGGTCACCTTCAGCGTCTCGACGCGCGGGGTGAGATCCACGCCATAGTCGGCCGGGGTCTTGCGCGCGATGGGCTTGGATTTCGCCTTCATGATGTTGGGAAGGCTCGCATAGCGCGGCTCGTTGAGGCGCAGGTCGGTGGTCACGATTGCCGGCAGGCGGAGCTCGACCGTCTCGAGCCCGCCGTCGACCTCCCGGGTCACCGCCACCCGGTCCTCGCCCGGCTCCACCCGGCTTGCAAAGGTGCCCTGCGGCCAGCCGAGCAGCGCGGCCAGCATCTGCCCGGTCTGGTTGGCGTCGTCGTCGATCGCCTGCTTGCCGAGGATCACAAGGCCCGGCTGCTCCTCCGCGGCGATCTTCGCGAGAAGCTTGGCAACGCCGAGGCTCTCGGTCGGCGTGTCGGTCTCGACCAGAATGCCGCGGTCTGCCCCCATGGCCAGCGCGGTGCGGATGGTCTCCTGGCACTGCGGCACGCCGATCGAGACCACCACGATCTCCGAGGCCCAGCCCTTTTCCTTCAGCCGCACCGCCTCCTCGACTGCGATCTCGTCGAAGGGGTTCATGCTCATCTTCACATTGGCAAGCTCAACCCCGCTCTGGTCGGGCTTCACCCGCACTTTCACATTGTAGTCGACCACCCGTTTCACGGGCACGAGCAGCTTCATGAACCTGGCTCCCGGTGCGTGTTCTCGGTTGCGCCTGCCTTTGGGCAACTCGCCTGCGCGAGTCAACGAACGCCCCGTCGCACGGGGCGGGGCGGGCGGGCAACTCAGCGCCCGAGTATCCCGAGGACCACGAACCCGCCCACCAGCAGCGCGCCGAACAGGATCGAGAGCGTGTTGAAATGCCGCTCGATGAGGATCTGCATGGGCGGGCCGAACCTCCACAGGAGCGCGGCCACGAGGAAGAAGCGCGCCCCGCGCGAGACAAGGCTCGCCAGCACCAGCACGGCAAGCGACAGGCCGGTGGCCCCCGAGGCAATGGTGATCACCTTGAACGGCAGGGGGGTGAAGCCGGCGAGCAGCACGATGAGCCAGCCCTTGGCGTTGAACGCCGCCCCGAAGGTCTCGAAGGCCTCGGCCCCGCCATAGAGAACAAGAAGCGGGCGGCCCACAGCCTCGAAAAGGAACAGGCCGATGAGATAGCCGAACACCGCGCCTGCAACCGAGGCGAGGGTGGTGATGGCAGCGAGGCGAAAGGCACGCGGCGGGTCGGCAAGGCACATGGGCGCCAAGAGCACGTCGGGCGGGATGGGAAAGAAGCTCGCCTCGGCAAACGAGAGCCCGGCCAGCCAGCGCTCCGCGTGCGGGTGCCGGCACTTCGCAAGTGTCCAGTCGTAAAGGCCGCGCAGCATCGGCGAGCGCCTTAGGCGAGGTGGCGCACCCGCGCCACCCCCGCCCTGCGCGGCAGGGGCGGCGCGCGACCTACCAGATCCTTACCCGCTCGTCGGGCGGCAGGTAGAGCCGGTCGGTCTCGGTCACGCCGAACGCCTCGTACCACGCGTCATGGTTGCGCACCGTCAGCGGGCGGATGTTGCCCGGGCTGTGCGGCCCGGTGGCAAGCTGGCGCGCCATCGCCTCGTCGCGCATGCGCGTGCGCCAGATCTGGCCGAAGCCGAGGAAGAAGCGCTGGTCGCCGGTAAAGCCGTCGATCACCGGCGCCGGCCGGCCGCCGAGCGCCATGCGATAGGCGTCGTAGGCCACCTTCAGCCCGCCGAGGTCGGCGATATTTTCCCCGAGGCTCACCCGGCCGTTGATCCGCCTGCCCGGGAGCGGCTCGTAGGTCTCGACCTGCTCCACCAGCCGCTGCGTCAGCGCGCCGAAGCGGACGATGTCGCCCTCGGTCCACCAGTCGGCAAGCTTGCCATCGGCATCATACTTGCGGCCCTGGTCGTCGAAATGGTGCAGGATCTCGTGCCCGATCACCGCACCGATGGCCCCATAGTTCACCGCCTTGTCGGCCCTCGGGTCGAAGAAGGGCGGCTGCAGGATCGCAGCCGGGAACACAATCTCGTTCCAGGTCGGGTTGGCATAGGCATTGACCGTCATCGGGGTCATGAACCACTCCGAGCGGTCGACCGGCCGGCCGAGCTTCGCCCGCTGCCGGTCGGCCTCGAAGCGCGCGGCCCGCTCGAGATTGCCAAGCGGGTCTGTGGCCACCACCTCGAGTGCGGAATAGTCGCGCCACCGCCCGGGATAGCCGATCTTGGCGGTAAAGCGCGCAAGCTTCGCCCGCGCCGCCGTGCGGGTCTCGGGCGCCATCCAGACAAGATTGGCCAGCCGCGCATCCATGGCGCGCAGGATGTTCGCCACCAGCTCGTCCATGGCCGCCTTGGCCTCGGGCGGGAAGTGGCGCGCCACATAGATCTCGCCGATTGCCTCGCCGAGCGCCGCCGAGGTGAGGGCGACGGCCTGCTTCCAGCGCTCCTCCTGCTGCGGCGTGCCCGAAAGGGTGCGCTCGTGGAAGGCGAACACCTCGTCGCGCAAGCGCTGCGGCAGTGCCGGCGCGGCGCGGCGCAGCTCGTGGTAGGCAAGATAGTCCCGCCACGCCTCCAGGGGCTCCGAGCCGACGAGAGCTGCGATCCCTTCGACCGCCGAGGGCTGGGCCACGTTGATGATCGCCTCGCCGTCGAAGCCGGTGGCGGCAAGGAAGGCCCCCCAGTCGAGGCCCGGATAGGCCGCCGCCAGCTGCGCGCGCGGCACCGGGTTGTGCCGCCTGTCCGCCTGCCGGCTCGCCTCGCGCGTCCAGTGGGCGGCTGCGATCTTCGTCTCCAGCGCCTGCACGCGCGCGGCCCGCTCCTCGGGCCGGTCGAGGCCGGCAAGCGCGAACATGCGCGCCACGTGCGCGCGGTGCTGGCCGCGCACCGCCTCCCACTGCGGCGCGAAATAATAGTCGCGGTCGGGAAGCGAGAGGCCCGCCTGCGCAAGCCCGGCGCGCATCGCCTCCGGGTCGCGCAGGTCCTGGCTCACGCCCGCCCCGATCGGGGAGACGGCGCCGCGCCGCGTCGCCTCGCCGAGAAAGGCCGAAAGCTGCCCGCGGTCGGCAATCGCATCGATGGCCGCAAGCCGGGGCGCAAGCGGCGCAAGGCCCCTGGCCTCGATCGCGGCCTCGTCCATCAGGCTGGCAAAGAAGGCCCCCATCTTCGCCCGGTTGCCGGTTGCAGCCCGGTCGGCGGCGGCCTCCTCGAGGATGGCGCGCGTGCGCGCAAGCGACAGCTCGCGCAACTCGTCGAACATCCCCCAGCGCGACCGGTCGGCCGGGATCTCGGTGCGCGCCTCCCAACCGCCATTCACGAAACGGAAGAAGTCGTCGCCCGGCCGCACGCTTTTGTCCATGCCGGACAGATCCACCCCGAAGCTGCCGAGCGCCGGGCCGGCGCGGGCGGCCCCGGCCGCAGGCGCCGGCGGTGCAGCGGCAACGGCGGGCGCAGCCGCAACGGCGGGTGCAGCCGCACCAGGCAGCAGGGCGAGAAGAAGGAGCGTCAGCATCGGGTGTCCTCGTCTGTCCTCTTGATCCTCCGGGTGCCCAAGGTCCGGTCGGCCCGGCCACGGCGCCGGCCCGAAGGGCGCGCTAGCGGTTGGCCGCCGGCACCCACAGCACGTCGCCCGGCCCGCCGGCCGCGGGGCTGTTGACGTGCCGGGCCATCACGAACAGATGATCCGAAAGGCGGTTCAGATAGCGCAGCGCCTCGGGGTTGATCTCGGCCTCGGCAGCCGCAGCCACCGCCGCGCGCTCGGCCCGGCGCACGATCGTGCGCGCAAGGTGAAGGTGCGCGGCAAGCGGCGTGCCACCGGGCAGGATGAAGCTCGAAAGGGGCGGAAGATCGGCGTTCATGGCGTCGATCTCGGCTTCCAGCCGCGCCGTCTGCGAGGCCGCCACGCGCAGCGGCTGCCACGGCGCCTCGGCACCGCTCTGCGCGAAATCGGGCCCCTCCCAGTCCATGCGCGGAGTGGCAAGGTCGGCACCCACGTCGAACAGGTCGTTCTGGATGCGCGCCAGCATCGAATCCGCCTCCGGCCCGGCGTGCAGCCGCGCGATGCCGATGGCGCTCATCGCCTCGTCGGTCGTGCCATAGGCTGCAATCCGCATCGAATCCTTTCGCAGCCGCGAGCCGTCGGCAAGGCCAGTCGTGCCGTCGTCGCCGGTCCGGGTGTAGATGCGGTTGAGCTTCACCATCGGGGCCGACTCCCGCGCCGGATCAGCGGACGAAGCTGCCGCCGGTGGCGAGAAACAGGATCACCACGAGCAGGATGGTCGCCGCCTGGAAGATGACGCGCAGGGTCATCATCCGGTTGGACTTGAGCCCCGAGACGCCTTGGCCGCCCTCGAGCGTGTCGCGCCCCGAGGCCATGGCGATGATGCCGCGCACCAGCGCATAGACGGTGAGGCCAGCGGCCAGCACGATGAGCGCAACCAGAAGTGACGTCATGCCGCGTCATATAGGCTTGCCTGCAGCAGGTGCCAGCGCGGCATTTTGGGAGCCGGAGCGCCCGCGGGGCCGCGGCGGCGTGAACGCCCCCCGGCTGCCCTCCCGCCTTCCCCCGGCCGCGATGGCGGCGGCAGGGGACGGCACACGCCCGGGCCTTGCTGTCCTGCTGTCAGGTGAAGGCGATGTGGCAGTCCGGCCCGAGGGCGGGGATGCCGCGCAGCCGTGCGGCCACTGCCGCGCCGGCGAGCCCGCGCGCGCGCAGCACCTCCAGTGTCTCGGCCCGGTCGCGCTTGGCGAGCCGCCGGCCGTCGGCCGCCAGCAGAAGCCGGTGGTGGTGATATCGGGGCGTGGCAAGGCCGAGCAGCGCCTGCAGGAGCCGCTGCACATGGGTGGCCGCGAACAGGTCGCGCCCGCGCACCACGTCGGTCACCCCGGCCTCGGCATCGTCCACCGCCGAGGCGAGCATGTAGCCAACCCCGAAATCCCTGCGCGCCAGCACGATGTCGCCGAGCATCTCGGGCTGCGCCCTGACGGTGCCGGCCCCGGCATCGTGCCAGGCAAGCGGGCCGGCGATCGCCGCAGCCCGCGCCACGTCCAGCCGCACGGCGTGCGGCATGGCCGCCGCGCGCGCCCGGGCCTCGGCAGGCGGCAGGCCGCGGCAGGTTCCGGGGTAGATGACCGGCGCGCCGTGCGGCGCCCCGGCGGCCGCGGCAATGTCGGCCCGGGTGCAGAAACAGGGGTAGGCAAGCCCCATCGCCTCCAGCCGGGCAAGCGCGGCCTCGTGCCGGGCCGCGCCCTGCGCCTGCCGCTCGAGACGGTCCCAGCCAAGGCCCAGCCATGCAAGATCGGCGAGGATGCCGGAAACGAACGGCTCCCGGCACCGCCCGCGGTCGATATCCTCGATCCTGAGCACGAACTGGCCGCCGGAACGGCGGGCAAGATCGTGTGCCAGAAGCGCGGAAAAGGCGTGGCCAAGGTGCAGCCGCCCGGTGGGGGAGGGCGCAAATCGGCTCACGCATGCTGGGCCCGGCATCGGGGCCTCTTCCTGCGGCAACCCGCCCGGTGAATCCAGCACCTGTTGACACGACAAGATATGGTGCTGTCATAGGAAAGACATACTGCCTCTGGTATAGGGACCGCGGCTGGGGCGTCCCGGCCCGAAGGAGCAGACGGCAAGGCCCTCGTGGCGGCGTTCTGCCCGATGTGCGATAGGGTCGAAAACCGTCATGGGCGCCTCGGCAGCGGAGGGCGCGGATGGCAGGCGCGATCGACTGGTGCGCGGGCAGGGGGGCGTTCGATGGATCATCCTGACGTGCTCGACCGCCTCGACCGGGTGGCATCGCCCGAGGCCTGCCCGGCGCTGGTGCTGAACGCCGACTATACCCCGCTTTCCTACTTTCCGCTCTCGCTGTGGGGCTGGCAGGATGCGATCAAGGCCGTGTTCCTCGAGCGGGTGGACGTCGTCGCGCTCTACGACCGCGAGATCCGCTCGCCCTCCTTCGCCATGCGCCTGCCCTCCGTCGTGGCGCTGCGCCAGTATGTGAAGCCGTCCACCAACCCGGCCTTCACCCGCTTCAACCTGTTCCTGCGCGACAGGTTCACCTGCCAGTATTGCGGCAGCCGCGAGGACCTCACCTTCGATCACGTGATCCCGCGCGCGCGCGGCGGGCGCACCACCTGGCTCAATGTCACCACCGCCTGCGCGCCGTGCAACCTGCGCAAGGGCGGGCGGACCCCGGCCGAGGCGCAGATGTTCCCGCGCCAGCGACCCTTCCAGCCCACCAGCCACCAGCTGCAGGAAAACGGCCGCGCCTTCCCGCCGCACCACTGCCATGAGACATGGCGCGACTTCCTCTACTGGGACGTCGAGCTCGACCCCTGATCGAGAGGGCCCCGGGGCCACCGGGGCGTCAGGCGCCGCGTGTCAGCCCCCGCCGGCCGGGGCGCGCGCGACCGCGCGCCGGGCATGGGCCGCAACCTCCTTGAAGTTCCTCGCAATGGTCGCAGCCAGGTCCGCGGCGGCCGCCTCGATGTCCTCGCCCTCCCGCGGCGGAAACCGGGTGAGCGGTTCGCCGCCCCAGGCCTTGGTCACCCGCGGCCTGTCGGGGCGCTCGCCAAAGTCGCGCACCGGGAACAGCGTCTGCAAGGTGCGCCCCGGCAGCACATTCTTCTGGTACAGCATGTCGGCCGCGATCACCTCCGCATGGCAGGGCGAGGCCGAGTCCGCGCGCCGGGTGGTCACCTTGCTGACCGTCTTGCGGTTGAGCGGTGTGTCGTGGAGGATGACTCGCGACGGCTGCGCCGCCTGCAGTGTCGCAAGATCGAGCGCGCCCAGCGCCTCGGGCTGGATCGCCGGGTCGAGCGTGGCGGCCATCTGCGTCCGGTTGTCCCTGTCCCGGTCGGCATGGATGGCCGCATCGATCAACCCGCCGCCAAGCCATCCCGTGGTGAGCGACTGGAAGCGCTCGGCCGGCCAGAGGTGGGGTTCGCACGCGGTCGCCACCTCCCCTCGCCCTGCGGCCGCAGGCGCTCCGGGCTCCGCCGGCCTTCCGGGCTCGGCTCGCGCAAGGACGGCACCGGCGAGGACAAACGCCACGGCCGCGGCAGGAATGGGGCGGATCATCGGGGCATGTCTTCTGCCGGCGAGGCCGCGGGCGTGGGGCCGGCCCCCGTGGGCAGGCGCCGGCGCCTCTTCGCATCCGGCGCGATGGCCGCGCGCGCGGCGAACTGGCGGAGATTTGCCACACAGGCGTCCTCGAGCTCGGCATCGGCCGCGCCAGCGCCCTCGCCCGGCCGCAGCGGAAAGCGGGTCAGCGCCGTCTCGCTCCAGCCCGAACAGCTGGCCACGGGCTCGGACCCCTCGCCGAACTGGCGGATGATCCACAGCGACTTGAGCGACCGCCCGGCCAGTGCGGCCCGGTCGTTGAAGATCCGCGCTGCCAGGAGCTCGATCGTGCACGCGCCCCCGGGGTTTCCCGGCCGCGCGGCGCGGGTGCCCACCGGCGGGCGGTCGGGCGGCCGGTCATGGACACGCACCCCGGCCCCCTCCAGCGCGAACAGGCCGGCAAGGTCCAGCGACCCCAGCAGGCGCTGCTGCCCCTCCACGGCCAGCACGTCCGGCCGGGCAATCCCCCCGGCGCCGGATCGAAGACCTGGTTCACGGTCTCGTTCCAGAGGTCCCCCGGATCACCGAATCGACCGGGCCGGCTGGCCACGCCTCCAGCTGGCACGTCCGAGGCTCGGCACTCCGGCCCGAAACGAACGCCCCCGGCTGCGC
>CALKJZ010000002.1 GCA_937995515.1 uncultured Sphingomonadaceae bacterium | reverse complement strand
CGAAGTCGATCACGCTGTGGGTGCCCACCGGCGAGACCACGCTGTGGCTCGAGGGCTGGCTCAACCTCACCATCTGCAACGGCAATTTCACTTGCGATTTCGGCAACACCTCGGCCATCCGCTTCAGCGCCATGCCGGACGGGCTTTCCTGGACTTCGCAGTCGGGCGTGTTCCTGTCTGCCATCGGCAATGGCGGCGGGGGTGGCGGCGGCATCATCCCGGAGCCGGCCACCTGGGCGATGCTGATCACCGGCTTCGGCCTTGTGGGCGGGGCCGCGCGCCGGCGCCGCGATGCCTTGCCGGCGCGGGCCGGATGAGACAGGCCCCGGCCACTCCCGCGCGTCAGCGCGGGTGGCCCGCCACCTCCTCGAGAAACCGGCGGATGTTCCGCCCCAGTTCCGGACGGGAGACGGCCGACATGTGATTGCCGGGGATCTCGGCGAACCGGCCCCCGGGCAGCGCCGCGGCAAGGGCGGGCGCGGAGCCATTGTCATGATCTTCTGCGCCGGCGATCACGAGCACCGGAAGGTCGAGGGCGGCAAGCTCGGCCGGCGAGGTCGATAGCTGGTGCCGCAGCAGGTGGAGAAGGTTCTGCGGCGCGCGGACATTGGCGGCCATGAAGCGCTCGGCGAGGAACTCGGGCGTGCCGCGCGGAAAGCTTCCGGCGCCCTCGATGAGGCGGGCGAACCAGGCGCTGCGCGGGCCGGGATCGCGGATTCCATCGAGCCCCATGCCCGCGAGCACAGCGGCTGCGGGCCTGAGCCCGCTGACAAGGCAGCGCACGACCGTGCGCGCGCCGAGGGAATAGCCGCCGAGGACCAGGTCCGGGCCGAGACCGAGTGCTGTGACCACGGCCCCGACATCGCGCGCCAGCACGTCGGCTGGCCAGCGGGCGGCATGGTCGGGACTTTCGCTTTCGCCATGGCCGCGCAGATCGGGCAGGATGACCCGCCAGCCGGCTTCGGCGAGGTGGGCTGCGGTGCCGAACTTCACCCAGTTCAGCTGCGCGCTGGAGAAGAGGCCGTGCAGCAGCATCAGCGGCGGGCCGGCGCCGAGCTCGTGCACGGCGAGGCCGACACCATCGAAGGAGGGAATGCGGACGCTTTTCATGGGGGCCTGCCTAGAGCCTTTGGGGCGTGCACGGAAATCCTGATCCGGCGCCGTCCCGCCCGAGCCGGCGGGCAGCCCTTGCGAACGGGCCCTCCCATCGCCATTGACGGAGGCGCGGGACGGGCGCTGCTTGGAGGACATGCCATGGCCACACAGACGACGACCGCCGAACCGGCCGAACTGAGGCTCGACCCGCCGCCGCCGCTTGCCCCGGTGCCACCGGAGAAGGCTGCGGGGCTGGTGCCGCTCGATGCAGGCGCAAAGAGCGAGATCGAGGCGCGGGTGGATGCCTTTGTTGCCGATCTTGTCGCGCAGGATGCCAACAGCCCCGAGTTCGGCAAGCGGGTGGACCGGATCGCGCGCATGGGGCAGGGCGCGATCCGGAAGGCTGCGAGCCATTCCAACCGGTTTCTCGAAAAGCCGATCCGCGCGATGGACAAGGATTCAGGAGTCGGCGCCGATCTCACCGAGCTGCGGCGAACAGTCGAAGATCTCGACCCGGGCGCCAAGGGGGACATCTTCACGCGCCGCAAGCTGTTCGGGATCATTCCGCTCGGCAGCCGCGCGCGCGCCTATTTCGACAGCTATGGCAGCGCGCAGGGTCATATTGCGGAAATCCTGAGGCGGCTGGAAAGCGGCAAGACCGAGCTCCTGCGCGACAATGCCGCCATCGACGAGGAGCGGGCGGCGCTCTGGAAAGCGATGGGCGAGCTCGAGCAGATGATCCACATGTCGAAGCTCCTCGACCGGAAGCTCGAGGAAAAGGCGGCCGAGCTGGATGCCGAAGACCCGGAGAAGGCCAAGGCCATCCGGGAAAATGCGCTGTTCTACACCCGCCAGCGCACGACCGACCTGCTGACGCAGATGGCCGTGACCGTGCAGGGGTATCTGGCGCTCGACCTGGTGAAAAAGAACAATGTGGAGCTGGTCAAGGGCGTGGACCGGGCCGGGACGACCACGGTTGCGGCGCTGCGCACGGCCGTGACGGTGGCGCAGGCGCTGACTGGGCAGAAGATGGTGCTCGACCAGATCACCGCGCTCAACACCACGACGGCCCGGGTGATCGAGTCAACCGGCGCCATGCTGCGCACCCAGACCGCCGAGATCCAGCAGCAGGCCGCCTCCTCCACCATTCCGGTGGAAACGCTGCGCAAGGCCTTCCAGGACATCTACGCGACCATGGATTCGATCGACAGCTTCAAGGCGCGTGCGCTCGATTCGATGCGGCAGACGGTCGACGTGCTGAGCGAGGAAGTGGAAAAGTCGCGCGGCTACATCGCGCGTGCGGAAGGAGCGGCCCAGGCCGCGGCCGAGCCCGAGGCCCTGCTCGCACCTGTCGATCGCTAGGGCGATGGGCGACGTCGACGAGGCGCTAGCGCGATACGATGCGTGGCTGGAACGGCTGCGCAGGTCCGCGCCGGTGGAGGCCGCAAGGGTCAAGCGGCTGCAGCGGCGCGCCCGCTCGGTGTGGCGGCGGATCACGCGGATCCTGATCGGTCTTGCTGCCGTGGTGCTGGGTGCGTTGCTCTTCGGCGGGCTGGTGATGCCGCTCGATTTCTGGGGGCTGGTCGTCACCGTGCTTCTGATGGTGGGCGTGGTCGTGGTCTTTGCCACCTGGCCGCGCGAGCGGGACCCGGTGGTGGCCACGCTCCGGACCGCCCCGCTCGCCGAGCTTCCCGCGCAGGTGGAGGACTGGCTGGACAGCCGCCGGGCGATGCTTCCGCCCGCCTCGCGCCGGGAGGTGGACCGGATCATGGTGCTGATCGACCAGCTCGCGCCCGAGCTTGCAGCACTTGATCCGCTCGATCCGCGCGGGCTCGAAACCCGCGAGCTCATCGGCAACCATCTGCCTGGTCTCGTGCAGCGCTTCACACAGGTGCCCGCCCGGGCACGCGGCACCCCCGAGACCCGCGACCGGTTCGAGGAAGGCCTGCGCCTGATCCGCAGCGAGCTCGAGCAGCTGGGCAACGAGCTTGCCGAGGATCGGATACGCGACCTGCGCGTGGAAGGCCGCGCCCTCGAGACCCGCTTGCGCGGTGATGCGGGAGACGCTCCGGACGCCGCCTCCTCCTGAGGGCGGGGGCAGCCGCGCGCCGCCCCTTGTTAGCGCGCCGGGCGGAAGGCCGGGCTGCGGCGCAGATGGTCGTGCGCCTCCGTTGCCTGCTGGAGCCGGGCCTCGTGCCGCCGGTCGCCGCCCAGGCTGTCGGGGTGATAGCGCCTGACCAGCGCGCGGTAGCGGCGCTTCACGGTCTCGAGCGTGGCCGTGTCGGCAAGGCCGAGCACGGCGAGCGCCTTCAGATCCGCCGGGCTCAGCGGATGGCCCGTGGCGGAGCGGCGCACCGGCCCGGCTGCCGCGCCGGCGCGCCAGCGCAGCACGCCAAGCGCGTCCTCCACGCGCTCTGGCCCGCGAGCGAAGGCATTGTGCGCAAATGCGCGGGTCTCCTGCTCCCATGCCGCGTGGGGAGATTGCGCCCGCCAGACCTCCTCGTCCGACATGCCGGCAAACCAGTTCCACGATTCATTGAAGGCGCGCACATGCGCAAGGCAGAGATATTGCCATTCGGGCGGGCCCGACGGGCGCTCATGGGCGCTGCACGGGCGGTGAAGCGGCGCGCGGAACTCGCCTTCGGCCGGGCATCCGGGGTGCGCGCAGGGGCGCGGCGTGTCGCCGGCAAAGCTGCCGCCCAGGCGACGCCCTCGTTTTGTCTCGGCCATGACCTGCCTATAGGAGCCGGCGGGAACGAACGGGAGAGCGGCGCATGGGCGCGATTCGCGACGAGATCGAACGGCGGCTGCGGGCAGCCTTCGCGCCGACGCACCTGCTGGTGATCGATGAAAGCGACCAGCATGTGGGCCACGCCGGCCACGACGGCCGCGGCGAGAGCCACTTTGCCGTCGAGATTGACAGCCCCGCGCTGCGGGCGCTTGGCCGGCTGGAGCGGCAGCGCGCTGTCAACCGCGAACTGGCCGACCTGCTTGGCGGGCGCGTGCACGCGTTGCGGCTGAAGGTCGGCTGACGGCGCCGCCCCCCGGGGCGGACGGTCCCGGGGCGGCGGGTCTCAGACGGCGGCGCGCAATGCGTCCACGAGATCGGTCCGCTCCCACGAGAAGCCACCGTCTGCGTCCGGCTCGCGGCCGAAGTGGCCATAGGCAGCGGTGCGCTCGTAGATCGGGCGATTGAGGCCGAGCTGCTCGCGGATCCGCCGCGGGGAGAGGCCGACGACCTCGGGCACCACCTGCTCCAGCCGCTCCTCGCTGACCGTTCCCGTGCCGTGGAGGTCGATGTGGAGGGACAGCGGTTCCGAGACGCCGATGGCATAGGACAGCTGGAGCGTGCAGCGGCGCGCGAGACCGGCAGCAACGATGTTCTTGGCGATGTAGCGCGCCATGTAGGCCGCCGAGCGATCGACCTTGGTCGGGTCCTTGCCGGAAAAGGCGCCGCCCCCGTGCGGCGCGGCACCGCCATAGGTGTCGACGATGATCTTGCGGCCGGTCAGGCCCGCATCGCCGTCGGGGCCGCCGATCTCGAACAGGCCCGTCGGGTTGACGAAGACGTCGTCGGCCGAGGCGGGCATCCAGCCGGCCGGCAACACGTCGGCCATCACATCGGTCACGAAGGCCTTGAGCTTGGCCTGGTCGTATCCGGGCGCGTGCTGGGTGCTCACGACCAGCTTGACCGCGCGGACCGGCCGCTCGTTCTCATAGGCCAGTGTCACCTGGCTCTTGGCGTCGGGCTCGAGGAACGGAGCCTCGCCGGAATGGCGCAGCTCGGCCAGCCGCTCGAGAATCTTGTGGCTGTAGTGCAGCGTCGCGGGCATGAACGCCGGGGTCTCGTCGGTTGCATAGCCGAACATGATGCCCTGGTCGCCCGCGCCTTCATCCTTGTTTCCGGCCGCATCGACCCCTCGCGCGATGTGGGCGGACTGGCCGTGGATATGGTTGGCAAAATCGGCCTGCTCCCAGTGAAAGCCCTTCTGCGCATAGCCGATGCGCCGCACCGTGCGCCGCACTGCGGCTTCCAGCTCGTCGCGCACGCCCGGCGCCCAGCCGTGGGTCTCGGGCCAGCGCGCCTCGTCATAGACCGGCGAGCAGCGGATCTCGCCTGCGAGCACGATCCGGTTGGTTGTCACCATCGTCTCGCAGGCGACCCGCGCCTCAGGATCGTGGCCAAGGAAATAGTCCACCACCGCGTCGGAAATCTGGTCGGCAACCTTGTCCGGGTGGCCCTCGGAGACGGATTCGGATGTGAAGATGAAGTGGCTGCGCGGCATGGACGGTCCTTTCGTCGCCGGGCGCTAGCCCGTGCCGTCCAGCCATGCAAGGGAGTTAAAGAGTTGTTTATGTCCTTTCATGGTTGCCGGGGCCGGGCCGGGCGTCGCGAGGCGCCGATCGCCCCTGCCAGCAGCAGCGCCGCAACAAGCGCCGGCGCGGCAAGGCCAAGCCGGGCGAAGGGCGTGGCCGGCCGGGGCGGCGGCAGCCGAACCCTGAGGACCGCGCCGGGGCCGCGCGGCAGGGTGCTGAGCATCCGGCCATCCGCCCCGATGAGGCCGGTCACACCGGTCGGCGTGACCCTGAGGACCGGCAGGCCTTCCTCGATGGCGCGCAGCCGCGCCTGCGCGTGGTGCTGCGGCGGGCCAGTGGGGCCGAACCAGGCATCGTTCGACACGGTGAGGATCGCATCCGGCCGGTCGGACCGGTCGACCACGGCGGCGGGGAAGATGATCTCGTAGCAGATGTTGGGCGCAAGGCGCGGCAGGCCGGGCAAGGCCCATGTGACCGGGCCGGGGCCGGGCCTGAAGTCGAGCGAGCCCGGCACCAGCCGCGACAGGCCGAGCGGCTCGGCGAGGCCGCGCATCGGCAGATATTCGCCCCCGGGCACGAGGTGCGCCTTGTCGTAGCGCGCGAGAAGCCGCCCGGCGGAATCGATCGCAAAAAGGCTGTTGCGTGCGGCAACGACGAGGCCCGCCCCGTCACGTGCGAGCGCAACCCCGCCGGCGAGCAGGACGGTTGCGGACGGAAATCCGGCAACCAGTTCCGCGCGCAGCTCCGGCAGCTCGTCGAGCGGATAGTCCACTGTCGCCTCGGGCCAGACAACGGCGGCAGGTGGCGGCTCCGCCGCGGCCAGCGCGGCGCGCGTGAGCCGAAGCGCGTCGGAAATGGCTTTCTGCGCCCCGCCTTCGCCGTGCTTCTCTGCGATGCCGGTGCCGGTCTGCACCAGGAGGACGGCAGGCGCATCCGGCGGCGTGTCTGGCCGGGGGAGCACGCGCGCGGCAAGCTCCAGAGCGGCCGCCGGCACGAGGAGCGCGGAGAGCGGCACCCAGCGGCTGCGCGGGCCGCTGTGGGCATCGGCAAGAGCGGCCACGGCGCCGCCTGCCAGCACCACCAGCGCGGAAAGGCCGTTGGCGCCCACAAGCGCCGCGCCCTGGGCAAGGCCCTGAAGCGGCAACAGCGCCGCACCGAGCGGGTTCCACGCAAAGCCCGTAAACAGGAGGCCGCGGAGCATCTCCGTGCCCGGGAACAGGCCGGCAAGGGCGAGCGTGAGCGGCAGGAGCGGCGCCGGGCCGGCGTGCCGGCGCACGACGAGGCCTGCACCCCAGGCCGCAAGCGCCGGATAGAGGGCGAGGAACAGCGATAGGCCTGCAACCGCGACCCGGCCCATTGCGGCCGGCATCGCCGACTGGAAGGCGAAGGCCTCGGCGATCCAGCCAAGGCCGAGGAGGAAGTGCCCGAAGCCGAACGCGGCGCCCAGCCCAAAGCCAAGCGCCGGCCGCGCGGAGAGAAGGAGGAGAAGGAGCGCCACGCCAAGCGGTGCCAATGGCCAGAGCGACCAGGGCTCCATGGCAAGCGCGGCTGCAAGGCCGGCCAAAAGCGCAAGGGCGAGGGCCCACGGGCGCCGCGCAGCGGCGAACCGGTGCCGGATTCGCACATCGGGCCCGGTGCCGTGCATGGGCGCGCCGATAGCCGAGGTGGGGCTTTGCTGGCAGCCTTTATTTTGATTTTGGCCGAAGGCGGTGCAACAGCCGGCGCATGGAGCCTCCCTGCGCGCCGGCCATCATCCTCGTGCGCCCCCAGCTCGGGCACAATATCGGCATGGCCGCGCGCGCCATGGCGAACTTCGCGCTCGCAGACCTGCGGCTGGTTCTGCCGCGCGACGGTTGGCCCAACCCCGACGCCGGCCCCCCGGCTGCGGGGGCGGACTGGATCCTCGAGGCGGCACGCATGCACGGGACGATTGCCGAAGCCGCAGCGGACTGCAGCCGGCTTCTTGCCACCACGGCAAGACCGCGCGATTCGCGGCTTCCGGTCCACACACCGGCCGAGGCGGCCGAGGCCATCCGCGCGGCAGCAGAGCGGGGCCTGCGCACCGCTGTCCTGTTCGGCCCGGAACGCTCGGGGCTCACCGCCGACGATCTCGCCGCCTGTCACGGAATCGTGACCTGCCCGGTCAACCCGGCGTTCGGGTCGCTCAACCTCGCCCAGGCCGTGCTGATCCTCGGCTATGAATGGTTCCGCGCGCGGGGTGCGGCGGGTGCGGCCGATGGAGCAGGCGGGCCCGAACGCGCAACGGCGGGAGACGAGCCCGCCTCGGTCGGCGAAGTGGCCGGGCTGATTGCGCATCTTGACCGCGCGCTGGAGGCAGCGGGCTATTTCCATCCGCCCGCGCGCGCGCCGGCCATGCGGCGCACTCTTGCGGGCATCCTCGCGCGCGCCCGGCTCTCCGCACAGGATGTGCGCACGCTTCGCGGGATGGTCGCAGCGCTCGAGTCTCCGCGCCCGCGCGGAGCGCCCGGGCCCCGCTGAGCGCGTCTGTCAGATCTCGCTGCGGATGGTGTAGCCCCGGCCCCAGACGGTCTCGATCAAGGGCGGTGCCCCGGCTTCGGCAAGTTTGCGCCGGAGCTTGCAGATGAACACGTCGATAATCTTGATTTCCGGTTCGTCGCGGCCGCCGTAGAGGTGCGAGAGGAACATTTCCTTGGTCACCGTCATCCCGCGGCGGGACGCGAGAAACTCGAGGCAACTGTATTCCTTGCCCGTGAGCGGGACGGCCCGCCCGTCGATCATCGCCCGCCGCGCCTGCAGGTCGAGCACCACGGGGCCAAGCACCAGCTCCGACGGCGCGGCGGCCCGCGCCCGGCGCACGACCGCATTCACCCGCGCCAGAAGCTCGTCGCGGTGGAAGGGCTTGGTGACATAATCGTCCGCGCCTTCCTCAAAGCCCTCGAGCTTGGTCGAAAGCGAGCTCTCGCCCGAGAGGATCACAATGGGCACATGCCCCTGCCCCACGGCCTGCGCCGAGCGCAGCCGCTTCAGCACCGCCTGGCCCGGCATGTCGGGCAGCGAGAGATCGAGAAGCACCACGTCGAACCGGTAGGCCCGCGCCAGTTCCAGCGCATCCTCCCCGAAGCCGGTCACGTAGACGGTGTAGCCGGCCTCCTCGAGCATCCGGCTGAGCGCTTCGGCCAGCAGGCGGTCGTCCTCGACCACGAGGAGCCGGCTTGTCCGCTGTGAAACGAGCCGCCGGGCCGAAAGGGGAGCGGCGGCCGACCGGTCGCGGGACATGGAAGCAATCTCCGGGATGTCGACCTCGATGGGCTGGCTTGCGGCCGCCTGGTGGCGGGGCGCAATGAGCTCCCGATAGACGGGCACGTGCCCGCCGCTCTTGGCCTGCTTTCCGTTCATGATTCTCGTTCCCGTCTCACGTCAGGTTGACCGCGGCTCTGCGCCCAACGCCCTCATCGCCGCCCGTGGAGGCTGGTCCGGCTGCCATCCCGGCTGCCAGCGACCGGCTGCTGCACCCGGGGCACCCGCTGGTCCACGTCGCGATAGAGCTGGATGCGGGTGACCCTGAGGCCTGGAACGCCGGCGCGGTCCATCGACGCCTGCCAGAGTTCCAGCTCCTCCGGCGAAAGCCGATACCGCGCACAGGCCTCGGCTGCGGTCAGGAGGCCGCCACGGATGGCGGCAAGCACCTCCGCCTTGCGGCGCACCACCCACCGCACCGTATCCGGCGGCGGAAGCGTCTCGAGGGTCAGGGGGGTGCCATGTGGCCCCGGGACCTCAACAGGACGATCCCGGCGCCCTTCCGGCTCAGCAGTGTCCGGCCTCCGGGTGCGCAGGTCATCGCCTTGCGCTGGATGGTCGAGATATGTCCTGCCCATTGTCGTGTCCGCCCTATTGCCAAGATGTTGCTCCAGGACGGATCAACAGTCAGATGACCGTCCGCCTGTTCCGCTGTTCCGCCGCCGGGTCGGGCACAGGCGATGATGCGCTCGCCTGCCCTCCAGCCCCTTTTCCCGATGACGGTCTGGCCCTTGCTCTCCGGTCTCCTTACCTGTCTGCCAATCCGCCATTCCTCCCAGGTAACGGCACCCCTGTGCCGGCCTTGAGAAGAAGTCGTGCAAGCTTTACTGCGATTAACTGTGACAAAACTGCAAATCATTGTGACCGGACCCCGGGAGCCGCCCGCCGGGGCGGATGCGCGGCTCGCCGAAGCCGCGCTTGCACGGGCCCGTGCGACCCTTCCGCCGCCCGGAACGCGGGTCGTCGTCGCGATGTCGGGCGGCGTCGATTCCTCGGTTGCAGCCGCCCTTGCCGTGGCGCACGGCCTCGATGCCATCGGCGTCACGCTGCGGCTTTCCGACGCCGATGATGCACCCTCGCGCGCCGGCGCCTGCTGTGCCGGCACCGACATTGCCGACGCGCGCGCCGTCGCCAGCCGGCTGGGCATGCCCCATTATGTGCTCGATTATGCCTCGGCGTTCCGGGCGGAGGTGATGGAGGCCTTTGCCGATTCCTACCTCGCCGGCCGCACGCCCGTGCCCTGCATCTCCTGCAACCAGACAGTGAAGTTCCGCGATCTCCTAGGCGTTGCGCAGGATCTGGGTGCGGGCGCGCTTCTGACCGGCCACTATGTGCAGCGCCTCGATGGGCCGGGCGGGCCTGAGCTGCACCGCGGCGCCGACACGGCCAAGGACCAGAGCTATTTCCTCTTTGCCACCACCCGCGCGCAGCTCTCCGCGCTCGGCTTTCCGCTGGGCGGGCTTTCCAAGCGCGAGACCCGCGCGCTCGCAGCCCGTTTCGGGCTTGGCGTGGCGCAAAAGGCCGAAAGCCAGGACATTTGCTTCGTGCCCGGAGGCGACTATCGCACCGTCGTGCGCAGGCTGCGACCCGAGGCCGACCGGCCGGGCGAGATCGTCGACCTCGAGGGGCGGGTCATCGGCCGCCATGCCGGGCTCATTGGCTTCACCGTGGGCCAGCGCCGCGGGCTCGAGATCGGCGGGCAGCGCGAGCCGCTCTATGTGGTGCGGCTCGAGCCTGAGACCGGCCGGGTGGTCGCAGGCCCGCGCTCGGCGCTCGCGGTCTCGACCGTATGGCTCGACGGGCTTTCCTGGCTGGCCGGGCCGGTGGGCAGCGAGGGGCTCGAGGTGCAGGTGAAGCTGCGCTCGCTTGCGCCGCTCGTGCCCGCGCGCCTGTTTGCGGGCGAGGCACCGCGGCTTGCGCTCGCCGCGCCGCAGTTCGGGGTTGCCCCTGGCCAAGCGGCCGTCGCCTATTCCGGCACGCGGCTTCTGGGCGGCGGCTTCATCGCGCGCACCGCCTGAGGCTGGCCGGCATGGTGGCCCCGCTGGGGGCCGCGCGGCTGTGCCTTAGGCCGTCGACCCGTCGGCCGGCGCCTCGGCCTTCCTGCGCCGTCTGCTGCGCGGCGGGGCGGGCGTGATCTCGAAGGCCGGCCGGTCGTCGCGGATGTGGACGCGCACCTCGCCGCCGTGCACGAGCTTGCCGAACAGCAGCTCGTCGGCCAGCGGCCGCTTGATCGATTCCTGGATGAGCCGGCCGAGCGGGCGGGCGCCATAGAGCCGGTCGTAGCCGCGGGCGATCAGCCAGGCCTTGGCATCGTCCTCGAGCGCGATGTGGACCTCGCGCTCCGAGAGCTGGAGCTCGAGCTCGAGGATGAACTTGTCGATCACCCGGGCGACGATCTCGGGCGGCAGATAGTCGAACGGCACGATGGCATCGAGCCGGTTGCGGAACTCCGGCGAGAACATCCGCTTGATCGCCTCCTCGTCCTCGCCCACGCGCGGGCCGGCTCCGAAGCCGATCCCCTCGCGCGCCATGTCGGCAGCGCCGGCGTTGGTCGTCATGATGAGGATCACGTTGCGGAAGTCGACCGTCTTGCCGTGGTGGTCGGTCAACTTGCCGTTGTCCATCACCTGGAGGAGGATGTTGAAGAGATCGGGATGGGCCTTCTCGATCTCGTCGAGCAGCAGCACCGAATGGGGGTTCTGGTCGACCGCATCGGTCAGGAGCCCGCCCTGGTCGAAGCCGACATAGCCCGGAGGCGCGCCGATGAGCCGGCTGACCGAGTGGCGCTCCATATATTCGGACATGTCGAAGCGGGTAAGCGGGATACCGAGGATTGCAGCCAGCTGGCGGGCGACCTCGGTCTTGCCCACCCCGGTGGGGCCGGAAAAAAGATAGCAGCCGATGGGCTTGGTGGGTTCGCGCAGGCCTGCGCGCGAGAGCTTGATGGCCGAGGCGAGAAGGTCGATCGCGCGATCCTGGCCGAAGACCACGCGCTTCAGGTCGGAATCGAGCGTCGAGAGCGCCTTCTTGTCGTCGGTCGAGACCTGCTTGGGCGGGATGCGCGCCATGGTGGCGACCACCGCCTCGATCTCCTTCACGCCGATGGTGCGCTTGCGCTTGGCCTCGGGCAGCAGCATCTGCGCCGACCCCGATTCGTCAATCACGTCGATCGCCTTGTCGGGCAGCTTGCGGTCGTTGATGTAGCGGGCGGAAAGCTCGACCGCCGACTTGATGGCCTCGGGCGTGTAGCGTACCTTGTGGTGCTTTTCGAACGCGGGCTTGAGACCGGTCAGGATCTTGACCGTGTCCTCGACGGTGGGCTCGTTCACGTCGATCTTCTGGAACCGCCGCAGGAGCGCCCTGTCTTTTTCGAAGTGGTTGCGGAACTCCTTGTAGGTCGTCGAGCCGATGCACCGGATGCTGCCGGAGGAGAGCGCGGGCTTCAGCAGGTTCGAGGCATCCATCGCCCCGCCAGAGGTGGCGCCGGCGCCGATGACGGTGTGGATCTCGTCGATGAACAGGATGGCGTGGGGAAGCTTTTCGAGTTCGGCCACCACATTCTTCAGCCGCTCCTCGAAGTCGCCACGATAGCGCGTGCCGGCAAGAAGCGTGCCCATGTCGAGCGCGTAGATGACCGCGCCCTGGAGCACCTCGGGCACGTCGCCCTCCACGATCTTGCGCGCAAGCCCCTCGGCAATCGCCGTCTTGCCGACCCCGGGATCGCCGACGAACAGCGGGTTGTTCTTGGAGCGCCGGCACAGAATCTGGATGGTGCGCTCGACCTCCGGCTGGCGGCCGATCAGCACATCGATCCGGCCGGCCTTCGCCTTCTCGTTGAGGTTCACGCAGAACTGCTTGAGCGCCGACTCGGCCGGCTTGCCGCCGCCCTTGCCACGCTCCTCGCGCTGCTCGGCCGGCTCTTCCGCGCCGCGCGGGGTCTTCGGCTCCGACATCCCCGCGGCCTTGGCAATGCCGTGGCTGATGTAGGAGACGGCGTCGAGCCGGGTCATGTCCTGCTGCTGCAGGAAGTAGACGGCATGGCTTTCCCGCTCGGAAAACAGCGCGACGAGCACATTGGCGCCGGTCACCTCGTCACGTCCCGAGGACTGGACGTGGAGGATGGCGCGCTGCACCACCCGCTGGAACCCGGCGGTGGGCGAGGGATCAACGCTCGAATCCGCGCGCAGCGAACCGAGCTCGGTATCGAGGTAGCGCGTGACCTGGGCCGAAAGCTCGTCGAGATCGACCCCGCAGGCGCGCATCACCTGCGCGGCGTCGCCATCGCTTGTGAGCGCAAGCAGGAGATGCTCGAGGGTCGCATATTCGTGGCGACGCCGGCTGGCCTCGGCGAGCGCATTGTGCAGCGTGGCTTCCAGTTCGCGGGCAAAAGACGGCATCAGGCACCTCCAGGCGCCGGCACCCACCATGGAGCCGGCTCCGCGGGAGCGGCCCCGGCCCCCCGACCGTGGCCGTATCCCTTCACGGCCCAATCTCACCATGCTTCAGGAAAAGTGCAAGGCCCCGCCTGCACCGATCCGCCTGCATCGCGGTCGCAGCCCGACAGGCTGCGCGAAAAGGGCGCCGGGAAGCCGGAGCCTCCCGACGCCCCCCAGCACCGCCGCAGGCGCCGACCCTGGCCGACCCTGGCCGACCCTGGGCGTGACCGCGCGGCGATGCTGTCAGAAGGCCGCGCCGCCTGCCGGTCCAGACACACCGGGCCGCCGGCCGGCGAAGCGCAGCTCAGGCCGAAACGGTTGCAAACCGGCGCCCGCTGCGGCGCAGCGAGACACCCACGAGACCAAAGCCCGCGATCAGCATCACCCAGGTGGCAGGCTCGGGCACGACATTGGTCTTCAGGAAGTAGCCGACGGTGTGGTTGTCGCTTTCATAGCCGCCGCCGCCCACCTGGAAGATGCGGATCCGGTCGTAGGTGACACCGGGGTTGAAGTAGACATTGAGGAAGGCGAACTGCTCGTGCTTCACTTGGCCGAGGAAGGGCCCGGTCGGGTTCGCGCAATAGGGGTTGGTGGCGTTGGGGCAGCCGCCGAGCGCGCCGATGACGGAGGCCGGCGTGATCACGCCGAGCGAGGTGGCGCCGGAGAAGAACTCGAGCCGGTTGTTGCCGTCGAGCGCCGAGAGCCAGTAGCCGAAATAGTTGAGCCCATCGGGCAGGGTGGTGGTGAAGCTGATCTCGATTGGCTGCATGCCTTTGTTGAAGTTCACGATATGCCTGCCAACCCCGCCGGCCGAGCCATAGACATTGGCGTTGTCGATGCGGCCGCCCGTGTAGGTGGCGAGGATGGTGCCGCCGGTGCCGAAATCGGTGGCAAAGCCGGGCGCATTGTTGAGGCCGAGCGGTCGGCTCTCGAAGGTCTCCACGCCCACCGCGTCGAACACCGCGGTGGAGTTCTGCACGCCGGGATTCTCGAATATCACGGTGAAGTTCGGGAAGCTCGCCATTGGCGGGGCGGCAAGGGCCGGCGCCGCAGCCGCGGCAAACAGAAGCGAAGAGCGGGGCAAAAGGCGTTTCATGGGCATGTCCTTTTCCTGCTGGTTTGGGTCTCGCTTCGGATACGGCCGAGGCCTGCGCCTGTTGCAGCAAGCGACATGACAATCTGCAAACAAACATGCCGCCCGTGGATGAGATGGTTAAGAAATGAGAACTGCTGTTCGATTGTCCGACACGGGACCCGCCTGTTAGGATTAGCGGCGCGCCGGCGCGATGGGGCGTTCCCCGGGAAGCCCCACGGCCGGGGCCGGGCCACCCGGGCAGGCGCAAAGGGCGGGGGCTGCAACAGCGCATGCGCCCGGATGGTGCCGCCGCATCACCCGGGCAGGCGCCACGGGCGGGAACGCGGCCCGGGCCCCGATCGACACGGATCGGGGCGAGGGGGGATGAGCTGGCCGAACGACCGGGCAGCCGGCGGACCCCGCACCACGCCCCGGGGCGCGTGAAGGGCCAGCCGAATCGGGACCCGGTACGGCACGGGCCCCGCATGTTGCCGGCCGGGCGGGTCCCGGCGGCGCGTGCGATCGGCAATTGATGCCGGGATGCCTTCGGCTGGCCCCCCGTGCCGGCCGGTGGCAGGCCCCTAGAGCGGCTCGATCTCGTTGAAGGGCGTGTCCTTTGGCGGGCGCAGATCGCCGGGGAGGCCCAGGACGCGCTCGGCGATGATGTTGCGCAGGATCTCGTCGGTGCCGCCTGCAATCCGCAGGCCGGCGGACCAGAGATAGCTCTGCTGGAGCTTCTCGAGATCGGAGCCCTTCTCCGCTGCAAACCCCGCCGATTCGGCAAGATCGAGGGCAGCGGCGGCCATGTCCTGCATGGTCTTGGCCACCACCACCTTGGCGATCGACTGTTCCGGCCCCGGCATGGCGCCGCGCGAGAGGGCCGACAGCGCGCGCATCTGCGTGAGCTTCACGCCTTCATCGGCGATGTAGGTCGAGGCGATCCGCTGCCGCACGTCGGCGCGCTCGAGCGCCGAGGCCGAGTCGGTCTCGATGCCGCGCGCGACCTCGATCAGCATCTGCCAGCCCGGCGCGTGGCGCGGCTTGCCGCCAACCGCAAGCCGTTCGTGCATGAGGGTGGTCAGTGCCACCTTCCACCCATCTCCGACAGCGCCGAGCCGCCACGAATCGGGCACGCGCACATCGGTGAAGAAGACCTCGTTGAAGTCCGACGCGCCCGACATCTGCCGGATCGGGCGGACCTCGACCCCGGGGGCCTTCATGTCCACGATGAACATGGTGAGGCCCCTGTGCTTGGGCGCGGAAAAATCGGTGCGGGTCACAAGGATCCCGAAGTCCGACCGGTGGGCGAAGCTGGTCCACACCTTCTGGCCGTTGACCACCCACGCCTCGCCGTCGCACTCGGCACGGGTGCGGATCGAGGCGAGATCCGAGCCGGCAACCGGTTCGGAAAAGAGCTGGCACCACACCTCCTCGCCCGAGAGCGCCTTTGGCACGAAGCGCGCGATCAGCTCCGGCGTGCCATGGGTGAAGACGGTGGGAATGCACATGCCAAGCCCGATGGAGTAGAGGCCGGTCGGCACGTAGGTCCGGCTTTCCTCCTGGCCGAAGATGATCTGGTGCATGGGTGTGAGCCCCTGCCCGCCGACCGCCTTGGGCCAGGTGATGCCGGCGTAGCCCGCTTCATATTTCTTGCGCTGCCAGGCCTTCGAGCGGGCGACGAACTCGTCGAGCCCCCAGGGCTTTTCCGGCGGGGCCAGATATTCCGCGGCATTGGCTTCCAGCCACGCACGCACCTGTGCGCGGTAGGCGGCCTGCTCGGGGGTGTCGTTGAAATCCATGCCTGTCTCCCTTGGCCCGTTCCTGCCGTGCGGCGGGCGCGCCGTCCAGCGCGCGCCGCGTCGCACTCAGGCGGCGGCGCGGTTGCGCTGTTCCAGCGCGCGCACGAGGCGATCCGCCCAGTGGGCGCGGCTTCCGAGCGCGGCCGAGACCGCGCGCGCGCGCCGGTAGAAGAACTGGCAGTCGTGCTCCCAGGTGAAGCCGATCCCGCCGTGGAGCTGGAGCGTTTCCTCGGCGGTGAACGACAGCGCCTCGAGGCTTGCGACGCGCGCTGCCGCGGCCGCCTGGGCCAGTTCGGACGCGTCCGTGCCCCACGCCCAGCAGCCGTGCATCGCATGCGCGCGGGCAAGCTCTCCCTTGATGTACATGTCGGCAAGCCGGTGCTTGACCGCCTGGTAGCGGCCGATGCGCAGCCCGAAGGCCTGCCGGTCCTTGGCGTAGGCGAGAGCCATCTCCATGGCCGCGCCGGCCGTGCCCAGCGCCTCCCACGCGTGCAGCACCGCCAGCCGCTCGGTGAGACGGACCCAGTCGGCGGCGTCGCCAAGCGGCTCGGCGGGGGCGCTGTCAAAGCCGATCCGCGCCGACTTGCGCACGAGATCGAGCGCCTCGACCGGCGAACGGGTGACCCCTTCGGACGCAAGGTCGACGATCGCCATGGCCGGGCCATCGGCCGATGCCACCGTCACCACGGCAAGGGTTGCCGAAAGCCCGTCCTGCACCGGGGTCTTCACCCCCGAAAGCCGGCCGGACTCAAGCCGCGTGGCCGGCATCTGCGCGGGCGACTTCGAATCGCCCTCGCCCCACGCGACAACGCCGATCGCCTCGCCGGCAGCAAGCCGCGGCAGCCACCGGGCCTTCTGCGCCTCGCTGCCCGCAATCAGCAGGGCCTCGATGGCATCCATGGTGGCAAGGAGCGGCACGGGCGCGAGGCTTCGGCCCACCTCCTCGGCCAGCACGCAGGCCTCGTCGGTGCCCAGCCCGAGCCCGCCGTGCGCCTCGGGCACCCGCGCCGACGGCCAGCCCTGGGCCACGACCTTCGCCCACAGCGCCACATCGTGGGGGGCCTCTGCGTCCATCACGGCGCGGGCGCTTTTCGGCCCGGCCTCGGCCTCGAGGAACTTGCGCGCCGCCTCGCGCAGGGTTTTGGCATCGTCTGAGAGATCGAAGTCCATCGGGGCCCGCTTTCCGGCTGCTCGCTGCCTGCCGGTTAGGCCGGCAGTGCGCCGCCTGCCCCTCCCCAAAGCGAGAGCCGCACAGCGCGCCGCAGGGCTAGGCGAGTGGCCGCTCGCGATACCATTTGGTGATAATGTACTTCACCCCGCGATAGACCTTCATGCCCTGGTGCAGCGTCTCGTAGTTCGGCCGGCCGGCTGCATCGAGGTTCGACCAGGCGAGGAGCTTGCCCGTCTCCGGACGGATGGTCTTGTTGATCCGCTTGAAGCGGGTGGCGCCGCCGTCCTCCGGCTCGTTCAGGTAGACCATGCACGTCCATGTCCGCTGGCCACCCACGGCGCAGTAGCGGACAAAGTCCGGCCCGTCGGGCTCGAAATAGTCGGTGTGGAGCTTGAACTCCTGCCCCACGGCGTAGCGCTGGCCCTGCAGCACCTCGCCGTGCGCCGCAGTCTGCCCGGCAATCGAATCGAGCATCGCGTTTACCCGGTCGACCAGCGGATCGCCGGCGAACAGGTCGCAGGTTTCGCTGGTGCGGTTGAACGGGTCGTCGTTGGCGTCGGCAACCGTCGAGGGGCGCCGGTTGCGCTCGATGCGCGCGATCAGCGCGGCACAGGTCTCCGTGTCGAGAAAGCCGCGGCGGATGTAGAGCACAAGCCGCCGGTCGGGCACCCGCTGGCAGCCGGCAAAGGGCGCCCCGGCCCCGGCCGCGCGTGCCGCGACGGGTTCCGCCCCGGCTGCGCCCGGCATCAGGCCGCCTCCCGCTCCGGCACCGCTGGGCTTGTGGGGGCCCGCGCCTCCCATTCCGCCCAGAGATCCCGGCGGCGCGCCTCGACCGCCTGCGCGGCGGCGGCCCTGACCGGGCCGAACCCGCGGACATCGAGGGGAAGGGCGGCAATCTCGACGGCAAGGTCGAGCCGGTCGGGTGCAAGCTCCGCAATGAGGCGCGCGATCTCGGCCTCATAGGCCGGGATGGCCAGGCGCTCGGCCCGGCGCTCGGCGGTGTGGCCGAAGGGATCGAGCGCCGTGCCGCGCAGGCCCTTCATCGCGCGCAGCAGCCGGAACAGGGGCAGCACCAGCCAGCCGGGAAAGGCGCGCTTGCGCGGCCGGCCGGTGGCCGGATCGAGGCCCGGAACGAGCGGCGGGGCAAGGTGGAAGCGGAGGCGGCCATGGCGCTCGAAGGTGGCCGAAAGCGCGGCCTCGAGATGCGCAAGGTGCAGGCGTGCGACCTCATACTCGTCCTTGTAGGCCATGAGCTTGTGCAGCGCACGCGCAACCGTCCGGGCCAGCCGGTCGCTCCCCCCTGCCACGCCGGCCTCGGCGGCCGCAACCGATTCGACCAGCGCGCGGTAGCGCCGGGCCCAGCCGGCATTGCTGTGGGCCTCGAGATCGGCGGCGCGCAGGTCGACCATTGCGGCAAGCGTCTCAGCCGGCGGGGGCGGCGGTGCAAGCATGGCCTCCACCCGCTCCGGCGCATGGGCGAGGAGCCGGCCGAGCGCGAAGGCCTCGAGGTTGAACGCAACAGCCACGCCGTTCAGCTCGATCGCGCGGCGGATGGCATCCCCGCTCAGCGGGATCAGGCCCCTCTGCCACGCATAGCCGAGGAGCAGGGTGTTGGCGGCGATCGACTCTCCCATCAGCCCGACAGCCACCCGCTCGGCGCGCACGAAATCGGCGCCCGCGACTGCCGCCTCGAGGGTCTTGCGGATGGCGCCATGGCCGAAATCGGCATCGCGGTTGCGCACGAAATCGGCAGTCGGCGCAATATCGGCGTTGGCAACCACATGGGTGCGGGTGGTCGAGAGCAGGTTGCGCGCGGCCGGGCCCGCGGCAACCACGGCGTCGCAGGCGAGCACGAGATCGGCTGCACCGGTCATGATGCGCGGGCCGAGAATCTCCTCGTTGCGATGTGCAAGCCGCACATGGCTCCAGACCGCACCGCCCTTCTGGGCAAGGCCGGCCATGTCGGCGGTGGCGGCGGCCCTGCCCTCGAGATGCGCGGCCATGCCGAGAATGGCGGCAATCGTCAGCACCCCCGTGCCGCCGATCCCGGTGACGAGGATGTTCCAGCCGCCCGCGAGCTCCGGCAGCTGCGGCTCGGGGATGCCGCCGAGGTCGAGCGCCGTGCGATCGGGCCTGTTCAGGGCTGCGCCCTCGACCGTGACGAAGCTCGGGCAGAAGCCCTTCAGGCAGGAATAATCCTTGTTGCAGCCCGACTGGTCGATCTGCCGCTTGCGGCCGAACTCTGTTTCGAGCGGCTGGATGGCAATGCAGTTGGACTGGACCGAGCAGTCCCCGCACCCCTCGCAGACTGCCGGGTTGATGAGCACGCGCGTCGGCGGGTCGGGCATCAGCCCGCGCTTGCGGCGCCGGCGCTTCTCGGCCGCGCAGGTCTGGTCGTAGATGATGACGGAGACGCCCTTCGTGGCGCGCGCCTCGTCCATCACCGGCCGGAGCGCCGAGCGGTCGTGGACGGCGACGCCCGCTGCGAGGGCGCCTTCGGGGTAGCGGCCGGGATCCTCGCTCAGCACCCAGACCTTCGCTGCGCCCTCGGCCAGCATCTGGGCCGCCACCTGCGCGACGGTGAGGCCGCCTTCGACGGGCTGGCCGCCCGTCATTGCCACGGCATCGTTGTAGAGGATCTTGTAGGTGATGTTCGCACCGGCCGCGATCGCCTGGCGGATGGCAAGGATGCCGCTGTGGTAATAGGTGCCGTCGCCGAGGTTGGCGAACACATGGGGCTCGTCGACGAAGGGGGCCTCGCCCACCCAGGTCGCGCCCTCGCCGCCCATCTGGGTGAAGGTCTGGGCGCGATCCATCCACAGCGCCATGATGTGGCAGCCGATGCCGGCAAGCGCACGGCTGCCCTCGGGCACCTCGGTTGAGGTGTTGTGCGGGCAGCCCGCGCAGAACCAGGGCGAGCGCCTCGCCGGCGCCTGGAAGTGGCGCATCAGCTCCTCGCGCCGGCGGAAATAGGCAAGGCCCTGCTCGATCCGGTCGGTGGCGTGGAAGCGGCGGATCCGCTCGGCGATCACGTGCGCGATCCCGCCCGGGGTGAGCTCGTTGTCGGGGTTGAGCAGCCATTGGCCGGCCTCGTCGTGCTTGCCGACCACGACCGGGCGCACGTCGGGCCGCCAGTTGTAGAGCTGCCACTTCAGCTGGTGCTCGATGAACTCGCGCTTCTCCTCGATGACGAGGATTTCCTCGCAGCCCTCGGCGAAGGCGCGCACGCCATCAGGCTCGAGCGGCCAGGGCATGCCCACCTTGTAGAGCCTGAGCCCGATGTCGGCGGCGAGTTCGGGGGTGATCCCGAGCTCGTGCAGGGCTTCGACCGTGTCGGCGAAGGCCTTGCCCGTTGCGATGATGCCAAAACGGGGGCGCGGGCTGTCCCACACCAGCCGGTCGATGCCATTGGCCTTGGCGAACATCTGCGCGGCAAAGCCCTTGAACCGCTGCAGCCGCGTATCCTCCTCGCGCCAGATGTCGTTGGGGCGGATGTGGAGCCCACCCTCGGGCATGTCGAACGGCGGCACGACGATCGGCCGCCGCTCGGAGCCGGTATCGACGGTTGCCGAGGTCTCAATGGTATCGGCGGTTGCCTTGAAGCCCACCCAAGTGCCGGCAAAGCGGCTCATTGCAATCCCGAGCAGGCCATATTCGACCACCTCGTGCACCGAGGCGGGTGCGAGAAACGGCACGAAGGCAGCCATGAAATTATGGTCGGACTGGTGCGGCAGGGTGGAGGACTTGGCGCCATGATCGTCGCCCACGATCGCAAGGACGCCGCCATGGCGCGAGGTGCCCGCGGCATTGGCGTGTTTCAGCACGTCCATTGCGCGGTCGAGCCCGGGGCCCTTCCCATACCAGATGCCGAAGACGCCATCGAAGCGGCGGCGCGGGTTCATGGCCGCCATCTGCGCACCCCAGACGGCCGTGGCCCCAAGCTCCTCGTTGACGCCGGGCACAAACAGGATGTTGGCGGCTTCCAGCCGTGCCTTCGCCCGCCAAAGCTCCTGGTCGAAGCCGCCGAGCGGCGAGCCGCGGTAGCCGGAGATGAAGCCGGCTGTCCTCAGCCCGGCGGCGCGGTCGCGCGCCTGCTGCACGAGCGCCAGGCGCACGAGCGCCTGCGTTCCGGAGATGAAGATCCGGTCCGCTCCAAGGTCGAGCCGGTCCTCGAGGCGGACGTCGCGCAGCGCCGTGCCGGCCGCACCGGTGCCGGCTTCCACCACCTGCTGCGCGCCTGCCATGTCGCTCTCCGTCCCCGCGGTCGCCACCCGCCAGATATGTCAGTCATACTTACCTTTTAACCGGATTGCAATGCTTGCCTGCCGCCCAAGGGCTGATATAGCTCGCCGCCTTGCTGCAACGGGCCCGGCCGCAAGGCGCCTGGGCGGGCGTGGCGGAACTGGTAGACGCGCCGGATTTAGGTTCCGGTGTCGCAAGACATGGGGGTTCAAATCCCTCCGCCCGCACCAGCCCGACGCCAGATCCGCCCGGGCCCAGCCGCTGTTCCGAGCCGATTTTCCGAGGATGGGATGAACGTTACCGAGACGCTGAACGAGGGCCTGAAGCGCGCCTATGTGCTGACGATTCCGGCTGCCGACATCGAGGCGAAGGTTGCTGCCGCGATTGCCGAGGTGGCCCCGCGCGTGCGGATGCCGGGGTTCCGCCCCGGCAAGGTGCCCGGCAACCTCATCCGCCGGATGCACGGGCCCGCGCTTCGCGCCGAGGCGGTGCAGGAGGCGGTCTCGGAAGGGGTGAAGCAATTGCTCGCCGACCGCAGCCTGCGGCCGGCAATGCAGCCCGCGATCGACCTCGAGTCCGACCCGGCCGACGGCTCGGACATCCGGGTGCATGTGGCGCTCGAAGTGCTGCCCGAGGTGCCGGAGGCGAAGGTGGACGGGATCGCGCTCGAGCGGCTGGTGGTGGAGGTCGACGAGGCGGCGGTTGACGCCGCGCTCGCCCAGCTGGCCGGGCAGCAAAAGCGGTTCACCGATGCACCGGCCGGGCACCGGGCCGCGCCGGGCGACCTTGTGGTGATGGATTTTGCCGGCACGATCGACGGGCAGGCGTTCGAGGGCGGAACCGGCACCGGCATGGAAATCGAGCTTGGCTCCGGACGGCTGATCCCCGGGTTCGAGGCGCAGCTGGAAGGGGTGGCCGCGGGCGAGGCGCGCGAGGTGCGGCTTGCCATCCCCGCGGACTATCCGCGCGCGGACATCGCGGGCAGGGAGGCGGTGTTTGCCGTGACGGTCAGGGCGGTCAGGACGGCGGAGGTGCCACCGGTCGACGACCAGCTGGCCATCAACCTCGGCCTGCAATCGCTTGCGCAGCTGAGGGAGGTTCTGCGCGAGCGGGTGGAAGCCGAGCTGCGCGGTCTCACCCGCACCCACATGAAGCGCAAGCTTCTCGACCATCTGGCCGCAACCTACAGGTTCGAGGTGCCACCCTCGATGGTGGACGCCGAGTTCGCGCAGATCTGGCGCCAGCTGACCGAAGGCGCGACGGCAGAGGAACTTGCCGAGGCGGAGGGCGAGCGGGCCGAATATGCCCGGATCGCCGAGCGGCGCGTGCGCCTTGGCCTGCTCCTGTCCGATATCGGCACCCGCAACGGGGTCACCATCTCGCAGGCCGAGATGAACCGGCTGGTGGCGCAGGAGGCCGCGCGCTACCCGGGCGAGGAGGCCGAGGTGCGGCGCCACTTCGCCGAGAATCCGCTCGCTGCCGCCCAGCTGCGCGCGCCGCTGTTCGAGGAGAAGGTGGTCGACTTTCTCATCTCCAAGGCGGAGGTGACCGAGCGGCGCGTGACCCGGGCCGAGCTCGAGGCCGCAATCGAGAGCGAGGACGAGACGCCGGTGGCCGGGGCTGCGGAAGCCGCCGCCCCCGCGCAGACCGGGCAGGCGGAGAAGGCGGCGGAGAAGCCCGGGCGCAGCCCGCGCGCAGGGGCAACCGGGCAAGGGGCCGACGACGGATCTCCGGCCGCGGGCCCAAAGGCCGACGCAGCAGGCGCGCAGGCGCCGGCCGGACGGCGGCGCAAGACCGCCGCAGCGGCCGTAGACGGGCCGATCGAGCCGGGCGACGGGCCCGAGCCGCCTTCTGGCAGGCCGCGCACACGCAAGGCGGCCGCCAAGGCCTGAGGGCTGAGGCGCCCGCAGCGCGCAGGGCGCTGCGGGCGCCTGCCATCAGAAGCCGATGCTGAGCGAGACGACGATCGTGTTCTTGGCGAACGCGTTGGCGCGCTGGCCCGGGATGGGCGTGCTCAGCGGCTGGACCCCCTGGAACCTCCGGGGAAGGTCGTTGCCAATATAGGCGACACCGACCGTCAGCGGCTCGAAGGCAAAGTCCGCGCCGATCAGCCAGTCGGTCTTCTTGGTGGTGCGGCCGGTTTCGTCGGCCACCAACCCGCCGCGCTCGAAGCCGAGATTGCCCTTGATGGTCACCGGTGTGTCGGGAATGCCGAACGCGCTGCCGAAATAGAGGTAGCGGCTGGAACGGTCGAGATTGCCCTGGTTGGGGGCGATGTTCAGCCCCACGGTGAGTTCGGCCGGGCCGACCGTACCCGAGACGGAGCCATAAAGCTCGTAGATGTTGGTATCCACGCCGCCCGGGTAGAGGTAGGCGATGATGCCAATGTCGGTGGAGATCGCCCCGAAGCTGCCGCGCCAGCCGCCGTAGAGGTCGATCTCGGTGGTGGCGCCGTTGAACTCGGCAATCGACGAGCCCCAGAGCCCCACGTAGATTCCGGGCTTGGTCTCCATCTCCAGCCCGGCCTGGACCGCCGGATCGCGGTTGGACAGGCTGACGCCGCGGAAGCGGTAATCGGTGACGAAGGTGGCCTCGCCGGAGAAGCTGACGGGCTTGTCCTCCTCTGCGGAGGCCGGCTGTGCCGCAAGAAGCGGCAGCGCGACCATGAGGGCAAGGGTTCGGCAGGCTGTGAACGACATCAAACATCCCCCAGAAATGGCCAGAAGGCCGGTCGAACAGGTCTTCGGCGGTGTGCAGCGCCGTGCCGCAGGGGCTTCCATGGAGGATGGAGCTTTGCTCTCTTGGCCATGAAGCTTGCCGGAATCTTGGTGCGCGGCACAAGATGAAAAATGGGAGGGGGCTGCCGGGCGATGCGCCGGCGTTGCCGAAAGGCCACAGGCGTGGCAGGCGTTCGCGGCCTGTTCCAATCGATGCGGGGCCGGGCTAGGGTCATCCCATGACCGACCTCTTCTCGGCGTCAGCCACCCCTGCCGACTATGACGCAAGCGCGATCGAGGTGCTCGAGGGTCTCGAGCCGGTCCGCCGTCGGCCGGGCATGTATGTGGGCGGAACCGACGCGCGCGCGCTGCACCATCTGGCCGCCGAAGTGCTCGACAATGCAATGGACGAGGCGGTTGCCGGACATGCCACGCGCATCGAGATGCATCTTTCGGCCGACGGCAGGCTGACCATCACCGACAATGGCCGCGGGATCCCGGTCGAGCCCCATCCGCGCTTTCCCGACCGGTCGGCGCTCGAGGTGGTGATGACAACCCTTCATTCGGGAGGCAAATTCTCCGGCCGGAGCTACCAGACCTCGGGCGGGCTGCACGGGGTTGGCGTTTCGGTGGTCAACGCGCTGTCGGAGACGCTGGTGGTCGAGGTGGCGCGCAACCGGCAACTGTTCCGGCAGGCCTATGCGCGCGGCACGCCGCTCGGCCCGCTGGCGGCCGTCGGCCCGGCCCCCAACCGGCGCGGCACCAGCATCGTCTTCCGCCCGGACCGGGAGATCTTCGGGCCGGAGGCGCGCTTTTCGCCCGAGCGGCTGTGGCGGCTCGCCCGCTCCAAGGCCTATCTGTTCTCGGGCGTCGAGATCCGCTGGAGCTGTGCGCCGGAGCTGGCGCGCGAGCCGGTTCCCTCGGCCCAGACCTTCCTTTTCCCCGGGGGGCTGGCCGACCGCCTCGCCGAGGAGACCGCGGGGCAGCCGACCGTGACCGACCAGCCGTTCACCGGCCGCGCGAAGGTGAACGGCGGCGCGGCCGGCGAGGTGGAATGGGCCATCGCCTGGACGCTGGCAGGCGACGGTTCGGCAAGCTTCTACTGCAACACGATCCCGACACCCGATGGCGGCACCCACGAGGCGGGGCTGCGCACCGCCGTCGTGAAGTCGCTGCGCGCGCACGCCGGCCTCATGGGCCTGAGGAAAGGCGCGGAGCTCGCCGCCGAGGATGTGCTCTCGGGCGCGGTCGTCCTTCTTTCGCTCTTCATGCAGGAGCCGCAGTTCCAGTCGCAGACCAAGGACCGGCTGGCCTCGCCCGAAGCCGCGCGGATGGTGGAGAATGCGCTGCGCGATCGGCTCGACCACTGGCTGGCCGAGGATGCGGACCGCGCCCGCGCGCTGCTCGGCCATGTGATCGAGCGGATGGAGGAGCGGCTGGCACGCCGCGCCGAGCGCGAGGTGAAACGCAAGACGGCCATCTCGCGGCGCAACCTGCGCCTTCCGGGCAAGCTTGCCGACTGTGCGCGGCAGGAGCCGGAGGGCACCGAGCTGTTCATCGTCGAGGGGGATTCCGCGGGCGGCTCGGCCAAGCAGGCCCGCAACCGGGAGACGCAGGCCATCCTGCCCATCCGTGGCAAGATCCTGAATGTGGCAAGCGCGGCGGCCGCCAGGGTTTCGGCGAACCAGGAAGTGGCGGACCTCGTGCTTGCGCTCGGCTGCGGCACCCGCGACAGCTATGATCGATCGCGGCTGCGCTACGAACGGGTGGTGATCATGACCGACGCCGACGTCGACGGCGCCCACATTGCCACCCTGCTCATGACCTTCTTCTTCCGCGAGATGCCGGGCCTGGTGCGCGACGGGCACCTGTTTCTTGCCCAGCCGCCGCTCTTCCGGGTCGCGGCCGGAAGCGAGGTGGCCTATGCGCGCGACGACGCTGATCTGTCGCGGCTGATGGACACGCGCTTCCGCGGCCGCAAGGTCGAGATCGGCCGGTTCAAGGGCCTTGGCGAAATGTCGCCCGCCCAGCTGCGCGAGACGACCATGGACCCGGCCACGCGCACCCTGCTCCGCATCGTGCTTCCAGACAGCTACCAGGGCGAGGCGCCGGTGCGCGACCTTGTCGAGCGGCTGATGGGCCGCGTGCCGGAGCACCGCTTCCAGTTCATCCAGGCCAATGCCGCGCGGCTCGACGCCGAGGCCATCGATGCCTGAGCCGCAGGCCGGAGCTCCGGCGGGCGAGATCCCGCTGTTCCATGTCAACCCGTCGCTCGACCGCGCGGCGCTCAGGGCCCGGTTCGCCGAGCGCAGGCGCGTGCAGGTGCGCGACGTCCTCACACCCGAGACGGCGGCAACCATCCGCCGGGTGCTCGAGCGGGAGACCCCCTGGGGGCTTGCGCTCCAGGCCGGCCCGGAGCCGGAATCGCTGTCGCCGGCAGGCCTTCGCGCGCTGTCGCCCGAGCGCCGCAGCGCCTATCTCCGGGCGATCGCCACCCGCATGGCCCGGCAGGACTATGCCTTCGTCTACCAGCGCTACCCGATGGTCACGGCCTATCGGGAACGCTGGGACCCCGAGGGGCCGCTCGCCCTGCTTCTCGAGCACATCAACGACTGGCCGATGCTCGACCTTGTCCGCGAGGTGACCGGCATGCCCGACCTTGTGAAGGCGGATGCCCAGGCGACCCTCTTCGCGCCGGGCCAGTTCCTCGGCCTCCACGACGATGGCCATCTCGAGCGCGGCTGGCGCGTGGCCTATGTGCTGAACTTTGCCGACCGGTGGCACCCGGACTGGGGGGGCTATCTCAACTTCTTCGATGCCGACGGCGACATCGTGGAAGGGTTCCAGCCGCGCTACAACGCGCTCAACCTGTTTGCCGTGCCGCAGCGGCACCATGTGAGCTTCGTGCCACAGTGGTCGCCGGCGACACGCCTTGCTATAACCGGCTGGTTCCAGGTCGGCTGAGGCGGCAGGCGCTGCCGCACCGGCCGCCGGCACCGAGGACGAATCCCACGATCATGCGCCGCAGCCTGTTCTGCCTTCTCTCCGCCGCCCTTCTCCCTGGCGTGCCGGGGCTTTCCGGTCCGGTGCTTGCAACCGCGGCCGACGGCACGGGTGGGCGCGGCCTCCAGGCCTATGTGCTCGGTCGGTTTGCAGCTGCCGAGCGGGACCATGAGACGGCCGTGCGCGCATTCGGTGCGGCGCTGCGCTTTGACGGGGCCGATCAATCGGTGCAGCGCAGGGCCTTTGCCTCGGCCCTTCTGGCAGGAGACCGGGCGGCCGCCGTAGAGCTCGCCCGCGCGCTCCTTCCAGAGGAGACGCGCAAGCCCGACGATGCGCTCTTGCCGGTGCCGTTTGCCGAGACGCTGCCGGCTCTCGTGCTTGCGGCCGACGCCGCCGGGCGGGGCGACTGGCGGGCCTACGACCGGGCGCGGGCACGCTATGCGGATCCGTTCGCCGGCTCCGGACCGCCGATCGTTGCCACCATCATGGAGGCCTATGGGCACGTCGGCCGCGGCAATGCCGAGGCAGCGCTTGCGCTTCTTGCGCGCGAGGATGTCCCGCGGCTCACGCGGTCGTACTTCGCCGAGCATCGCGCCCATGTGCTGGCGCTGGCCCGGCGCTGGCCGGAAGCAGCATCCGCCTATGGCGCGCTTCTGGAAGCGGGGGCGGCCGCGCCCCGGGTGCGGATTGCCGCCGCAGCCGCGGCCCTCGAGGCGGCCGCGAGCGACCGGGCATGGCGCGAACGGGCGATCACCACCCTTGGCGCCGGCCCGGCAGATGAGCCAATGCTGGCTGACGCGCGCGCGCGCCTCGTGGCCAGCCCGCAGCTTCCCGGGCGGCGGCTGGGTGGCCTTCCCTCAAATGCTGCCGAGGGGCTCGCGCTCCTCTTCGTCCGCCTGGCAGTCGATCTCGCGCGCGAGCGGAACCCCGCGCCGGCCGGCGCCTTTGCGCGGGTGGCCACCCTGGCAGCGCCGGGCATGGCAGAGGGCTGGCTGGAGGTGGCCGAGGCGCTTGCGCGGCAGGGCCAGCCGGACCTTGCACTCGCCGCACTCGACCGGGTTGCGCCCGAGAGCCCGCTTTGGCCGCATGCGGTCCGGCAACGCGCCGCGATCCTCTCCGGCGAGGGGCGGCACGACGCGGCAAGGGCCGCCCTGCAGGGTCTGCTGGGGCGGGGCGCGCCGCGACTGGAGGATTGGGTGCGGCTGGCCGAGATCGAGCGCGCGGCATCCAACCACGCCGGCACGGTGGCGGCGCTGACGCAGGCCATCGCCGGAATTGCGGGCGAGCCCGGCCCCGAACATGCCTCGCTCTTCTTCCTGCGCGGGGCGGCACATGAACAGGCGGGCGATTTCGCAGCCGCGGAGCCGGATCTGCGCCGGGCGCTGGCCCTGCAGCCGGGCAATGCCGTGATCCTCAACTATCTCGGCTATTCGCTGCTCGACCGGAACCTGAAGCTCGACGAGGCCGAGGCGCTGATCGCCGAGGCCTTTGCGGCCCAGCCGGACAATGGCGCGATCATCGACTCGAAGGGCTGGGCGGCGTTCCGGCGCGGCCGGTTCGAGGAGGCGGTCACGCTGCTCGAGAAGGCGCGCGCGGCCGAGCCTGCCGACCCGACGGTCGCCGACCATCTGGGCGATGCGCTGTGGCGGGTGGGCCGCCGGATCGAGGCGCGCCACCTATGGCGCGCCGCGCGCGCGCTCGATCCGCCCGGGCCGCTGGCCGAACAGCTGGATGCCAAGCTGCGCTACGGCCTCGATGCGGCACTCGCCCAGCGCTGAGCGGCAGGCCGGCTGCGCGGATGGCTCCCGTCGCGACACGCGAACATGCGCCGGCCAAGGTCAACCTCGCCCTTCACGTGCGCGAACGGATGCCCGAGGGCTGGCACCGGATCGAGACGCTCTTTGCCTTCACCCGGTTCGGGGACGTGCTGAGCGCCGAGGAGTCCGAGGACTGGTCGCTCGCCGTTTCCGGGCCCTTTGCGGCGGCGGCAGGCCCGGCCGAGGCCAACCTCGTGCTACGCGCGGCCCACGCCTTTGCAGCGCAATCGGGCACACGGGCGCGCTTTGCCTTTCGGCTGGACAAGCGGATCCCCGCGGCCGCCGGCCTTGGCGGCGGCAGCGCCGATGCTGCCGCAACGCTCAGGCTGCTCGCGCGGGCAACGGGTGCGGCCCCCGGCGCGGACGACCTCGAGCGCCTCGCCGCCGCGCTCGGCGCGGATGTGCCCGCCTGTCTTGCCTCCCGCACCAGCCGGGGCACCGGCCGCGGAGACATTCTCGCGCCCGCGCCACCCGTTGCGGGCGTGCCGCTTCTCCTTGTGAACCCCGGCGTCGAGGTGCCGACCGGCCTGGTGTTTCGGGGTTGGGACGGGGTCGATCGCGGCCCCCTTGCCGAGGGCGAAACGCTCGAGGTCGCACGCGCCGGCCGCAACGATCTTGAGCGGCCCGCAATCGCGCGGGAGCCCGTCATCGCCGAGGTGCTGGAGCAGTTGCGCGCGGGGCCGGGCGTGCTGCTGGCCCGCATGAGCGGCTCGGGCGCGACCTGCTTTGCGCTTTTCGCCCGACCGGCGGATCGCAACGCGGCTGCGGCCGGCCTGCCGGCGCACTGGTGGCGGGCTGCAACCGAGCTCCTCTGACGCCTCAGCCCGAGGGCAGGAGCAGCGCCAGCCGCCCGGCGTGGTCGATCAGACGGTCCTGGACCGCGCGCGGGACGCGGTCGGCAAGCAGCGTGCGCGCGCCCGCGGTATCGCCGCGGCCGGCGCACTCGACGAGATCGAGCAGCATGGCCTCATCGGGCGTGATCGCAAGCGCGCGGGGCGCCAGCAGCATCAGCGGCTCACCCACCGCTGCGCACAGCGTGTCAAGAAGGGTGTTGAGCGGACGGGCAGCCGGGCCGAGCAGCGCGGCCGGGCCATGGTGCGGGCAGACCCCCTGCCGGCGGCCGGAACCCCAGACGCGGACGGCAAGGAGCAGCAGCCGCTCTCCTGCGGGTCGGGCCGGAACCGGCAGCGGCAGGAAGGCTGCCGGAGTGGCCCGGAAGGCGGCAGGCTCGTGGCGGGCAGGCTCGTGGCGGGCAGGCTCGAGAGGGTGCATGAAACGGCTCCTTTCGGAGCGCTTCTGACATAGTTGCGACTGGTTCGCAATAGCAAAGCTTCGCGGCAGCGCGCCTAGCCGCTTGCGCGGCGCACCAGCTGTTCCACCCGGTAGTGCCAGGCCGTGCGCCCCGAGCGCGTGCCGCGCGCCAGCGCAAAGGCCAGCGCATCCGCCTCGTCGAGCGCCAGCCCCTCGGCGGCGAGATAGGCCCGGCACATGCACAGATAGGTCTCCTGGTCGGGCAGGTGAAAGCCCAGCACGAGGCCAAAGCGGTCCACGAGGGCAAGCTGGTCCTCGGCAAGGTCGCGCGGGTGGCGGGCATCGGCCGGTTCGGCGGCCACGCGGGCCAGCAGGTGGCGGTGGTTGGAGGTGACGGCAAGCCGGACATGGGCTGGCCGCGCCTCCACCCCGCCATCGAGGAGCGAGCGCAGCTTCCGCAGCGCGCTGCCGCCCGGATCGAAGGCGAGGTCGTCCACGAACACAAGGAACGGGCGCCCGGCCCCTGCGAGCAACGCGAACAGGGCGCCCAGCGTCTCGAGGCCTGCGCCCGTGGCCTCGACCAGCGGCAGGTCGAGCGCATGGGCGAGGCTGTGGACCAGCGCCGACTTGCCCATGCCGCGTGCGCCCCAGAGAAGCATGTCGTGCGCCGGCCCACCGCGTGCGAGCGCCAGGAGATTGGTGCGGAGCGCAGCCTTCTGCGCCTCGACCCCGAGGAACATCGAGGGATCGAGCACCGCGCGGGGGGCGACCGCCTCCAGGGTCCGGCCCGTCCAGCGCAGCAGTCGGGCCGCCCGGGCGAGCGCCGGGTCGGGGCCGGGCGGCGCAAGCCGCTCCAGCGCATCGGCGATCCGGCGCAGGTCGGCACGATGCGGACCTCGCGGACCGGGGGGCGGTAGAGTCTCGGGCATGGCGCCTCCTGCCATGGTCCTGCGGCATTTGAAAATCACCGGCCGCGCGTGTAAGCGGCAGGGCTCATTTGCGGCTTTCTCCTCAGGCAGGTTCGATGTTCCCTTCTCCGGCTTTCGCCCAGGCGGCAGGCGCCCAGGCTGGCGGCGCGTCCGCCTTCATCCAGTTCGTGCCGCTCATCCTCCTGTTCGTGATCTTCTGGTTCCTCATCATCCGGCCGCAGCAGAAGCGGTTGAAGGAGCACCGCCAGATGGTCGCCTCGGTGAAGAAGGGCGACGATGTGGTCACCGGCGGCGGGCTGATCGGCCGGGTGACCAAGGTGACCGACGAAGAGGTGGAAGTGGAGCTCAACCCGCAGAACCGTGTGCGGGTGGTCAAGTCCACCCTCTCGTCGGTGACGCCGCGCGGAGCCGCCCAGCCGGCCAACGACACAAACGGCTGATGCTCGACATTTCGCCCTGGAAGCGCTGGGCGATCTGGATCGTCTGCGCGCTCGGCATCCTGTTCAGCGTGCCCAACTTCTTCCCCGAGGAGCAGGTGGCCGGCTGGCCCGACCTCCTGCCCAAGCGGCAGCTGAACCTCGGCCTCGACCTGCGCGGGGGAAGCCATATCCTGCTCGAGGCCAATGTCGCCGAGCTGCGCCAGGTCCGCCTTGAGTCGCTCGAGGAGCAGGTGCGCGCGGAGCTGCGCCAGGCCGCCGGCGGCGCCATCCAGGTGACCGACCTTGGCGTGCGCGAGGGCGCGGTCTCGTTCCAGCTGGTCAACCCCGCCGACACCGACCGGGCGCTGGAGGCCATGCGCGCGCTGGCGCAGCCGCTCGGGCGCCTCGGCGGCCAGCGGGACCCCGAGGTGACCCTGCTCGACGGCGACCGGATCCTCCTTTCGCCCACCGAGGCCGGGCTGGAGCAGGCGGTCGATGCGGCCATGGCGCAGACCGTGGAGGTGGTGCGCCGGCGGGTGGACGAGCTCGGCACCCGCGAGCCGACGATCGTCCGGCAGGGCGACCGGCGGATCCTCGTGCAGGTGCCCGGGCTCGACGACCCGGATGCGCTCAAGCAGCTCCTGGGCAAGACCGCGCGGCTCGAGTTCAAGCTGGTCGACGTGGAGGCCGACCCCGCGCTTGTGGCGCAGGGCCGCGCACCACCCGGAAGCCAGGTCGTCCCGCTGGCCGAAGGCGGGCAGATCGCCGTCCGCCGCCGGGCCATCGTCACCGGCGACCAGCTGATCGACTCCCAGCCCACGTTCCAGGACGGCCAGCCGGTCGTTTCGTTCCGCTTCGACAGCCAGGGCGGACGCCGTTTCGGACGGGTCACGCAGGACAATGTCGGCCGCCCCTTTGCCATCATCCTCGATGGCGTGGTGATCTCGGCGCCGCGGATCAACGAGCCCATCCTCGGCGGCGCGGGGATCATTCAGGGCAGTTTCACCACCGAGAGCGCAAACGAGCTTGCGATCCTCCTGCGCTCGGGCAAGCTTCCCGTGTCGCTCGAGGTGATCGAGGAGCGCACTGTCGGCCCCGATCTCGGCGCGGACTCCATTCGCGCGGGCACCATCGCAAGCATCGTCTCGGTGGTCCTCGTCGCCCTGTTCATGATCGCGACCTACGGCCGGTTCGGGGTCTATTCGGTCGCAGCGCTGATCCTCAACGCCTTCCTGCTCCTTGGCATCATGAGCGTGATCGGCGCCACGCTCACCCTGCCCGGCATTGCCGGCTTCGTGCTCACCATCGGGGCGGCTGTCGATGCCAATGTGCTCATCAACGAGCGGATAAGGGAGGAGCTGCGCAAGGGCAGGAGCGTACGGCAGGCGATCGAGAATGGCTACACCATGGCGCAGGGGACGATCTTCGACGCCAACGTGACCAACATCATCGCCTCGGCCATCATGTTCTACTTCGGCTCCGGCCCGATCAAGGGCTTCGCGGTGGTGCTGACAATAGGGATCATCACCTCCGTGTTCACCGCTGTCACCGTGACCCGGCTGATGGTCTCCGGCTGGTATCACCGCCGCCGGCCTGCTGCCCTCGCGCTCTAGGATTGAAGGCCGATGAAGCTTCTGAAGCTCGTTCCCGACAGCACCAACATCCCCTTCCTGCGCTTCCGGATGGTGGCCGTGGGCCTTTCGATCCTGCTGCTCCTCGGCTCGGTTGCGCTGCTTGCCACCCGCGGCCTCAACTTCGGGGTCGACTTCGCCGGCGGGCTGATGATCGAGGCGCAGTTCAGCAAACCCCAGCAGCTGGAGCCGCTGCGCCGCACGGTGAACCAGGCGGCTGTCGGCGAGGCGGCGCTGCAGACCTTCGGCGCGCCCGACACCGTGCTGATCCGCCTGCCCACCCCGCCGGGCGACGCGGATGCAGTCGATGCCGCCGTGCAGAAGGTGCTTGCCGAACTGCGCAAGGTGGACGCGCAGGTCGACATCCGCCGGGTGGAAAGCGTCTCGGGCAAGGTCAGCCGCGAGCTGGTGCGCGATGGCGCGCTCGCCATCCTGTTCGCGATGCTCGGCATCTCGATCTACATCTGGCTGCGCTTCGAGTGGCAGTTCGGCGTGGGCGCGCTCATCGCGCTTATCCACGATGTCGGGCTGACCATGGGGTTCTTTGCCCTGACCCGGCTCGAGTTCAACCTGAACACCGTGGCCGCGATCCTGACAATCGTCGGCTATTCGCTGAACGACACGATCGTCGTCTATGACCGGATCCGCGAGAATCTCAGGAAATACCGCAAGATGGATATGGCCTCACTGCTTGACCTCTCGGTCAACGAGACGCTGGCGCGCACCATTGTAACCTCGCTTACCATGGTCCTTGCGCTCGGCGCGCTGGTGCTGTTCGGCGGGCAGGTGCTGTTCGGATTTTCGGTTGCAATGCTGCTCGGGATTGTGATCGGCACCTATTCGTCGATCTTCATTGCCGCGCCCCTTCTCATCTGGATGGGCGTGGGGCCGCACAGCTTCGTGACGAAGGAGGCGGGGCCGGCGGGCGCCGAGCGCGTGGGGAGCCGCCCGGCGCGGGAGCGGCCCTGAGCGCGCCGGAAGGCCCGAAGCCGGCCGGGCGTACGCCCGCGCCGCTCCGCCTCGCGCGGGCCGACGCGGGCGGGCTGCCGGTCGTCGAGGGGGCAAGCGCGCAAGGGTGGCGGATCGGCGGCCGGCTGTGGCCTGCGCCCCTGCTCCTCAGCCTTTCGGCCATCGAGGCGATGGAGCCGGGGCCGGCGCCCCTGCTCCTCGCCCGGGCGCTCGCCATCGAGCCGAGGCCTGCCGTCCTTCTGCTGGGCACGGGCGCGCGCCTCGTATGGCCCTCGCCGGAGATGCGCGCGGCTGCCGCGGCCGCGGGCGTTGCACTCGAGGCGATGGACAGCCGCGCGGCCGCGCGGACCTGGAATGTGCTGCTGCAGGAGGGGCGACAGGTGGCAGCGCTGCTGCTCTGAGCGGCCGCAGACCGCGCCCCTCCAGCCCCCTATTCGAGCGCGAACTCCATGGTGACGGTGGCGACCAGCTCGAGCTCGCCGGGCATCACGGGCGAATTGGGTGCCGCCTCGGCCTGCATGGCCACGCGGGGAACGGGCATCGGCGGCGGCAGCGGGCGGGCATCGTGGCCCTCGCGGATCATGGTGATGCGGGCGACCCTGAGGCCGGCGGCCGCTGCATAGAGGTCGGCCCGCGCCCGGGCCTTGCGGACGGCCTCCTGCCGGGCGCGATCGAGCAGCGGATCGGGATTGTCGATTCGGAAGGCCGGCCCGTCGATCTGGTTGGCGCCTTCCTTCACCAGCGCATCGATCACCCGGCCCGCCCGGCGCGGGTCGCGCAGGACGATGCGCAGCTGGTTGCGTGCCTGAAAGCCGGCAAGGACCGGCTCGCGGTTCGGCTCGTAGCGGAACTGCGGCTGGACAAGGAGGCCGCTTGTCTGGATGTCGCGGTCGCCAATCCCCTGTGCGCGCAGCGCCGCGACAACCCGGTCCATCCGGCGGGCGTTCTCGGCAAGCGCCGCCTCGGCACTGGCAGCCTCGGTCACGACACCCGCGCCGACCTCGGCGATGTCGGGCGCGGCCACAACCCGGGATTCGGCTGTCAGCGTGAGCGTTGCAGCCCGCGCCGCGGCCCATGGCACGGCAAAGGCGGCGGCAAGGCCGAGAATGGCGGCAGCGGTGGTGCGTTTCATCGGGTGTCTGTCCTTCCTCTGCGGCAGGGTGCCGCGCGTGCGGCATCGCGCCGGGCGCCTTTCGCTGGGCTGAAGCGCGCTGGCAAGCGCCCGTCCGCTCCGCCCGATGACGGCAGGCGATGCGCGCCGGGGAGCCAATCCCGCAGCCGGTCTGCTGCGGCAGCGTGGCGCGTGCCGGCCATGTTTGGCCTGCCCCTTTCAATGCCGCACCTGCACATGTATATGAGCGCCGCTCAGAGGCTGCTTTGAGGGGAGCGGCCCGGGCATGTCGTGGCCCGGTCATTGCGGCCGGACCGGCGGGGCACCCGGGCAGCCGGGCCGGGCAACGGAATGGACCAACGCGCATGAACATGCACTTCCCCTCACAGGACCGCGACCTGCGGGTTGGCCCGCCGGATCTCTCCGGGCATGACGGCGCGCCGCGGGACGGGCGGGGCGGCGAGGCCCGCAGGCGCCGGAATGTCCTCTTGGCCGTGGTGGCGCTCGTGGCGCTTGCGGCCTTTGTCGGGTTCCTCGTGTTGAAGGCCCGCGCGCCGAAGCCCGCCGCGCCGCCGTCGGCGCCGCCTTCGGTCACCGTCATCGTCCCCGGTCTTGTGCCGGTGGCCGATCGGATCTCGGCCACCGGCAGCATCGCCGCGCGCCGCGACATGCCGGTCGGCGTCGTCGGCGAAGGCGGCATGGTCATCGCCATCCGCGCCGAGGCCGGCCAGTTCGTTGCCAAGGGCCAGCTGCTTGCGGAAATCGACTCGGCCGTCCAGCGCGCACAGCTCGCGCAGCTCGAGGCGGCCGTCCGGCAGGCCGAGGCCGATGCACGGCTCGCACAGGCCGAGCTCGACCGCGCCGCCGCGCTGGTGGAGCGCGGCTTCATCTCGCGGGCCGACATCGAGCGCCGCACGGCAACCCGCGATGCCGCGCGGGCGCGGGTCGGCATCGCGCAGGCCCAGGTGCGCGAGATGCGCGAGCGCATCGCCCGGCTTGGCATCCGGGCTCCGGAGGCGGGCCTCGTGCTCGCGCGCCATGTGGAGGCGGGGCAGGTGGTGTCGCCGGCCTCGGGCGCGCTGTTCCGCATCGCGGCGGGCGGCCAGCTGGAAATGCGCGCGCAGGTTGCCGAACAGGACATGGCGACCCTGCAGGTCGGGCAGGCGGCACGCGTGACGCCGGTGGGCGCAACCGAACAGTATGCCGGAACCGTCTGGCTCCTTGAACCCGTGATCGACCCGCAGACCCGGCTCGGCGTTGCGCGGATCGCGCTGCCCGCGCGCGACGGGCTGCGCGTCGGCGCCTTTGCCAATGCGGAGATGACCGGACGCGAGGCGATGCGGCCGGTGGTGCCGCAATCGGCCGTGCTGACGGACCAGTCCGGCACCTATGTGTTCACCGTTGGCCGCGACAATGTCGTCGTTCGAACGCCGGTCCGGGTGGGGCCGGTTTCCGCGGCCGGGGTCGCAATCGTCGAAGGGCTTTCGGGCAGCGAGCGGGTGGTGGCCTCGGCCGGGGCTTTCCTGCGCCCCGGCGAGAAGGTGACACCGGAGACCAGGCGGCCGACGGGTGCGGCGGCCGCGCCGGCACCGGCCGCAGCAGGGAGCTGAGGGCGACCATGGCGCTGCGCAACGCCTCCTCGTGGGCGATCCGGAACCCCATCCCGCCCATCATGCTGTTCTTCATGCTCTCGATCGCAGGCGCGCTCAGCTTTGCGACGATGAAGATCAATGCCATGCCCGACATCTCGGCACCCCTCGTGCGGGTGGTCGTCTCCCAGCCGGGCGGCGCGCCGGGGGAGCTCGAGACCCAGGTCACCCAGCGGGTCGAGGGGGCGGTCGCGGGCATCGGCAATGTGAAGTCGATCGTCTCGTTCGTGCGCGAGGGCTCTTCGGTCACGAATGTCGAGTTCCACATCGGGACGCCGGTGGACCGGGCCGTCAACGATGTCCGCGATGCCGTGACCCGCATCCGGTCCGACCTGCCGGAGGGAATCCTCGAACCGCAGGTGCAGCGGATCGACATCGAGGGCGGGGCGATTGCCTATGTGGCGGTGAAATCGACCGCAATGTCGCTCGAGGAGCTTTCCTGGTTTGTCGACAACACCGTGGCCAAGCGGCTGACTGCAATCCCGGGTGTTGCGCAGGTGAGCCGTTCCGGCGGGGTCAGCCGCGAGATTCGCATCGATCTCGACCCAGGCCGGATGCAGGCGCTCGGCATCACCGCGGCTCAGGTCAACAGCCAGCTGCGCCAGCTCAACATCGACGTGCCGGGTGGCCGGACCGAGGTTTCGGGCGCCGAACAGTCGGTCCGGGTGCTCGGCGGCGCGCGCTCCGCGCTCGAACTCGGCGAGACCCGGATTGCACTGGGTGGCGGGCGGTTCGCCCGTCTTTCCGACATCGCCCATGTCTACGACGGCACAACCGAGCAGCGCTCGGTCGCGCGGCTGGATGGCCGGCAGGTGACAAGCTTCGGGCTGTTCAAGGCCAAGGGCGCATCCGACGTGCAGGTCTACGAGCGCATGAACGCCGAGCTTCAGGCCCTCGAGAAGCAATTCCCCGGCGTGGCCTTCGTGGAGCTGTTCACCACGGTCGACTATACCAAGGAGGAATATTCCAGCGCGGTAACCGCCATGGTCGAGGGCGCGCTTCTCGCAGTGGTCGTGGTCTGGTTTTTCCTGCGCGACTGGCGGGCGACCATCATCGCCGCGCTTGCCATACCGCTCTCGGCCATTCCCACCTTCTGGTTCATGGACCTGATGGGGTTCACGCTCAACACCATCAGCCTGCTCGCGCTGTCGCTCGTGGCCGGCATTCTCGTCGATGACGCGATCGTCGAGATCGAGAATATCGTCCGGCACATGCGGATGGGCAAGTCACCCTACCAGGCAGCGCTCGACGCAGCGGACGAGATCGGCCTCGCCGTGGTGGCGACCAGTTTCGCAATCATTGCCGTCTTTCTACCGGTCTCGTTCATGCCGGGCATCTCGGGCGAATATTTCAAGCAGTTCGGCCTTACGGTCTCGGTTGCGGTGTTCATGTCGCTCCTGGTCGCGCGGCTGATCACGCCGCTGATGGCCGCCTATTTCCTGCGTGCGCACGGCCACGCCAAGCACAGCGAGGGGCCGATCATGGACCGCTATCTGGCCGTGCTGCGCTGGACGCTCCGGCACCGCTGGGTGACGGTGCTGGCAGGGACTGCCTCGTTCGCGCTCACCATCTTTCTCTTTGCTCAGGTGCCGCAGGCCTTCGCACCCGACAGCGACATGGGAACCTCGATCGTGCAGATCGAGCGCCCGCCGGGCTCGCGGCTGGAAGACACGATCGCAACCGTCGACGAGGCGAGCGCGATCCTGCGTGCCGAGCCGGAGGTGCGGGAAATCTTCGAGAGCATCGGCACGGAAGGCGACGTCCGCCGCGCGACGCTTTATGTGAAGCTCGCAGACCGCAGAGACCGGGATGCCTCGACCAAGGAGTTCGAGCGCCGGGTGGCACCTGCGCTGAACCAGGTGCCGGATGCGCGCATCAACTTCCAGGCCATGGGTCCGGGCGGCGGCGGGCGCGACGTGACCATCATGCTGACCGGCGACGACCCGGAGACGCTCGAGGCCGCCGCGCGGCGCGTCGAGGCCGAGATGCGCGGCCTCACGATCCTGCGCGACGTCAGGATCGACGGCGACCTCGAGCGGCCGGAAATCGTCATCCGCCCGAGGTTCGACATCGCCGCGCAGATGGGCGTGTCGACCGCGGCGCTCTCGCAGACCATCCGCATCGCCACCATCGGCGACATCGAGCAGAACCTCGCGAAGTTCTCGCTGTCCGACCGGCAGGTGCCGATCCGCGTCCGGCTGCTTGATTCCGCGCGCACCGATGCCGACACGCTGGCCAACCTGCCGGTTCCAACCGCAAGCGGCGGGTCGGTTCCGCTTCGGGTGGTGGCCGATATCAGCTTCGGCACCGGCCCCACGCAGATCCGCCGCTACAACCAGGCGCGGCGGGTCGTGATCGTTGGCGATCTCAATGGGGTGGAGCTCGGCACCGCGCTCAAGACCATCGACGACCTGCCGGCGATGAGGTCGCTTCCCGATGGCGTTCGGCAGGTGAAGTTCGGCGAGGCCGAGGTGATGGATGAGCTGATCACCAACTTCATCTTTGCGATCATCGCGGGTGTCCTCCTCGTCTTTGCCGTGCTGGTGCTGCTCTACCGGCGTGTGCTGCCGCCGTTCGTGAACATGGGCTCGCTGCTGCTTGCTCCGCTGGGCGCCGTCATCGCGATCATCCTCACAGGGCACGCGATCACCATGCCGGTCTACATCGGCATTCTGATGCTGCTCGGGATCGTCTCCAAGAACTCGATCCTGTTCGTGGATTTCGCAATCGAGGAAATGCGGCTGGGCACGCCCAAGGAGGCCGCGATCCTCGAGGCGGGGCACAAGCGCGCGCAGCCAATCATCATGACCACGGTTGCCATGTCGGCCGGCATGCTGCCGGTCGCCGTGGGCCTGCACGGGGATTCGAGCTTCCGCGCACCGATGGCCATTGCGGTGATCGGCGGGCTGACCCTTTCGACTGCCCTCACGCTCCTCATGGTGCCGGCCGGCTTCAGCCTCGCCGACGATGTGGAGCGCAGGCTGGCACCGCGGCTGAAGCGCTGGCTGACCGGCGAGGCCGAGCCCGCACCGCGCCCCCAGGCACAGCCCGCCGAGTGATTCGCTGAGCAGGAGACCGGACCCGAGGGACGCCGAGGGCGCCCGCATGAAGGCTGTGGCAACGGGGCTGCTCTTTGCCATGGCCGTGCTGTTCGCGGCCTCGACATGGGCCATCCACCATGTGGACCCGGCCTTTGCGTGGGTGCAGGCCTTCGCCGAGGCGGCGCTCGTCGGCGGCCTTGCCGACTGGTTTGCGGTGACCGCCCTCTTTCGCCATCCGCTCGGGCTGCCCATTCCGCACACCGCCATCATTCCGAACAAGAAGGACCGGATCGGCGATGCGCTCGGCACCTTCCTGCGCGAGAATTTCTTCACGCCTTCGGTCGTGGCGCGCCGACTCGAGCGGTTCGATGCCGCCGCACTCATCGGCGGCTTTCTCACCTCGTCGGAATCGGGCGGGCGGGTCAGACGCGGCATCGTTTCGATCACCGCCCAGCTGGCCGACACGCCGGCCGCAGACGCACTCGGCGCACGGATCCGCAGAGGAGTCACAGACCGGCTCCGGAAGCTGGAGATCGGCCCGATCCTCGGGTCGGTGCTCGATGCCACGCTCGTCGAGGGCCGACACGTGCCGATGCTCGATGCAGCCGTCCAGTGGGCAGCGCGAACCCTCGACTCGCAGGAGGGCCTCATCCGCGCGATGGTGCAGGAGCGCACAGCCTGGCTGCTGCGGCTGATCAATGTGGATGAGCGGGTTGCAAGCGCGATCGTGGAAGGACTTCGGGGCCTCCTCGACGACATTCTGGCCGACCCACACCACCCGGTGCGCGCGAAGGCGGAAACGGCGCTCGCCAACCTTGCCTTCGACCTCAGGCATCTGCCCGAAACCCGGGCGCGCGCGCAGCAGGCGTGGGATGACATGCTCGACAACCCGGCGGTCGCGGGGTGGATCGACCGGCTATGGGGCGAGGCGCGGGCGGGGCTGAGGAGCCTTGTCGAAGGCGAGGCAGCGGGCGAGCTTGCAGGCCGGATTGCCGAGGCGCTGCGCGAGGACCGCAAGCTCGCCGATTCCGTCAATGCCCTGGCGCGGCGCGGCATCGTCGGGATTGTCAACGACCACGGCGATGCCATCGTGGGCCTTGTCTCGGATACCATCCGCGCGTGGGACGCCAAGACAGTGACCGCGAAGCTGGAAGCGGCCGTCACGAGGGATCTCCAGTATATCCGTCTCAACGGCACGCTGATCGGGGGCACGATCGGCGTGGTGCTGCACGCCATCCTTGTGCTGGCCGGCGCGCAGTGAGCCCATGGGCAGGGCCCTGCGGCCGCTGCACACGGCGGCCGTCATCCGCCTGTTACAATCTCTGACAGTTCGCGCCTTGCCGGCGCCCGCCCAGGGCCCAACGTCGGCCACGCGGCTGCGTGGCCGCTGAGAGACAGGCATGGCGCATATGGCCCATCGCCCGGCGAGAGGTCGTCGAGACCGACTGGCCGGGCGTTCCTGATCGCCGGCTCTGGCCGCGCGGGGCGCCTGCCCCGCGGCCGGCGTGGCGCGGGCCCGCTTGCCCGCGCCCTGGCCAGGCCGCCCCGCCGATGCGCGGGCGGCCATCTCCTCCTGTTGGACCCCGGCGAGCCCGGGGCACCTTGGGGCGCGGCAGGGCCGCGCCCCCTTTTTGCCCTGCGCACGGATCCATGACCGGTGCCCTGTCCTCGGGCCTTCCCGAACCGGAGATGCCGCCGGGCCCGATCAACCCCTGTTGGCGTCTTGCCCTGTGGCGGCGGCCTGCCCGGGCACCGGCCCGGACGACGGGCTCAGACGGCGGTGGCCCCGCCGTCGATCGCGAAGCTCTGGCCGGTGGTGTAGGCCCCCGCAGGGCTTGCAAGGAACACCGCCATGCCGGCAATCTCGTCGGGCATCCCGATGCGCTTCAGGCAGGAGCCGGCAGTCGCCTGCTTCAGGATCTCGGGATTGTCCCACAGCGCCCGGGCCATGTCGGTCTTGACGAGGCCGGGGCAGATGCAGTTCACCCGCACCCCGGCCGGCCCCCATTCCACCGCGAGGTTGCGCGCGAGCTGCATGTCGGCCGCCTTGGAGATATTGTAGGCGCCGATCACCGGCGAGCCGCGCAGGCCGCCGATCGACGAGATGATGATGATCGAGCCACGGCCGCGGGCCACCATCTGCGGCCCGAGCATCTGGCAGAGCCAGTGGTTGGAGACGATGTTGTTCATGAGGATCTTCTGGAACTGCTCGTCGGCAATCCCGCTCATCGGCCCGAAATAGGGGTTGGATGCCGCGTTGCAGACGAGCGTGTCCACCTTGCCGAACCGCTCAAGCGCAAAATCGGCAAGGCCCCGGAGAGCCTCCTTCGAGGAGATGTTGGCCGGGCAGGCGACGGCCGCCTCGCGCCCGACGGCTGCGTTGATCTCGGCGACCGCTCTTTCGCAGGCATCGGCCTTGCGGCTGGAGACGATGACGCTTGCGCCATGTTCAGCAAGGCGGTGCGCGATCGCCTTGCCGATGCCGCGCGAGGAGCCGGTGATGACCGCCACCTCGCCGGAAAGATCGAACAGCGTGCCCGGCATGCCCATGGATTGTCCTCCCTGCCGGCGTGCTGTGCCGCGCTGGACAGGCTGGCGCAACCATGGTTGAACCTTCCCGCCTCGGGCACGTCTCGGGCATATGGGGAGAGGGCATGACGGCGGCGGCAGGAGCGGCGGCAAACCATGCAGCCATCCGCGCCATGATTGTCACCTGCATTTTCTACGCGGCATTCGGCGGCCTCATCCAGTGGTTCCCGATCTGGCTGATCGAGGAAAAGGGCTTTTCCGGCGAGCAGATGGGCCTCGTGCTGACGATCGCCGGCCTTGGCCGGGTGATCGCCGGGCCGATGACCAGCGCCTGGGCCGACGGGCGGAGGGACCGGCGGGCGCCGATCCAGCTCCTCGCCGCGCTCGGCGTTGTGGCGCTTGGCGGCATGTGGGCAGCCCCACTGCTCGGGATCACCTTTGCCCTTGCCGTCGTGATCGAGATCTCGATGTGGGCGCTCATTGCCTTTCTCGAGGCGGCCCTGCTGCGCCTCACCCGTGCCGACATCTTCCCAAGCTATGGCTTCGCGCGCGGGCTGGCGTCGCTGTCGTTCGTGGTGGGCAACATTGGCACCGGCATGCTGGTCGACTGGGGCGGCAACGCCACCATCTGGTGGTGGCTGCTGCTCGCCTCGGCGGCGCTTCTCGCAGGAAGCCTGATGATGGCGCCCGAGCCGGTGGCGCGGACCGAGGAGCCGCCTTTTGCCCAGCGGCTTGCCGATGGGCTTGCCATGGTGCGCCGGCCCGAGTTCGCGCTGCTCATCTTCGGCTGCGGGCTGATCCAGGCCGGCCACCAGTTCTACTACATTTTCGGCACCAAGCTGTGGATCGACGAGCTCGGGGTCTCAGCCACGCTTGCCGGCTGGCTGTTCGCCTTCGGGGTGATCGTCGAGGCGGTCTTCCTGATGGTGATCGCCCGGCGGATCGAACATGTCCGCCCGGCAACGCTGATGCTGGTCGGCGGGCTCGGCGCCATGCTGCGCTGGTCGCTCATGGCAACCGGCCCGTCGCTTGCCCTCCTCGTCATGCTGCAGGCCATGCATGCGCTGAGCTTTGCCTGCACCTTCCTCGGCGCCATGCGCGGCATCCATGGCCTCTGGGGCAATGATCGCACGCCGACCGCGCAGATGATGTTCATGGCGCTTGCAACCGCCCCGGCCCAGGCGCTCTCCAGCTGGATCGCGGGCCGGGTGTTCGATACCGGCATCGGCAGCCAAGGCTATCTTGCCATGGTTGCGGTCGTGGCGGCGGGCACGCTGCTGGTATTCCTGCTGTGGCGCCGGCCGGGCCTGCCGGCTGCCACCTTTGCGCAGCGCTAGCGCCGGGGCCGGCAACGGCGGCGGCCTCACGCCTCGTCGAGGTCGATCCGGCGTGACTGGCCCGCTTCGAGATCGCGGGCAACCCTGGGGCTGCGCAGCAGCGCCTCGATGCGCGCGGCCTCCTCGAAGGTCTCATCGAGGCGAAAGCGCAGCTCGGCCGCGTAGCGGGTGTTGACCCGGCGGGCGAGCTCGTGGCGGAACGTGCGCGCATGGCTGTTGAGCGCGGCAAGCACGGCTGCCTGCGCTGCCGCGTCTGCGCCCACGGGCATCACATAGGCGGTCGCGTGCCGCAGGTCGGGGGACACCCGCACTTCCGAGACGGAGACAATCGCGGCATCGAGCGCGGGATCGCGCACCTCGCCGCGCGCGAGAAGATCGGCGAGGACATGGCGCATTGCCTCGCCCACCTTGAGCGTGCGGAGGCTCGGGCGCTCGCCTGCTCCCTTGCGCATGGATCGATCCCCTCGTCTCTCCGCCGCTCAGAGTGCGCGCAGCCGCTCCTCGACCTCGAACGTCTCGATGATGTCGCCGGGGCGGTAATCCAGGAAGCCCTCCAGCGCCACGCCGCATTCATAGCCCTGCCGGACCTCGTTCACATCCTCCTTGAAGCGCCGCAGCGAGGCGATGGCGCCGCTGTGCAGCACCACGTCGTCGCGCAGCACGCGCGCCTTGAGATTGCGGCGGATCTCGCCCTCCTGCACCATCACGCCGGCGGCCTTGCCGAACTTGCCGGCCGAGAACACCTCGCGCACCTCGGCGCGGCCGACCACATGCTCGAAATATTCCGGGCCGAGCCTGCCGGCCATGGCGGTCTTCATCTCGTCCAGCAGGTCGTAGATCACGTCATAATATTTGATCGGAACGCCGGCCTGGTTGGCGACCTCGCGCGCCTTGGCGTTGGCGCGGACATGGAAGCCGACGATGAGCGCGCCCGAGGCGCGGGCGAGCGTCACATCGCTCTCGGTGATGCCGCCAACACCCGAATGCAGCACCCGCGCGCGGATTTCGTCGGTAGACAGCTTGTTGACCGCCGCCACGATCGCCTCGACCGAGCCATGGACATCGCCCTTGATGACGACCGGAAACTCGACTGCGCGGTCGTCCTTCATGCGCGAGAACAGGCTCTCGAGGCTGGCCGGCGCAGCTGCGGTGCGCAGCCTCGTCTGCTCGGCCTGCCGGAACTCGGCGATCTCGCGTGCGCGCGCCTCACTTTCCACGACCGTCAGCCGGTCGCCGGCCTGCGGCACGCCCGAAAGACCGAGCACCTCGACCGGATCCGACGGGCGGGCCTCGGGCACCTGCTGGCCGCGATCGTTCACCAGCGCGCGCACCTTGCCCCACTCGGCGCCCACCACGAAGATATCGCCGCGGCGCAGCGTGCCCCGCGAGACGATGATGGTTGCAACCGGGCCGCGGCCGGTCTCGAGCTTGCTCTCGACAACGATGCCCTCGCCGGGCCGGTCGGGGTTCGCGCGCAGCTCCAGAAGCTCGGCCTGCAGCAGGACCTTCTCGATCAGCTCGTCGAGCCCCGTCTTCCTGAGCGCCGAGATCTCCACATCGAGCACCTCGCCGCCCATCGCCTCCACCTGCACATCGTGGCTGAGCAGCTCGGTGCGCACGCGGTTGGCGTCTGCGCCCGGCTTGTCCATCTTGTTGATGGCCACGATCATCGGCACGCCTGCGGCCTTCACATGGTTGATCGCCTCGATGGTCTGCGGCCTGATGCCATCGTCTGCGGCCACCACCAGCACCACGAGATCGGTGGTGTTGGCGCCACGCGCGCGCATCTCGGTGAACGCCTCGTGGCCGGGCGTGTCGAGGAAGGTGATCTTCTCGCCAGACGGCAGGGTCAGCTGATAGGCCCCGATGTGCTGGGTGATGCCGCCCGATTCCCCGGCGGCCACATTGGCCCCGCGCAGGGCGTCGAGCAGGCTCGTCTTGCCATGATCGACATGGCCCATCACGGCCACGACCGGCGGTCTCGGGCGCAGGTCCTCCGGCCGGTCGTCGGCGCCCTCGAGCCCGATCTCCACATCCGAATCGGACACGCGCTTCGGGATGTGCCCGAACTCGGTGACAAGGAGCTCGGCCGTATCCTGGTCGATGGTGGCGGTGATCGTGGTTGCCATCCCCATCTTGAACAGCGCCTTCACGAGCGCTGCGCCCTTCTCGGCCATGCGGTTGGCGAGCTCCTGCACGGTGATGGCCTCGGGGATCTGCACCTCGCGCGGCTGGCGCGCGGCCTGGGAGGCCGCACCGGCAACGGCGCCGCGATGCTGCTTGGCCTGCTGGCGCCGCAGCGATGCCAGCGAGCGGGCGCGCACCCCATCCTCGTCGACAAGCGCGCGGTTGATGGTGAGCTTCTGGCCCTGCCGACGGTCATCGCCCCGGCCGCGCGACGGCTTGGCCGGATCGGTTGCGCGGCGACGGTCGGCCGGGCGAGGCCCGCCGCGGCCCCGCTCCTCCTCGCCTTCGCCCTCCTCGAGCCGCGCCTCGAGCGCTGGCGCCTGCTCGGCGCGCCGGGCCTCCTCGGCCGCAAGCGCAGCAGCCTCGGCCTCGGCGCGCGCCTTTTCCTCGAGGCGCAGCCGCTCGGCTTCCGCCGCTGCAGCCCGCTCGCGCTGTTCGCGGATGCGGGCTTCCTCGAGCCGCTGCAGCCGCTCCTCCTCCGCAAGCCGGACCATCAGCGCCTGCCGCTCGCGCGCCGAGAGCTTCGGATTCTGGAGCGCGCGGGTGATCGCGGCAAGCTCGGGGGATGGCCTTGGAGCCGCCGGCTCCGGCGCGGGCGCAGGCCTGGCCGGCCCTGCCGCTGGCGGGGCAGGCGCGGGCTCAGGCGCAGGCGCGGGCTCGGGCGCAGGCGCAGCCTGGGGCGCCGGCTCCGCCACGGGCGACGGCGCGGGCGCGGGGACGGCAGCCGGTGCCGAAGGCGCCTGACGGGGCGCCGGCCGAGGCCCGATTTCGCGCGGATGTTCGTCCTTGTAGGTATGGAAGGGCGGCGGCGGGGCCGTCGGCTTGGGCGGGGCCGCCGGACGCTCCTCGACCGCGACACCGCCAGCTGGCGCCGCCGCTGCGGCAGCCCGCGCCTCGGCCCGCGCAACCGGAGCGGGCTCGGCCGGCGCGGGCACCTCGCCCGGCCTGCGGAAGGTGCGCGCCTTCTTGGTTTCGACGACCACCTTGTGCGTGCGGCCGTGGCTGAAACTCTGTTTCACCGTGCCCACTTCGGTCGTGCGCTTCACGCCGAGCGGCTTCAGCCCCAGCTTCGGCTTGTCCTCATCGCTCATCTGACGTCTGTCCGTTCCTGCCTGTCGGGCGCGCGCTGCCCATTCGTCCGTCCACTCCGGGACGCTTGCCCGGCGGCGGCCATGCCCCGCCCTGCGCTTCGCTGAAGCCGGCAAAGCCCAGCCAACGCGCCAGATCCGCGGCGATACGGTCTGCCGCCCCTTTGTCGATCACGCCGAGATGCACAACATTGGCACGGCCGAGCGCCTTCGACAAGAACTCCCGGCCGCGCGGGAGGACGATGCTTGCCTGCATGTCGCCACCGCCGGCGCGAAAGGCCTGGTCGAGCGCGCGCACGCCATCGGCTGCGGCATCGGCGGCGTGCAGCAGGAGATGGAGACGGCCCTGGCGGGCCAGGATGTCGAGCCGCTCGGCCCCGAAGGCGATCCGGCCGCCGCGATGCTCGAGGCCGAGCCGGTCGGCAGCGCGCCCGCCGAGCAGCCGTTCGAGCGTGTCGGCGAGATCGGCCGGCACTTCGGGCGGCGCCGTGCGAAACGCGCGCGCCAGTGCCTTTTTGAGCCGGCCGTCGGCCATGGCTTGCTCGAGCATGGCACGATCGGCTGCGATCCACGCGCCCCGGCCCGGCAGGCGGGCGGCAAGATCCGGCCAAAGGCGGCCATCCGGCCCGGCGACGAGCCGGATGAGGGCGGCACGCGGGCCGTGTGCGCCGCTCAGGATGCAGCGACGCTCCGGCCCGGCCGGGGCGCTCAGGCGGTGCGCGGAGGCATCATCGGAGGCGACGCGCATGGGCGCCCTCCTGCACCGGCGCGGCGCCAGAGCCGGAACGGGGCCCGGGCATCAGGCGGCATCCTCGTCTTCGAACCAGTGCGCCCGGGCCGCCATGATGATGGCATTGCCCTGTTCCTGGCTGAGGTTGAAGGGGGCGAGCACGCCAGCCGGGATCTCGCGGCGCTTGTCTCCCTTGCCGATGAGCTCGTCCGTCGACAGATCGGCGAGATCGTCGAGCGTGCGGATGCCCTTGGACCCGAGCCGGACCAGCATCGCCTCGGTGAGGTGCGGCAGGTCCGCAAGCGCATCCTCGACACCGAGCGCGCGGCGCTGCTCGCGCAGCGCGGCTTCCCGCCGCTCGATGGCCGCCTCCGCACGGCTTTGCAGCTCGGTGGCGATCTCTTCGTCGAGGCCCTCGATGGAGGCGATCTCCTCCATCTCGACATAGGCCACCTCCTCGAGCGAGGTGAACCCCTCGGCCACGAGCAGCTGGGCCAGCGTCTCGTCCACGTCGAGCTCCCGCTCGAACAGCTCGGACCGCTCGATGAACTCGCGCTGGCGCTTCTCGCTTTCCGCCGCCTCGGTCATGATGTCGATCTGGTGGCCGGTCAGCATGCCGGCAAGCCGCACATTCTGGCCGCGCCGGCCGATCGCAAGGCTGAGCTGGTCGTCGGGCACCACCACCTCGATCCTGCTGTCCTCCTCGTCGATCACCACCTTGGAGACCTGCGCGGGCTGCAGCGCGTTGACGATGAAGGTCGCCGTGTCGGGCGACCACGGGATGATGTCGATCTTCTCGCCGGCAAGCTCCTGCACCACCGCCTGGACCCGGCTGCCGCGCATGCCGACACAGGCGCCGACCGGGTCGATCGAGCTGTCGTGGCTGACGACGGCGATCTTGGCGCGGCTGCCCGGATCCCGGGCGCAGGCCTTGATCTCGATCACGCCGTCATAGATCTCCGGCACTTCCTGCGCGAAAAGCTTCTTCATGAACTCCGGGTGCGCGCGCGAGAGGAAGATCTGCGGGCCACGGTTCTCGCGGCGCACGGCCGTGATATAGGACCGCACGCGGTCGCCGACGCGCAGCATCTCGCGGGGGATCTGCTGGTCGCGGCGGATCACGCCCTCCGCGCGGCCGAGATCGACCACGATGTGGCCGAACTCCACCCGCTTGACGACGCCGGTGATAATCTCGCCCTGGCGGTCCTTGTATTCCTCATACTGCCGCTCGCGCTCGGCATCGCGGATCTTCGAGACGATGACCTGCTTGGCGGCCTGGGCGGCGATGCGGCCATATTCGAAGGCCGGCAGCGGATCGACGATGAAGTCGCCGAGCTTCGCGCCCGGTTCGAGCTGCTGGGCATCGGCCACCGAGATCTGCTTGAAGGTGTCGTCGGGGGCTTCCACGACCTCGAGCACGCGCCACAGCCGCAAGTCGCCGGAACGGGGGTCGAGCTTGGCGCGGATGTCGTTCTCGGCACCATAGCGCGCACGGGCTGCGCGCTGGATGGCTTCTTCCATCGCCTCGATCACGATCATCCGGTCGATCGACTTGTCGCGAGCGACCGCATCCGCAATCGCAATCAGCTCGGCCTTGTTCGCAGCAATCCCGCTCATTGGTCTCCGCCTGGCTGTCCCGGCATCTGTTCGGCCATCTCCGCATCCCCGGCAAGGCTTGGCCCGGCCGGGCCATCGCCCTCGTCTTCCTCGATCACGTCGGCGCCCGCCGGGTCGAGCACCGGGCTCGCGCGCAGGAGCGCATCCGTGAGCAGGAGCTTGGCCGACCGCACATCCTGCCAGGGCAGGCAGACTCTCCGCCCATCCTCGAGACGCAGGCACACCGTCTCGCCCTCGCTGCCGTCGAGCGCACCCTGGAAGCGCCGGCGCGGAGCCCCCTCGAAGACAGTCGCCTCGGCCAGTTCCACGCGCGCCACATGCGGGCGGAACCGGTCGAAATCGGCCGGGCGTGTGAGGGGCCGGTCGATCCCCGGCGAGGAAACCTCGAGCGTGTAGGCGTGGGGGATCGGGTCCGCCGCGTCGAGCAGCGCCGACAGGCGCCGCGACAGCCGCGCGCACTGGTCGATCGTCATCTGGCCGGTTGCCGGATCCTCGGCCATGACCTGAAGCGTCGCGCAGTCGGCCCCGGTCATCCGCACCCGCACGAGCGCAAAGCCCGCGGCCTCGACCTCGGGTTCGATCAGCTCGGACAGTCGCGATTCGTCCGCCATGACGCTCCTGCAACGCGAGAACATGCCAACCTGCCTGCGTCCCCGCGGCGCCGAGCCGCAGGTTCCTTTCAGACCGGAGACTGTCGGGAATGACGAATGTATAGGCGCGCGGTGCGCGTTTCACAAGACCGGCGGCAAGGAGCGGTGTCGCCGCGATTGCGCAGCCGGGCCGCAGCGGGCAAAGCCCGCCGCCATGGCGTCTTCCATCTCTTTTGCGGCTCTTCCGGCCATGGCGCCGGGCGCCATGGCCTTCGCCCTGCCCAAGGGGCGGATCCTGCGCGAGGCCCTGCCGCTGCTCGAAGCTGCGGGCATCGTGCCCGAGCCGGCGCTCGCCGACGAGGACAACCGCGCGCTGATGTTCGCGAGCAGCCGGCCCGATCTCGCCTTCGTGCGGGTGCGCGCCTTCGATGTTGCAACCTTCGTTGCCTTTGGCGGCGCCCAGCTGGGAATCGTGGGAAATGATGTGGTGGCCGAGTTTGGCTATAGTGAGCTTTATGCACCCGTCGATCTCGGCATCGGCTGCTGCAGGCTTTCGGTTGCAGCTCCCGAGTCGCTCGACCTCGACCTTTCGCGCGCAAGCCATGTGCGGGTTGCCACCAAATACCCCTCGCTTGCCGCCAGCCATTTCGCCCGCCGCGGCATCCAGGCCGATTGCGTGAAGCTCAATGGCGCGATCGAGCTTGCCCCGGCGCTCGGGCTTGCGCCGCTGATCGTGGACCTCGTCTCGACCGGGCAGACGCTTGCGGCAAACGGGCTTGCCGAACGGGAGACGATCCTCGAGGTCACCTCGCGGCTGGTGGTCAACCGGGCCGCCTTCAAGACCGATCCCCGCGTGGCCGAAATCGTGGGCGGCTTCCGCGCGATTGCCAACAGCCGGGCCGGGGCGCCCTGATGCGGCGCCTTTCCACCCGCGATCCCGGCTTTGCGCAGGCCTTCGAGGCGCTCGTGGCCGACACGCGCGAGGGCGACGCCGACGTGTCGGCGGATGTGGCCGGGATCCTCGCTGCGGTTCGCGCCGAAGGGTTTGCTGCCGTGGCCCGGCTCACCCGGCGCTTCGACGGGATTGCGGTTTCGCAAGACGATGTGGAGATCAGCGAGGACGAGCGGGCGCGCGCCGTGGCCGAGGTGCCCTCGGCCACGCGCGCGGCGCTCGAGCTTGCCGCCAGCCGGATCCGTGCGTTCCACGCGGCACAGCGGCCGGCGGACGGCAGCCATGAAGACGAAACCGGCGTGCGCGCCGGCTGGCGCTGGACCCCGGTTCAGCGCGCCGGCCTCTACGTGCCCGGCGGGCGCGCGGCCTACCCCTCGTCGCTGCTGATGAACGCGATTCCTGCAAGCGTCGCCGGGGTGGACGAGCTGGTGGTGTGCGTGCCGACCCCGGGCGGCATGCTTGCCCCGGCCGTCATGCTCGCCGCCGAGCTGGCCGGCGTTGCACGCATGTTCCGCATCGGCGGTGCCCAGGCGGTTGCCGCCATGGCGTTCGGCACCCCGCCCATCCCGCGCTGCGACATGATCGTGGGGCCTGGCAACGCATGGGTGGCCGAGGCAAAGCGGCAGATCTTCGGCGTGGCGGGCATCGACATGGTGGCCGGCCCGTCGGAGATCCTCGTGATCGCCGATGCCTCGGCACGGGCGGACTGGGTGGCGGCCGACCTCCTCTCGCAGGCCGAGCACGACCCGCACGCACAGGCCATCCTCCTGACCGATTCGCCAAGGCTCGCCGATGCCGTGGTGGCATGGGTGGAGCGCCTGCTGGGCCAGCTGGCAACCGGGGCTACCGCGCGCGCAAGCTGGGATCGGCACGGCACGGTCATCCTGGTCGACGACCTTCCGGGCGAGGCCGTGGCGCTTGCGAATGCGCTTGCAGCCGAACATGTGGAGCTCGCGGTGGCAGAGCCCGCGCCCTTGATGGCGCGCATCCGCCACGCGGGCTCGATCTTCATCGGGCATCATACGCCCGAGGCGATCGGCGACTATGTGGGCGGCCCGAACCATGTGCTGCCCACCGGGCGGCGCGCGCGCTTTTCCGGCGGGCTTGGTGTCCACAGCTTCATGAAGCGGACAACCTGGCTCGAGGCCGGGCCTGCGGGGTTTGCAGCCCTCGCGCCCGCGGCCGCAACGCTGGCGGATGCCGAGGGCCTGCCCGCCCACGCCCTTTCCATCCGGATCCGCGGCCAGGGGTGACCGCCCTGCTGCCCGGACGGCCGCGCGGAGCGGAGGGCACGGGGCGGAAGGTATGGGGCGGGAGCCGGGAGCACGCCCGGCCCCACATGGCGCGGGGCGGATGCGCAGGGCGCCCGCGGTCTGCGCGGAGGCTCCTTTACGGCTGCAACATTCGGCTGGCATCAGGGCGGGGATGAACATCCCCGCCACCGCACAGGCGCAGGCGCACGCGCTCGTCGACGATCTTGCCCGCCGCTATGCGGCTGCCGTCTCGCGGCTGCGCGCGGCGCTGCGCGCCTTTCTTGCCGACGGCACCCCGCCCGATGCGGGCGCACGCGCCGCTGGCGCCTTCACCTACCCGGAGCTTCGCCTCGAATGGGCCCCGGCCGAGGACCTGCCGCGCATCTCGCGCGCCTATGCGCGGCTGGTGACCCCTGGCACCTATGCCGTGAGCATTACCCAGCCGGACCTGTTCCGGGCCTGGCTCGTGGACCAGATCAGCCTCCTCATCCGCGACTATGGCGCCCGGTTCGAGGTGGCGGACAGCGGGGTTGAGATCCCCTACCCCTATGTGCTCGAAGGGTCGGCAGACCTTTTGCTCGACAGCGCCGAGGCCCGCGTGCTCGCCCGGCACTTCCCGACGACCGAACTGCGCCACATCGGCGACGAGCTTGCCGATGGCCTGTGGCACCATCTGCCCGACGAGCCGCGGCCGCTGGCGCTGTTCGACGCGCCGCGCACCGATTTTTCGCTGGCGCGGCTGAAACATTACACGGGCACGCCGGCCGCCCACGTGCAGCCGTTCGTGCTGTTCACCAACTATCACCGCTATGTCGACGAGTTTGTCGCCTGGGCCTGCGGCGAGCTGCAGCGGGCGGGCACGCGCTTTGCCGCCCTGTCGTGCCCGGGCGGCATCCAGCTCGATGCCGCAAGCGCCTCTCCCGCGGCCGCCCAGGGCAATGGCAGCTGGCGGCGCCACCAGATGCCGGCGTGGCACCTGATGACCGCCGACGGGCAGGGGATCAGCCTTGTCAACATCGGGGTGGGGCCATCCAACGCCAAGACCATCACCGACCATCTTGCGGTGCTGCGGCCGGCGGCGTGGCTGATGATCGGCCACTGCGGCGGGCTGCGTCCCTCGCAGACCATCGGCGACTATGTGCTGGCCCATGCCTATCTGCGCGATGACCATGTGCTCGACGACGTGCTGCCGCCGGAAATCCCCATCCCGCCGATCGCCGAGGTGCAGGTGGCGCTGCAGCAGGCGGCGCTGGAGGCGACCGGACTTGCGCCGGAGGAGCTGAAGCCGCGGCTGCGCACCGGCACGGTGGTGACAACCGACGACCGAAACTGGGAGCTGCGCTACGGGCTTTCGGCGCGGCGCTTCAACCAGTCCCGCGCGGTGGCGGTCGACATGGAGTCGGCCACCATCGCCGCGCAGGGCTATCGCTTCCGCGTGCCCTACGGCACGCTGCTGTGCGTGTCCGACAAGCCGCTGCACGGCGAGATCAAGCTGCCCGGCCAGGCCAACCGCTTCTACGAGGGGGCGATCTCCGAGCATCTGCAGATTGGGATCCTTGCCATCGAGCGGATGCGGCGCGAGGGGCACCGGCTGCACTCGCGCAAGCTGCGCGCCTTCGACGAGCCGCCGTTCCGCTGACGCCCGGGAAGCGCCTTGGGCCTGCTCCTCATTTCGGGCGGCCAGTCCGGGGTCGACCGGGCGGTGCTCGCCTTCGCCGTCGAGGCAGGGCTGCCCTATGCCGGCTGGTGCCCGGCGGGCGGCTGGGCCGAGGACTGCCCCGAGCCGCCGGGCGTTTGCGGGCTCTACCCTGCCCTGCGCGAGACGCAGAGCCGAGACCCGGCGGAGCGCACGCGGCGGAACGTGGCGATGGCGGAGCATGTGGTGACGTTGTGGCCCAGCAGCCGCGACCGGGGGCGCTCGCCCGGCACTGCGGTTGGGGAGCGCGAGGCGCGGATGCTCGGCCGGCCGCTGACCGACGTGGCGCTCGATTTGCCCGATGCCGTGGCGAGGCTTCGGGCGCTGCTGGCGGCGGGCGGGCGGCTGGCGATCGGCGGCCCGCGCGAGAGCGAGGCGCCGGGGGCCGAGGCGACCGCGCTTGCCGCCCTGCGCGCGGCCTGGGCAGCGGCTGCAGGCCGTCGGCCCCCGGACGAAAGCTGACAGGAGGGACAGGCGCGCGGCCAGCCGCCCGGGTACGCGCCTGCGTGGGGCAACGCCCGGCCCGGTGCGGCACGGCCGGGGCAGATCCGTCTCAGGCGGAGGCTCGGCGCCTGTTCCCACCCGCCGCCACGACCGGATGCACCATGCCAGACTGGAAGGCCGCCTGCGCCGCGCCTTCAGCGCCGGCGTGCAAGGCGAACGGCCACAGCCCGGCAGGCCGGACGCGAGATCGGAGCGAAGGCGGCATTGCCGGCCGCGGGATGGCGTCCGAAGCGGGCATCCCCACGTCGGCCCCCAAATCGATCCTCAGGTGCCGGCCGTGCACGCCCGGGCCATGACGGTGCCGTTGGGGTCTTGGCCCACCCACCATCGCGAGCGGCTGGACCAGCCGGGCAGCGTGGCGAAGGAGGCCGGGAAGGCGGCGCGGTCTCCGCCGGCGCGGATCCGGGCAATCGCCGCCTCGGGCACGATGCGCCGCCCGTTCCACGTGCCGCCATGCATGACCATTTCGCCGGGGCGGGCGAGATCGGCGAGCGCGCGGGCGAGCCCGCAGCCGAAGAAGGGGGTGCCGACAGGGTCGACCACCAGGAAGGCTTCGTTGGCCATGCCCATCGGTTCCCAGAACCGCTCCCCGGGGAGCGCGGCCACGGGCCTTTGCGTGGCGCGCGCGATCACGGGGGCCAGGGCATCGGCATCGGCGGTGCGACAGACCATCGGCCCGCCGTGCGGCCCGGCCTTGCCGAGCGTCTGAGGGAAGGCGAGAAAGGCCGCGGCACCGCGACACCCGGCGGCGGCACGACCAGGCCGCCCGCCATCGCATGGCGGCTGATGGCGATCTGCGGGTCGCCACAGATCTCGGAAAAGGCCACGCCGGTGCGCATGTCGAGCAGCTGGCGCACGGTGGCATCGCCATGGCCGGCGCGGGCAAGTTCAGGCACGCGGGAAGCCACCGTCTGTGTCTCGTCGAGGAGGCCCTCGGCGATCAGCGCCTCGGCAAGCCGTCCGATGAAGCGCTTGGTGACGGACCAGGCGATGTGCCAGCCCTCCGCCCAAGGATGGGGGCAGAGCGTTCACAGACGACGCGCCCGCGATGGAGCACGATGACGCCGTCCATGAATATGGCGTCGGATGCCTGACGCCAGGTCATCGGCCCAGCGCCGCCCATGGGCGTGAAGCTGACGGGAATCAAGATCGCGGCGAAGGGCACGGGCAGGCGCGCTTGGCGTGCCCGACGTGCGGATGGGCGTGCCCGGACACAGCTGCTGCCAGTTCGAGAACGACCAGCGCCATTGCGGGAAGACATAGTGGCTGCCATCGGCAACGCGGATGGTGCGCTCGGCAGGCGGCGGCGTGCCCTGCATCCAGCCCATGGCAACGGGATCGATTGCCGCCGCGGTGGCCGAGGTGGGCGGGGCGGGCTCAACGGCAACGCCCGTTGCACGTGCGGCGAGCGCCAGCCACCAGATACGCGGCATCATCCCCCCTTGCTGCCCACATGAAGGCGAGGCTCAGGACCCGTGAGTGGGATTCCCAAGCCGGCAGGCCTCCGATCCCCTGCGGCATCGGCAGGTGCCGGCATGGCTGCGTTTCGCTTATTGTCGGAGGCGCAGACGCGCCGGATCGCGCCTGATTTTCCGCTCTCGCAACAGCATCCCGCGGATGGATGACCGGCCAATGATCTCGGGGATCATCTTCATCATCCGGAATGGGCTTGGGTGACGGAATGCGCCGGCGGAGTATGGGCCGCACAAGGCGATCTCCAACCGCGTCATCCGCTGGAGCCGCCCTGGCGTGTTCCTGCCTCTCTCCGCCGAGCTCGCGGCCAAGGGAGGGAAGCCTGACACGCTGATGATCGACGCCACGCATTTGAAGGCACGCAGAACTGCTGCAGGCCTGCTCGACAAGGGCTCGGCGGGAACATGATCCACCGGATCATGTTCTGCTCCGCTTCGCTCCCCGACGTATCGGGCGCACCAGAGGCGGCCTGAACTCCAGGCTGCACGCCGTCTGTCAGGGCAAGGGCCGGCCGCTGGTGATGCCGCTCTGCGAAGGCCAGATGAGCGGCTGCAAGGAGGCAGCCCCGATGTTCGCCAGCCTGCCCAGGGCCAAGGCGATGATCACCGACAAAGGCTATGACAGCGACGGGGTCCGCCAGGCGCTCGCGGCGCACAAAACCGTCGCCTGCATCCCGTCAAAATCCAACCGGAAGGTCCAGATCCCGCACGACCCAGTGCTCTACCGCCAGCGCCACAAGATCGAAAACATGTTCGGAAAACTGAAAGACTGGCGCCGCATCCACACCCGCTACGACCGATGCGCCCACACCTTCATGTCCGCCATCTACATCGCAGCCACCATCATCTTCTGGATGCCACAACAGATCGTGAGCCTAGTCCTGCGGGGCCGGCTCCACAAGCAGGCGCAGGATTCGCTCCTCCTCGGGGTGGAATCGGCTGACATTGCCGGGGGTCGTCTTCGGGTCGGCCGCAGTGCCGGTGATGGCATAGGCATAGGCACGCCCTGCCGCGCGATCGATCCAGAGGCCCGAGCGCAGGCCCCAGGCATCGCCGGCGTGACCGCACCAGTCCGAGGGGGTCGGGCTCAGCGGCTGGTCGCCGCCCGGCGCGCCGGTGCCGGAGAGGCACTGCAGCCCGCCGGCCGACCAGAACTGCATGAAGGCCGGGTCGCTCTCCTCGCCCGTGCCCATGCGCCCGGCCGGCCGGGCATCGAACAGGCTGTCGATGGTGGAAGGCGCAAGAAAGCTGCCGTCGTTCTTCAGCAGCACGCGCGCGAGCCGTGCAAGCTCTTCAACCGAAATCCGCAGGCCGCCCTGGGGCGCGAACAGCCCGCCATTCGTGCCGGGGACATAATCCGCGAGCGCCGCGCACGAGACTCCCTCGGCAAGCAGCACCGGGCAGCCGCCACGAGGGCGCTCGCCATCGGCATCGATCTGCACGATCCACGGGCCGTGCGGGTCCCAGGGCCCCTCGCTCGAGGGAGCCTTGCGCCACAGCGGCGCACCGCGCTCGGCAAGTCCCTCGGGGCAGCGCGACCAGTTGAAGCAGGCAGAGACCCCCAGCGGCGCGAACACCAGCCGCTCGACTGCAACATCGAACCGCTCGCCGGTGACCGCCTCGATCATCTCGCCGAGGATCACAAAGCCAAGGTTTGCATAGTCGAACGCGGCGCCCGGAGGATGCGGCCCGAAGCTCCTTGCCGACAGCGAATCGCGGGGGCGGGTGCCGAGCGGGAAGATGTAGCCGCCAGCATCCGAAAGGCCGGAGCGGTGCATCAGAAGGTGGCGGATGGTGATCGGCGTTGCCGGATGCGCGGGATGGCTGAGCGGCCAGCCAAGATGGCGGGCGACCGGATCGTCGAGCGCGAGCCTGCCCTGCTCGGCAAGGCGGTGGACGGCAAGCGCAACCACGACCTTGGACACGGAGGCGATGCGCACTGGCGTGTCGGGCAAGAGCGGCCGGCCGGGCGCGGCCTCGCCCTCGGCATGGACAAGGATAGGCCCGACGGCGCTGGTTGTGACACCGGCTGCGCCCTGGGCGGAGGCAGCGGCCGCACCGACGGCGGCAAGGCCGGCAAGGAGCAGGGACAGGCGCACGGACATCCGTTAGGCTCTTGCACGCGCGCGCGGAAGGGCCCAACTGGTGTCTTCGGAAACCACGGACGAAGAAGGTTCTTGCACGCGCGCGCAAAAGGGCCCGGCAATCCGCTGTCGGTCGCCACCGCTGTCGCGGCTCTCGCACGCGCGCGTGGAAGGGCCTCACCGGGCCCGAAACGCTGCGAAGCCCTTCCCGCCTGATGGGACGGCAGGCGATCCCGTTGCCGGGGCTGCGGGCGCGCAGCCCCGGGGTTTGGCTGGGCCCGGTCTCAGGCCTCGACGCGCGCGAGACGGCCCGTGCGGGGCGCAGGCCGATGCCGACCATGCCGAAGACGGCGATCAGCATGGCCCAAGTAGCCGGATCGGGGATGGGAGGCGTGACCCCGCGCGCCGTGATCGACCCGAGGAGCTGCGAGGGGTTCTCGGCGCCTTCGCGGGTCCGGAACTCGGCGGTGGGGATGCCACTGACCGCGAAGCCGGCAATGATCAGGACATCGTCGACTTCGTTCAGGGTGAAGAAGTCCGAGATGCCCGAGTTCAGCGCGACCCAGACCCGTCGGCGCAGCCTTTGTCGTTGATGCCGACACCGTTGGCGCCACCGTCGGCGCAGATAGCGTCACCATTTGGCGTTTCCCAGTGGCCGACCTCGAACACCGAGTTCTTGAGGCCGAGATCCGCGATCGGGTTGACGACGAGCATAACGGCTGATGCCGGCACGGCAATGCCTGCTGCCGCGGCGATGGCTGCGGCCGAGGTGGGCATGCGCATGGGTATTGATCCTCCAGACGAAACGCCATGACCCCGATGGCGTTCACGAAAGTCTCGTGACCAGACCGTCTTGCGCAGGTCTGCCGGAAAAGGTGGTTAACGATGGGCAAGCTTGGTTAAAGGCTGCGCCGGCCGGGCCGGCCTGCTCGCGCCGTGTGCGGGCGGCGACGCGTGCGCCGGGGCGCCTGCCGCCAGCCGTATCGCACCTTGGGGCCGCCGCAGGTGCCGGAACCAGGGCCCTTTCCGCCGGGGCGCGGCACACGCGTTAACATCCAGCCCATCGCAGCCGCAACATGGTTAACAACAGGCCGCCGCGCCGAAAAACAGCGTAAACCACCCCGTTTACCGGCTGCTGGCTTGTCAGCCGCCGGTCTGCCAGAAGGGCCACGCCAGACCAGCCGGCAACGCAGCCGGCACGGCTGCACCCCGTGCACGGCCGCACCGAGCGCCTTCTTGTTCCGGATCCGACCCGGCGGGCACGAGTCCCTCCAGAAGGAGGACATAAACGATTCTTGGCGAAAATGACACGGCAATGGTGGTTAACGATTGTCACCAAGGATTGCGCGGCGCCCGGCCCCGCGCCGCTGCAGGTCAGGCCGCTTGGCGCATCGGCCCGAGATCATAGGTCAGCACATAGTCGGCAAACCGCTCGCGGATGAGCCCGGCCGAAAGGCCGAAATCCTCCGGCCGGTAGCGGTGGTTCTGGTGCCCGTGCTCGCGCGCTGCCCGCATGGCATAGGCCTGCATCGCCGCCATGGCCTCCGGTGTCGTCTCGCGGCCGAGGAAGGCGAGCACCCGCCGCATCACACCCGCCCAGTCGGCGTTCATTTCCTCGAACGTCACATCCAGCTGCCGATCGGGTGGAATGGTCTGCCGGACCTGCGCGGTCACCGCGATCCGGTGGCCGGTCTTCCACAGCCATTCCTGCCCCACCCAGCGCGCGTCGACCTCGTCGGACTGGATGACCATCTGGTTCCAGGCGAGACTTGCAGCCGAGGCCACCACCGACACCGGGTCGCGGTGGATGAACAGGTAGCGGGCACCCGGGAAGGTCGCGTGGATCGCTGCCAGATCCTGCATCGACTGCGGGGTCTTGAGCACGAAGGGCAGCGCCGGATCGGTGCCCGTGAACCAGGTGCGCAGCTTCAGAAGGTCGCGCAGGTAGCGCCAGCTTTCCGCCTGGTCCGTCGCCTCGCAGTGGCGGGCAAAGCTCGGCACGCGGCGCTGCGCCTCGATCTGCGAGCCCGCGCAGCTCTGCTCGAGCATGGCCAGTTCCTCGTCCACCTCCATCGGTCCGGTCGGGTGGATCCAGCGGTTGGCAGGGTTCAGCCACCACAGGAACCGATACATGCGATCGGTCGCCACGATCCGCGGATCGGGCCGGCCGGCCGCGCGGGCGGCGAATTCGCGGCGGCCGGGCACGGGGAACACCACCTCGTAGAGGCGCAGCGCGGTAAACCCCGGAACGCTCGCCAGAAGCCGTTGCAGCCGCGTCGTGCCCGAGCGCATGGGCCCGACCACGATAACGGGCGGCGCCAGTTCGATCCGGCGGATCTCGGGGTGGCGCTTGAACAGCTCCACGGCGCGCAGCCGCTCCATCACCAGCTTCAGGAGATTGCCGTGCGCAAACAGGTCTCCCAGCGTGTTGAGCCGTGCCTCTTCGCGGAGCGCCGGCAGGAGCACTGCAAGTTGCGCATCGAAGAAGGTCCGGTCGCCATGATCGGCAAGACCGGTCTGGCGCTCGGCGTCGGCCACGATGCGGGCAAAATCGAGATCGGGATAGGGGAGGATCTGCCGGCGCCACAGGGTTTCCATGGCTCCCATGGCGGGGCGGTAGAGACGCGGACGGGGCGGGGGGGCAAGCCGGGTCATTGCGTTGGTGTACGCGCCTGCTAGACCGGGAATGCGGCCGCGGGAAGGCGCGGCTGGGAGAGACAGCCATGGGGCGCACATTATTCGCCGGCGCTGTTGCACTGATGCTTCTGTCGGCCTGCGTGCCGGTGGTGAAGCGCAACGAACTGCGCAGAGAGCTGCGCGAGGCCGGCTTTTCCGCCGAGCAGGCCCAGTGCCTTTCCGATGAAATCGCCCCCCGCCTCAGCATCGGTGAGCTGCGCGAGCTCGGCCGCTATGTGAAGACGATCAAGACGAGCCTGCGCGAGCTGCCCGTGCCACAGGCCATGGCGCGGATCGTCGGCGAGGCCAACCCGCGCACGGTGGGCGTGCTGGCCGCAGCCGGCAGATCGTGCATCAAAACCTTCGCATTCCCCGCGCGCGCCAGGGCGCAATAGCCGATGGCAGGACCCCTCGGGCAGCCGTTCAGGCGCGATGCAGCCGTGCCGGCCCACCAGGCGCCCTCCGGCCGGTCTTTCGCCAGAGCCGGTGCAGGAGGAGGAGGCATGCGCAAAGCGAGTCCATGTCCTGCGACTGTCGGGGGGCTGGTGGGCGCCACGCTGCTGCTGGCTGCCTGCGCCACGTCGAAGGAAGCCGAGCTGCGCGCCGCGCTGCGCGATGCGGGCGTGCCGGAGCGGCAGGCCGCCTGCATGGCGCGGGACATCGCCCCCAAGGTGACGCACCGGCAGCTGCGCAACCTCCAGCGCGCAACCGGTCTGCGGCGGGAGGATCTTGTGCGCATGACCCCGCGCGAAGCGCTCGAACGGCTGCGCGCCATCGACGACCCGCAGCTCGTGGAGGTGGCCATCCGCGCCGGGATCGCCTGCCTCATCTCGGGCTGAGCGGCGGGCCGCCGGTGGCGCTGCAGAAAATCGATCTCGACCGCGCGGTCGTGCATCTCGCCGACACCGCAAGGGCCACCATCGTTCCCATGGCGGCCGATTTCTGGCACAACATGCCGCCGATCCTGGGCACTGGGCGGATGGTCGCCCGCATCGCCGAGACGGCGGACTGGACGGGCTGGGAAATGCACCCGCGCGGCGACGAGCTGATCGTGATGCTCTCGGGCCGGATCCGCTTCCACTGCCACGGCTGCGGCGTGATCGAGGCGGCGGCCGGCGAGGCGGTGCTGATCCCGGCCGGGGTCTGGCATACGGCCGACGTGCTGGAACCGGGGGAGGTCATCTGCATCACCGAGGGCGGTGACAGCCAGCACCGCCCGCGATGAGCGCGCACGGGCGATGCAGGCGCCTCAGGCGAGCGCCTTGACGATCTCGTCGGTCATCTTCTTGGCATCGCCCAGCAGCATCATGGTGTTGTCGCGATAGAAGATGTCGTTGTCGATGCCGGCATAGCCGGCGCCGCCCATGCTGCGCTTGATGAAGAGCACCGTCTTGGCCTTGTCCACGTCGAGGATCGGCATGCCGTAGATGGGCGAGCCGGGCTCGCGCGCCGCGGGGTTGGTCACGTCGTTGGCGCCAATCACGAAGGCGACATCGGCTTGCGCGAACTCGTTGTTGATATCCTCCAGCTCGAACACCTCGTCATAGGGGACATTGGCCTCGGCGAGCAGCACGTTCATGTGCCCCGGCATACGCCCGGCGACAGGGTGAATGGCATATTTCACCTCCACCCCCTCCTTCTTGAGCGTGTCTGCCATCTCGCGCAGCGTATGCTGCGCCTGCGAGACCGCCATGCCATAGCCGGGCACGATGATGACCTTTTCCGCATTCTTCATGATGAAGGCGGCATCGTCGGCACTGCCGCGCTTCCAGGGCCGGTCGGTCTTGGCAGCGCCCGCCACCACGGCATCCCCCCCGAAGCCACCTGCGATGACGGAAAGAAACTTGCGGTTCATGGCCTTGCACATGATGTAGGACAGGATGGCGCCGGCCGATCCGACGAGCGCGCCGGTGATGATCATCGCCGTATTCTGCAGCGTGAAGCCCATGGCCGCCGCCGCCCAGCCGGAATAGCTGTTGAGCATCGAGACGACGACCGGCATGTCGGCCCCGCCGATGGGGATGATGAGCAGGAAGCCGACGACGAAGGCGAGCGCCATGATGATCCAGAGGAGCGTGCCGTCGCCGGCGCCGGCAGAGGGCGACCAGGCGAACAGGCCGCACAGGACGAGGATTGCGGCAAGCGTTCCAAGGTTGATGACATGGCGGGAGGGCAGCAGGATGGGCGCACCCGACATGTTGCCATTGAGCTTGGCAAAGGCGATCACCGAGCCGGAGAAGGTGATGGCGCCGATCGCAGCGCCAAGCGCCATCTCCAGCCGCGAGGCGGCAAGGATCGCGCCCGTCGGATCGACAAGATCGAAGGAGGCCGGCGCAAGGAAGGCGGCAGCCGCGACGAGGACGGCGGCAAGCCCCACGAGCGAGTGGAAGGCGGCCACGAGCTGCGGCATCGCCGTCATCGCGATGCGGCGGGCGATCACGAGGCCGATCGCGCCGCCGACCAGCACGGCGACTCCGATTTCCGGAAGCGAGGCAAGCCCCGTCTTGATGAGCGTGGTGGCGACCGCGATGATCATGCCGATCATGCCGAAGCGGTTGCCCGCGCGGCTGGTCTCGGGGCTGGAGAGGCCGCGCAGCGCGAGGATGAAGAAGACCCCGGCAACGAGATAGGCAAGCAGCGCCCAGGCTGGAACGGCGGCATCGTGCATGTGGTCAGTCCCTCTGTTCGAAGGGGCGCGGCCCCTTCCCTCCGCTGGCAGGCATCGGCCCGCGCAGCCGGCGGTCGGCCTGCCGGCCGCCGGCGCTGGCCGCTGTCATTTCCGCTCCTTCTTCTTGTACATGGCGAGCATCCGCTCGGTGACGGCGAAGCCACCGAAGATGTTGACCGAGGCCAGCACCACGCCGAGCAGCCCGAGGTAGCGGGCAATGTCGGAGCCGGTCGAGGCCGCGGCGATCAGTGCGCCGACGATGATGACCGAGGAGATCGCGTTGGTAACCGACATGAGCGGCGTGTGAAGCGCCGGCGTGACCGACCAGACGACATAGTAGCCGACGAAACAGGACAGCACGAAGATGGTGAGCGTGGTGATGAAATCCATGACAGTCGCCTTTGCTGGCCGCAGGGCAGGAGGAAGCGCACAGGTCGCGCGGGGCCAGGCGCGGGTGCGGTGGGCAGGGCTTCGGGGCGCTGTGCGCCGAAGGCCCGAAGACCGCGCCGAACGGCGGGCCGGGAAGGCAGGGTGGCGCCCATCGCCCTCAGCCCTGCAGCGCCGGGTGGACGATGCGCCCGCCGCGGGTGACGCGGATCGCCTCGATGATCTCGTCGCCATCCTTCAGGCTGAGCGCGCCCTTTTCCCGGTCCCAGAAGGTTTCGACGAAGTTGGCGAGGTTGCGGCTGAAGAGCGCGCTCGCCGCTTCCGCCACCCGGCTCGGATAGTTGCGGTGGCCGATGATGATGACACCATTGGCCGTCACCACCGTCTCGCCGGGCACCGAGCCCTCGACATTGCCGCCCGTCTCGACCGCAAGGTCGACCAGCACCGAGCCGGGCCGCATGGTGGCGAGCTGGCTGGCAGAGACCAGCCGCGGCGCCGGCCGGCCGGGGATCTGCGCCGTGGTGATGACAATATCCTGCCTCGCGATGGTCTCGGACACGAGCGCGGCCTGCTTGGCCCTGTAGGCCTCCGACATTTCGCGGGCATAGCCGCCCTCGGTTTCGGCGTCAGCCGTCTCCTCGTCCTCGACGAAGATCGGCTTGCCGCCGGCCGAGATGATCTCGTCGCGCGTGGCCGGCCGGACGTCGGTTGCCGAGACCACCGCGCCAAGCCGACGCGCGGTTGCGATCGCCTGCAGGCCGGCAACGCCGACGCCCATCACGAACACGCGCGCGGCCGAGACGGTGCCGGCGGCGGTCATCAGCATCGGAAACACCCGGCCATAGGCCTCGGCGGCGTCGATCACGGCCTTGTAGCCGGCAAGGTTGGCCTGGCTCGAGAGAATGTCCATCGACTGCGCGCGGCTGAGCCGCCTCGGGATGAACTCCATGGCCAGCGCCTCCACATGGCGCGCGGCATAGGCAGCGATGCGCTCCCGGTTCTGGTAGGGCTGGAGCGATGCGGCAAGGATCGCGCCCTCGGACAGTTCGGCCGGATCCGGCCCCTGCACCGCAAGCACGAGGTCTGCCCTCTCCAGCACAGCGGCGCGGGATGCAACAGCCGCCCCGGCCTCAGCATAAAGGGCATCGGCGAGATTGGCCGCGGCGCCCGCACCCGCCTCCACGGCCACGCTTGCGCCCAGCTTTATCAGCTTTTTGACCGACTCGGGTGTTGCAGCCACCCGGCGCTCGAAGGGTGCGGTCTCGCGCACCACGGCGATCTTCATGGGCTTTTGCCCCCCTGTTCGCGGCTCAGATGGTGAAAACGGCAAGCCCGATGAGCACCAACGCAATCAGCACGAGCGACCATTTGAGCAGGTTGAGAAAGATCGCGTAGGTTGCCCGGTTCTCCTCGTCGAGCCTGTCGAACTCCGTCATGTGCCTTGTCCCTGTCCCCTCTGTCTGCCTTATCCGCCGGCGGGCGCGCTTGCCAAGCCGGAACGTGCAAGAGCCCTGGCTTGCCGGGCCGCGAGCCCTGCTTCGTCGAAGCCCGCGATCAGCTCGCGGAACATCTGCGACCAGTTGAGCTCGGCGCCGAGCTGGATGAACACCCCACCGAGGCCCACGGCGGCCCGGTCCATGAACACGAACTCGGCCGGGATCGTGACGGTGCCAAGCCGCCTCAGCTCCTGGTGCACCCGGAAGGCGGTTGCGCGGCCGTATTCGCCGGGCCGGCCTTCCAGATCGATGGGGCGGACGCGATCGTCGAGCAGCGGACCGTAGAGGAACTTCGCCCAGACGAGGATGGTGTTGCGGATCTCGCGGGTGAGGTTGCGGAAGCCCCACAGCTCGAAGGCGTGGGCCGCGCGGTCGTCGTCGGCGGTTTCGATGGCGTGGAACAGCTCGTTGACGCCCGTCAGGAAATGCGGCGGGAAAATGCGCACGCAACCGAAGTCGAGGAGGTTGATGATGCCGGCCTCGGCATCGGCGACCGTGTAATTTCCAAGGTGCGGATCGCCGTGGATCACCCCATAGCGGTAGAGCGGCTGGTACCAGGCGAGGAACAGCGCGCGGGCAAGGCGGTTGCGGACCTCGAGCGGCGCGTCGCGCAAGCCGAGCAGCTTGCAGCCCTCCACCCATTCCATCGTGAGAAGGCGCGGCGTGCACAGCGCATTGATGGGCGCAGGAACACGGACTTCGGGCCGATCGGCGAGGATTTCCCGGTAAAGCGAAAGATGCCGACGCTCGCGGTCATAGTCCAGCTCCTCGCGCAGGCGGGCCGCGATCTCGTCGCGGATCTCGCTCGTGTCGATCGACCGGTCGATCCTTCGGAAGATCGAGAGCAGCAGGTCCATCTGGCCGAGATCGGCTTCCACGGCCGACCCCATGTCGGGGTATTGGAGTTTCACGGCCACCGTCTGCCCCGACGCAAGCCTTGCCTTGTGCACCTGCCCGAGGGAGGCCGCAGCGGCCGCTTCGAGCGGAAAGTCGGCGAAATGGGCCTGCCAGTCCGGCCCCAGTTCGCCGGTCATGCGCCGCCTGACGAACGCCGGGCCCATGGGCGGGGCATCGGCCTGGAGCTTGGCCAGTTCGGAAGCATATTCAGGCGGCACGGCATCGGGGATGTTGCCGAGAACCTGGGCGATCTTCATCACCGGGCCCTTGAGGCCGCCGAGGACGCGGCGAAGTTCCTGCGCGTTGCGCGGATCGTCGAGCGGTCTGCCCGCCGCCCGCGTGGCGGCCACGCCAGCAGCAAAGCCGCCAAGATTGGCGCCGACCCTGGCAAAGCGGGTCAGCCGGCCGGACAGGGTCGCAGGATCTGCCATGGCGCGCATCTAGGGGCGGGGGCGGTGCCGTGCGAGTGCGGCAAAGTGGGAGGGCTCAGCCCGGCTGCACCGCGGCCCACACGGCGAGCGCCTGCGCGGTCTCTGCCACATCGTGCACTCGCACCCAGGCGGCGCCGGCCGCAGCCGCATGGAGCGCGAGCGCAAGGCTGCCGCCCAGCCGCTCGCGCGGCTCGGCCGGGCCGGCGATCGCCGGGATGAGCGACTTGCGGCTTGCGCCCACCATCAGCGGCACGCCGAGTTCCCCGAGGCGGGGCAGATTGCGAAGAAGGGCGAGATTGTGCGCGAGCGCCTTGCCGAAGCCGATGCCCGGGTCGGCGATGATGCGTGCGCGCGGGATACCGGCGGCTTCGGCCATGGCGATCCGCCCGGAGAGATAAGCCGCAACCTCCGCCACCACATCGGCATAGGCGGGAGCTTGCTGCATGGTCTGCGGCCGGCCCTGCATGTGCATGAGCACGACCTCGGCGCCACTTGCAGCGGCAATGGCCGCGCTTTCGGGCGCGAAGCCGAGCGCTGTCACATCGTTGATCATGGTCGCGCCGGCGGCCGTTGCGGCCGCCATCACGCCCGGCTTCATGGTATCGATCGAGACCGGCACTCCGGCTGCCACAAGGCCCTCGACCACCGGGAGCACCCGGCGGAGCTCCTCGGATTCGCACACAGGCGCGGCCCCGGGCCGTGTGCTCTCCCCGCCCACATCGACGATGGCCGCACCGGCCCTGTGGAGCGCCACGCCGGCCTCGATCGCCGCATCGACCGAGACAAGCCGGCCTCCATCGGAAAAACTGTCGGGCGTGACATTGAGAATGCCCATGATGCGCGGCGCCATGCGCGCAAGCTAGATGAGGCACGGCAGGGCGGGAAGTCTGCGCAACAAGGTTGCACCCGCGCCGTAATCGGGCGCATGCGGACGTTTCGGGATTTCGCGATCGGCGACAGGCAGCGGCTTGGCCCCACGTGGGCGAGCCGCCACGAGGCCATAAGCTTCGCGCAGAAATACGACCCGCAGCCGTTCCACCTTTCGGATGAAGGTGCCGCCGGCCATCCGTTCTTCACCGGGCTTGCGCTCTCGGGCTGGCTGACATGCGCGCTGCTGATGCGGCTGATCGTCGACGACATGCGCGCCAATCCCGTGGCGCTCATCGGCTCGCCGGGGGTGGAGCGGATCCGCTGGAAAGCCCCCGTCTACCCCGAGGATCGCCTGATGCTCGAGACGGTCGTGGACGGCCTGCACATACTCCCGAACCGCGAAGATGTGGGCGTGGTGCGCCTTGCCCTGCTCGCCCGCAACGCGGAGAAGCTGAAGGTGCTCGATGCCGAGCTGTCGCTTCTCGTCGCAACCCGGCAGGCACGGGCCGACTGGGGCGCCTTCACGCAGGCCCCCCGGCGGGTCGGCGGTCACGCTCAATAGGTGAGCAGGCTGCGCGGTTCGATGCCCGCGGCCCGAAGGCGCGCCCGGCCGCCGAGCGCGACAATCTCGGCGACGAAGAGCGCCGCTATGACCTCTCCCTTCGCGCGGCGGATCAGCGCGGCCGCGGACTCGGCCGTGCCGCCGGTTGCCAGCACATCGTCGACGAGCAGCACGCGCATGCCCGGCGCCACGGCATCGGCGTGCATTTCCAGCCGGTCCGTTCCATATTCGAGCGCATAATCAAGCCCGATGGTGGCAGCGGGAAGCTTGCCGCCCTTGCGCAGCAGGATGACGCCCGAGCCCAGCGCATGGGCAAGCGGGGCTGCGAACAGAAATCCCCGCGCCTCGATGCCGGCCACACGGTCGAACGGGGGCACGGCAAGGCTCGCAAGCGCGGAAATCGTGGCGCGAAGGCCCGCTGGATCGGCGATGAGCGGGGTGAGGTCGCGAAACGTGACCCCCGGCTCCGGGAAATCGGGGATCGCCCGTATGAGCTCGCCGATCAGGCCGCTCATGATACCCCTCGCGCCCGCCCAGCCGGGTTCCGCAGGGCTCAGCTGCTCAGTGCGGAACCCCGGCCCACACCCGCCGGTAGGTCGCGTATGCGAGCACCGAGAGGATGATGAGGAAGCCGATGGTAGCAAGCCCCATGCGCCGCCTTGCTTCGAGCTCGGGCTCGGCCGCCCAGCGCAGGAAGGCGGTCACGTCCGCGGCCATCTGTTCGACAGTTGCCTCGGTGCCGTCGGCATATTCCACCCGGCCGGGCATCAGCGGCGGCGGCATCGCGATCTGCACGCTGTGAAAATAGGGATTGTAGTGCAGGCCCGGCGTGACCTGGAAGCCGGGAGGGGCTGGCTGATACCCGGTCAGAAGCGAGTAGATATATTTTTGACCGCCGGCCCGCGCGGAGACGATGAGCGACAGGTCGGGCGGGTAGGCGTTGTTGTTGGCAGCCCGGGCAGCCGTTTCGTTCGGATAGGGGGACGGGAAGTGATCCGACGGCAGGCCGGGCCGGGTGATCTCCTCGCCCGTGTTGGGGTCGAGATCGGCAATCTGACGCTGGCGCGCGATGGCGCGCACCTCGGGCTCGGAAAATCCAAGCGCCTCGAGGTTGCGGAACGCAACATAGCGCAGGCCGTGGCACGCCGAGCAGGCCTCCGTGTAGACTTGGTAGCCCCGCTGCAGCTGCGCCCGGTCGAACGTGCCAAGGACACCGAAGCCCAGCGGACCGTCGTGCTGCCATTGGACGTTGCGAGGCTTCAGGTGGAGCGCCTTCAGCGGATCGGGCTCGGTGGCCTCGCGCGGCGCGAAGAACGCCACGAGCAGGACGAACACGAACACAAAGCCGGCACCAAGGCTGATCCAGCGGGTCATCTTCGCGGCCTTTCCTTATTCGTGCGCCCGATCACTCGGCCGGCTGCGGCATGGCGCCGCCGAAGCCGCCCTCGGCCGGGCGGCTTGCCGGGCGGGCGCGCACGGCCTCGGGCCCAAGCACGGCCTCGGCGATGCTGTTCGGCTGCCGGCGCGGGGTCTCGATCATCGAGACAATGGGCAAGATGATGAGGAAGTGGGCAAAGTAGTAGGCGGTGGCCGCCTGCCCGATCCGCACCCACGGCTCCTCGGCCGGCATGGCGCCCACCCAGCCGAGGATGAACACGTCGATGACGAGCAGCCAGAAGAACCAGCGGTAGATGGGCCGGTAGGAGGCGGACTTCACCCTCGAGGAATCAAGCCACGGCAGGAAGAAGAGGAGGATGATCGATGCGAACATCGCGATCACGCCCCAAAGCTTGGCCGAGATGATGAAGTCGGCCGTGAACGCCCGCAGGATCGCGTAGAAGGGCAGCAGATACCATTCCGGCACGATGTGCGCAGGGGTGGAGAGCGGGTTGGCCGGGATGTAGTTGTCGGGGTGGCCAAGCGCATTGGGCAGGAAGAAGCTCACGGCCGCAAAGAAGATGAGATAGATCGTAAGAGAGAAAAAGTCCTTTGCGGTGAAATAGGGGTGGAACGGGAGCGTATCTTGTGGCCCCTGCACCTCGATCCCCGTCGGATTGGTCGACCCCGGAATGTGGAGCGCCCAAACCTTGAGGATGACGACGCCCAAGATCACGAATGGCAAAAGGTAGTGCAGCGAGAAGAAGCGGGTGATTGTCGCGTTGTCGGGCGCGAACCCGCCAACCAGCCACATGCGGATGCTTTCGCCCACAAGCGGGATGGCCGAAAAAAGCGATGTGATCACCTGCGCGCCCCAGAAGCTCATCTGCCCCCAGGGGAGCACATAGCCCATGAAGGCGGTTGCCATCATGAGCAGCAGGATGACGACGCCGAGCATCCACACAACTTCCCGCGGCGCCTTGTAGGACCCGTAGTAGAGGCCGCGGAAGATGTGGATGTAGACAACGATGAAGAAGAAGCTCGCACCGTTCATGTGTAGGAACCGGAAGAGCCACCCTTCGTTCACATTGCGCATGATGTGCTGGATGCTGTCGAACGCGGTATCGACGTGCGCGGAATAGTGCATGGCAAGAATGATGCCGGTGATGATCTGGACCATCAGGGCCACGCCCGCAAGCACACCGAAGTTGTAGAAATAGTTGATGTTGCGCGGCACCGGATAGCCCGGGCCAACGGCGTTCCACACGAAGCGCGGAAGCGGGAGCCGGCTGTCAAGCCAGCGAGTGAACTCCGTCTTGGGTTCGTACTGCTGTGCCCAGGGAAAGCTCATCGCCTCATCCTATCTCGACAAGGGTATCGGACTTGAAGGTGACCGGCGGCACGACGAGGTTGGTCGGCGCCGGGCCGCGGCGGATGCGCCCGGCGGTATCGTAGTGCGAGCCGTGGCAGGGGCAGAAATAGCCGCCAAAATCGCCCTTGTTCTCGCCCTCGGCAGCCCCGAGCGGAACGCAACCGAGATGGGTGCACACCCCTAGCGTGATGAGCCAGTTGAGCCGGCCTGGCTGGGTGCGTTGCTCGAGGGTTTCCCGGTCCCGCAGCGTGGAGACGTCGACCGCCTTGGCCGCATCGATCTCGGCTTGGGTGAGGTTGCGCACGAAGACCGGCTTCGATTGCCAGACCGTCTTGATCGCCTGGCCGGGCTGGATGGAGGAAATGTCGACCTCGGTCGTCGCGAGCGCGAGCACGTCGGCCGAGGGGTTCATCTGGTGAATCATCGGCCAGACGACCGCAGCGGCACCCACCGCGCCGAACGCACCCGTGGCGATATAGATGAAATCGCGACGGCGAACATCGGCACCCTCCGGGCTGCCGCCAGCTGCCGAGATGATCTTTGCATCTGAGGCCATCAAAGCACCCTTGGTTATCCGAGCGACGCATCTGGCAGCGCGCTGTCGCTTTCGCAACGGGCAAGTTGGCGCACTCCGGCGCCGGCCGGGACGTGGGAGGCGCACGAGGGCATGGAAGACGGCCCTTGCCAACACGGCCCTTGCCGGGGTGTCCGCAGCCGCGGCAGAGCATGGGCAATGCCCTCGCGCGCGCCTTCCCACCCTCTCGATTCGCCTGCCCGACCGGCTGCGGCTGCGGCGGGACCGGTCCGCCGGCTGCTGGTCTTCTGCGGCTCGCGCAGCGGCGCGGCGCCCTGCCACGCAGCGCTCGCGCGGGCTGTCGGCGCGCTTCTGGCTGAACGGCGGGTGCGGCTGGTCTATGGTGGCGGCGCGCTGGGGCTGATGGGCGCGATCGGCCGCAGCGCGATCGGGGCGGGCGGCGCGGCAACCGGGGTGATCCCGGCGTTCCTGAAGGACTGGGAGGTCGCCGAGCCGCTGTGTGCGGACCTGCGGGTCGTCGATTCGCTGCACACGCGCAAGGCCGCCATGTTTGCCGAGGCCGACGCCGTGCTCGCCCTTCCCGGCGGGCTCGGCACGCTCGACGAGCTTGTCGAGATCCTTTCGTGGCGCAACCTGCGGCTGCACGAGCGGCCGGTCTGGCTGATGGGCGATCGCGACTTCTGGATCCCGTTTCTTGCCCTTCTGCGCCACCTCGTCGCCGAGGGGTTCGCCGCGCGCGAGGTGCTGGACCATGTGAGGTTGCTCGATGGGCTCGATGCGCTTGCCGCCCTGCTGCCACCCGCTTAAGAGCCGGAGCATGCGCGAGCAGACAGGGACAGCATGACGAAGATCAAGGTCAAGGGGCCGGTCGTCGAGATGGACGGCGACGAGATGACCCGGATCATCTGGCAGTGGATCCGCGAGCGGCTGATCCTGCCCTATCTCGACATCGAGCTCCTCTACTACGACCTCGGCATCGAGGAGCGGGACCGCACCAATGACCATGTGACGGTGGAGGCGGCCCATGCCATCCGCGAGCATGGGGTGGGCGTGAAATGCGCGACCATCACGCCCGACGAGGCCCGGGTGGCCGAGTTTGGCCTCAAGAAGATGTGGAAAAGCCCCAATGGCACCATCCGCAACATCCTGGGCGGCGTGGTGTTCCGGGAGCCGATCGTGATTTCCAACGTGCCGCGCCTGATCCCTGGCTGGACGGACCCGATCGTCGTGGGCCGCCATGCCTTCGGGGACCAGTATCGCGCCACGGATTTCCGGGTGCCGGGCCCGGGCTCGCTGACGATCAGGTGGGTCGCGGAAGACGGGTCGGAGACGCTGGAACACGAGGTGTTCCAGTTTCCCTCGCCCGGCGTTGCGATGGGAATGTACAACCTCGATGATTCGATCCGCGATTTCGCACGCGCCTGCATGAACTACGGGCTTGCGCGTGGCTGGCCCGTCTATCTTTCCACCAAGAACACGATCCTCAAGGCCTATGACGGGCGGTTCAAGGATCTGTTCGAGGAGATCTACGAGAAGGAGTTCCGCGCTGCATTCGAGAAGGCCGGGATCGAGTATCAGCACCGGCTGATCGACGACCTCGTCGCCTCGGCGCTCAAATGGTCGGGAAGGTTTGTCTGGGCGTGCAAGAACTATGACGGCGACGTGCAGTCCGACATGGTGGCGCAGGGCTTCGGCTCGCTTGGCCTGATGACCTCGGTGCTGATGACCCCGGACGGCCGGACCGTCGAGGCGGAAGCTGCGCACGGCACTGTCACCCGGCACTACCGCCAGCACCAGCAGGGCAAGCAGACCTCAACCAACCCGATTGCCTCGATCTTTGCCTGGACGGGCGGTCTGAAGCACCGCGGCAAGCTCGATGGCACGCCCGAGGTCACCCATTTTGCCGAAACTCTCGAGCGGGTCTGCATCCAGACGGTGGAGGGCGGCGAGATGACAAAGGATCTTGCGCTGCTGATCGGGCCGGACCAGCCCTGGCTTACCACCGAGATGTTCTTCGAGGCGATCGTGCGGAACCTCGACCGGGCCATGGGGCAGGAGGGCCGGCTCGACGCGCTGCCCGCCGCCTGAGGCCGGCAAGCCTCCGTGCGCATCGGCATCCTGACAGGCGGAGGCGATGTGCCCGGGCTCAATGCCTGCATCCGCTCGGTCGTGCTCAATGCCTGTGAGGGCGGCCACGAGGTGCTGGGCCTGCGGCGCGGGTGGAAGGGCGTGGTGGATGCCGCACACAGCGCCGACCCTCTGGCCGAGGGGCTGGTCATGCCGCTCGGCCGGGCCGAAGTGCGCGGGATCGACCGCCGCGGCGGGACCATTCTCCACACCTCCCGCTTCGACCCGACGCGCGACAGCGGCGATCACACGCAAGCCGTGCTCGGCCTTCTGGAGCGGCTCGGGCTCGATGCGCTGGTGGTGCTGGGCGGCGACGGGACTCTGCAGTCCGCGGTGCATTTCCACCGGCTCGGCGTGCCCGTGGTCGCAGTGCCCAAGACGATGGACAACGACGTGTTCGGCACCGACTATGCAATCGGCTTTGCGACGGCCGTCTCGCGCTCTGTCGCTGCGATCAACGCGTTGCGGACCACCTGCGCGAGCCACGAGCGGGTGGCTATTGTCGAGCTGTTCGGCCGCCGGTCGGGCGAGACGGCGCTCCTTGCAGGCTTTCTCGCCCAGGTGGACCGCACGGCCATTGCCGAGGTTCCGGTGGTGCCGGAGCGGCTGCTGCCGATGCTCGCCGACGACCGGGCGACCAACCCCGAGGGCTATGCCATTCTTGTCGTGTCGGAAGGCGCGCGGATCGAGGGGATGGCGGAAGCCAACCTCGACGCCTCCGCCTCGGAGCGGGCCGGGCTCGGCATCGGCCGGCAGATTGCCCGGCTGCTGCACGCGGAGGCAGGGCTCGGCGCGATCGTCCAGGAACTGGCCTATCTCATGCGTGCTGGCGAGCCGGATGCGCTCGACCGGATGGTGGGCTTCGCCTTTGGCGCGCTCGCGGTGCAGCTGCTCGAGGAAGGCCGGCACGGGCGGATGGTGGCGCTGATCGATGGAAATTATACGTCCTCGGAGATCGGGGTGATCATGCAGGGTGCGCGCCGGGTCGATGTGGCGCGGCTGTTCGATGCGCAGGCCTACCGGCCCCGGCTCAACCGGGTCGAGGGCTTGCCGATGTTCGTCTACTGAGGCGCGGCAGGCGCCTCGGCGGCCCGATCCCCCGGGGCCTGATCCGGGCAGACCGGGGACTTCTTCAGGCCACGGCGCCGGGAAGCCAGGCCCAGGGGCGCCGCTGGCGGTCCTCCGCGTGCCAGGCGGCGATGGCCGGCGCGTGTTTCAGGGTCAGCTCGACCGGATCGCGCCCCTCCAGCAGCATGGTGCGTGCCTCGTCTGCCAGCGCGAAGGCATGGATTTGACCGTCGGCGCCGCGCACGGTCATCGCCTCGAGATCGACGGTGACCGGCGAGCCGAGCCGCCTGACCACCTCCTGCGGCAGGACCACCGGCACGATGCCGTTGCGCACGCAGTTGCCGAAGAAGATCGGGTTGAAAGAGGGCGCGATCACGGCGCGGAAGCCATATTCGGCAAGCGCCCAGGCCGCATGTTCGCGGCTGGAGCCGCAGCCGACATTGGCGCCCGCAAGCCAGATCCGGGCATGCTCGAACTCCGGACGGTTGAGCGGGAAGTCCGGGTCTGGTGTCCGGGCCACCGGGTCGGCATAGCGGCGGTTGGCAAACAGGCCGCCGGCAAGTCCGGTCTTGCCCGTTCCCTTCATCTCGCGGGAGGGAATGATGATGTCGGTATCCACATTGTCCTGCCAGAACGGCAGGGCGGGTGCGGTCAGCCTGCGGAATGGCTCGGGCATCAGCCAAGCGCCCAGGGCGCGGCGATCCGGCCGGCGACCGCGCTTGCCGCCACCACCTCGGGGCTGGTGATGTGGGTGCGCGTGTTGGGGCCCTGCCGACTCTCGAAGTTCCGGTTGGTCGACGAGACGACCCGCTCCCCGGGGCCGAAGCTCTCGCCGCCGGCGAAGAAGCACATCGAGCAGCCGCTCTCGCGCCATTCGAAGCCCGCGGCCCTGAAGATCCGGTCGAGCCCCTCGGCTTCGGCCTCGCGCTTCACCCGCTGGCTGCCGGGCACCACCATCGCCCTGACCGTTGGGGCAGCCCGGCGGCCCTTTAGAAGCTCTGCGGCCCGGCGGAGGTCGGCAAGGCGGCTGTTGGTGCACGAGCCGATGAAGGCGCCATCGATGGGCAGGCCGAGCAGCGGCTGGCCGGGCGCGAGGCCCATGTAGGCGAGCGCGCGGGCATGGGTTTCGGCGGGAAGCGCGGCCTCGGCAGCCGTCGGCACATGGCCGGTCAGCGGCACGCTGTGCTGCGGGCTGGTACCCCAGCTGATCATCGGCGCGACAGCTGCGGCATCCTCGGCAAGCTCGCGGTCGAAGCGGGCCGACGGATCGGACCGCAGGCCCTGCCAACAGGCCAGCGCCTGCTGCCACAGGTCGCCCTTCGGCGCGTGGCGGCGCCCCTCGAGGAAGGCCAAGGTCGTCTCATCGGGTGCAACGAGCGCGGTGAAGGCCCCGAACTCGGTTGCCATGTTGCAAAGCGTCATCCGCGCCTCCATCGCGAGCGCTGTCACGGCCGGCCCGGCATATTCGACCGCATGGCCGGCCCCGCCGCCAGCGCCGTGGCGGGCGATGATGTGCAGCGCGAGATCCTTGGCCGTCACACCCTGCCGCAGGCGGCCCGAGATGGTGACGCGCATGGTCCGCGGCCGGGCAACACGCAGCGTGCCGGTGGCCAGCGCATGCTCGGCCTCCGAGCTGCCGATCCCGAACGCGAGCGCTCCGAAGGCGCCCTGGGTGCAGGTATGGCTGTCGGGCGCGACGAGCGTGAGCCCGGGCAGCACGATCCCGAGCTCGGGGGAGATCACGTGCGTGATGCCCTGGTCGGGATCGCCCACATCGAACAGCGTGATGCCCGCCTCGCGCGCTGCAGCGCGCGTCTCGGCGATGAAGGCCTGCCCCCCCGGCATCAGGGTCTGATCGCCGCGGCCCGGGCGGGTATCGACGATGTGGTCCATGACGGCGAAGACATGGGCCGGGTTCACAATCGGCCGCCCGGCCGCCTTCAGCGCGCGCAGGGCTGCCGCACCGGTGCGCTCGTGCAGCATTACCCGGTCGATGGCCAGAAGCCAGCTGCCCCCTCCGAGGTCGGCAATGGCGTGGGAGTCGAACAGCCGGTCGAACAGCGTGGCCATGGCGCCGAGCTAGGCAGCCTTGCGGCCCCGCGCAACCGCCGGCAGGCCCGGCCGCGGCCAGCTGCTGCGGCAAGGGGCGGCTTGTCACCCCCGGGCTGCGCCGCCTATCAGTCGGCCGTGACACAGGAAGAGGACCGGCCGGCATCGTCCACGCCCCCGCCGCGGCTGGCAGACGCGGATCCCGGCCCGCGCCGCCTGTCGAACCTCGCCCTTCTGTGGGGGTTTGCGCGCCGCTATCCTGCCCAGCTTGCGGCTGCGTTCGTGGCGCTGGTGGTGGCGGCAGCCGCAACGCTCGCCATTCCGCAGGGCTTCAAGTGGGTGGTGGACAAGGGGTTCGGCGGCGGCGGGCGCGACGACATCCGCATCTGGTTCTACGTCCTCCTGGGAATCGTGGCGGTGCAGGGTGTTGCAACCGCGATCCGCTTCTACTTCGTCTCCTGGGTGGGCGAGCGTGTTGTCGCCGACCTGCGCAAGGCCGTCCAGGGACACATGGTGCACCTCGACCCGCCCTTCTTCGAGGTGAACCGGCCGACCGAGATCGCCTCCCGGCTCACCGCCGACACCGGAGTCATCGAGCAGGTGGTTGCGACTTCGGCATCCATCGCGCTGCGCAACCTCTTCATGGGGGTCGGCGGGCTTGCCTATCTCTTCTATCTTTCGCCCAAGCTGACGGGGCTGCTGCTCGTCATCATTCCGATCATCATCGGGCCCATCGTGCTGATGGGCCGGAGGGTGCGGGCGCTCTCGCGCCAGAGCCAGGACCGGATCGCCGATGTGGGAGCGATGGCCGCCGAGGTGCTGCGCGCGATCAAGACGGTGCAGGCCTTCGGCGCCGAGGCGCGCGAGGCGGCGCGGTTCGAAGGCGCAGCGGAAGCCGCCTTTGCAACCGCGCGCCGGCGCATCATCGTGCGCGCGATCATGACCGCAGTCGTCATCGTGCTGGCCTTCGGCGCCATCACGCTGGTGCTCTGGCAGGGTGCCATCGACGTGATCGAGGGCAACATGACCGGCGGGACCATCACCGCCTTCGTGCTTGCGGCTGCAATTGTGGCCGGCGCATTCGGAGCGCTGACCGAAGTCTATGGGGATTTCATGCGCGCTGCGGGCGCATCGGGCCGGATCCGCGACCTGCTCGCTGTCGAAGCGCAGATCCGGGCGCCCCCCCGGCCGCGCCCCCTGCCGGTGCCTCCGCGCGGTGCGCTGGCATTCGAACATGTGGAGTTCCGCTACCCCAGCCGGCCGGACACTGCGGCTCTTGCCGATTTCTCGCTGCAGGTGGCCCCCGGCGAACGCCTCGCGATCGTCGGTCCCTCGGGGGCCGGCAAGTCGACCCTTTTCCAGCTGGCGCTGCGCTTCTACGACCCAGTCCGGGGGCGGATATTCCTCGACGGCGTCGACCTGCGCGAGGCCGACCCGGCCGAGGTCCGCGCCCGCATGGCCGTGGTGCCCCAGGAGGCAACGCTGTTTGCCACCACGGCGCGCGCCAACATCGCCTATGGCAGGCCGGGTGCAAGCGATGCCGAGATCTGGGCCGCAGCAGAGGCTGCAAACGCGGCCTCGTTCCTGCACGCGCTTCCGCAGGGCCTCGACACCGAACTGGGGGAGGCAGGCGTGCGGCTGTCCGGCGGCCAGCGCCAGCGGATCGCGATCGCCCGCGCAATCTTGAAGAATGCGCCCATCCTGCTGCTCGACGAAGCCACATCAGCGCTCGATGCCGAAAGCGAGCGGCTGGTGCAGGAAGCTCTGGAGCGGCTGATGGCGGGCCGCACCAGCCTTGTGATCGCGCATCGACTGGCGACCGTCCGCGACGCGGACCGGATCGTGGTGATGGACGAGGGGCGCATCGTCGCGATCGGCCGGCACGAGGAGCTGGTCGCCCGCGACGGACTTTATGCGCGGCTTGCCAGGCTCCAGTTCGGCGCACAGACGGCGGCCGCTGCCTGACGTGGCGGCCTCATTCCCGGCCTCGGCACCCCCGCACACCGCACTGTGGTCGCAACAGACTGGCCGAGGACGGCTCGGGTCCCGCATCTGCCTCGTGAGGCCTCAGCGTTAGGGCAAGGGCTCCGCTGCGGTGCTGCCCGCACCGCATGGAACACGCATGGAACAGGTTCCGGCGAACGGAGGAATCCGCGACCGGAGAGGCCGGGAGGCGTGCAGGCCTTGCGCGAGTGGCCTGCGGATTTGCCATCCCCCGCAGGGCAACGGGGAGGCCGTGAGACCCGGCAGCTGCGCGAGGCGAAGGAGGAGCTTGGCGAGGCTCCCCGCCCCGAGCGGGCTTGCGCCGCCAGCGGTGAACCGTGGCGGACGCGCCGTGGGGCAAGGGAGGCTACGCAACGGGGGTCAGTAATAGGCCTCGTTGCCGACGAAGCCCATCTTCACCACGCCGGACTGCTGGGCGATCGCCATCACCTGGTTGACCGTCTCATACCGCGCCATGGCGTCGGGGCGGAGCCGGATCTCCGGCTGGTCGTCGGTCGGCTGCCGCCCGATCGCCTGCAGATAGCTGCGCAGCTGGTCGTAGCTGACCGGCTCACCATCCCAGAGGACCTGGTTCAGGAAATCGATCTCGAGGTTGTGGAACACAGGCTCCTTGTCGATTGGCGTGTCGGACGGCGGTGGCAGGTCGATCTTCACCGCGTGCGTCTGCACCGGGATGGTGATGATGAACATGATGAGGAGCACCAGCATCACGTCGATGAGCGGAGTGGTGTTCATGTCCACCATCGGCTCACCGGCCTTGCCTGCGCCTCCAACCGACATTCCCATGTGGTGCGACTCCTCGGGCTGGCTCGTGCCGGTGCGCCGTCAGCGGCTCACCGATCCGGCGGGGGGTTCGGAGATGAAGCCGATCTTCTGGTAGCCGGCGCGCTGCATCGCCGAGATCGGACCTCCAAGGCAACGCCACTCCGCAGCGCCGTCGCCCCGGATATGGACTTCCGGCAGCTCGATGGCGACTCCGGCTGCCTTCTGCCGTTCCACCTCGGCCAGGAGATACTCGACCCCGCGATCCTTCAGCGCGTCGTTCGACTCCAACCGCGTCAGGCCCCAGAAGACGTCGCAGTTGGTGTCGACGGAAAGGGAGACATTCTCGGGCTTGGTGGTGGTGGGGATGTTGGCAACCTGCGGCAGGTTGACCGGAACCGCCTGGATGACGACCGGAACGGTGATGAGGAAGATGATGAGAAGCACCAGCATCACGTCGACGAGCGGCGTGGTGTTGATCTCCGACATCATCCCCGAGTCATCGCCTTCGCCGACACTCATGCCCATCGACGTGTCTCCTCCTTGTCCGTGCTCGGCCCGGCGCCGAGCGACCGGCCCATGCCTGCCGAGTTACTCGGCCGGCTTGGCCGCAGGCGCGGCAGCCGGCTTTGCGGTGGCGGGCGCGGCGGGCTTGGCCGGGATCACCGCCATGCGGGAACCGGAGAGAAGATAGCCGTGGATGTCGCTCGCGAAGGTGTTCACCTTCTCAAGTACGGCCTTGTTGCGGCTGTTGAGCCAGTTGTAGGCCAGCACCGCGGGCACCGCGACGGCAAGGCCCAGAGCGGTCATGATGAGCGCTTCCCCGACCGGGCCGGCCACCTTGTCGATCGACGCCTGGCCGGCAATCCCGATGTTGATGAGCGCACGGTAGATGCCAACGACCGTGCCGAGCAGACCGATGAACGGCGCCGTCGAGCCGATCGAGGCAAGGAGCGGCAGGCCACCGGAGAGCTTGTGGCCGATGAGACCGCTGGTTCGGTTGAGCGACATCGTCACCCACTCGTGCCGGTCGATTTCGTCGGTCAGCTTGCCGTCGTGATGCTCGTAGGCGCGCATCCCGTCTTCGGCGAGCTGCCGGAACGCCGAGTCGGGATCGAGCTTGTTGGCACCCTCGCGCAGCGACTTGGCTTTCCAGACCGTGTCGTCGAGGGTTCGGGCCTCAGCCATCATCTTGCGCTGTTCCCAGAGCTTGGTGAACAGGATGTACCAGGTCGCGATGGACATGAGGATCAGCACCGCGAACAGGAACCATGCGATCGGGCCGCCCTGCTGGAGCGCGGGAATGAGGCCGTAAGGATTTTCCCCGGCAGCGACTTCAGCCATTTCGATTTCCCCTCTGAGACATGATCTTAGGACAAGCGACGAACATCAGCCCCGCCGGAGGCGCAGAGCCGGACCGGAACCGGATGCATCACCGACGGGCAAACCGGATGCATCACCGACGGGCATCGGTGATCTGCCAGCGGTAGGTGCGCCGGGCTGTCGACTCGACAGGCTGACCATCCTCGGTGGCGGGCTTGAAGCGCCAGCGGCGCTGCGCAATCTCGCAGGCGCGCGCATCAAGCCGGCTGAACCCGGACGACTGCACGATCTCGCAGGATTTGACGCGACCGTCGGTTCCGATCACCACCGAGACGCCGGTCACACCTTCCTCTTCGGCACGGAGCGATGCGGGCGGATAGTCGTCCTCGCGGACCTCGAACGTCCGCGCGATGGGCTCCGCACGGGTGACAACCTTGCGCGGCTCGGGTGCCGGCGGCGGGGGCGGTGCCGGGGGCTGCTGCACGACCCGCGGAGGTTCCGGGGTTGCAACCTGGGATTGGGTCTGGATGGTAGGCGGCGGTGGCGCCGCCGTCTCGATCCGCACGTCCGGCGGCGGGACGTAGGGCGGGATGTCTTCCATCTTCGGAGGCGGCGGCGGCGGCTCGTCGGGCGGAGGAGCGGCCTCCTCGATCTGGACGGTTTCGATTTCCTTGACGACCGACTTGACGACCTTGACCGCGAGGCCGGAGATCAGCGCATAGCCCAGAAACACATGCAGCAGGAGCACCGCGCCCCAGGCCCACATTTGCCGGGCACTGACCGGTTTCTGCTCAAGATACGACATGCGGTGTCGCTGCTCCCTCCTCAACGCCTGCAGGACCGTCGCGGACCACCCGGCAGGACATCCCTCGCACTCCGGCAAGACCCAGAGGCCCTGCCCCGACCTGCGACCGACCCCGAGGCTGCGCCCGACCCCCTTGCGGCCGGCAGCCGAAACGCCGGTTCGCCCGCACCTCAACGCGCATTCGTGCGCCGCGGCGCGGCATTCGCCGGAAGCGGACGGCAGCGCGGGACCATCGCCCCCGCCTGTACGCTTCCCGTTCCAGCGAATCGACTTGCCTGCACATACTGGCAAGCCTTGCCGACTCGCAATCGCAAAAAACCGCCCGCTGCCAGTGCGATGCCGGAAGCCCCCCTCCTCCGGGCCGGGCAAATCGGCTATTGATGCGGCATGCGCCTCCGCCCCGGCCTGCTGGCCGGCCTCTGTCTTGCAGCCAGTCTTGCCGCGCAGGCGGCTCCGCCGCCGCCGCAGGGTGCACCGCTCAGCTGGACCGATGTTGCCGATCTTTCGATCGCAAGCCCGGTGATCGTCCGCGCGACCGCACGGCGCGTGGTCCCGCTCGGGAGGCGCTCTGCGCCGGATGTGCCGGCGGGCGAAGTTCGCGTGCTTGTTGAGGCCGATCTGGTCTCGGTGCTGAAGGCACCGGGCATGCTTCCGGCCAGGGCACGCTGGCTTTGGCAGGGGCCGGCCGGGCCGCGCGGGCGCCCGCCGCTTGCCGCAGGCGACGAGCTGCTCCTCTTCCTCGTGCCGGAGCTGAACGATGCGCCCGATGCCGTGCCGGGGGATGCCTATCGGCTGGCCAATGCCGCCGGCCAGCTGCGCTGGAGCGCGGACCTCGAGGCGACCGTGCGCACCATTCTCGCCGAGGTGCGTCGCCCTGACGCACCGGTGGCGATCCGGTCGATCACCGCTGGCTTCCACGTGCCAGGCACGGTGGAGGGCGAATCCGAGAGCCAGTTCTTCCTTGCAACCGAGGACGGGCGGCCGATGACGCTCGTGGTGCTTCGCCGCCCCGGCGCCGCGCCCTCGGTGCGGCTGGCAACTGGCGACCTCATCGACGAATCCGCATCCGAAATCCGCCCGCAAACGCTGGTGTGGCGCGCGCTGGCCTGCACCATGCCGCCGGCGCTTCCACCCGACCTCGATCGCGATCCGGGCCTTGCGGCCGATTTTGCCGAGATGCGCCGCCAGATCGGCGCCTGCGACCGAAGGCTGTAGCCGGAGGCAGACCGGGCTTTGCACATGCCCTGTTGCCCGCGGGTTGGCGGGTTGCGGGGGGCGCCCCGGCTTGCCGCTTTGGCCCTGTGGGCCCAGTGCCGCCCTTGCCCCGTGCAGAGGCCCCATGCGCGTGCCTGATGCAGGTGCGCCGTGCCATGAAGGTGCGCCAGCGGGTGCCGCCGACCCTCTCCGGCCCCGGCATGACGCCCCGGCGCTAGTGCGACGAGAGCCTGACGCCCACCTCGCGCGCATCCGGATAGATGTCGGGCTTGGAGACGGTGACACTCAGGGCCTCGACGCCCGGCATTGCCACCACCAGCGCCCAGATGGCCTCGGCCACCGTTTCCTGCAGGTTGAACCGCCGGCCGACCACGAGGTCCCGGATCCCGTCGCGCAGGCGCTCGTAGCTCCATTCCGGGTCGGCCTCGTCGCCGGAAGGGGCCGAGGCGTCGTCGATCGTCACCTCCACGCTCACCCGCAGGCGCTGCGGCACGCCGATCTCGAAGGCGTGGAAGCCGATGTCGGCCTCGAGTTCGAGATCGTGGAGGAAGATCTGCCGGCGCGCGATGCGGAGCGGCATCTCAGTCGTCCACCAGGTGGCTGACGTCGCGCGGGAGGCCCAGAAACCGCTGCCCGGCATCGAGGGTGAGCACCTGGCCGGTGACCGTCGGCGTCTCGACGAGCCACATGAGCGCCGCGGCCAGCTGCCCGACCGTCACGCCGCGGCCGAGCGGGTTGCGCCGGTGGGCCTGCTCGAAGCGGGCCAGCGAGACCGGGTCGCCCCGGGCCTCGCCGGCCTCGTCCCAGGTGAGGGTGATGGCGGGCGAGATGCCGTTGACCCGGATGGCGGGGGCGAGTGCGCGCGCGGCCATCTCGGTCACACCTGCGAGCCCCACCTTGGAGACCGTGTAGGAGAAGAAATCGGGGTTCATCGCCTGCAGCTTCGCATCGAGGATGTTGACGACAAGACCCGACGCGCCGCTGGCAAGCGCCCGCGCGAAGGCCTGGATGATCAGGGCCGGGGCGCGGAGGTTGGCATCGAGATGCCGCACCCAGCTTGCGGACGTGAAATCGAGGAGGCCGTCCTCCTCGAACAGCGAGGCATTGTTGACGACCAGCCTCAGCGCCTCGCCGCAGGCCTCCACAAGCCGCGCGGGCACATCCGGATGGGCGAGGTCGCCAAAGAGGAGGAGAGGCTCGGGCGCGCCTGCCGCAGCGAGCTCGGCAGCGAGCCGGGCGGCATCGGCCGTCGAGCGCCGGGCGTGGATTGCAACGCGCCAGCCCTGTGCCGCGAGCGCGCGCACGAAGCCGGCGCCAATCCGGCGCCCGCCGCCGGTGACGAGCGCGACGGGCGGACCGTTTCCGGTTCGGAACTCCTCGGGCACGGGCATGGCGGCCGGCGGTAGCGGCACGCGCATGGCGGGGCAAGGGCTTGACCCCGCCCGGCCCGCCGCCAGTCCCGCCGCCAGCGATGACCAAGGGGCGGGGGTGGCGACAACCCGCCGCACGGCCTAGAAGCCCGGCATGGCAGATGCGACAGAGTTAAACGGCGCCGAAAAGTCGAGCCCGATCGTCGACGACATGCTGGCGATCCCGGAAACCACGCTGGAGCTGACCCGCGAGCTCTGGGCGTGGCTGACGAACGACAGTTACGCGGCCCTCGTGGCCATCGGCATTGCGATTGCGGCCTATCTCCTGCTCGAGATCATCTACCGGCTGGGGCGGCGCTTCCTGAAGGCTGGCGCGCCCGGCAGCTTCCGGCGCCTGTTCGACGACGTGGCGGCGCGGACGATGAGCCTGTTCCTTTTGCTCGCCGCGCTGAGGGCCATGGGCGCGGTCGTCACGCCGCCGCCGCTCTGGGAGCGGACGATCGGCTTCCTGTTCACGGTCGTGATGGTGATCCAGGCAGCGCGCTGGACGATCGCGCTTCTGACCGGGCTCATCGACCGCAGGCGCCAGGCGGGAGACGGCCTCGACCCGGAGGTGGATGGCGCGATCGGCATCTTCCGGGTGATCATCCAGGCTGCCGTGTGGATTATCGCCGCCATCGTGCTGCTCGACAATCTCGGGGTCAACGTGACGGCGCTGGTGGCGGGGCTTGGCGTCGGCGGGATCGCGATCGGTCTTGCCGCGCAGGGCATATTTTCCGACCTTTTCGCAGCGCTCTCGATCATCATCGACAAGCCGTTCAAGAAGGGCGACTTCATCAGCATCGGCGGTGCGCAGGGCATCTCGGGCACGGTGGAACACATCGGCCTCAAGAGCACGCGGATCCGGGCCCTGTCTGGCGAGGTGATCGCGATCTCGAACGGCCAGCTGCTCAACCAGCAGATCTCCAACTTTGCCGAGGCGCGACGGCGCCGGGCGGTCGTGAACATCGAGGTGACCTACCAGACACCGACCGACATGCTCGAGCGGCTGCCCGGGGAGCTCAAGGCGCTTGTGGAGGACCGCCCGCGCTGCACCTTCGACCGGGCGCCGCTGGTGCGCTTTGCCCCGTCGGGCCTCGATTTCGAGCTCATTTTCTTCGTCGAGGAGCCGAGCCTGACCGCGCTGCTCGCCGAGCAGCAGGCGGTCATGCTGGGGATCATCCGCCGCTTCCGCGAGCTCGGGGTCGACTTCGCCTTCCCCAGCCAGTCGAACTTCCTGACCGGGCCCAATGGCGAGGTCTTCGACATCGCCGGGATCTTCGGCGGGCGCGGGCGAGGCGGACCGGAGGACAGCCGGGCGGACGCGCTTCCCGAGACGCGCGGCGAGGCGGCCTGACCGCCGGCAGAGATTGCATCCGCATCGCCGGCCGGGCAAGGCAGGCGCGGCGGGCGCGACGACTGCAACGCACCCCCCGGGGCAGCACCCGGAGACGGCTTTCCCGGGAGCGGCAGTCCGGGGGCAGCCCCATGGGAGCGGCACGCCGGGCGGCACGCCGGGAGCAGCGCTCCCGGGGGCAACACGAGGGCCGCAGGCCACGAGGGAGGATCAGGCAATGGCGCAGGCGGTCAGCATCGATGCGCTCGAGGCGATGGTCGGCGCCGAGGTCGGCGTTTCGGATTGGATCCTCGTCGACCAGCAACGGATCGATGCCTTTGCCGATGTCACCGGCGACCACCAGTTCATCCACGTGAACCCCGAACTTGCGCGCCAGACCCCGTTTGGCACCACGATCGCGCACGGCTTCCTCACCCTGTCGCTGATGTCGGCGATGGGCTATTCGGCAATACCGGTGCTCGAAGGGGTGCGGATGGGGGTCAACTATGGCCTGAACCGGGTGCGCTTTCTCGCCCCCGTGCCCGCGGGCAGCCGGATCCGCGGCCGGTTCCGGCTTGCCGACGTGAGCCGGCGGGCAGACGGCGCGGTGCAGGCCACCTATGGTGTCACCGTCGAGATCGAGGGCGCGGACAGGCCGGCGCTTGCGGCCGAATGGGTGACGCTCAGCTACTTGTGAGGCCGCAGACCATGTGGCGACACGGCGCGAGCCGAACGGGATAACAGCAGCACCGGACGAGGAGGACATTGGACATGCGCGAAGCCGTGATCGTTTCGACCGCCCGAACGCCGATCGGCAAGGCGTTTCGCGGCGCCTTCAACATGACGCTTGCCCCCACCCTTGCCAGCCATGCGGTGAAGGCCGCGGTTGCACGCGCGGGCCTCGAGGGGGCCGAGATCGACGATGTGGTGATGGGCTGCGTGCTGACCCAGGGGTCGGGCGCGCCCAACATCGCCCGGCTGGCCGCCCTGCGCGCGGGCCTGCCGGTGACGGTTGCCGCCCAGACCATCGACCGCCAGTGCTCCTCGGGGCTCATGGCGATTGCCACAGCCGCCAAGCAGGTGATCGTCGACGGCCACGCGGTGGTTGTGGCCGGCGGGGTGGACAGCATTTCCACGGTGCAGAACGACAGGTACCGGGTGGAGCCGGACATGGAGCTCGTCGCCATGCACCCGGCCATCTACATGCCGATGATCGACACCGCCGAGACGGTGGCGGCGCGATATGGTATCGCGCGCGAGGCGATGGATGCCTATGCGCTGCAGTCGCAGCAGCGGGTGGCGGCAGCGCAGGAGGCCGGGCTGTTCGATGCCGAGATCGTGCCGGTGACGGCGCGGATGGGCATGCAGAACCGCGAGACCGGCGAGACCACGCTGCACGAGGTGACCCTGGCGAAGGACGAGGGCAATCGCCCGGAGACAACGGCCGAAGGGCTTGCCGGCCTGAAGCCGGTGCGGGGCGAGGGCAAGACGATTACGGCCGGCAATGCCAGCCAGCTGTCCGACGGCGCGTCCGCCTGCGTGCTGATGGAGGCGGGCGAGGCCGCGCGCCGGGGCCTTGCGCCGCTTGGCCGCTACGCCGGCATGGCCGTGGCAGGCCTCGAGCCCGACGAGATGGGGATCGGGCCGGTCTATGCCATCCCGAAGCTCCTGAAGCAGGCCGGCCTCGGGCTCGAGGACATCGACCTCTGGGAGCTGAATGAGGCGTTCGCCGTGCAGGTGATCTATTGCCGGGACCGGCTTGGGATCCCCAACGACCGGCTGAACGTGAACGGGGGTGCGATTTCGATCGGGCATCCCTATGGTATGTCGGGCGCAAGGCTCGCGGGCCACGTGCTGCTCGAGGGGCAGCGCCGCGGCGCGAAGTGGGCCGTGGTGACGATGTGCGTGGGCGGCGGCATGGGGGCGGCCGGTCTGTTTGAGATCTACCCGGCTGGCTGAGAAGCCCGCTGCCGGCAAAGGAGAGACCGATGGCAAAGGACATGGGCGAGACGGCGGACGTGGTGAGCGACATGGACCGGGCCCTCATCCGCCCGCACTCCGCGCGTGCCGGGGCCGGCCCGGGGGATGCGGCGGGCAATGGCCTGCTCGAGATCGCGGCCGACGTGCTGCAGGCGGTGGCCGATGGCGCCCGGGCGCTTGCGGATCAGTTGGACGACCCCTCGGCTGCGCCTGCTGCCGATGCGCTGCGCAAGACAGGCGAAGGGCTGGGCAAGGCCGCCGAGAGCCTGCGCGAGCAGGATGTGGACACGCTTGTGGCCCGCGGCCGGGAGGTTGTGCGGGAGAACCCCGCACTCACCATCGGTGCGGTGGCGGTCGCGGGTTTCGTGCTCGCGCGGATGATGCGCCCTGGCCGCTAGCCGCGTGGCGGGGAAACGCTCCAGCCGCAGCCGGGGCGTGCTGGCGCGCGCGGCGGCAGGCGTGGCTGCCACCGGTGCGGCCGGGCGCGTGGTCGACCGTGCGCTGGCACGGCCGCGCAGCCTTGCCTCGACGGCAAGAACCGCAGGCCGGGAATCGCTCGCGCTCCTGCGCACCGAGGCGGAGCTCGCCAGGATCGAGGTCTCAGACCAGCTCCCGAGGCTCGTGCGTTCGGGCGCGACCGTGGTGTTCGGGCTGGTGCTGGTCGGCATCACCCCGGCGCTGCTGGTGACAGCGGGCGTGCTCTGGCTCGGCCCGGATCTCGGCTATGCGGGCGCCAGCCTGCTGTTTGCGGGCGTGGCTGGGCTCACCGGCGTGGTGATTGCGCGCGCCGGGATGGCGATGCTGCGGCAGGTGTCTCTGGTGCCAAGGGATTCGCTCGGCCGGATCGAGGCGGGGCTGGCGCGGATCGGGGAGGCGCTCGCCCCCCCGCCGGAACCGGCCGCCGGGCCGTCCGACGGCGGCGAGGAGCCGGGTCCGGGCGTGCAGGGGAGTGGGCAGTCGCATGGCGGGTGAGTCGCGGCGGGCGGAGCTTCTGGCCGAGGCCGAGGCGCATCGGGCGCGGCTGGTGGAAAGCGTGGCGCAGTTGCGCCAGCAGTTGCAGGAAGGAGGGATTGTGGGCGGAGCCGTGGACGACGCAGCGCACGCCGTGCGCGACGAGGTGCGCCGCGCCACCCGCGAGGCAGAGGAGGCCGCGATCGGCGCCGTGCGCGCGGCGATGGACTGGGCCGGCGAGACCGCCCGTGAGGCGCGGGGCTGGATCGGCGAGCACAAGGGGATTGCCATCGGCGGCGCGCTGGCCGCCGCGGCACTGATGGGCGGAGCCGTGCGGGCTTCGACGCGTAGGAAGGTTGTGCCGCTCTATGCGGCCTATGACATGGAGGACGACATGGGGTTTGCCAACGAAATCGAGGACGGCGCGAAGGCGGACATCGAGGACCGCGTTGACGAGGTGGTCGACAAGGCGCTCGACAAGGCCGAAGAGGTGACCCGCGCCGCCAGGGCGAAGGCTGCCCGGGCAGCCGATGCGGCAAGGCACACGGCGGAAGACCTCGCCCACAAGGTCGAGGATGTGGCCAAGACCGCCCGCAGCAAGGCCGCCAATGTGGCGGAATCGGCAAAGGATGCCGCCGCACTCGCCGCTGCGGCTGCGCGCGAACATGCCCACGAGGCGCGGCTGGCCGCCGAGCGGGCTGCCGAGGATGCGCGGAAGGCCGCCCAGAATGCGACGAAGTGGGCAAAGGAGACCTCGAGCGAGCACCCGTTTGCAACGGTTGCGACCGTCTTTGCCGTCGGCGCGGTACTGGCCCTCGTGCTGCCGCGCCTGTTCGGCGGCCGCGGGCGCTAGGGCCCGCGGCCGCACCGGCCCCCGCCGGGCGGTGGACAGCAGGCCCCCGGCTTGCCAATAGGCCCGGCATGGACACGCCGCTGGTCGACCTGAGCGAAGCTGCCTTCGTGCACCCGAGCGCCCGCGTCTACGGGCGGGTCAAGGCGCATGCGGGCAGTTCGATCTGGTGCAATGTGGTGATCCGCAGCGAGGCGGCGCATGTGGAGATCGGGCGGGGGACCAACATCCAGGATTTTGTGATGATCCACACCGACCCCGGGCGGCCGGTTGTCATCGGCGCGAACTGCTCGATCACCCATCACGCCACGATCCATGGCGCCACCATCGGCAACAATGTGCTGATCGGCATCAATGCCACCGTCTATGGCGGGGCGGTGATCGGCGACAATTCGATCGTCGGGCAACATGCCTATGTGCGCGACGGAATGGTGGTGCCGCCGAACTCGATCGTGGTTGGCGCACCGGCGCGGATCATCCGGGAGGCCGACAACTGGCTGCCAAACCGGCTGAACGCGGCCTTCTACCAGCGCAACGCCCGTGCCTATGCGGCAGGCAACCATCGCGCGTGGGACGGCCCCGAGTTCGAGGCCTGGCTCGCCGAGACGGTGGCGGCGCTTGAGGCCGAGCACGCCCGGCTGAAGGACGAGGAGGGGGCATGAGCAAGCTGCACCTTGTCTTCGGCGGGCGGGTGAAGGACCCGCGCGGTCTCGAGTTCGCAGAACCGGACAAGCTGCACGTGGTCGGCATCTTCCCCGACTATGCCTCGGCCGAGGCGGCGTGGCGGGCCGAGGCCCAGCGCACGGTGGATGATGCCGAGATGAAATATGTGGTGGTGCACCTGCACCGCCTGCTGGAGCCCGAGATCGGCGGCTAGCGGCCGAGGACGCACGCCGCCAGCCCGTCGCGGCGGACAATGGCCATCCGCCGCTCGATGGTCAGCCCATGGCGGCGCACGAACGGCCCCGGGTTGCCGGCGTTGCGCACCGCCGGCTGCGGCAGCACCGCAGCGAGCCGCGCCGCCTGCCTCTGCGTGAGCCTTGCGGCCGGAACGCCGAAATGGTGGGCGGCCGCGGCCTCGGCCCCCCAGACCCCCGGCGCGAACTCGATGTGATTGAGATAGGCCTCCATGATCCGGGTCTTGCCCCAGATGCGCTCGATGAGCAGGGTGAACCACGCTTCCAGACCTTTGCGCAGCCAGGTGCGGCCGTGCCACAGGAAGAGGTTTTTCGCCGTCTGCTGGCTGATGGTCGAGGCGCCGCGCAGGCGGCCGCCGCTCGCCATCTCGGCGCGCGCCTGCTCGATCGCCCGGAGGTCGAAGCCATGGTGTTGGCAGAATCGGCTGTCCTCGGCGGCGATGACGGCAAGGACGAGATGGGGGCTGATGGCCGAAAGCGGGACAGGATCGTGGCGCACATCGATCCCCCGCATGCGGTCGGCGAGAATGGGAAAGGTGGTGGGCGGATCGAGCCAGCGCAGCGCCACCACCCAGAGGACGGACAGGACGACAAGGCCGAGAAGGACGCGCCAGATGGCGCGCGCAGCCCGCCCGATCACGGGAGGGCGGCCAACACGCCGGCCACGCAATCGGCAAGGATTGCTGCCCAGCGCGCCACGCCCTCGGCATCGGCGATGCCGTCCTGGCGCACCTCGATGCCGATGTAGGGCAGGCCGCGCGCCTCGGCGTGACGGTCCATGGTGTAGTTGAGGATGCGGCCCGAATAGGGCTCGTTTGCCCCGACCGGGCCGCGCACCCGGCGATCCTTCTGCAGGCGGGTGAGCCCAAGGCCGGCCGCGCGCGAATCCCGGTTCCACAGGATGGCAACCGGCCATGGCCGGGGCACCGGCTGGGCCATCAGTGCCGGCGTGAAGCTGTGCACGCTCACGAGGAGCCGCGGGTGGTAGCGCGCGATGGCCGCGCAGACCGTTGCGTGAAACGCGTGGTGGATGGCCTCGCGTTCGGCGCGTGCGGCCGGATCGAGCCCGGTGTTGCCGGGCACCGGGATTCCGTCGGCCTCGGCGACCAGAAACTCGGGATGGTCGAGCGGCCTGTTGCAATCAGCGACAAGGCGCGACCACGCGCCGAGGACGGCCGGGGCCCCGAGCCGGCTGGCGAGGGCCTCTGCGAGCGGGCCGGCGCCGATATCGAGCGCCACATGCGTTTCCATCGCCCCCGCCGGCACGCCGAGGGCGATCCCATCGGGCACGAGGTTCGACGCATGGTCGCACACGAGAAGCGGACCGCCGCGCGATCCGGGCAGGCAGCGGGCGCCGATCAAGCGCTGGCAGGATCCGCGGGCACGCCCGCCGCGCGCGAAGCGCCAAAGGCCGGGCGCCGCCGGGCGCGGAAGGCTGCGACTCCTTCGGCGAACTCCGGGCCCTCGAAGGCCGCATCGAACATCGCGGCGGTCTCGGCATCGTCGTCGACCTGCCCGTCGAGGATGCGCCGGATGATCGCCTTGGTCGCCCGCTGGCTGCCGGGCGCGGCGGCGAGGATCGCCTGCGCCTGCCGGGTTGCGGCCGCACCGAGATCCGCTGCGACCATGTCGACAAGGCCGATCGCGAGCGCCTCTGCGGCATCGAGGAGCTCGCCTGTATAAAGCATCCGCTTGGCCCGGGCCGGTCCCACGAGGTCAACGAGCAGCCGCGTGTCGTGGAGCGAATAGACGAGGCCCAGCTTGGCCGGCGTGATGCCGAGCCGCGCCCGCGGGCTTGCGAGCCGGATGTCGCAGGCAATCGCAAGCCCGCATCCGCCACCCACGCAATCGCCGTCGATGAGCGCGATGGTCGGCACTGGCAGGCGGGCAAGCCCGGTCTGGACGGCGCGGATCGCCGCCTGGTTGGCCCGTCGCCACGCGGGATCCGCGCTGGCGGACGCGAACTCGTGGATGTCGGCCCCGGCGCAGAAGACGCCCGGGGTTGCTGATTCGAGGATGAGAAGGCGCAGGGCAGGTGCGCTCCCGAGCGCCTCGAGGTGCGCCCCGAGCGCCTCCCACGCGGCCTGGTCGAGCGCGTTGCGCCGCTCGCTGCGCGCGAGCCGCAGGCGGACCACGCCATCGGCCTCGTCGATCCGTTCCACCCCCTGGGGCATGGCGCGTCTGTGGCGTGGCACGGGCGGAACGGCAAGAGGGGCCGCCTCGGCGCGGGAGGCGGGCGAGGGCCGAACGGAAAAGGGGCGGCGGCAGGACGCCGCCGCCCCTTTCCGGCCTGGCAGGTCGAGGGGAGAGGACCTGCCGGAGGAAGCGGGTTTACTGCGCGGCGACGGAGGCCTGGTTGGCGGCGACCGCGGCGAGGTCGGTGCCGAGGATCCGCGCTGCCGAGGCAAACTTCTTCTGCGCGTCGAGACGGTTGCGGGCGTCGCACAGGGCCTCGCCGAGAGCGACGTTGCGCAGCGCGCGCTTTTGCGTTGCGGCGTCAGCCGAGGCGGCGAGCGTCCGCAGCGCATCAGGCGCGGTGGCGCACACCTCGCTCGAGGCCGCAACCGGCACGGCGGAGAAGACGAGGGCGGTGGCGGCAGCGGAAAGAAGGATGGTACGCATGTCGTGTCTCCTGTCTGGCGGGCTGGCGTCGCCCGGTTGTGGTCCCTTGGCGCTCGGTCGGCTGCTCGGGGCAGCGGGAAACCGAGCAACGCTCAAATCAGCTGAGCGCTACTTAGAGTAGCACTCAAATCCTGTCAAGCGGCCGATCGCCGGCCCACAGCCAAGATCTTGTGCAACGCAGCACACAAAACACGATCTCGTGAGAAAACTCGTTTTTCAACAGCAAGTTGCAGAAAACCTATCTTTTTTGCAGTGCGCGCTGATGCATGGCGCCCGTGCCCATGAGGCATGGCTTTCCGGCCGCACCGCGGGCACGGCCGTCCATCGCGCTCGGGGCGCGCGAGCGAGGGCTCAGGCTTCGCCTTCGGTGTCGATCAGCGAGGCGGCCAGCGCCTCCCGCGCGGTCTTGCCGCCCCAGAGCACGAACTGGAACACCGGGAAATAGCGCTCGCATTCGTCGATTGCGGCGTCGACCAGCGCTTCCGTCTCGACCAGGCCGAGCGCGGGCTCCCCCTCGCCGCCGACGAGGGCTGCGTGGCGGAACAGGATCGCGCCATCGGCGGACCAGAGCTCGAAGTGCCCGAGCCACATCTGCTCGTTCACGAGGCCCATGGCCTCGTAGAGGCGGGCACGCGTCTCTGCCTCTGCCTGCGACGCAGAAATGCCGGTCATCGCGATGAACTGCAGCACCCGCTCCTCCTCGCGCCAGAGCGCCCGCAGCTCATAGTCGGACCAGCTGCCCTTGACGGTGGCCACGATCTCCTCGTCGCCGTCCCGCTCGAACGCCCAGTTGTGGCTGCTGAAATATTGCTCCAGCATGTCGATGGGGGCTGCGCCCTCGGGCGCGACGTCGCTGTCCAGGCCAATCATGTCGCAAGATCCTTTGTCTGGTGGCTTCCGCGAACCTCGGCCACAAGATGTTGCGGCAAGCGCGGGCGGGATGCAAGCTGCGCCATTGCTCCGGCGCAAAATCGCGGTGGATAAGCCTCAGCGTCCCTCGCGCAGGGCTGCGAGCTCGGCCTTCAGCGCCTCGACCTCGGCGCGGGTGTTGGCGGCAAGCTCGCGCACCGCCTCGAACTCCTCGCGCGAAACGAAGCCCTCGCCGGCGACCATTTCGCGCATCTTCTCGCGCAGGCGCTGCTCGGCCTCGCGGCTGGCGCCTGCAACCGTGCCCGCGATGCCCGTCATCAGCCGGGTCAGATCCTCGAGAATCGGATTGTCCTTCTGCATCGCGCGCTCCTCGCCGTTCAGGCGCCCGGGTTCAGCAGCAGCAGCCGCCAGTTCAGGGCGAGCGCATAGCCGAGCCAGACCAGATAGGGAACCATTGCCCAGGCGAGGTGCCGGTCCACCCGGCCGATGGCGCGTGTGGCGGCAACTGCAGCACCGAGGAGCAGCCCGAGCAGAAGGAGCGCCGCGGCAATCGCCTGGGCCGCGAAGAACAGCGGCGACCAGGCGAGGTTGAGCGCGAACTGCAGGCCGAACAGGCCGAAGGCGCGCCGCTGCGCGGGGCCCGGCGGTGCCATGAGCAGGCGTGCGAGCACGAAGCCGAGCAGGCTGTAGAGCAGGGTCCAGGCAAGGCCGAAGGCCCAGCCGGGCGGCTGCAGGCGCGGCAGCTCGAGCGCCTGGTACCAGGCGTTGGCTGTCGGCGGATCGCCAACCAGCGCCGAGGCGCCGCCCATGGCGTTGAGCGTGAGGACCGCAAGGAGCGTGAGCGCCCAGCCGGGCAGGCGGCGGACCGCATCGCCGGCGCGCCAGCCGGGGCGCAGGAGGCGCTCGGGTGTGCTCATTCGGCAGCCTGCGGCGCTGCGGCCGCCACCTGGCCCAGGCGTTCGCGTTCGGCCGCAAGTCGGCGCGCCGTCTCCTCGGGGCTCGTCGTGCCGCGGGCAAACGCCGCGTAGAAGGTGGGAATGACGAACAGCGTGAGCAGCGTGGAGATGGCAACGCCGAACACGATGACCACCCCGATCGCCTGCCGCGAGCCGGCGCCTGCGCCCGAGGCCAGCATCAGCGGCACCGCCCCGGCCACGGTTGCAAAGGAGGTCATGAGAATGGGCCGCAGGCGCCGCTCCGACCCATCGAGCACCGCCTCGAGGAACGCGCGGCCCTCGTCGCGGATCTGGTTGATGAACTCGACGATGAGAATCCCGTTCTTGGCCGCCAGCCCGACGAGGATGATGACCCCCACCTGCGAGAAGAGGTTGAGCGTGCCGCCGGTGAGCACGAGGCCGAGGAGCCCGCCGCCCACCGCCATGGGCACGGCAAGGATGATCACCGCCGGGTGCACGAAGCTCTCGAACTGGGCGGCGAGCACGAGGTAGACGAGCAGGACGGTGATACCGAGCACCAGCCACAGCGAGCTCCCCGTCTGCTTGAGGGCGCGCGACTCGCCGCGGTAGCCGATGGCCTTCACCTCTGGCTGCTTCAGCGCCTCGGCCTCGAGGAAATCCAGCGCCTGGCCGAGCGTGGTGCCTGGTGCAAGGCTTGCCTGCAGGGTGATTGCGCGCATCTTGTCGAACCGGCCGAGCTCGCCGGCAAGCGCTGCCTCGCGCTTGCGCACGAGGTTGGACAGCGGCACGAGCTCGCCGCTGACGGTCGAGCGCACGAAGATGTTGGCAAGGTTCGAGGGCGACGCCCGCTCGGAATCCTCCGCCTGGACAATCACCTGATATTCCTCGCCGCGGTCGATAAAGGTGGTCACCCGGCGGGAGCCCAGCATGGTCTCGAGCGTCTCGCCGATGGCGGCGACCGGCACGCCGAGGTCGCCTGCGCGGCTGGTATCGATGTCGAGCAGGAGCTGCGGCCGGGTTTCGCGATAGTCGGAGTCGAGATCAACGATGCCGGGGAAGGCCTCGGCGGCGGCGAAAATACGGTCGCGCGCGGCGCTGAGATCCTCGAACGAGTCGCCGGCGATCACCAGCTGGACGGGGCGCCCGCGCCCGCGCGAGAGCAGATTGCCGGAGAAGGTGTTGCCGCGCACGCGCGGATCCTGCCCGATGCGCTGCTGGAACTCGCTGCGGATCTCGTCGGTCGAGGCATCGCGGTCTTCCCACGGCAGGAGGAAGACGATCATGTTGCCGCTTGCGAAATCCTCCGTTGGCCCCCAGGAGCCGGGTGCGCGCACCAGCATCCGCCGGACCCCGCCCTCGGGCCCGACCAGCGGCAGGAGCTCGGCTTCGAGATCGCGCATGATCTGCGCCATGCGATCGAAGCCTGTTCCTTCCGCGGCGGTGATGCTGGCGAAGAAGTTGCCCGTGTCTTCCGGAGGGGCGAGCTCGCTTTCGAGCAGGGTGGCCGCAAGGAGCGACAGGGCGACGAAGGCGGCTGCCGTGCCGCCGACGAGCCACGGTCGCCCGACGAGGCGGACGAGGAGGCGCCGATAGCCCGCCTGGACCCGGGCGAACTGCCGGTCAAACCAGGCCTGGAACGCACCCTGCCTGCCGCCTTCGGACTTGGGCTTCAGGAGCTTCGAGCAGAGGACGGGAATGAGCGTGAGCGCAACGAAGGTGGAGAAGGCGACCGCCCCGATCATCGCGCCGGCAAGTTCGCGGAACAGCGAGCCGGTGGAGCCTGCGACGAAATAGAGCGGCACGAAGACGGCGCACACGACGACCGATGTTGCAAGCACCGCAAAGCCCACCTGCCGGGCGCCCTCGAAGGCGGCGACCAGCGGCGGCTCGCCGCGCTCGATCCGGTAGTAGATGTTCTCGAGCACCACGATCGCGTCGTCGACCACCAGCCCGATGGCGAGCACGAAGGCCAGAAGGGTGAGCAGGTTGAGCGAATAGCCAAGCAGGTAGAGGACGATGAAGGTGGCAAGGAGCGAGATGGGAACGGTGACCGCCGGGATGATGGTCGCGCGCAGGCTGCCGAGGAACAGGAGGATGACGGAGACCACGAGCGCGGCCGCGATGGCGAGCGTCTCCCACACATTGTCGATCGACTTCTGGATGAAGACCGAACTGTCGAACCCCACGGCGATCTCCAGCCCCGGGGGCAGCTGCGGGCGCAGCCGCTCGACCTCGGCCTTGACGTCGTTGGCGACCTGCAGCGTGTTGGCGCCCGACTGGCGCACGATCCCGAGGCCGATTGCCGGTTCGCCGTTGGACCGGAAGAGCGAGTAGCGATTCTCCGGCTCGCGCGAGATGCGCGCCACGTCACCCAGGCGGACAAGATAGCCATCGTCGCCGCGCCGGACGACCAGCTGGCGGAAATCCTCCTCGGTCGCAAAGGCCCGGTTGACCCGCACCGAGAGGTTGACCGCCTCGCCCTCGACCCTTCCGGCTGGCAGCTCCACATTCTGCCGCCGCAGCGCCTGTTCGACATCTGCTGGGGCGAGCCCGAAGGCGACCAGCCGCTGCGGCGACAGCCAGACCCGGATCGACGGCCGGCCGCCGCCGCTCACCTGCACGCGCGCGACCCCGTCGATGGCCCCGAACCGGTCGACGAGCAGGCGCTCGGCATAGTCGGTCAGTTCCATCACGTCCCACGTCGGGTGGATGAGGTTGAGCCACAGCACCGGCTGGGCATCGACATCGACCTTGCGGATCTGCGGCGGATCCGCCTCGCGGGGCAGCAGGCCGAGCACCCCCTGCACCCGGTCGCGCACATCGTTGGCGGCCGCATCGATGTCGCGGCTGGCGGCGAACTCGATGGTGATGTCGGCGCGCCCGTCGCGCGAGCGGGAGACGATGTTGTCGATGCCCTCGATGCCGCTGATCCGGTCTTCGATGAGCTGGGTGACCCGGTTTTCGACCACCTGCGCATTGGCCCCGGGGTAGGCGACATCAATCGAGACGACCGGCGGCTCGATGGCCGGCAGGTCGCGCACCGGCAGGTTGAGATAGGCGACGACGCCGGCCAGCACGAGCACCAGCGACATGACGACTGCGAGGACCGGCCGCCTGACCGAGATGTCGGAGAGGATCATGCCGGCTCCTCCCCGGCCGGCGGCGCGCCCGGACGCGCTGCGGGCCGGACGGTTGCGCCATCGCGGACCTTGACGGTGCCCTCGGCCACGATCCGGTCACCTGCGGCAAGGCCCGAGACGATCTCGACCTGCCCATCGCGCCGGAGCCCGGTCGTCACCGGCTGCCGCCGCGCGACGTTGTCGTCGTCGAGCCGGTAGACGAAGCTCCGCGCGCCCTCGCCGACGACTGCCGATTCCGGCACGGCAAGCGCCTCGCGCGGCCGCGATTTCAGCTCCACCGTCATCAGCATGCCCGGGCGCAGCCGGAGGTCGGGGTTGGGAAGGATCGCGCGCACCATGACCGAGCGCGTGACCGGATCGACAAGCGGGTCGACGGTTGCCACGGTGCCGCGGAAGGTCTCGCCGGGAAAGGCGGCCGCGCGCGCCTCGATGGCAAGGCCGGGCTGCACCGCCGCCAGCATGGTCTCGGGCACGGAAAAGTCGAGCTTGATGCGGCTGTGGTCGACGATTGTCGCAATCGTCGTGCCCGCGTTCACCACCGCGCCCGGCGAGATCCGCCTGAGCGACAGCCAGCCGGAGAAGGGTGCCCGCACCACCCGGTCGCCGATCGACCCCTCGGCCGAGGCGGCCTGCGCGCGCGCAACATTGACCGCCGCTTCCGCCTCTTCCACCTGGGCGCGGGTTGCAAACCCGTCTTTCTGCAGCGCCTTCAGCCGGTCAAGGCGCTGCCGGGCCTCGGTCAGCCGCGCCCGGCTTTCGGTGAGCGAAGCCCCCTGCTGGGTGCGCACCAGCTCGGCGATGACGGCGCCGCGGGGCACATAGGCGCCATCGGCGAAGTTCACGCGCGCGATCCGCTCGGTCACGGTCGAGTTGAGGTCGGCCTGCTCGTTTGCAAACGCCGTGCCAACGGCCTCGATGGTATCGGCAAGCTCCACCGTCTCGACCGTTGCGGCAACCACCAGCGGCGCGCGGTCGCCGCGGCCCTGCCCGCCGCCGCTGGCCTTGCCATTGTCGGCGTCGCCAAGAAGCGAGCAGCCGCCTAGCAGCGGCAGCATCAGAAGGAGGGCCGCAGCGCGCGGCAGGAGCCGTCGGTTGGTCAAGAAGCGCTCTTCCGGTCCGTGAACGGTTTCGACATGCACATGGGCCTTCCTCGGGCGTCTTGCAATGCAGCACAATCAGCCGGGCAGACCCTGCCCCGATGGGGTGCGGCAGCACGGACCGGGCGCGAGGCCGTCCGTCGATTGGTCGCACGCGTCTCGGCAATGCCCGGCCGCGCTTGCCCTTGCCGCGCGCACTTTGGTATTCTGATGGCGGCTTATCTAGAGCGCGGGCATGACCTGTCGATGACGGGTGTGCCCTCGGTCCGGGAGTTCGGTTTGCAGCATGGATAGAGGCAGGTTCAGCAGGTGGAATGCCCCGGGCCGGGTCTCGTGTGGCCTGGGCGACCGGGACGATGACGGCCGCAGCAACAGCGGGACCGGCACCGGTGTCGTCACCCGAACCCGCACGCAAACCAAAAAGCCCTCGCTCTACAAGGTGCTGATGCTGAACGACGACTACACGCCGATGGAGTTCGTGGTACATGTGCTGCAGCGCTTCTTCCGCATGTCGGTCGAGGACGCGACGCGGGTGATGCTGCATGTGCACCAGAAGGGCGTCGGGGTGTGCGGCATCTTCACCTACGAGGTGGCCGAGACCAAGGTGACGCAGGTGATGGAGTTCGCCAAGCAGCACCAGCACCCGCTGCAGTGCACGCTGGAGAAGGCCTGAATCGCGTGCCCGGAACGAGCGCCCGGGATCCGCGCGGTGGACGGGCGCCTGCAGTCGGGGGCTGCAACGCAGACGGGGGGCGCCCGGTGCGCGGCACCGGCTGGCCACGCCGCCGGCGGGCGGGAAGGCCCCGCCCCCAGAGGCAAGTCGCGGACGCGCGCAAGAGAGCGGAGCACGCGGGCCGGGCGCGCGGACGCGGCCGCTGAAACCGGGGCCGATGGCACGCAGGCCCGTGAATCATCGCAGCGACCGGCGGATGCACCGCCGACTGAACATCCGCCGCTCGGGTCTTCTCGTGGCGACACTGGCGCTGGCCCTCTTTGCCTGCCGCGCGCCGCGACCGCTCACCGAGGCTGAGATCGCAGCCGGAACCGCGCTGTCGTCTGTGGTGGCAGACCGTTTCCAGGCGCAGCTGATCGACCGGCTGCAGGAAACGATTGCCAGCGACGGCATGGTTGCGGCCATCCATGTCTGCGCCGAGGAGGCGCCTGCGATTGCCGGGCAGCTTTCGGCCGAGACCGGCGCGACGGTCAGGCGCACGGCGCTGCGCAACCGCAACCCGGCCGCCGTGCCCGATGGGTTGGAGGCGGCGGTGATGGCGCAATGGGAGGGGGACCCGCTGGAGCCCGGAAGCGGCCGGCCGCGTCGCCACAGCGTGGTGGAACGCGACGGCGGAGGCGAGCGGCTGCGGTTCCTGCGCGCCATCCCCGCGGCGCCGCAGTGCCTTGCCTGCCACGGCCCGGCCGACATGCTTGCACCCGAGATCCGGGCCGCCATCGCCGAGCGCTACCCCGAGGATCGTGCTACGGGGTTTGCCGCCGGCGACCTGCGCGGCGCCTTCTCGATCACCTGGACTGCCGAAGCACTGCGCGGAGCGCTCGCCCGCGGGGGCTGACGGCCGGGGCGGACGGGCGCCGGCGCGGCACCGCTTGACGTCCCGCAGCCCGCGCACGCAAGGACCGGGGCCGAGGGGAGGCCCATGTTCAAGCGAATCCTGATTGCAAACCGTGGCGAAATCGCCTGCCGAATCATCCGCACGGCACGCGCCATGGGAATCGAGACGGTGGCCGTCTATTCCGAGGCGGACGCGGCTGCGCCGCATGTCGAGATGGCGGACCAGGCGGTGCCAATCGGCCCTGCGCCGGCCGCCCAGTCCTATCTGGTGGGCGAGCGCATCATCGCAGCCGCAAGGGACACGGGCGCCGAGGCGATCCACCCCGGCTATGGGTTTCTTTCCGAGCGCGCCGCCTTCGTTCAGGCAGTCGAGGACGCGGGCCTTGTCTTCGTTGGCCCGCCTTCTTCGGCGATTGCCGCCATGGGCGACAAGATCGAATCCAAGAAGCTGGCGAGGGCTGCGGGCGTCAGCGTTGTCCCCGGTTTTGTCGGCGAGATTGCCAATGCCGACCATGCCGCGGCCATCGCCGCCGACATCGGCTATCCGGTGATGATGAAGGCCTCTGCCGGCGGCGGTGGCAAGGGGATGCGGCTGGCCTTCTCGGAGGCCGAACTCCGCGAGGGGTTCGACGCGGTGCGGCGCGAGGCGCAGGCAAGCTTCGGCGACGACCGGCTGTTCATCGAGAAGTTCATCGAGCAGCCGCGCCACATCGAGATCCAGGTGCTGGGCGACAGGCATGGCAACATCGTGCACCTGGGCGAGCGGGACTGTTCGATCCAGCGCCGGCACCAGAAGGTGGTGGAGGAAAGCCCCTCCCCCTTCGTGACACCGGAGATGCGCGCGGCCATGGGTGCACAGGCCGTCGAGCTCGCCCGCGCGGTCGGCTATCATTCGGCCGGCACGGTCGAGTTCATCGCCGGCGCCGACCGCAGCTTCTACTTCCTCGAGATGAACACGCGCCTGCAGGTGGAGCATCCGGTCACCGAGTGCGTGACCAGGCTCGATCTCGTCGAGCTGATGCTGCGGGTGGCTGCGGGCGAGCCCCTGCCCTTCACGCAGGAGGAGGTGCGACTGGCGGGCCACGCAATCGAGACCCGGCTCTATGCCGAGGATCCCTACCGCGGGTTCCTGCCATCGACCGGCCGGATTTCCACCTATCGGGAGCCGGCCTCAGGCGATGGCGTCCGGGTCGATGCCGGGGTTGTCGAAGGATCGGAGATCTCGATGTTCTACGATCCGATGATCGCCAAGCTCATCACCCACGGGGCGACCCGCGACGAGGCGGCCGACCGGCAGGTGGACGCACTCGACCGGTTCCTCGTGCGCGGGATCTCCCACAATGGCGAGTTTCTTTCGGCACTGATGCAGCATCCGCGCTTTCGCGCCGGCGAGACGGTGACGACCGGCTTTATCGCCGAGGAATATCCGCAAGGCTTTTCCGGCGCACCCGAAAGCCCGGGCCGGCTGCGGCGGGTGCTGGCGGTGGCGGCCGCGCTCGCCGAGGCACAGGCCACGCGCGCGTTTACCATTTCCGGCCAGCTGGACGGCGCGCCGGCGCGCGGGCGGAAGGCTTGGGTGATCGAGCTCGACCGCACGCCGCATGCCGTCGAGGTCGAGCAGCATGGCGACCGGGCGACGGTTTTGCTTGCCGACGGGGAGGCGACCGTCGAGGCCAGGGGACTGGCCGGCTTCGTCTCCGGGCTTCTCGTGGCTGCGATCGATGGCCGGGCGTATGCCTTCCAGGTCGAGACGACCCCGACCGGGCACCGCATCACCCACGCCGGGCGGGCAACCGTCTCCCGCCCGCTGACGCCGCGGGCGGCCGAACTCGCCCGGCACATGGTCGAGAAGATGCCGCCCGATCTCTCGAAATATCTGCTGTGCCCGATGCCGGGCCTCGTTGTCTCGATCGCGGTGGCCGAGGGCGACGCCGTGGAAGCCGGCCAGCCGCTTGCGGTGGTGGAGGCGATGAAGATGGAGAACATCCTGCGCGCCGAGAAGGCCGGCGTGGTTGCACGGCTCCATGCGGCACCCGGCGACAGTCTCGCCGTCGACCAGGTGATCCTCGAGTTCGAATGACCGGTGCGGCCCGCGCGGGGCCTGCCCGTCGATCGATACCACGGTGGGACGCAGCGTGCGGACCGGTGGCGCGCGCGGGGGGGCTGGCCCCCCATCGGTAAAACCTTGTGCGCCAGATAGTTAATGACGGCGGATGCTGTCGCCATTCTTTACAGTCTGGGCGCGTCGCTGGGTGCAGGATCCCGGGTGTACCAAGTAAGGCAGGCCCGATTCCCGACTTGGCACGACTCTTGCTGGAATCGGGGGCAGTGGATCCCGCGAAGCGGGCACAGATGAAGGAGAGCAACAAATGTCACCGACCATGTTCCGGACCGTCCTTGGGCTTGCCGCGGTGCTGGCCACGGGAACCCCGGCTTCGGCAGCCGTCGTGACCGGGGCCATCACTGGGGGCACGGCCTCGCCGGGCACCTTCCACATCCTGACCCCGCCGTTTGCCGTCGGCAACAACAACCAGCAGGCCAATACCAAACTCTTTGCCTGGAACGAGGTGCAGAACCTGACGCTTGCGGCCGCGCTCGGGGTTGACTTCCTGGTTGCCACCAGCGCGCCCGGCACGCTGGCCGCTGGCACGATCGTCTCGAGCCACGGCATTGTGTTCGATCCCGTGCAGAGCCGCACCATGGAGGGCTGGGTGGAGTTCGACCGGCCGATTGTCGCCGTCATCCACAAGACGGCGACGCTTTCGGCAACCGACGGGCTTCTGGGGCTTGCCGGGATTACCTACAATTCGCCTTCGGCGCGCGGTCTCGAGAACCAGGACAAGTTCACCGTGGCGGGCAACAAGATCTTCCTCGACTTCCGGGCCTCCTCGCCGGGGGACAACATCCGCGTGCTGACCGCCGGTGTGGTGCCCGAGCCGGCGACCTGGGCGATGCTGGTGACCGGTTTTGGTCTTCTGGGCGTGGCGATGCGCCGCCGCCGCTCGCCGGCCCGGGCAATCGCCTGAGCCCGGCTCCGGCCTCCGGGGAGTGGGGCGCGGCCCCGCCCCCCGGGCCTTCTTCCCGCCCGGTGCAGCCGGCACAGGCGGGTGGTGCCGGTCAGACCGCCGGCCCACCCGGCGCCTGCGCGCCGGAGCCTGCAATTCGCGGCGCAACCTGCCGGCAGCCGAACCGGCCCGGGGGCTGGAACATGCATTCGGCGCGCTGGCCAGAGCGGTTGAGCGTGAACTGAAGCGGCCCGCCGCCGCTGGCGCGGGCGGCCTCGACCACATCGCCCACCCGCTCGACCGGCCGGCCGTTCACGGATTCGATGAGATCCCCCGGCCGCGGCACGCCGAAGCGGGACAGCGGCGCACGCGGCTCGACTGTCACCACCACGACGCCGCGCTCGGGCAGGCCTGCGCCGAGCTCCTGGGCGAGCGCGGGCGAGAGATTGGCAATGGTGACCCCTGCAAGCACCGACCCGCCGGGGAGCTGCGTGACCTGTCGCGGCGGCGACTCGGGTGGGGTAGCGAGGCGGACCTCGAGCAGCTGCCCGCGGCCGCCCCGCAGGATGCTGAGCTGGACCGTCTCCCCGACCTTCTGCGTTGCCACCCGATAGCGCAGCGCCGCCGGATCGGAGACCTCCTTGCCATCGACGGCGATGATGATGTCGCCGGGCCGGAGCCCGGCCCGCTCGGCCGGCGACCCCGGCGACACGCCGAGCACGAGGACGCCGGACACCCGGTCCATCCCGGCCTCGCGCGCCCGCTGGCCGTCAAGCGTCATCGCCTCCGCGCCGAGCCAGGCGGTGGTGCGCCGGCCCGTGCGTGCCTGCTCGAGGAAGACCTTCACCATGTTGGACGGGATGGCAAAGCCGATGCCGATGTTGCCGCCCGAGCCGGAGAAGATGGCGGTGTTGATGCCGATGACTTCGCCTGTCATGGCAACGAGCGCACCGCCGCTGTTGCCCTGGTTGATGGCCGCATCGGTCTGGATGAAGAAATCCGTGTCGGAAACCCCGATGCCGGTGCGCGCATTGGCCGAGACGATCCCCTGCGTGACTGTCTGCCCCACGCCGAAGGGGTTGCCGATGGCGAGCACGAGGTCGCCGATCTCGGCCCGGTCGCTGTCGCCCAGCCGCGCGACCGGTATCGGCGCGCCGCTCGGATCGATTCTGAGGAGGGCGAGGTCGAGCTTGGGATCGGCAAACACGAGCTCGGCCGGAAACTCCCGCCGGTCGGCCAGCGCAACAACGATCTGGTCGGCACCCCGCACGACATGGTTGTTGGTGACGATGAGGCCCGATTGATCGACGATCACACCGGACCCGAGCGAGTGCGCAACCCGCGGCTGCGACTCGAACATGCGGAAGAAGGGATCCTGCACCTCCCGCGTCACCCGTGCGGTGTAGATGTTGACAACCGACGGCTGGGCGGCGCGGGCGACCGGCGCGAACGAGAGGGAGATTTCGCCCTGGGTACGCGGCACCTGGCGGGCTTGCGGCGCGGCCACCGGCACGGCCTGTTCGGTGGGGACTGTCGTTTCCACGAGGAGCGCGGTGCTGTTCTGGCCGCGCGCCATGAAATGGCCTGCGCCGAGCGCAAGCGCCGACCCGACGATGGCTCCAAGGGCTGCCGAGCCTGCCCAACGCATGCTGTCTCCGTTGCGCATCAGGAACGGGCTCCCATCCGCAGGGCTGCGTGAAGCCGGGCTGAACATGGTGCGCGCCCCCGGCGCGCCGGCTGAAGGGCGGCCCGGCCTTTGACAAACGCCCTGCCACGGCGCAGCATCGGCAGCGGGCGGGCAGGATGGCCGCGCCGATGCGTGCCGAAAGGTGCAGCCAGCGATGAGAGGTGCGGCCCCGGAGGGGAGAAGCCATGCATCATCCCGGTGATCAGCCGCGGATGCGTGAGCTGGACCCGCCGCTCTTGCTGCGGGCCTATGCCGCCGGGCTGTTCCCGATGGCCGACACGCGCGATTCGCCAGACATTTTCTGGGTGGAGCCGCGGCGCCGGGGCATTCTGCCGCTCGACGCCTTCCACCTGCCGCGCTCGCTGGCGCGCACCCTCAGGCGCGAACGGTTTGCCCACACGGTCGACCGCGCATTCCCGGAGGTGATCGCCGCCTGTGCCGAGGCACGGCCCGGCCGGGAGCAGACTTGGATCAACGACACCATCCTTACGGCCTATGTCCGCCTGCACAGGGAGGGGCATGCCCATTCGGTCGAAACATGGGACGCCGAGGGGCGCCTTGTCGGCGGGCTTTACGGCGTGCGGCTCGGCGCGGCCTTTTTCGGCGAAAGCATGTTCAGCCGTGCAACCGATGCCTCCAAGGCCGCCCTTGCCCACCTTGTCGCCCGCCTGCGGCTGGGCGGCTTCCGCCTGCTCGACACCCAGTTTTTGACCGAGCATCTCGCCCGCTTCGGGGGCGTGGAGGTGAAGCGGAGCCGTTATCTTGCGCTTCTTTCGGCCGCGCTTGCCGCACGGGGGGACTGGCAGGCGCTGGACCGGGTGCACAAGCCGCACGCCTATTCGCCCTCGCCGGCCGCCTCGGGCGCAGGCGCCTGTGGCGCCTGCCTCGGCCGGGCCGCCGCGGAGGGCCGCAGGCCGGCAGGCGCGGAAGCCGCCCGCGCCGGCGAAGGCCCCTCGGGCAAGCGCATCGTGCAGCTTTTGAGCCAGACATCATAGACCGGGTGCTGCACCGGGTTGAGCGACGGGCTCTCGGCGAACAGCCAGCCGGAGAAGACCGGCTTCGGCTCGGGTGTGACTCCGCGGCGGGCGGCGGTTGCGCGTGGCGTTTCCACCACCTGCACGAAAGCGGCCGAAAGGGACGGCTTCTCCCACGGCGGTGTGCGCTCGCAGGTGCGCAAGATTCCCGACAGGGTTCCGAACCGGAACCGCTCGCCCGGCTTCAGGGTGAAGAAGGCGGTCTTCCCGAGGCGCTTGTCGAGCACGCCGACGACGGCCTCGCGCGGGCCCGCCACCTCGGCGCTGCCTTGCCCGCCGGGCGCGGGCGCCGCATTGCGGGCCACGGCGGAACCGGCTGCAGCGCAGGCAAGCAGGGCCGCAGCGAACGCAGGCCGCCTCATCCGCCCGCAGGATCGTCCGGAGTCCAGGCCCGATAGTCGGCGGCCGAGGGCGCCCGCACCCCGCCGGCCCGCAACGCGCCCGCAGGCAGTTCCGCTGCCTGCGTGCCTGTCGGGTTGGGGCGCCACGGACGTTCCCACGCCTTTGCCGGCAACGGCACCTCGGTGGGCGGCTCCTTCCTGGTCCAATGGAGCCAGAGGTGCCATTCGGGCGGCACGCGGCTCGAGTCCGTCTCGCCGGCATAGACCACCCAGCGCCGGCTTGCGTCGCGGCTCTCGTAATAGATGTTGCCATCGGCATCGCGGCCGACCTCGCGCCCGGCGAAGCGCGTGTCGAGCCAGGTTCCGAGGTTCTGGCTGTTCCACCACGTGAACAGCGTCTTGAGGAGGCCCATGGCTGCCCTCTACCTGCCGCGCCCCGCCGCGCCAAGGGGCGCGCGCGGCCAGGCGATGCGATCCCCCTTGCGGAGGCCGATGCGCTCAGCCTCCCCTCCCTTCAGCTCGAGGACGGCTGCGACCGGGCCATCGGAGGGGATGAGGCTTTCCGAAAGCGGCGCGGCGCGCGGCGCAATGCCGCGCACGCGGCCATCGGTGCCGATGAAGACGAGGTCGAGCGAAATGAAGGTGTTGCGCATCCAGAAGGCGGCCGGGCGCGGCGGATCGAAGGGGAAGATCATGCCGGTATCGCGCGCCATCTCGGTGCGGAACATCATGCCGCGCGCCTGCTGCTCGGGCGTTGCGGCGACTTCGACGAGATAGCGGTGGACCCGCCTGTCGGACGTGGTGATGGTGAGCGGCACGACGGCAAGCCCGCGGTTGGGCTCGCCCTTCGCAAAGGCGCCAAGGCCCGCGACGGAGTCTGGCTGCGCGGCCCCCGGTGCTGCTGCGACCGAAAGTGCTGCGGCAGACAGCGCTACGGCGGACAGCGCGGCGCGCATCGCGCGTGCCGCCCGGCCCCGTTCTGGAACGCGAACCCCCATCGCCGGCCGCACCGTCGTCTCCTCTGGTCCGGATGACCGGTACCCCCATCCGCCGTACGGTAAAAGCCCTTGCCGGCGCTTGCGACCCGGTCCGGCTTTTCACCCACCGGGGTACGCGCTAACCCCCGGGGCAGGCGACCGCTCCGCCGTCGGCTGCGTGGCGGGGCGGCGCAGTGGCAGGCAAGGGGATCCGGAGCATGGAACTGAGCGGCGAGGTGCGGATCGAGGCACCCCGGCAGAAGGTCTGGGACGCGCTCAATGATCCGGACGTGCTCGCGCGCGCAATCGACGGGGTGGAGCGGCTCGAGGCGGTGGGAGAAAACCGCTTCGAGGGCGCGCTTGCCGCGCGCGTCGGGCCGGTGCGCGCGACCTTCACCGGCACGGTCGAACTTTCGAACATCGACCCGCCCAATGGCTACACGCTCGCGGGCGAGGGCAAGGGCGGCGTGGCCGGGTTCGCGAAAGGACGCGCAGACGTGACACTCAGCGAGACGGAGGATGGCGCGACCATCCTTTCCTATACCGCGACAAGCCAGGTGGGCGGCAAGCTGGCCCAGCTGGGAAGCCGGCTCGTGGAGGGTGCGGCCAAGGGCTATGCGGACAGCTTCTTCCGCAACCTGAAGGCGATTCTCGAACAGCCCGCCGAGCCGCCGTTCGAGCCGCGCGCCGCGAGGACGATGCCCGAACCAGAGCCGGACCTCGAGGCGACACTCTCGGCCGAGGAGCGAAGCGGCGGAATCCCGCCGCTGGTGTGGGCCGGGGTGCTTGCGATCGTCGTCGTCCTGCTCGTGATCTGGCTGCTCTGAACCCGCCCGTGACCGAGGCAACAGACGAGCTTGGGCGCCTGCTCGAGGCGGCGCGCGCGTGGAAGGCGCACCGGCTCGGGATTGCAACGGTGGTGCGGACATGGGGCTCGGCACCGCGCCGGGTGGGCGCGCACCTGCTGATGCGCGAGGACGGGCTGTTCGAGGGCTCGGTATCGGGCGGCTGCGTGGAAGGCGCGGTGATGGAAGCGCTTGGGCGACGGATGGCGACCGGCGGTGGCGAGGTGCTGCACTTCGGGGTTGCCGACGAGACGGCGTGGGAGGTGGGCCTCGCCTGCGGCGGCGAGATCGAGGTGCTGGTGCAGGCCGTGGAGCCTGGCGCCTTTCCGCCCGGGCTGTTCGACCGGCTTGCCGAGGCGCGCAGCCGCGGCGAAACCGTGACGCTTGCCACCGACCTCGCGAGCGCGCGCACGGCCGAGGGCGAGGACGGCGCATTCGTGCGCCGCTACGATCCGCCGCTGCGGCTGATGCTGGTCGGCGCTGTCCACATCGCGCAGGCGCTGGTGCCGATCGCCGCGGCGCTCGGCTTCCGGCCGCAGGTGGTGGACCCGCGCACGCGCTTTGCAGCCGCAGCGCGATTCCCCGGGCTCGAGATCGACACCCGCTGGCCCGACGAGGCGCTTGCCGACTGGCGGCCGGACGCCGCTTCGGCGGTCGTCACCCTCACCCACGACCCGAAGCTCGATGATCCGGCGCTCGAGGCAGCGCTGCGGTCGAACGCCTTCTATGTCGCGGCGCTTGGCAGCCGGCGCACCCATGCCGCCCGCCTCGAGCGGCTGGCAGCCCGGGGCTTTGGAGCAGCCGATCTTGCGCGCATCCACGGACCGGCCGGGCTCGACATCGGGGCCGCCAACCCGGCGGAGATCGCCCTTTCGGTTGCCGCCGAGATGGTGCAGGCTTGGCGGAGACGATGATCTTCGGCGAACTGCCGCTGGCCGAGGCCGAGGGCGCGATCCTTGCGCATGCCGTGATGCTGGCAGGCCGGCGCGTGGCCAAGGGCTGCGTGGTGGATGCCGCCCTGCTGGAAGCGGCGCGCGCGGCCGGGCTGGAGCGGCTGTGGGTGGCGCGGGCCGGACCGGAGGATGTCGCCGAGGCAGAGGCCGCGCGGACGCTGGGCGAGGCGCTTGCGGGAGAGGGCGTTGAGGCGCGCGCGCCGGTGCACGGGAGGGTGAACCTGCACGCTCGGCACGACGGCCTGCTGCTGATCGACCGGTCGGCCATCGGCCGTGCCAATGCCGCAACCGAGGCGGTGGGCATTGCCACCCTGCCGCCGCTGAGCCCGGTTCGCGCCGGCGAACTTGTGGCGACTGTCAAGATCATCCCCTTCGCGCTCGAACGGCAGGTGCTCGGGACGGTGCTTGCGGGCCTTGCGGCCCTCGCCGTTCAGCCCTGGCGGACAGACATCGCCCCGTGCCTCATCCAGACCGTGCGGGACGACACGCAGGAGAAGGCGGTGGCCAAGACGGCCGCCGTTTCCCGCGAGCGGCTGGCCAGGTTCGGCTGGAGACTCACCGAGGCGGGGCTGGTGCCGCACGCGGTCGGCCCGCTTGCCGAGGCGCTCGGCGCGTGGCGCGGAACCTGCGGGCTGATCCTCGTTGCTGGCGCGACTGCCACCGCCGACCGGCGCGACGTGGTGCCGGCCGCGATTGCAGCGGCCGGCGGCCGGGTGGAGAGGGTCGGCATGCCGGTGGACCCGGGCAATCTCCTCGTGCTCGGAAGCCTCGGGGACGAGACGGTAGTGATCGGCCTGCCGGGCTGTGCCAGGAGCCCCAAGCGCAACGGGCTCGACCTCGTGCTGGAACGGCTGGCCGCGGGCCTTGCACCCGACTCCGGGCAGATCGCCGAGATGGGCGTGGGCGGGCTTCTCGAGGACTCGGGCGTCCCCGTGCCGTGGGCCTGGGGGTGACGGGCGACGAGGTGGGAGCGCTCGTGCTGGCCGCGGGCGCGGGCAGACGGATGGGCGCACCGAAGCTGACCCTGCCGCTCTGGGGGCAGCCGGTGATTGCGCACACGCTGGCAGGGGTGGCGGCCGCCGGGCTGCCGGCGCTCGTGGTCACCGGAGCGCATGTGGACGCGGTGCGCCCGGCGATCGGCGCGACGCCGCATGTGCACGCGGACGATCATGCCACGGGGCTTGCCGCCTCGCTCAGGGCCGGGATCGCGGCCGTGCCGCGCCATTGGGGCGCGGTGCTGGTGGTGCTCGGCGATATGCCACTGACCCGCCCGGACACGCTGCGCGCGCTGGCCGCTGCCCTGCGCGGCGGGGCCGGGGCCGTGGTGCCGGTGCACGCCGGGCGGCGCGGCAACCCGGCCGGTTTCGCGCGCCGGCACTTTCCCCTGCTGGCCGGGCTGGCGGGCGACAGGGGCGCCCGCGCACTCATCGACACGCTGGGCGCCGTCGAGGTGGAGGTGGATGACCCGGGCGTGCTGTGCGACCTCGACACGCCGGCCGATCTCGATGCGATCAGGTCGATCGGCGCGGGCAGTCCTGCGGAGCCGGGCGCGGGCTAGGCCGCGCAGTCGCGGCAGAACGGAGTCGCCGGATCCGCCTCGAGGCGCGCAGGCGCAATCGGCTCGCCGCAGCGGATGCACCAGCCATAGTCGCCAGCATCGAGGCGAGCGAGGGCGGTCCGGATCATGTCGCGGCGCAGGCGCCGGCGCCCGGCGGCCGCGAGCGCCATGGCCTGCTGCTGCAGGGCGTCCATCCGCGACAGCCGTCCGACCGCATCCTGCTCGAGGACAACCGGAGCCGTGGCGCCCGGATCGATGCCGTCTTCCACCTGTGCGGCATCGAGCCGCGCGAGCAGGCGCGCGCGGATTGCGGCCGTGCCTGTCATCGGCGGGCGCGTGCGCGGAAGGGCGCCGGCGCCGGCCGCGCCTTCGACGCGGCAGCCGGTTGGCCGGGAGCCGGAGGGTGGAGAACGAGCACCGAGGCCAGCGAGCGGGCCACGGCCAGCGCGCCGGCAAGGCGGGCCGATGCAGTGGCAAAGGGTTTCGAGACAAACAGCTTCTCGTCTGGCCGGAGCCTCGCTGCTCCCTTCATCCGGCCCATCCAGGCAAGGAGGGCGGGAACATCGGGGAAGCCGCCCTCGGCAAAGCTGACGAGCGCACCGCGCGGGCCCATCTCGATGCGCGCGATATGCGCGGTCCGAGCCACCTGCTTGGTCTCGACGACCTTGAGCAGGTTGGCCGTCTCCTCCGGCAGCGGGCCGAACCGGTCGATGAGCTCGGCGGCAAAGGCCTCGATGGCCGCCTTGTCGGGCAGCTCGGCAGCGCGGCGGTAGAGGGCCATGCGCAGCGACAGATCTGGAACATAGGAGTCGGGCACGAGCACGGGGGCGTCGACCGAGATGGTCGGCGAGAGCGGGTCTCTGGGCGGTGCGAGCCCCTGGGCCTCCGCCCGCGCCGAGAGGATCGCGTCTTCCAGCATCGACTGGTAAAGTTCGAAGCCGACCTCGCGAATATGGCCCGACTGTTCGTCGCCGAGCAGGTTGCCCGCGCCGCGGATGTCGAGATCCTGCGCGGCCAGCTGAAATCCGGCCCCCAGCGAGTCGAGCCCGGCAAGCACGCTGAGGCGGCGGTGCGCGGTCTCGGTCATCCGGCCGTCGGCCGGTGTCATCAGCAGCGCATAGGCGCGCCGCTTGGCACGGCCGACACGGCCGCGCAGCTGGTAGAGCTGGGCGAGGCCGAACATGTCGGCGCGGTGGACCACGAGCGTGTTGGCGTTGGGGATGTCGAGCCCGCTCTCGATAATGGTGGTGGACAGCAGCACATCGTAGCGCTGCTCGTAGAAGGCCCCCATCCGGTCCTCGAGTTCGCTTGCGGCCATCTGCCCGTGCGCGGTGACAAAGCGCACCTCGGGCACCTCTTCGCGCAGGAACTGCTCGAGTTCATCGAGATCGGCAATCCGGGGCGTGACGAGGAAGCTCTGGCCGCCGCGATGATGCTCGCGCAGCAGGGCCTCGCGCACCACCACCGGATCCCACGGCGACACGCTGGTCCTGACGGCCAGCCGGTCCACCGGCGGGGTTGCGATGACAGACAGCTCGCGCAGGCCGCTCAGTGCCATCTGCAGGGTGCGCGGGATCGGAGTTGCCGTGAGCGTGAGCACATGCACATCGGCGCGCAGCGCCTTCAGTCGCTCCTTGTGGGCAACCCCGAAGCGCTGCTCCTCGTCGACGATGACGAGCCCCAGCCGCTTCCATTCGACCCCCTTGGCCAGAAGGGCGTGGGTGCCGACCACGATGTCAAGCGAGCCGTCGGCCAGCCCGTCCCGCACGCGCCGGGCCTCGGCGGCCGAGACCAGCCGCGAGAGCGTGCCGATCGTGAAGGGAAGCCCCCGGAACCGCTCGCAGAAGGTTTCGGCATGCTGGCGGGCGAGAAGCGTTGTCGGGCAGATCATGGCGACCTGGGCCCCGGACGCAGCCGCCGCAAACGCCGCGCGAAGGGCCACCTCGGTCTTGCCGAAGCCGACATCGCCGCACACCAGCCGGTCCATCGGCCGGCCTGAGGCGAGATCTTCGAGCACCTCGGCGGTCGCACGAAGCTGGTCTTCTGTCTCCGCATAGGGAAAGCGGTCGACAAAGGCGGCATAGGCGGCCGGATCTGGCGCAAGCGCATCGGCAGGCCTTGTCCTGCGCAGCGCCGCCACGCGCAGCAGTTCGTGCGCGATCTCGCGGATCCGGTTCTTGAGCCGCGCGCGCCGCTCCTTCCACGCCGCGCCGCCCAGCCGGTCGAGCGCCACCTCCTCCGAGCCCGCTCCGTAGCGCGTGAGCAGGTCGACATTCTCGACCGGGACATAGAGCCGGTCGCCGCCGGCGTATTCGAGCGCGACCATGTCGTGCCGGGCGCCCGAGACCGAAAGCCCCTCAAGCCCCAGAAAGCGGCCGATGCCATGCTCCTGGTGGACCACGAGCTCGCCGGCTGCCAGCGTCTGCAGCTCCTTCAGAAAGGCATCGGCCTGGCGCGCGCTGCGCCGGCGGACGAGCCGGTCGCCGAGGAGATCCTGCTCGGTCCAGATCGCAAGATCGGCCATGCGCGCGCCGTGGGCCAGCGGGAGCACGGCGGCAGCCACCTCTCCACGGGCGGCCGCGCCAAGCGCCTCCTCGAGGCTGTTGACCGGCACGACCGGGGGCGCGCCTGCCTCGGCGAGCAGGCCCGCCAGCCGCTGGCGCGCGCCGGGCGAATAGCTGGCGAGCAGGACCCGGTGGCCCGAGGCGACTTCTTCGCGCAGGCGCCGGGCAATGGCGGCATAGATGGTGGGGCCGCCGGCCGATGCTTCCTGCCGGGCGGCCGCGAAATCGGGGCCGGGGCGCGCCCCGAGATCGAGGGCCCCGTCCGTGGCCCCGGCGAAGGGGCTGGTCTCGTGAGCGGGCCAGCCGGCAAGGCGCCCGGCGAACTCCTCGGCGGAAAGATAGAGCCGGTCGGGCGGCAGGGGCCGCCATGGCGCGCCGGCCTCCGGCCCGCGCCGGCGCCGGCCGGCTGCCTCGGCCAGCGCGGCCACGCGGTTGGCGTAATAGTCGTGGATCGCCTCGAACCGCTCGGCAGCCGAGCGGCGGGCGCCATCGTCGAGCAGCACGAGGTCGGCGGTTGCAAGCCAGTCGAAGAGGGTGCGAAGCTCCGCCTCGGCCAGCGGCAGCACATGCTCGGCACCCGCGATCCGGCGGCCTTCGGAGATGGCCTGGTAGAGCGGGTCGCCCGAAGCTTCAGCGCCGAAGGCTGCAAGCCACGACTGGCGGAAGCGGCGGACCCGGGTGTCGTCGAGCAGCAGCTCGGAGACGGGGAGCAGGCGGAAGCGCTGCCGCCGGCCGGTGGTGCGCTGGCTTGCCAGATCGATTTCGCGAATCGATTCCAGCTCGTCGCCGAAGAAATCGAGCCTGAGGCCGACCCGCTCGCCGGGTGGCACGACATCGACGAGGCTGCCGCGCAGCGCATAGTCTCCGGGCTGGGCGACGGTTTCGGTGCGCACGTAGCCGGCACGTGCGAGGCGGGCGACCAGCAGCTCGCGCCCGATCCGGTCGCCCGGGCCAAGCGTGAGCGAGGCCTGTGCGAGCGCCTCGGGCGCGAGCAGGCGCTGCGTGGCAGCGGCCGAGGTGGTCACCAGAAGCTGCGGGCCGGTGGGCCGGTCGGCGAGGCGGACCAGCGCCGCAAGGCGCTCGGCCATCACCCCCTGGGCGGGCGAGGCACGGTCGTAGGGAAGGCAGTCCCACGCCGGGAGCCAGAGAATCTCCGCCTCCGGCGCGAAGAAGCCTGCCGTGTCGACCACGGCGCGCCCGGCCGCATCATTGGCAGCAATCAGGACGGCGCGCGCCCCGTCGGACGCGGCAAGGCGCGCAAGATCGGCCATGAGGCGCGGCAGGGCCCCGGCGGGGACGCCGCCGATGGCCAGCGGCGCGCGGGCGCTCCGGATCCGAGCAAGCCCGGTCATGAGCGGTTCAATGGGCAAGCGGGTCGAGGTAGTCGAGGGCCTTGAGCCGCGCCATCATCGGCCCGTCGAGATCGGCTGGCGGCGGCGCGACGCCGATGGCCCAGGCAAGAATGTCGGCATCCTGCTCGGCGAGCAGCCGCTCGAACCATTCCAGTTCCTCGGGGCTCATGGAGTCGAGGTGGCGGGCGGCAAAGCCGCCGACGAGGATGTCGGCCTCGCGCGTGCCGCGATGCTCGGCCCGCCAGCGCGCACGCTTTCGCGCGGTCTTGTCGGAATCCTGTGTCATTTCCGCTCCTTCGCCCGCGGGCGAACCTGCCCCGGGCCTTCCCATGGGCACGAGGCGGCGCCGCGATTTGCGGGCCGCTCCTGCCGGAGCTAGCGCCTAGGCCATGCGGCCGGACCGGCTCAACCCCCTGTTCGCGGATGTGACATCGCTGGCAGGCGTGGGCCCGGCACTTGCACGGCAGCTTGCGCGCCTTGGCATCACGCGGGTCAAGGATCTACTGATGCACCTGCCCGTGGCCGTGCGCGAGACGCGGGCGGTCGGCTCTCTTGCAGAAGTCCACCCCGGCGATCGGGTGGCGCTCGAGGTGGAGGTGACCGGCCACGAGCCGCCGCGCGGGCGGGGCCCCGCGCGCGCCCTGGCCCGCGACAGCGCGGGCACGCCGCTCGATCTTGCCTTTTTCGGCCCGCAGGCGCTGCGCCTTGCGCAGGGCTTCGTGCGAGGGCGCCGCATCTGGGTGGCCGGCCGCGCGGAAAGCTTCGCCGGGCGGTGGCAGATGGTCCACCCCGAGCGCCGCGCGCGGGTGGCGCTGGGCGCCTGTTTTGCCGAGCCACTCTACCCGCTGACCGAAGGGCTCACACACCGGCGGCTGCAGGGCCTTGCCGCGCAGGCGCTCGGGCGGATGCCGGAGCTTCCGGAATGGCTCGACCCGGCGCTCCTCAGCGCGCGCGGATGGCCCGGGTTTGCGGAGGCGCTCCAGCGCGCCCATGCCGACCCGCGCGACAGCCCTGCGCGCGACCGGCTGGCGCACGACGAGCTCATGGCGGGCCAGCTTGCCTGGGGGCTCGTGCGCGCGCGGGTCCGCGCCCGGCCCACCATCCCGCTCGGCGGCACGGGGGCGCTCACATCGGCGCTGCTCGCCCGCCTGCCGTTCACGCTGACCGGTGCACAGCAGCGGGTTTCGGCCGAGATTGCCGCCGACATGGGCGCGCCGCGGGCGATGCTGCGCCTGCTGCAGGGCGATGTGGGCTCGGGCAAGACACTGGTGGCGCTGCTGGCCATGCTGCGCGCCGTGGAAGCCGGCGCCCAGGCTGCGCTCCTTGCGCCGACCGAGCTTCTGGCGCGCCAGCACGCTGCCACGCTTTGCCAGCTGCTCGACGGGCTTCCGGTGCGCACGGGCTTTCTTTCCGGCCGGGAGAAGGGGCGCGCACGGGAGGCGGTTCTCGACGCGCTTGCCGCGGGCGGGGTCGATCTGCTGGTGGGCACCCACGCGATCTTCCAGGAGACGGTTCGCTATCACCGGCTGGGGCTTGCGGTGATCGACGAGCAGCACCGGTTCGGCGTGGCCCAGCGGCTGATGCTGGCTGCGAAGGCGGAGCAGCCGCCGCACCTCCTCGTGATGACCGCAACGCCGATCCCGCGCACGCTCGCGCTTGCCGGCTTTGGCGAGATGGACGTCTCGCGCCTCGACGAGCGGCCGCCGGGCCGCGAGCCGGTGGACACGCGCGTTGTCTCCATCGCCCGGCTGGACGAGGTGATGGACGGCCTCGCCCGGCACCTCGCCACAGGCGGGCGGGCCTACTGGGTCTGCCCGCATGTGGAGGGGGATGAGGACGGAAGGGACGGCCCGTTCCTGCCGGCCGTCGAGCGCGCCGAACGGCTGCGCGCGCGCTTCGGGCCGGATGCGGTTGCACTGGTGCACGGCCGGATGGCCGGGCCGCTCAAGGACGCGGCCATGGCCCGCTTCCAGGCCGGAGAGGCGAAGCTGCTCGTGGCGACGACCGTGATCGAGGTGGGCGTGGACGTGCCCGAGGCCGGCCTGATGATCGTGGAGGGAGCAGAGCGCTTCGGCCTCGCCCAGCTGCACCAGCTGCGCGGGCGGGTGGGGCGCGGCCGCGGCCGCGCCGTGTGCCTGCTGCTGCGCGGGCCGAACATCGGCGAGACCGCGCGCAGGCGGCTGGCGATGATGCGCGAGACCGACGACGGCTTCCGGATCGCCGAGGCGGATCTTGCACTGCGCGGCATGGGCGAGCTGCTGGGCACCCGGCAGTCGGGCGGCATGGAGCTTCGACTTGCCGATGATGCCCGGGTGGCGCGGCTGATCGAGGGGGCCCAGGCCGATGCCCGCCTGCTGGTGGAACGCGATGGCGGGCTGGCCGGCCCGCGCGGCGAGGCGGCGCGCCTTCTTCTCTACCTCTTCGAGAAGGACGCAGCGGTTGCGACGCTGCGCAGCGGCTGAGACCGCTCAGGCGCGAACGAGGAGGGCGTGGCGCTTACGCCCGACCGAGAGCCGTGCCGGCGCGGAGACCAGCGCCGCCTCGTCGCGGACGACCGTGCCATCGACCCGGACGGCGCCTTCGGCAAGCTTGCGCCGCGCCTCGCTCCTCGAGGCGGCAAGGCCGGCAAGCGTGAGCGCCTCGACGATCCCGGCCGGAGCGGCAAGCACGGTACGGGGAAGGCCCTCGCCGGCGCCGCCTTCAGCGAAGGTGGCAGCGGCGGTGGCCTCGGCCGTCCGTGCGGCCTCCTCCCCGCGGCACAGGGCCGTCGCCGCATTGGCAAGCGCGACCTTTGCGGCGTTGATCTCCGCGCCCTCGAGCGCTGCAAGGCGCGCGATCTCGTCGAGGGGGAGATCGGTAAAAAGGCGCAGGAACCGGACCACGTCGCGGTCGTCGACGTTGCGCCAGAACTGCCAATAGTCCCAGTCGGAGAGCATGTCGGCATTCAGCCACACGGCGCCCTGCGCGGTCTTGCCCATCTTGGCGCCATCGGCCGTGGTGACAAGCGGGGTCGTCAGCCCAAAGAGCTGCGCCTCGGCGACCCGGCGGCCGAGATCGATGCCGGTGACAATATTCCCCCACTGGTCGGAGCCGCCCATCTGCAGCGTGCACCCGAAGCGCCGGTAGAGTTCGACGAAATCATGCGCCTGAAGGGCCATGTAGTTGAACTCGAGGAACGAGAGCGGCTGTTCGCGCTCGAGCCGAAGGCGGACCGAATCCATCGTCAGCATGCGGTTGACCGAGAGGTGGCGGCCGGTTTCGCGCAGGAACGCGATGAGGCCAAGATCGAGCAGCCAGTCGGCATTGTCGACCATCAGGGCATCGGTCGGCCCGTCGCCGAAGGTGAGGAACCGCCCGAACACGCGCCGGATGGACTCGCGGTTGGCTGCGATCTCGTCGTCGGTGAGGAGCTGGCGCTGGCTGTCCTTGCCGGAAGGGTCGCCGACCCGGCTGGTGCCGCCACCCAGCAGCACGATGGGCCTGCCGCCGGCCTGCTGGAGCCGGCGCAGCAGCATGATGGTCGCAAGATTGCCGACATGGAGCGACCGCGCGGTGAGATCATAGCCGACATAGGCGGTCACCACGCCCGTGGCGGCGGCCGCATCGAGCCCTTCCGGGTCGGTCAGCTGGTGGATGTGCCCGCGCGCGTCGGCCACGCGCAGGAACTCGCTCTTGAACTGCATGGCGCGCCCGGCTTTAGGCGCTTGGGCCATGTCCGCAACCCGTCTCGTCATCGGGCTCATGTCCGGCACCTCGGCCGATGGCGTGGATGCCGCACTGGTCGAGACGGATGGGGGCACGCACATCGTGCCGCTGGCAGCAGCCGAGCGCCCCTATTCGCCGGCCGAGCGCGACCTGCTGCGCCGCGCGGCGCGGCGCGCGCTGGCCATGGAAGCGCCCGGGCCTGACCCGGTGATCGCCGAGGCCGAACGGATGCTGACGCTGGCGCACGCCGAGGCGGTCGCAGCGCTCGCGGACCATGGGCGCGCGGAGCTGATCGGCTTTCATGGCGCAACGCTTGCGCACCGGCCCGACCGGGGGTGGACTTGGCAGGCTGGCGACGCGCCGCTTCTTGCCCGGCTGACTGGGCGGCCCGTGGTCTACGACTTCCGCAGCGCCGACATGGCAGCCGGCGGCCAGGGGGCGCCGCTTGCCCCTGGGTTCCATCGGGCGCTGGCCACCGGGCTTGGCGCGCCGATCGGCGTGCTCAACATCGGCGGTGTCGCCAACCTGACCTGGTTCACCCGCGACCGCTGGGGCGCGTTCGACACCGGGCCGGGCAACGCGCTGCTCGATGACTGGGTCGCGCATCACGGGCTTGGCCGGTTCGACGCGGATGGCGCGCTGGCAGCTTGCGGCCGGGTGCGCGAGGATGTGCTGACAGCCATGCTCGACAACCCCTGGTTCGACCGCGAGGGGCCGCGCTCGCTCGACAGGGACGATTTTTCCCTCGCACCCCTGCGCGGCCTCTCGCCCGCGGATGGCGCTGCAACGCTGGCCGCGTTCACGGCGGAGGCGGTGGCAATCGCGCTTAGGGCCCTGCCTGAGCAGCTGGAAACCCTGCTGGTGACCGGCGGCGGACGCCGCAATCCGGCGCTCATGGCAGCGCTTGCGGCCCGGGCTGAGGCAGAGGTGAAGCCGGTCGAGGCGGTTGGCTGGCAGGGAGACGCGCTGGAAGCCCAGGCCTTCGCCTGGCTTGCGGTGCGCCATGTCTGCGGCCTTCCCGGAAGCTGGCCCGAGACGACCGGGTGCCGCGCGCCCGTCGTGCCGGGGCGCACGGCCTTGCCACCCGGCCACGTCAGCCTGGCGTGAGGGGCACAGGCAGATCGCCGAGCGCTGCAAGCAGAAGCAGCACGAGGACAAGGCCGGCAAGACCGAACGGCGCCCGGGCGGATGGCCGGCGCACCGGCAAGGCTCCAGTTCGGCACACCGGTTCGACGCCGGCCCCGCGCCCGGTCAGATCCGGCGCGGTCGCACGGCAAGACAAGAGGGCTTGCAGGGTGGCCGGCATGGCGTCGTCCTCAGCAGGCGGCACAAGCCGCGTGCAACGCGCCCATTAACGCGTGTCCTGCGCCCGAGGTTGCAGCCCCGCGCGAAAAAAATCTGTGCGGGCCCGCCAGTCCCGCCGGGGCTGCCCGGCGGCGCCGGGCGGAAGCCCCCGGCCGCTACTGGCTGGCGGGGAGGGGGCGCGCCGACAGCGAGGAAAGCCGCTGCGCGATTTCGGACCAGGCGGAGGCCCGGGTCTCGTCGAAGCAGACCAGATAGTCGAGCGTGAGCATCCGGTGCGGGAGCGGATGATCGCCGAGGCAATGGTCGCGGACCGCGCGGTTGAGGCGGAGCTCGAGGACACGCGCGGCCTGCGGTGAGGCGAGATCAAGACCGTCGGTGCGAACGCTGAGCGGGCGCTCGGCGCGATGGAAGCCGGTGAGGCCCATGGCGCTGGCAGGCGCTGCAAGGGCAAGGGCGGCAATCGTAGCAAGAACGGGCATCGGACGCATGGCAAGACTCCCCGGGTTTTCTGTCGTGCGCGGCCAGCCGCGGTTTCGGCGGCATGCGCCGCAGAAAACCGATGACCAACCCGCAGCCGATCGAAGGCTATTCTGCCGTTTGTCATCGTTTTGTCAAGATTCTGTCATCGAACGTCGGTGGCAGGCCCGCCCCCGCGGGCGCCCGGCCTGAGCGGGCCGCGCCCTTCAGGCGCAAGGCACGCGCCGTGGCGGGGCAGCCCGGCACACAGGGGTCGGAAAGCCGGCGTTCGAACATGCCGCCGGCCGTGTGGGAAAGGAGAGGCGGCGGCGGGCGCGGGCGCGCCTCAGCCGCCCTTCCTGCGCGCGGCCTCGCGGCCGGCCTGATCGGCCATGGCGGCAAGCCGCATGTCGAGATAGGTGGAGCTCACGGCTTCGAGCTGGTCCATCTCGTTGGCGAAGAAGTGGTTTGCGCCCTCGATCAGGGCATAGTCGATGGTGATGTGTCGCTGGGTCTTCAGCTTGTCGACCAGCTTCTGCACGGCTGGCTCGGCCACCACCTCGTCTGCGGTTCCGGCCACGATCAGCCCTGAGGATGGGCATGGTGCAAGAAAGCCGAAGTCGTACATGTTGGCTGGCGGGGCGATGGAGATGAACCCCTTCACCTCTGGCCTTCGCATGAGCAGCTGCATGCCGATCCATGCACCGAAGCTGAAGCCGGCCACCCAGGTCTGCGACGACTCCGGATTGATGGACTGCAGCCAGTCGAGCGCCGAGGCGGCATCCGACAGTTCGCCCACGCCATTGTCGAACTCGCCTTCGGAGCGGCCGACCCCGCGGAAGTTGAACCTGAGCGTTGCAAAACCGCGGCGGGCGAACATGTTGTAGAGCATCATCACGATGGCATTGTTCATCGTGCCGCCGCCCTGCGGGTGCGGATGCAGGATGATGGCAAGCGGCGCGCGCGGGCGGGACGCGGGCTGATATCGTCCGTGCAGCCGGCCCTCGGGGCCGGGGAAGATGACTTCAGGCATGTGCTCCCCTGGGTCTGGCCTCCGCCGGCCGGGCCTGCATCTGCGAGCATGCATCTGCGAAAAAGGGCTGGCGGCAGGCGGTGCGCTATAGAAAATTGGCGCTCGAAGACGCAACTGCAAGGCCATGACCCCTTCGACCGCCTATCTCGACTGGGCCGCTACCGCCCCGCTTTCGCCCGCCGCCCGTGCTGCGATGGACGAGGCGGCAGCCCGGCTCGAGGCGGGGGACTGGGCCAATCCCTCGTCGGTCCATGGCCCAGGGCGGGCCGCGCGGCGCGCGCTCGAGGATGCGCGCACGCGGATTGGTGCGGCGCTCGGCGTGCCCGCCGGTTCGATCATCTTCACGAGCGGGGGCACCGAGGCGCTCGCCCTCGCCATCGCGGGGGCACGGCCGCAGCGTGTGCTGTTCGGTGCGACCGAACACGCCGCGGTGAAGGCGGCCGCCCACGGCGGGCAGCCGATCCCGGTCGACAGGCGCGGGATCATCGACCTTGAAGCGCTCGGCGCCATGCTCGCCGATGCCGGAGAGGGAACCGCCGTTGCCATCCAGCACGCCAACAACGAAACGGGGGTGGTGCAGGATCTCGATGCCATCGGCGAGCTCGTGCGCGAAGCTGGCGGCGTGCTTGTTGCCGATTGCGTCCAGTCTGCCGGCAAGCAGGCACTGCCACGGTCGGCCGATGCAATTGCCGTCTCGGCGCACAAGCTCGGCGGGCCGCCGGGGGTGGGCGCGCTCATCCTGCGCTGCCGCGATCGGTTGGTACCCGTCGCGCGCGGCGGGGGGCAGGAAGGCGGCTGGCGTGGCGGAACCGAGGCCATCCTCGGCATCCTCGGCTTTGCCGCCGCGCTCGAGGCGCTTGCGCCCGGCTGGAGCATGTGCCTTGCGCCCCTGCAGGCGCGGCTCGAGGAGGCCGCGCTGGGGCTTGGCGCCGCGATCAATGGCGCGGGCGCGCCGCGGCTCCCCACGATTTCGTCGATCCACCTGCCCGGCCTTCCGGCCTCGACACAGCTGATGGCGCTTGACCTTGCAGGCGTCGCCTGCAGCCATGGCGCGGCCTGCTCGTCCGGCACGCTGAGACCGTCTGAGACCCTGCTTGCGATGGGGCTCAAGGCGGCGGCGGGCGAGTCGCTGCGCGTCTCGATGGGCTGGCGCACGACCGCGGCCGATATTGACCGGTTTCTTGGCGCATGGGCCCCGCTGGCCGAGCGCGCGCGCATGCGGCGCGCGGCACGGGCCGCGGCATGATCGACCTCGACGCCCAGGCGACCACGCCGCTTGCGCCCGAGGCGCTGGCTGCCATGCGGCCCTTCCTCGAAGGCCGCCACTGGAACCCGCACAGCGCGCATCGCGGCGGGCGCATGGCAAGGGCCGCGCTGGAGGCCGCACGGGTGGAGGTCGCAGCGCTCCTCGGCGCGGACCCGGCCGGGCTCGTGTTCACCTCCGGCGCGACCGAGGCCAACAATCTGGCGCTCAAGGGCCTTCTGGCCGAAGCCGAGGGACCCCGGCGGCGGCTGGTCACCTTCGCCACCGAGCACAGCTGCGTGCTGGAGGCAGCGCGCCACCTTGCGCGGCTCGGTGTTCCGGTTTGCATCCTTCCGGTTCGCGCCGACGGCATGCCGGATCTTGCCGCCTTTCGCGCGGCACTTGGCCCCGATGTAGCCCTTGTCTCTGCCATGGCCGTCAACAATGAGGTGGGCAGCATCTGGCCGGTTTCGGAGATGGCGGCGATGGCGCACGCCGCAGGCGCCCTGTTTCACTGCGACGCCGCGCAGGCGTTCGGCAAGATCGACTGCCGGCTCGATGGCGCGCTTGGCGGTGCCGACATGGTGAGCCTCTCGGCACACAAGATGCACGGCCCCAAGGGCGTGGGCGCCCTGTGGGTGCGGCCAGGCCTCGCGCTTGCCCCGCTGCTCGATGGCGGCGGGCAGGAGCGCGTGCGTTCGGGCACGCAGGCGCCGGCGCTCGTTGCGGGCTTCGGGGCGGCCGCGCGGCTGGCGATGGGCGGCCGAGAGGCGCGGGAGGCGCATGTGCGGGCGCTCATGCGCGTGGCGCTCGACCTCCTCGCTGCCGTACCCCACCGGGTGAACGGGCCGGACCCGCTCGGGCCGGGGCGCTGGCCGGGCAACCTTTCGGTGACCTTCCCGGGTGTCGATGCGGGCCGGATCATCGCCGCGCTGCCCGGAATCGCGCTTGCCTCGGGCGCGGCCTGTTCCTCGGGCGCCGGGCGGCCGAGCCATGTGCTGGCCGCACTCGGCGTGCCCGCGGCCGACGCGCGGGCGACCTTGCGGCTGGGCTGGCACGCCTGCACCCCGGAGGCGGATGTGCGCACGGGCGTGGGCCAGCTGGTGGCCACCGTCAGGCGGCTTTCGGCGCGCGCGGCATGAGGGGGGCATGAGGGGGGCATGAGGGCGGCATGACACGGGTGAGGTTCCTGAACGCCGACGGGTCGCTGCGGATCGAGGCCGAGGGGTCGCCCGGCCAGCGCCTGCTCGATCTTGCCCAGTCGCTCGGGCTGCCGCTCGAGGGCACGTGCGAGGGGGCGATGGCCTGCTCCACCTGCCATGTGATCGTCTCGCCGGCGGATTTTCCCCGCCTGCCGCCGGCCGACGGGCATGAGGAGGACATGCTCGATTTCGCAGCCCATGCCTGCGCCACCTCGCGCCTTTCGTGCCAGATCCTACTCGATCCGGCGCTCGAGACGCTTGAAGTCCGCCTGCCGCCGTCGCACGTGAACATGCAGGGCGCGTAGCAGACGGAGGGCAGGTGCGCCTGCGGGCCCGGCCCTAGATGAGGCCGGCGAGCGGGCTCGAAGGGTCGGCGTAGCGGCGCGGCGCCATGCGCCCGGCAAGATAGGCGTCGCGACCGGCCTCGACGGCGGCCTTCATGGCGCGCGCCATGCGGACCGGATCCTTCGCCTCGGCGATTGCGGTGTTCATGAGCACCCCATCGCAGCCAAGCTCCATGGCAATGGCGGCATCGGATGCGGTCCCGACACCGGCATCGACAAGGACGGGCACGCTCGCCTGTTCGACGATGAGGCGGATGTTGACCCGGTTCTGGATGCCGAGCCCCGAGCCGATAGGCGCGCCGAGCGGCATGATGGCGCAGGCCCCCGCCTCCTCCAGCCGGCGGGCGACGACCGGATCGTCGGAGGTGTAGACCATCACGTCAAACCCGTCCCGGACCAGGAGCGTGGTGGCGCGGATCGTCTCCACCACGTCGGGAAAGAGGGTTTTTGGATCGGCGAGCACCTCGAGCTTGACCAGGGTCCACCCGCCCGCCTCGCGGGCGAGGCGCAGGGTGCGCACCGCCTCCTCGGCGGTGAAGCAGCCTGCGGTGTTGGGAAGATAGGTGATCTTGTCGGGGGGGATGAAGTCGGTGAGCCTTGGCCGGCCCGGATCGGCAAGGTTCACTCGCCGGACTGCAACGGTCACGATCTCTGCGCCGGCGGCGGCGACCGCGGCCGCGTTCAGGGCATAGTCGCGATACTTGCCGGTGCCGACGATGAGACGCGAGCGGAAGCGCCGGCCGGCAACCGTCCAGCCCTCGTCGGCTCCGGCCGCGGCGTCTCCTCCGCCCACGAACTGCACGATCTCGATCCGGTCTCCCTCGACGAGCGCCACCTCGGCCCAGCCGCTCCGGGGCACGATCTCGAGGTTGCGCTCGACCGCGACGCGCCCGGCCTCGAGCCCAAGCCCAGCGACCAGCGCTGCAAGGTCGGTCCCGGCGGGCACGCGCCGCGGCGCGCCATTCAGCATGATGGTGATTTCCATGGATGCCGCCTATAGCCGCGGCGGCGGAGGCAGACCATGCCGGGCAAGACGGACGAGAGAGCGCACGACCTGGTGCTGGTGCTGAACGGGCCCAGCCTCGACCGGCTGGGGACGCGGGAGCCCGCCATCTACGGCCGGGAGACGCTGGACGAGATCGCGCAGATGCTGACCCGCCGCGGCCGCGAGCTCGGGATGGCGGTGGAGCTGCGCCAGTCGGCCCATGAGGGGCATCTTGTCGACTGGATCCACGAGGCCACCGACCGGGGTGCGGTGGCCATCCTGCTCAATGCCGGCGCGTACACCCACAGCTCGATCGCGCTCAGGGATGCCATCAGCGCATCGCCGGTGCCGGTCATCGAGGTGCATCTCTCCAACCCGCACGCGCGCGAGCCGTTCCGGCACGTGTCGCACGTGGGCGCGGTTGCGCGCGGCACGATTTCGGGGTTCGGCGCGCTCTCCTACCTGCTCGCGCTGGACGCAGCTGCGCATTTGCGGCATGCGGCCGGGTCTTGAACGCTTCAGATACGGGTCATGTCATGCCAGCAGACAAGGGGGGCGATGCGGCGGCTGCCGCACCGATGCACGTTGACCTCGAGCTCGTAAGACGGCTTGCCGATCTCCTGCACGAGACCGAGCTTTCCGAAATCGAGGTGAAGGAAGGCGACCGGGCGATCAAGGTGCGGCGCGACGCCCAGGCTGCGCCGCTGCCGGCCGCGCCGCCGCCCGCGCCCGCGGCGCCGGCGCAGCCGACCGACCAGCCGCAGCCCGCGCCCTCTGCGCTTGCCGAGGTGCGGGCGCATCCCGGCCTTGTGACCTCGCCGATGGTGGGGACGGCCTATCTGGCACCCGAACCGGGTGCTGCGAACTTCGTTTCTGTGGGAAGCCGTGTGCAGGAGGGGCAGACCCTGCTGATCGTGGAGGCGATGAAGGTGATGAACCCGATTCCCGCGCCGCGGGCGGGCATCGTGCGCTCGATCCTCGTGGCGAACGAGCAGCCGGTCGAATATGATCAGCCGCTCGTGATCATCGACGCGGCCTGACCGGCGGGCCATGTTCCGCAAGATCCTCATCGCCAACCGCGGCGAGATCGCGCTGCGCGTGCTGCGCGCCGCGCGCGATCTTGGCATCCGGACGGTGGCCGTTCATTCGACCGCCGATACGACGGCCATGCACGTGCGCCTCGCCGACGAGGCAATCTGCATCGGCCCGCCCCCGGCGCGCGACAGCTATCTCAACATTCCCAACATCATCGCCGCCGCCGAGATTGCCGGCGCTGATGCCATCCACCCGGGCTATGGCTTTCTTTCCGAGAATGCGCGCTTTGCCGAGATCGTCGAGGAGCACCGGATCACCTGGATCGGCCCGCGCCCGGAACATATCCGCACCATGGGCGACAAGATGGAGGCCAAGCGCACGGCCGCGCGGCTGGGGCTTCCGCTGGTGCCCGGATCGGACGGCCCGGTCACGCCAGGGCCCGAAGCCGCGCGGCTTGCCGGGGAGGTGGGCTTCCCGGTGCTGGTGAAGGCCGCCGCAGGCGGCGGCGGGCGCGGCATGAAGGTGGTGGAAAGCCCGGCTGCGCTCGACGGGGCGATTGCGCAGGCGCGCAACGAAGCCAAGGCGGCCTTTGGCAATGATGCCGTCTATCTCGAGAAATATCTCAAGGCGCCGCGCCACATCGAGTTCCAGATCTTCGGCGATGGCAAGGGCCATGCCATTCACCTCGGCGAGCGCGACTGTTCGCTGCAGCGGCGGCACCAGAAGGTGCTGGAGGAAGCCCCCTCGCCCGTGCTGGGCGAGGAGGAGCGCGCGCGGATGGGCCGCATTTGCGCGGACGCGATGGCAGAGCTTGGCTATCGCGGCGCGGGCACGATCGAGTTCCTCTGGGAAGATGGCCGGTTCTTCTTCATCGAGATGAACACCCGCCTGCAGGTCGAGCATCCCGTCACCGAGCTGGTGACGGGCGTCGACCTCGTCGCCGAACAAATCCGCGTCGCCGCCGGCCTGCCGCTTTCCGTCTCGCAGGGCGATATCCGTCTGCATGGCCATGCCATTGAATGCCGGATCAATGCCGAAGACCCGGAGACCTTCGCGCCCTCGCCGGGCGAGGTGACGGAATGGCACGCGCCCGGCGGCCCGCATGTGCGGGTGGACTCCGCGCTGTTCCGCGGCTGGCGGATCCCGCCGCACTACGACAGCCTGATCGCCAAGCTGATCGTCTGGGGCGAGGATCGGGAGGCGGCGATCGCACGCATGGCGCGCGCGCTTGAGGAAACCGCAATCGGCGGCGTCAGGACCACGATCCCGCTGCACCAGCGGCTGCTGGGCGAGCCCGACGTGCGCGCCGGGCGCTATTCCATCAAGTGGCTGGAGCAGGCGCTGGCGAAGCCGAAGCCGCCGGCCTGAGCGCAGCCCGCGCGCGCCGCGCGCCACGCGCAAGCTCGGCCCGGAGGTCGGCGCAGTAGAGGTCGAAATCCACCTGGATCGTATGCCGCGGCGACTCGTAATAATGGCCGCGGTGGGTTGCCTCGTCGGCGGCGATGATCCGCGCCATCTCGTCGGGCGGCGGCAGGGCATAGGCGCCTGACATGTGCGCCGCGAGCAGCTTTGCCTGCTGTTCGGCGAAGTTTACCAGCGTGGGCAGCGGCTGTGCCAGCCCCATGAACCACAGGCCGTGGAGGCGCGGCGCGGCCTGCACCATGCGCTTGAACAGCGGCAGGTGGTTGTTGCGCACCGGCGCGTCGGAGTCGGCAAGAAAGGGAAAGTCGAGCCGGTAGCCGGTCGCCCAGATGAGCACGTCCACCCGCTCCCGGCTGCCATCGGCAAACAAGAGCTCGTCCTCCGCCTTGGCGGTGACCTGCGGCTTGATCTCGATATCGCCGTTGCCGCAGCGCAGCAGAAACTCGGACGAGACGGTCGGATGCGCTTCCAGCGGCGCGTGGTCGGGCCGCGGCAGGCCATAATCCTCCATCCGGCCCACGGCCTTGCGGATGACCGACGCGCCGAGCCTGCGCTTCAGCCACA
>CALKJZ010000001.1 GCA_937995515.1 uncultured Sphingomonadaceae bacterium | reverse complement strand
GGAGCCGTCACCCGGCCATCGGCGTGCACGATCCTGCGGTAGCGGCGGCCGTCGCGTTCGACCATGGCCTCGAAGGTCCCATCGGGCCGCGTGCGGATCCACACCACCTTGGTATAGCCCGCCTCGATCAGCCGGGCGCGGGCGGAGTCACGGTCGGTCACCGCGGCAGCTCCGCCTGCCTCCCGTTCGGCCATCTCCTGCGCGTGCAGGGGAGCGGGGCCGGCCAGGGCAGCCGACGCCGCTGCGATGAGGACCAATCGACGCATGAACCATCTCCCGTCCCGATGGGGCCCTGCGCTTGCCCCATTCCGGTGACGGCTGCGTGACACGGGATGCCGGGCGTGCGGCCGGGAGACCCCATGGGCGCGGCGGCCTACAGCCCGCCCGCGCCTCTTGCGTGCGTCTGGCGCGCTTCAGCCTGCCGCGGTTGCGGCGCGCCGCCGCCGCAGGCAGCCGCCCATCAGCCCGAAGCCGCCGACCAGCATCGCCCAGGTCGAAGGCTCGGGAACGGCGCCGAAACCGGCCGGCCGGCCGAGCGGATAATCCTGCCCGGAGGGAACCGTGATTCCCGCCTCGCCCGTCAAGTCATTGCCGCCTGCGCCGAGGATCTGGAAGCCGGTGATCGCGGCGGTGGAAAAATAGCGGGTCTGTGCCTGCCCCGAGAAACCGGGATAAAGGGTGGAGTTCGTCGCGAACTGCCAGAAAAAGTCGATGCTCGAGACTCCGGGCTCGATCTCGAAGGAGAGCACAAGATCGAAGAGGCGCCGGGATTCGGGCACGTCGATCTCGCTGAACCCGCCGGGCATGCCGCGCACCACCTGCTCCTGCCCGAGCCGGTGCAGCTGGAAGGTGCCATAATCGAAGAGCCCCCGGCGCAGCAGCACCTCGTCGAAGGCGGTGGGGTCGAGCCGGTTGCCGTCGCGGTAGATGCCAAGCCGCATGAAGCTGAGGGTTGCCGCGGCCAGCGCGCTGCCGTCTCCGTCGGTCGCGGCGGACTGGTCGCCCGTCATGCGGATGAAGAGGCGGCCGGTCACGGGTTCGGCAAACGGGCTGAAGCGGATCGTGTCGGTCCACGACGTGCCGGCCGAGCCGATCGTGAACGTGGTTGCCCCGCCGTGCCCGGCCGCGCTGATGCCGCGCAGCCGCCCGCCCGGATCCACCCGGGCGCGGCCCGCGAAGATGGCGCCATCGGAGCCGGTGCGGAGGCATTCGACCGTTGCACCAACGCTGAAGGTCTGCGCGCAATCCGGCGACGGCACGACCGCGCCGCCGATCACGCCGCTGACAGTCGCGGCAACGGTCTGTGCAGCCGTCGGCGTGGAGACTGCCAGCGCTGTGGCCGCGGCACCTGCAAAAGCAAAATGGAACGCCTTGCCCATACCCCCTCCTGGACTCGAGCTTCTGAGATCGACACACTACCAGCTTCGCCGGGGCGGGAAAATGCCCGTTTTCGACGGATGGGCCTCAGGGGCCGAGCGCCCGTTCGATGGCATCGAGCGCCCGGCCGAGCGTCTCTGCCGGGGGTGTCAGGCTGAGCCGGAGATACCCGGCGCCGGCGGGGCCGAAGCCCGAGCCCGGAACCACGGCAACTCCCGCAGCCTGCAGCAAATGCCGTGCGAGCGCCACATCGTCGGCGTTCACCGCGCGCGCATCCGCCATTACGAACATGCCGCCATCGGGCATTCGCGCAGCCATGCCGGGAATCCGGTTCAGCCGCTCCACCACCAGCGCCGCGCGATCCCGGAAACCCGCGCGATAGGCCTGGAGCGCGGCATCCGGCAGCGCCAGCGCGGCGACGGCTGCATCCTGCACGAACTGGGCCACGCCGAAGGTGGCCGCCGCGCACCATTCCTCCATCGCCGCGGCGAACGCCGAAGGGCCGGCTGTCCAGCCGATGCGGAACCCCGTCATCGCGTGGCTCTTGGAGAGTGTGCCAACCGCCACCGTCCGCTCGGGCGGCCCGGCGCCGAGCGCCGGGAGATGCGGGCGGGCGAAGGCGAAGTCGCGGTAGGTTTCGTCCACCACCAGCCACAGGTTGCGCTCCCGGCAGAGCCTGCCAAGGAAGGCGAAATCCCCGGCATCGAGCGCCGCCCCGCTGGGGTTGGCAGGGCTCGAGAGCAGGATCACGCGCGTGGCCGGCGAGACGGCCGCCGCAAGCGCCGCCCGATCGAGCCCGAAATCGTGGGACCTGACCGCCACGGGCACGGCCCTCGCCCCGCTTGCGGCCACCACGCCCGGGTAGGTGGCATAGTGCGGATCGGAGAGGATCACCTCGTCGCCCGGCCCTGCGAGCAGCTGGATGGCCGCGAACACGCCGTGTTGCGCGCCGGGCACGATGGTGATGCGCGATGCCGCGCAGCCGAGCCGGCCGGCGACGGCCTCGCGCAGGGCCGGCTCGCCCGCAAGTGGCGCATAGTGGGTCCGCCCCGCAGCGAGCGCCGCCCTTGCCGCCTCGACGATCGCCGGGTGCGGCGGGCCTTCGGGATCGCCGAGGGTCAGGAGGATCACCTGCCGGCCCTGCCGGCGCATGGCAAGCGCCTCGGCCGGCACATCCCAGGCGGCGAGCGCGCCGGCTGCGATCATCGCGCCCGCCCGCGGGGCGAGCGGCGCGTCTGTCGGGGCCTCGGCCTGCATGGGCGGCAGAAGAAGCAGAGCGCCCGCCGGCGTCAAGGCAGCCGCGAAGGGAAACGGCGCCCGCGACCGGTCTGGAGCGCGCCTGCCCATGCCTGTTGGCCATGGGACAAGGTTCAGTCCGACCATGACGCCCGGGCGGCCGGGCAACAGGGCCCAGCCCGCATCCCGCACAGAAACCGCAAGGGCATCCTGAAATCGGCCATGGAGATCTTCAGTCTCCGCCCGCGCACGCTTGCCGCCGCGGGCACGCCGCCCGGGCAGGCCGCACATGCCGCCGTCTTGCCCGGCCGGGTCAACAGCAGGGACGACCTCGGGGACCACCCGACTGTCCCGAGTGGGCGCCGCGCCTTGCCCCCGGCGAGGCCGGCCCTAGGACGATGCGCTGCCTCCGGCTGGAGGCGCCGGGCGCACAGCCCGCCGCCGCCTGTCCTTGCCCCTGTCGCAGCTGCCTGCGGCCGCCCTCTGCCCGGCTCCGTGCCGGGCGTTGCCTGTCTGTGGCCGCCTCCCACCCGAAAACAGGGTTTCGGCCGCTTCGTGTTGCGCGGCTGCAATCTGCTGGCTAAGCCGGCCTGGCCCAAGGCCGCAGCGGCCCCTCCTCGCACCTTCCCTGGAGCTTCGACATGCGTATCCATCTTCTTGCCTCCGCCGCCGCTGCGGCGCTGGCCGCCCCCGCCTTTGCGCAAACCGCAGCCGAGACCGCCCAGCCCGAGGGATCCGGCCCGGACGAGATCATTGTCACGGCCACCCGCCGGGCACAGGCGCTTTCCGACGTGCCGATCGCCGTCTCGGCCGTCTCGGCCGAAGCGCTGCGCAACTCGGGCGCGTCCGACATCCGGCAGCTGAACCAGCTCGCCCCGTCGCTGCTCGTCTCCTCCACCTCGTCGGAAGCGGGCGCGGGTGTGGCGCGGGTGCGCGGCATCGGCACGGTGGGCGACAATCCGGGGCTCGAGAGCTCGGTTGCCGTGTTCATCGACGGCGTCTACCGCTCGCGGTCGGGCGCGGGCCTGACCGAGCTCGGCGCGATCGAGCGGATCGAGGTGCTGCGCGGCCCGCAGGGCACGCTCTTCGGCCGCAATGCCTCGGCGGGCCTCATCAACATCATCACCCGCCAGCCGGGCTTCGACGTGGGCGGCGAGGCCGAAGTCTCCTACGGCAACTTCAACAGCTGGCGCGTGCAGGGCGGCGTGACCGGCCCCATCGGCGGCGACACCGTCGCCGGCCGGTTGGACGCCGTCTATGTGAAGCGCGACGGCTTCATCACCGACGTGATCTCCGGCCGCACGATCAACGACCGGGATCGCTTCCTGGTGCGCGGCCAGCTGCGGCTCGAGCCGGGGGCCGATGTCTCGATCCGCCTCATCGCCGACTATGCAAAGCGCAGGGAGGAGTGCTGCGCCTCGGCCTATCTTCCCTTCCGCTCCGCCATCCGCGACGGGCAGGGCAATGTCGTCGTCTCCGCGGCCAATCCGGTGGTCAGCCTCATTCGCTCGCTCGGCGGGCTCATCGAGGACGACACCTTCGCGCGCCGCACCTCGATCACGCCGGGGCGCGACTATCGCTCCGATGTCGAGGACTGGGGCATCTCCGGCGAGCTGACCTGGCGGTTCGACAGGGCGACGCTCTCCTCGATCACCGCCTACCGCAACTGGAACAATGGCGCCGGGCAGGACGCCGATTTCAACAATCTCGACATCCTCTTCCGCGACGACCAGCAGCGCCGCTTCCGCACCTTCACCCAGGAGGTCCGCCTGCAGGGCGCCGCGCTCGACAATCGGCTCGACTGGCTTGTCGGCGGCTATTTTGCCAATGAGAAACTGCTCCTGCGCGACAATCTGCGCTATGGTGCTGATTACGACCGCTATGCCGATGGTCTTGTCCGGCTGTCGATCCCCGGCTTCCCGGGCTTTGCAAGCCTGCGGCCGTTCGTGCAGGGCTTCCTCGTGGGCCAGGGCGTCCCGCCCGAGGCGGCAGCGCCGGTTGCAGGCGTCGTGCAGAACCTGCCGCCCCTTGCCAACACGGGGATCGTGGAAGACCGCTACCGGCAGGAAAGCCGCAACGTCGCCGTCTTCACCCACAATGTGTTCGACATCCTGCCCGACCGGCTGAGCCTGACCCTCGGGCTTCGCTACACCAGCGAGCGCAAGACGCTCGATGTGGACCTGCGCGGCAACAATCTCGGCTGCGCAACGCTGCTGGGCAACATTGCAGCCCTTGGCCAGTTCAACGGCACACCGCTTCAACCGGTGGCAGCCGGTGCGCGGCAGCTGCTCACCCAGCTTGCCGGCGCGCCCTGCGTGATCCCGCCGATCCTTGCCTTCTCAGGCTCCGACCGGCGCTCGGAGGAGGAATGGTCGGGCACGGCCGTCCTGTCGTTCAAGCCAACGGCCGGCCTTCTTGCCTATGCCAGCTATTCGCGGGGCTACAAGGCCGGCGGCTTCAACCTCGACCGGTCGGGCCTCAACCCGGCGGCTGTGAACCTCTCCGTCCTTCAGTTCGAGCCGGAGTTCGTGGACAGTTTCGAGGTGGGCGCAAAGCTCGACCTGAGGCGCTTCCGGCTGAACGCCGCGGCTTTCCATGCGCTGTTCGACCAGTTCCAGCTCAACACCTTCAACGGCGCCAACTTCGTCGTCGAGAACATCCAGGCCTGCCGCGACGATCTGGCCGGCGGCGACCGGGATTTCCCGCCCACCGTCCCGAATGCCGCCGAGACCGGCCGATGTGCGGCAGACCGGCTTCGCTCCGGGGTTGTCTCAAGGGGGCTGGAGCTCGAGGCCTCGGTGTTTCCCGCGCCCGATCTCAGCCTCAGCATGGGCTATACCTTCGCCGATACCCGCTACCGCAACAATCTCGTCGGCTTTGCCGGCCAGCCGCTCGCGGTGCCGCTGTTCAACATTCCGGGCCGGCGCCTGTCCAACGCCTCGGCCCATGTGCAGACGGGCGCGATGAGCTGGACCCCGGCGCTGTCGGACTCGCTTTCCGCGCTCGTCTATCTCGACTACCGGTTCCAGTCGGAGCTCAACACCGGCTCCGACCTGTTCCCCGAGAAGAAGCAGCCGGCGTTTACGGTGGTGAACGCGCGCATCGGCCTGCGCGGGCCCGATGCGCGCTGGTCGGTGGAGGGCTGGGCGCAGAACCTCTTCGACGAGAGGTTCCAGCAGGTGGCGTTCAACACGCCGCTCCAGGGTTCGGGCACGATCGCGCAGACGGTGCGCGGCGGGCCCAATGCGACGACGCTGTTTGGCAGCTTTCTCGGCGAGCCGCGGACCTTCGGCCTGACCCTGCGGACCCGCTTCTGACCTGCGGCCTCACCTCGCCGGGCCTGCGAACAGCGGCGCAAACTCGGCGAGGAGCGCGCCATAAAGCGGCCGCTTGAACGGGACGATCAGCGCCGGAAGCTGGGCGAGCGGCTTCCATTCCCACGCGCGGAACTCCTGGTGCGGCGTGAAGATGTTCACGTCTGCGTCGGTGCCGTGGAAGCGGCAGGCGAACCATTTCTGCCGCTGGCCGCGGTAGCGGCCACCCCAGATGCGCCCCATCAGCTCGGGCGGGAGGTCATATTCCAGCCACTCCCGCGATTCCGCGAGCCGCTCGACGAGGTGCGGCGCGATCCCGGTTTCCTCTTCCAGCTCGCGCGTGGCAGCCGCCCAGGGGTCCTCGCCCTCGTCGATGCCGCCCTGCGGCATCTGCCAGGCCTCCACCGCCGAATCGAGCCGCTGGCCGACGAAGATGTCGCCCGCCCGGTTGGCAAGCATGATCCCCACCCCGGGCCGGTAGGGCAGGATCATGCCAGAAGCGCCTTCAGGTCGGCGATCTGGCCTTCCAGATCGGCCTGCGCGGACCTGACGGCGCCGCGCGCATTCATGCAGCCGTGCACCTGCCCCTCAGCCTCGCGGAAGATGGTGCGGATGCCGTTTGAGACAAGGCGCGCCGCATAAGCGCGGCCCTGGTCGCGCAGCGGGTCGAGGCTGCAGGTGAAGACCAGTGCCGGCGGCAGCCCATCCCATTCGGCGGCATGGAGCGGGCTCGCCCAGCGGTGCGCCGGGTCGGGCTGATACTGCTGCATGAACCACATCATGCCGGCTGCGGTCAGCAGATAGCCCTCGGCAAAGGCCTCGAGCGAGCCGCCGGATGCCGCCATGTCCACCCCCGGGTAGATGAGCCACTGGGCGAGGAGCGGGATCTCGTGCCTGAGGTCGCGGGCGACGGCGGCAGCGAGATTGCCGCCCGCCGAATCTCCGGCCAGGATCTGCCCTGACACCCCGTGGCCGATTTCTGCCGGGCTGCCAGCCACCCAGCGCGCGGCCGCGAGGCAATCCTCAGTTGCAGCCGGGAAGGGTGCCTCGGGCGCGAGCCGGTAATCGACCGCGACAACGGTGTGGCCCGACAGGCGCGCGATTTCCGCGCACAGCGAATCGTGGGTCTCAAGGTCGCCGATCACCCAGCCGCCGCCGTGGAAATAGGTGAGGACGGGCGCCTGCGCCGCCGGTTCGGCCGACTGGTAGATCCTGCCCCGGAGCGGGCCGGCCGGCCCGGGGATCAGGAGATCCGCCCTGCGGTGGAGGCTTGCCGCCGGCGCCTCGAGCGCGGCCACCATGGCAAGATACATGCCCCGGGCCGTGGCCGCGTCCACCTCGTGCATCAGCGGGCCCGGCTGGGCATTGATGAGGTTGACCACGGCCGCAACATCCTCGCGCACGAACGGCATTCCTTCCTCCCTTCCCGTCTCAGCTCAGGAACTGCTCCATCAGGATCCGGTCGTCGAGCGCATATTCCGGGTCAAACAGCAGTTCCAGCCGGCGGCTCGTGTCGGTGGTCACGTGCACTGCGGCCACGTCGCGCACCTCCACCTGGTCGGCCACCGCCGAGACCGGGCGCTTGTCGGCCTCGAGGATCCGGAAGGTGATCCGCGAGGCGGCCGGGATCAGCGCGCCATGCCAGCGCCGCGGCCGGAACGGGCTGATGGCGGTGAGCGCCAGGAGGTCGGATTCGAGCGGCAGGATGGGGCCGTTGGCCGAGAGGTTGTAGGCGGTCGAGCCGGCCGGCGTCGCGACCAGAACACCGTCGCAGCTGAGCTCGGGAAGCCGGACCCTGCCGTCGATTGCAATCTCGATCTTGGCCGCCTGGCGTGTCTCGCGCAGCAGCGAGACCTCGTTGATGGCCGGCGAGCGCACATGCGTGCCGTCGGCCGTCTCGGCGTCCATGCACAGCGGCGAGAGATGAAAGGCCCGCGCCTGCGCCACGCGATCCGGCAGGCCTTCGGCGCGGAACTCGTTCATGAGGAATCCAACCGTGCCGCGGTTCATGCCGAAGACGGGCCGGATGTCGCCCGAGGCCAGCATCCCGTGCAGCGTGTGCAGCAGGAACCCGTCGCCGCCAAGCGCCACGATCACATCCGCCTCGGCGGCCGGCACGAAGCTGGTGTGGCGCAGAAGCTCCTCGGCGCCGCACTCGGCTGCGGGGGTGTTCGAGACGGCAAGCCCCAGGCGCAAGCGGTCAGCCGCCCGTCATGCTCATGTGCCGGTCGACCGCGGGCGGGGCATGGCGGCGCTCGATCACGAAATCATGGCCCCGGGGTTTGCGCGCCATCGCCTCGTCGAGCGCGGCATCGAGCGCCCTCGCCCCGCCGGCGCGCAGGAGATCGCGCAGCTCCACCCGGTCGGCCTGGCCGAGGCACATGAACAGCGTTCCCGTCGCCGTCACGCGGACCCGGTTGCAGCTTTCGCAGAAATTATGGGTGAGCGGGGTGATGAAGCCCAGCTTCTGGCCGGTTTCGGCCACCCGCCAGTAGCGAGCGGGGCCGCCGCTTCGCTCCGGGCTCGGCACGAGCGTCAGGCGCGTCTCGAGCACGCGCCGCACCTCGGTGAGCGGCAGGTAGCGGTCCGTCCGGTCTTCCTCGATGAGGCCGAGCGGCATGGTCTCGATGAAGGTCAGGTCGTGGCCCTCGCGCGCGCACCAGTCGGCCATTGGCAGGATTTCGTCTTCGTTCAGCCCCTTGAGCGCGACCATGTTGATCTTGACCGCAAGCCCCGCGGCTCTCGCGGCGGCAATGCCTTCCAGCACCGGGGCAAGCCGGCCGCGCCGGGTGATCGCCGCAAACCGGTCCGGGTCGCGGCTGTCGAGGCTCACGTTCACCCGCCTGACGCCGGCCTCGAACAGCGGCCCGGCAAAGCGTGCAAGCTGGCTGCCGTTGGTGGTGAGCGTGAGTTCTTCAAGGCCCTCGGCGAGGAGGCGGGAGAGATCGCGGACGAGATCGAGGAAGCCGCGCCGCACCAGCGGCTCGCCGCCGGTCAGTCGGATTCGGGTGACCCCGCGCGCAACGAACGCGCGCGCGATGGCGGCGATTTCCTCGAGCGTCAGGATCTCGGCCTTCGGCAGAAAGGCCATGTCCATCGGCATGCAATAGGTGCAGCGGAAGTCGCACCGGTCGGTGACCGACAGTCGGACATAGGTGACCCGCCGGCCGAAGCTGTCGACCAGCGGCCGTGTCTTGTTCCTGCCAGACATGGCTTCGGCTGTGGCGCGCCCGGCCTCCGGGTGCAACCCCGGGGAAGACCCGCTCAGCGCGGCGAGCGCTTGGCGAGGATCCGCTGCAGCGTGCGCCGGTGCATCTTCAGACGCCGCGCCGTTTCCGAGACATTGCGGTCGCACAGCTCGTAGACCCTCTGAATATGCTCCCAGCGGACCCGGTCGGCCGACATTGGCTCGGCCGGCGGCAGCGGCTTTTCGCCATCCTCGGCGAGGAGTGCGCTCACAATATCTTCCGGGTCGGCCGGCTTGGCGAGATAGTCGATCGCGCCTTCCTTCACCGCGGCAACCGCGGTTGCGAGATTGCCATAGCCCGTGAGGATCACGACCTTGGTGTCGTCGCGCGCGGCGCGCAATTCCTTCACGAGGTCGAGCCCGTTGCCGTCGCCAAGCCGCATGTCGAGCACGGCGAAATCGGGCTTGAGCGCGGGGATGGCCGCGCGCGCTTCCGCCGCACTTCCGGCCGCGGTGACGGCAAAGCCGCGGCGCGAGAGCATCACCGAAAGCCGCTGGCGGAAGCTGTTGTCGTCTTCCGCGAGCAGCAGGCTGCCGTGCAGCGGCGTACCATCTGCAGGGGCAAAGGTTTCGATCGCGGTCATTGCAGCTCCTTTTCGGCGCGGGATTGCGTCGCCCCCTCGATATCGGACCTTGGCCACCGGATTTCCACCCTCGCTCCTCCTTCTGGGAGGTTGCTGAAGGTCAGCCGCCCGCCCGTGCGTTCGAGGAGCGTGGTGGCGATGAAGATGCCAAGACCGGTGGAGCCCGAACGGGAGAAGGATGGCCCGAGGAACGGCTCGCCGAGCCGCGGCAGCACGTCGGGGCTGAAGCCCGGCCCGTCGTCGCGCACGGCAACGAAGATCTCGTGGGTCGTTTCGCCCGCCTCCAGCTTCACGCGCCCGCGGGCGTGCCGCAGCGCATTCGAAAGCAGGTTGTGCAGCCCGTGCAGCAGCTCGGGCGAGCGGGTGACAACGGGCCCGCCCCCCGGCTCCCACATCACCTGGATGTCCACCGGCACGCGGGTCGGCTCGAAGGGCTCCACCACCTCGTGCAGCAGCGCGGGCAGCGGCAGCTCGGGGAACGGGTCTTCGGCCTCGGCGCGGGCGGCGATGCCGGCGAGGATCTCGCGGCAGCGCCGCACCTCCTGCGCAAGCAGCTGCACGTCCGGGCCGAGGAGCGGGTCGGCGCGCAGCGAATCCTCGAGATCGCGGGCGATGAGGGTGATGGTGCCGAGCGGTCCGCCGAGCTCGTGCGCCGCGGCCGCGGCCAGCGAACCGAGCGCACCCATGCGGCTCTCGCGCTCGAGGGCGGCCTGGGTGGCCACCAGCGCTGCCTGCCGCCGGCGCGCCTCGTGGCTGACCTGCCACGCATAGAGGGAAAGAAAGATCATGCCGAGCGCGATGGCAAGCAGGATGCCGAGCCGGTAGGTCTCGGGCAGGTCGAGCCCCTCGGCTGTCCACGGCAGCGGCAGCGACCAGCGCCACAGCAGCACGAGGATGAGGAGCGCGAAGGAGACCAGCAGCACGGTCGCGCGCGCGGAGAGAAACGAGGCGGAGATGGTGACCGGCACCACAAGCAGGATGGCAAAGGGGTTGGCGAGCCCGCCGGTCAGGAACAGGAGCACCGAAAGCTGGGCAAGGTCGAAGCCCAGATGGAACAGCGCCGAGCCGCCATCGAGCCGGTCGCGGCGCCGGTAGAGGAACTGCAGGCCGAGATTGAGCGAGACGGATGCGCCGACGGCTGCCAGTGTCGGCGCCCAGGGAATGGGAAAGCCCATCCACAGCCCGACCGTCAGCAGCGCGGCGAGCTGGCCGCCGATGGCCGCCCAGCGCAGCTGCACGAGCGTGCGCACCCGGACACCCGGCCGGTCGAGCGCCAGCAGGTGGCCGAGCGGGTGGCGCGGCGCCATGCCCATCAGAGCTGCGGGCCGGAGACCGACCGCGTCTCGCGCCGCGGCGCCTCGGCCAGGAGCCGGCCGACAGGCCCGGCCCGCGGATCGCGGGCGGCATGCTCGCGCGCCGAAAGGCCGGTTGCATTGTCGGGCCGGTCGGGATCCGCGCCCGCCTCGAGGAGCAGCCGGGCGACCGCGGGATCGCGGTTCAGGACGGCGATCATCAGCGGCGTCTCGCCGCGGGCGTTGGCGGCATCGACCTGCGCCTTCACCGCGATCATCACCCGCACGCCATCGGCAAAGCCCGTGCGCGCGGCAACCATCAGCGGTGTCTCCCCCGCACGGTCGCGCGCGTTCGGATCGGCACCGTTCTGCAGCAGGAACGCCATCCACGGCGTGTCACGCCGCCGGGTTGCAATGTGGAGCGCGGTGTCGCCCGTGTCGAGGTCGCGCGCGTTCACGATCGTGGAGCCGGGCTTGTCGAGCAGCGCGCGCGCACGCAGCACGTCGCGCTCGCGCACGGCCTTGAGGAAGTTGAAGCCATCCGAGAATTGCGCGGCCGCAGGCCCCGGCCCCGCGCTTCCCGACGCCAGCACGACGGCGAGCAGCATCCCCGCCACAAGCCTTCCGGCCAGATGCCTGCCCGCCTGCCGTGGTCCGCCTGCCATGTTCCCGTCCGGTTCCTGTCCTGTCCGGCTGCGCCTGCGCCCAGCCCGCCTGTCGCCTGTCCTCGGGCGCAAGGCCAGGAGGCCACGCAGGCCTCTTGCGGCCCGGCTTGGACTCCGGCCATCGGCGCCCATATGGACCAAGACCATAGACCATGGGGATCTGATGTGACCAGACTCGCGATTGCCTCAGCAGGGCTGATGCTCCTTGCGCTTGCCGCCTGCTCGAAGCCGCCCAAGGGCAATCTCGAAGGCGCAAGCATCGGCGGCGATTTCGCGCTGGTGGACGAGACCGGCCGCCCGGTCACTTCCGCAAGCTTCGACGGCCGGTGGCGGCTGATGTATTTCGGCTACACCTTCTGCCCCGATGTCTGCCCGGTCGATACCGCCAATCTCGCCAATGGCCTGAAACAGTTCGAGGCGAAGGACCCGGCGCGCGCGGCGCGGGTCCAGCCGCTGTTCGTCACCGTCGACCCGGCGCGCGACACGCCCGAGGTGCTCGCCGAGTACACACGCACGTTTCACCCGCGCCTCGTCGGGCTGACCGGCACACCGGAAGAGGTCGATGCCGCGCTGAAGACCTTCCGCATCTATGCCCGGCGCGCCGAGGGCGGCAGCGACGACGGCTATCTCGTCGACCACACGGCGGTTGTCTACCTGTTCGACCCGCAGGGCGCCCCGGTCCAGTTCATCGCCGGGCCGGAGGCGCGGCCCGAGGCCGTTGCCGCGATGCTCGAGGCCCATGTGCGCTGATGCCGGTGCGCGGATGCCGGCGCGCGGATGCCTGTGCGCTGATGCCTGTGCGCTGATGTCTGCCGAGCCTTCCGCCGGGCCTGCCGCCAGCCCCTCCGACCATTGCCCGGCCGCCGCTGCGGCCGGGCAGTCCGGCGATGGCGGCGCTGCCTCGGCCGCGGGCTTGCGGCCGCGCTTCTGGGAGGGCCGGCGCCTTGCCGAACTGAGCCGCGCCGAGTGGGAGGCGCTGTGCGACGGCTGCGGCAAGTGCTGCCTCCACAAGCTGGAGGACGAGAAAACGGGGCGCCTTTATCGCACCAACGTGCACTGCCGGCTCCTCGATCCACAAAGCTGCCGCTGCACCGATTATCCCAACCGGCGCCGGCACGTGCCCGATTGCGTTAAGCTCACCCCGGCGGCCGTTCCCCGGCTCGACTGGCTGCCCGGAACCTGCGCCTACCGCCGCGTGGCAGCCGGCAAGCCCCTGCCCCCCTGGCACCATCTGGAGTGCGGCGACCGAAACCGGGTGCACGCGGTTGGCGCCTCGGTGCGCGGCTGGTGCATTTCCGAGACCGAGGCCGGGGACCTCGAGGACCATCTGATCGACTGAGGCAGGGATCGGCTCGCGCGGCGCCTCCGGGCGCGGCCCGGGCCTCCCGCTTCCATGACATTCCCGTGTCATGGCAACCAGCTGTAAGGCAAGCCTTACAAATCGCTGCCGCCCGATTTACGAAAGTCACTCCAGATCAACGGGTTAGACTTTGGCATGCGTCTTGCATATATGAGGCATGTCCAGTCTCTGGCATGGAAAAGGGGTAAGCTCATGACCACTCTCAGGTTTGCACTCGCAGCAGCGGCCGTCAGCCTTGCGGCTGTCCCGGCGAACGCTGTCATCACCGCCTTTGGCGGCCCGGCCACCGGCACCGATCCGCTCGGCCACACCTGGGTCGCCTCCAACACGCCGCCGTCGTGGGGCATGCCGGGCCTCGGTAGCCTCACTTTCAACACCGGCGCGGCAACATTCGGCGATGGCGTTGACTATGCCACCGAGTTCCGCTTCGTCCTTCTGCTCGGCCCGGCTTCCGGGATCGACTTCGGTTCCTCCACGCTCCAGGTCAACAAGGGCTTAGGGTTCACGCCGTGGAATATCGTTGTGGTCTCGCCGCAGCAGGTGACCTTCAAGGCGCCGACCTTCGCCGACCGGCTCCAGCCGGGTGACACGTTCTTCGTGAACGTGGCATTCCCCACGGCCATCAACGAGACCAATTTTGCCTTTGCCGGGCTGTGGACCAACACCATCGTCCCCGAGCCCGCGACCTGGGGGATGATGATCGTTGGCTTCGGCCTCGTCGGCCTGTCGCTGCGCCGGCGGGTGCGGATCGCGCGCCACGCCGCCTGACCGGGTCATCCGGGCTTTGTGGGGCGGGGGCCCTGCGGCCCCCGCCCCATTGCCATGGCTCCATGCCCTGTGGCCGCAAGCCTCCCGTCAGCCTGCGGCCGGCCTTTCCGGCCCGAGCTCGTCGCCGTCTCCTGAGCTGTGCGCCGCGACTTGGACAGGGAGCCCGGATGCCTGCAGAACAAGACCCCGACTGTCGGCAGGCTTGACACATCGGGCTTGGCAGCACCCGGGCCCTCGCATGCGTTTCGGGGGGTCCTGCGAGGATGCGGATCCGCAGGGGTTGGCACCGGTCTTGCAGATCTTTAAGGCTGCCGCAACGGAGCCTGATCCTCGCCACTGATGAAAGGGGTCGTCTGATGCGTCCTGCCGTCGGTCTCGCAGCCCTTGCAGCGATTGCCGTGTCGGCGCCCGCATCCGCCATCACTGTCATCAGCTTTCCCGATGCGGCCTACCGGTCGGCCACCACGCTCATCGGCATGCCGGCCTGGCCGTCGGAGCGGAGCTTCTGGGGCGACGCCGACCTCATGGTCTCGTTCTCCACCCCGCTCCTTCCGCGGACGGTGGGCATGGGCTGGGCGACCTGGGGTTCGCCGCCGGAGACCGAGCAGGACAATCCGCGCGTCTTCTGGACCCAGGGTGTCTTCTCGCTCGAGTTCGGCTTTTCCACGCCGCTGACGGTCTGGGGTTTCGAGGCGGAGCCGACGCCGTTTGCCGTGTTCGACGTCACGGCCGAGTTCTACAATGGCGCGACGCTGCTGGGCACGATCACCCGCCCGGTCGACGGCAATGCCGGTGCGCGGCTGTTTGCCGCGATCGCCGATCCGGGCGACAGCTTCACCAGCGTGCGGGTCACCTCGGGTGCGGATTTCGCAGTCGCGCAGCTTCGCTACACGCTGTCTGGCACCATCGTCCCGGAGCCCGCGACCTGGGCGATGATGATCGCCGGCTTCGGCGTCGTCGGCCTGTCGCTGCGCCGGCGGGTGCCGATCGCGCGCCACGCGGCCTGACCGGGGCTCTGCAAACGCTTCGAGGGGGCGGGGGCCACGCGGCCCGCGCCCCCTCTCCTGGTTCGCACGCCGCCCGGTGCCGCCCCGGCGCGTGCGTGCGGGAAGGGAGCGCCCGCTGCTCCCGCGCGGCGGCGAAGCGGCGCCTGGCCTCGCCCGGGCCCTTCACGCTGGCCGGTGCCAGGAGGCGCCAGTTTCGGGCGCGCCGCGCTCAGGCGCTCAGGCGATAGTCTTCCCGGCGCGGGGCGCGGGTCGCCTCCCAATAGTCGACAAGTGCGAACGGCCAGTTCTGGCTCACCCGCCCGCGCGCATTCTTGTACCAGCTGCTCACACCCGGCTGGCCCCAGGCCATGCGCGCATTGCCGCGGTCCACCTCGGCGTTGAACCGGTCGTGCACCTCCGGGCGCACGTCGATTGCCCGTGCGCCTTCCTGCACGAGCAGGCGTGCGGCCTCGACGATGTAGCGCACCGTGCACTCGGAAAAGAAGATGATCGACCCGTTGACGACAATGTTGGTGTTGGGGCCGTAGATCATGAAGAAGTTGGGGAAGCCGGGCACGCTGGTGCCAAGATAGGCGCGCGCGTCGCCGGCCCAGTGCGCGTGCAGCTCGCGGCCGCCGATCCCGAACACGCGGAAGGTTGAAAGAAAGTCCGACGCGCGAAAGCCCGTGCCGAAGATCAGCACGTCGGCGGGGTGGTGCCGCCCGTCCTCGGTGACGAGCCCGTCGGGCACGATCTGCGCGATCGGGCTCGTGACGAGCTCGACATTCGGCCGCTTGAGCGCTGCAATCCAAACCCCATTGTCGCGCAGCGACCGCTTGCCGCCCAGCACATAGCGCGGGACGACCAGCGGCTCGAGATCGGGCCGGTCAGCCAGCTGCGCCCGGATCCGCTCGACGAGAGCCGCGCGAAGCTCTGCATTGGCAGCGCTGATGGTGCCCTCGGGCCCGTTCCATCCCTCCTCGGCCTCGACTGCCGGCAGCACGCCGTCGGTCAGCATCCAGAACAGCCAGAACCTGTACCATTTGTCGTAGGCCGGGATGTGCTCCACGGCCCAGCGGAAGCCTTCCGGCACCGGGTCGTGGTAGTTGTCGGTCGGCCCGAGCCAGGGCGGGGTCCGCTGGAACACGCGCAGCTCCGCGGCTGTCTTGGCAATGATGGGCACGAACTGGAAGGCCGAGGCCCCCGTGCCGATCACGGCCACGCGCCGGCCCGCAAGCTCGACCGATGGATCCCATTGCGCGGAATGGAAGGCTGGGCCCGCGAACCGGTCACGGCCGGGGATGTCGGGCAGGCGCGGCACGTTGAGCTGGCCCACGGCCGAGATCAGCATCTCCGCCTCGAAGGTGCCAGCGTGGGCGCCCGAGGCGGTCACCCGCCACAGGCCGGCCTCCTCGTCCCACCGGGCCTCGTCCACGCGCGTGCCGAAGCGGGTGATCGCCCGCAGGCCGTGCCGGTCGGCGAAGGTGCGGAAATAGTCGAGCAGCACGTCGCCCTGGCTGTAGAACTCGGGCCAGCCGTGGTTGGGCTCGAAGCTGTAGGAGTAGAGGTGGTTTGGCGTGTCGACGCGCACGCCCGGGTAGCGGTTGGCAAGCCAGGTGCCGCCCACATCGTCCATCGCCTCGAGGATGGTGACGCAGACGCCGGCCTGCCGGAGCCGGTGTGCGGCAAGAAGGCCCGACATGCCCGCCCCGATCACGAGCGCACGCAGCCGGCCGGCGCCTTCGATCGGGGCGGGCCGGCGGTGGTCCGTGCCATCGAGCGCGAGCTCTTCCATGAGGAACGGCAGATAGCGGGGCGGAATGTCCGCACCGGCCAGCCAGTTCATCATCTGCTGGATACGCGCCCCGGAAGGCGGGGGCGCGGCTGGGCGCGTGCCGGCAAGCACCGGCCAGAGCACCCGTTCGGCCTCGGCACGGATCCGCGCCTCGAAGGCCGGGCTGAACCCGCCCATTCCGTCGCCGAAAAAATCATAGGTCGGCCGTTCGCCTGCAAGCAGCGAATCCTCGCCGGCTGCCTGCGCCACGCACACGGCAAGCGTCGGCAGGTGACACGTTGCAAGGGCGGCGTCGAACGACGCCCTCTCGGCGGGGCCGGCCGCGTGCCGCCCGCCATTCCCAGAATCCGCCATCGTCCACCTCCCGGCCTTCTGGCCATTGGGCCCCTTGTGCCCGGAGGAGGCAGGCTGCGTCCAGCTTCTCCTTTTCAGAGCGGCCGGGGGCGGCTCAGGTCGGGCGGGGCCCCGCCCCGTTGTGCGCCGGGGCTTCGGGCAGGACCCGATCCCGCCCGGCGCGCTTGGCGGTGTAAAGCGCTGCATCTGCGCGGTCGATGAGCGTCTCGCGCGTGTCTTCCGGCCGCAGGCTCGCAACCCCGGCCGAGAAGCTGACCCGCCCGAGGCTCATGCCGTCGGAAGCCCTGCGCAGCACCTGGCGTGCGAGGCTGGCACGGGCTGCATCGACGGCCGCACAGGCCCTGGGGAGGATCGCGCCCGGCATCACGGCGAGGAACTCCTCGCCGCCGATCCGGCCGACGAAGCTTGCCTCGCCTGCAAGCCTTGCAACCTGCGCGCGCAGGACCGTCGCCACGTGGCGCAGCACCTCGTCGCCGATCGCGTGGCCCCACTGATCGTTCAGGCGCTTGAAATGATCGATGTCGACAACCGAGACGCTCAGCGGCTCGTCGGCCGCGTTTGCCGCCTCCATGGCCGTGCGCAGCGCGTCATGGGTTCCGCGGCGGTTGAGCAGGCCGGTCAGCGGGTCGGTGCGCGCGGCGGCCTCGGCCTCGGCCAGGCGCTCGATCAGCTCGCCGGTGCGCAGCAGCGTCTTGCGCATTTCGGCCTCGAGGCGACGGTTGGCGCTCATCATCCGCGCATTGGCGCGGCGGAGCCGCTGGACGAGCTCGGTCAGCTCCGGTGCGCTCAGGCCGCGCGCCAGCGCGGAATCCTCCTCTGCGACCGACGAGTCGAAGGCGGCGAGCTCCCGCTGTCCGGTGCGCACGCCTTCCTCCAGCTGCTCGGTCTCGGTCCGCGCCGTGGCCACGAGCTCCTGCACCTCGCCGGCTGCGATCGCGCCCACATGCGCCCGCCGCAGCGCCGTCACCGTCTCGCGCGCAATCGGGCCTTCGGCCAGAAGCCGGTCGAGCTCGCGCACGAGCGCGGCATCGGCGCCCGTGGCATAGAGCCAGAACAGCTCGTAGGTCTCAGGATCGGGCGAGAGGCCCGTGCTGAGCAGCAGGGCGCGGATGCTGTCGTAGATGGCAAGCTCGGGGTGAGCGGCCGTCTCCGCGGCGGCAGAGGCCTGGCTGGCCGCGCCGTTGGTGCCAAGCCGGGTCGGGCTGTTCCATGAGAAAGTCTGTTCCACGCCGCACGTTCCTTGCCTCGCCTTGCCCTGCTTCACGGGCGCGCGCCCGACCGGTTTAGCGCGCGGAGCCTTGGCCCGACCAGAGCGGGCCCCGGGGCGGCTGCGCCCTTTTCCCGCGTACCGCACGGCTTGAAGGGCCGGGCGCCGCGGCCTAACGAGCGGCATCCCGACCAGCGGAGACCCTCATGACAGCCATCGGACAGGACAGCCTGAAGACCCGCTCCTTGCTCGAGGTGGACGGCAGGACCTATGCCTATTTCAGCCTTGCGCGTGCCGCCGAGGCGCTGGGTCTTGGGGCGGATGCAGTCGGGCGGCTGCCCTTCTCGATGAAGGTGCTGCTTGAGAACCTCCTCCGGTTCGAGGATGGCGGCGCGACCGTCTCGGTCGACGATGTCCGCGCGGTGGCCGGCTGGGCCGGGGCGGGCGGCGCGGCGCGCGAGATCCAGATGCGCCCGGCACGGGTGCTGATGCAGGATTTCACCGGCGTGCCGGCCGTCGTCGATCTGGCGGCGATGCGCGATGCGATCGCCCGCCTCGGCGGTGATCCGCAGAAGATCAACCCGCTGGTGCCGGTCGACCTCGTGATCGATCACAGCGTGATGGTGGATGCGTTCGGCTCGCCGACCGCCTTCGAGGAGAATGTCGCGCACGAATATGCCCGCAACATCGAGCGCTACGAGTTCCTGCGCTGGGGGCAGGAGGCGCTGCGGAACTTCCGGGTGGTGCCGCCGGGGACGGGCATCTGCCACCAGGTCAACCTCGAGTATCTGGCGCAGACAGTGTGGAGCAGCCCTGGGCCCGACGGGGCGATCTTCGCCTATCCCGACACGCTGGTCGGAACCGACAGCCACACCACCATGGTGAACGGCCTTGGCGTGCTGGGCTGGGGCGTGGGCGGGATCGAGGCCGAGGCCGCCATGCTCGGCCAGCCGATCTCGATGCTCATCCCCGAGGTGGTCGGCTTTCGGCTCACCGGGACGCTGGCCGAAGGCGTGACGGCAACCGATCTCGTGCTCACGGTCACGCAGATGCTCCGCGCAAAGGGGGTCGTCGGCCGGTTTGTCGAGTTCTGCGGGCCGGGCCTTGACGCGCTGACGCTCGCCGACCGCGCGACGATTGCCAACATGGCGCCCGAATATGGCGCAACCTGCGGCTTCTTTCCCGTGGATGCGGAGACGCTTGCCTATCTGCGCTTCACCGGCCGCGACTCGCACCGGGTGGCGCTTGTCGAGGCCTATGCCCGGGCGCAGGGCCTGTGGCGCGATGCCGCGACTCCGGAGCCCGCGTTCACCGATCTTCTCGAGCTCGATCTCGGCTCGGTCCAGCCTTCGCTTGCCGGCCCGCGCCGCCCGCAGGACCGCGTGCTCCTCGAGCATGTGGACGAAAGCTTCGAGGCCGAGCTCCGCGGCGGCTATGGCAAGGCGGACTGCGCCGAGACGCGCGTGCCCGTGCCCGGCACCAGTCACGACCTCGGCCACGGCGACGTGGTGATCGCGGCGATCACCTCGTGCACCAACACCTCGAACCCCAACGTGCTGGTGGCCGCCGGGCTTGTCGCCCGCAAGGCGCGCGCGAAGGGCCTCCTGCCCAAGCCCTGGGTCAAGACCAGCTTCGCCCCCGGCTCGCAGGTCGTCACCGACTATATGGAGAAGTCAGGCCTGCAGGCCGACCTCGATGCCATCGGCTTCAACCTTGTCGGCTACGGCTGCACCACCTGCATCGGCAACTCCGGGCCATTGCCCGCCCCCGTCTCCGGGGCGATCAACGCTTCCGATCTCGTGGCCGCCGCGGTCCTGTCGGGCAACCGCAACTTCGAGGGCCGGGTGAGCCCCGACGTGAAGGCCAACTATCTCGCCTCGCCGCCGCTGGTGGTTGCCTATGCGCTGAAGGGCACGGTGCGCGAGGACATGCGCGAGACCCCGATCGGTACCGGCGCCGACGGCGCGCCCGTCTATCTGAGGGACATCTGGCCCAGCAATGCCGAAGTCGCCGAGGTGGTGCGCGGCGCCGTGACCCCGGAGATGTTCCGCGCCCGCTACGCCGACGTGTTCAAGGGCGATTCGCGCTGGCAGGCCATCCGCGTGACCGGCGGCGACACCTACGCCTGGAACCCGGCCTCCACCTATGTGCAGAATCCGCCCTATTTCGAGGGGCTGACGATGACGCCCGAGCCCGTGGCCGACATCGCCGACGCGCGCGTGCTTGCGCTCTTTGGCGACAGCATCACCACCGATCACATTTCCCCTGCCGGCGCCATCAAGGCCGACAGCCCGGCCGGCCGCTGGCTTTCCGAGCGACAGGTGCCGCGTGCGGAGTTCAACTCCTACGGCGCGCGGCGCGGCAATCATGAAGTGATGATGCGCGGCACCTTCGCCAACATCCGCATTCGCAACCGTATGGCGCCGGGGACGGAAGGCGGCGTCACCACCCACCTGCCCTCGGGCGAGGTGATGCCGATCTACGACGCCGCGATGCGCTATGCTGCCGAGGGCGTGCCGCTCATCATCCTTGCAGGCCGCGAATATGGCACCGGCTCCTCGCGCGACTGGGCGGCCAAGGGCACCCGCCTGCTCGGCGTGCGCGCCGTGATCGCGCAGAGCTTCGAGCGCATCCACCGCTCGAACCTCGTGGGCATGGGCGTGCTTCCGCTCCAGTTCCGCGAGGGCGAGGGCGCCGAGGCCCTGGGGCTGACCGGGCGCGAGACCTTCTCCATCGAGGGCCTCGCCGACCTTCAGCCGCGCCAGGCGCTGGCTGTGCGCTTCACCCGCGAGGATGGCAGCAGCGGCAGCTTCGAGACCCTGTGCCGGATCGATACCGACAACGAGCGGGCCTATTTCTACGCCGGCGGCATCCTGCCCTATGTGCTCCGGAGACTTGCGGCCTGAGGGCCGCCCGAGCACGGGCCCGGTGCGGGCTCGGTGCGGGCCCGGCGCGGGCCCGGCGCAAATTGACGGGGTGAACCCGCGGCGTGGTGCCGCTAGGCCCGGCGCATGAGCCTCGACCCGCAGACGCCCATTCTCGTTGGCGCCGGCCAGCTTGTCGACCGCGACAGTGCCCCCGGCGCCGGCCTTTCGCCCATGGACCTGCTCGCCGAGGCGGCGCGCCGCGCGATTGCCGACGCTGGCGGAACCGGGCTAGCAGAGGCGATCGACACCATCGCGGTGGTGCGCCTGTTTGCGGATTCGTCGCCTGCCTTCGCCTCGCCCTTCGGCCGGCAGAACAATCTGGCCTGGTCGGTGGCGAGGCGGATCGGCGCAAGTCCGCGGTCGTTCGTCTACGGCCCCGTCGGCGGCAACACGCCCCAGATGCTTGCCAACCATTACATGGCCGCCATTGCCGAGGGCGCAGCCGACGTGGTGCTGCTCGCAGGCTGCGAGGCGATCCGCACCCAGTCCCGCGCGCAGAAGGCCGGAATAGCGCTCGACTGGGCCGAGGAGGCACCAGAAGACGCCAAAGCCCCGTTCCCCGAAGTCGCGATGGTGAGCCGGCACGAACTCGCCCACGGCATTGCCCTTCCGGTCCATGTCTATCCGCTGTTCGAAAATGCGCTGTGCGCCCATTACGGCCGCGATCCGGTTGCGCATCGCCGGGCGATCGGCGCGCTGATGGCGCGCTTTACCGAGGTGGCAGCTGCCAATCCCCATGCGCAGATCCCGCTGGCGCGCACGGCCGAGGAGCTGATCACGCCTTCCAACGACAATCGCTACATCGGCTATCCCTATACCAAATATCTCAACTCCAACATGTTCGTGGACCAGGGGGCGGCCATCCTGCTGATGTCGCTCGCAGCTGCCGACCGCCTCGGCGTGCCGGCAGACAGGCGGCTGTTCCTCCATGGCGCGGCCGATGTGGCCGAGAAGATCCTTGTCTCCGACCGGGTGGACTATCATTCCTCGCCCGCCATTCGGCTCGGTGCGGCCCAGGCGCTTGCCAGTGCCGGGATTGCTCCCGCCGACCTTGCCCACATCGATCTCTATTCCTGCTTTCCGTCGGCGGTCGAGATCGCAGCCGACATGGTGGGCCTCGCCCACGACGATCCGCGCGGCCTCACGCTGACGGGCGGGCTTCCCTATTTCGGCGGGCCCGGGAACAATTATTCGATGCATGCGATCGCCGAGGTGGCCGCCCGCTGCCGCGCCGCACCGGGCAGCTTCGGCTTCGTCTTCGCCAATGGCGGCTATCTCACCAAGCACAGCTTCGGGGTGTGGAGCACCACGCCGCGCGCCTTTCCCGGCACCGGTTCGGCGGCCTGCCAGCGCGAGATCGATGCCATGGCAGGCCCGCCGCTTGCCGAGCGGCCCGAAGGCCGCGGCACCATCGAGACCTTCACCGTGGTCCACGACCGTGGCGAGCCGCGCTTTGCCATCCTGATCGGGCGGCTGGAGGCCGATGGCCGGCGCTTCCTCGCCCAGGTGCACGAGGGCTGTGCGGCGCTCGTCGACGTGCCCGTCGTCGGCCGGCCGGTTGTGGTCAGGCCGACCGACACGGTCAATCTCGCGGCACTTGTCTGACGGGCCGCGCGCAGGCCCGACCTCTCGGCGGTGCGGCCCTCATCGGGCCCTCCTCCACGCGCCGCCCTGCTGCTGCCAGTAGGTCCGCCTCACGTCTGCCCGACCGGCGAGCCCCTTCCATGCGCGGCGCGCCTCGGCCTCGGCCGGGCTTCCCTCCTCGAACAGGAGGAAGATGCGCTCGAACGGCTCCAGCCGCGCGGGAAGCGGGAGCGACACGAGCATCAAGAGCGGCGCGCCATTCTCGGGCGCGGCCGCAAGCGCGCCCGGGCCGGCAAGCAGGATCGGCTGCAGGGCGGCATCGGGCCCGCCGGCGCGGCCATGGGCGAGAAAGCTCTCCGCACGATCCGTCCACAGCCGCATGTCCAGCGTGTCGAGCAGCGCCTCCTCGGCTGCCACCAGCACCCGCTGGCCGGCCGCGAGTGCCTTTTCCGCAAGCCGGACGGTCACGTCGACAGCCGGCTGGCGGGTGCAGTGATAGAAGCCGATTTCGGTCAAGCCCCGCTCAGCCCTCCCGTGTCATCGAAACGAAGGTGTCGAGCAGGCGCACGCCGTAGCCGGTGGCACCCTTGCCGTGCAGCGCGCCCTCCTTCGGCCGCGAGACGGCGCCCGCGATGTCGAGGTGCGCCCATTTGACGCCATCTTCCACCACCCGCTGGAGGAACTGCGCCGCAGTGATCGAGCCGCCCTCGCGCGGGCCCACATTCTTCATGTCGGCCAGCGGGCTGTCGATCATCTTGTCGTAATGGCCGCCCACCTCCGAGAGCGGGAAGCGCCAGACCTTGTCGTCGACGGCGAGCCCGGCGGCAATCAGCTGCTCGGCCAGCGTGTCGTCGTTGGGGAACATGCCCGCATATTCGTGGGCGACTGCAATCACCATCGCGCCGGTAAGCGTGGCTAGGTCGATCATCACGTCGGGCCGGTAGGTTTTCTGGGCCCAGGTCATGGTGTCGATGAGCACCAGCCGTCCCTCGGCGTCGGTGTTGATGATCTCGACGGTCAGGCCCGACATGGAGGTGACGACATCGCCGGGCCGCGTGGCGCGGTCGGATGGCATGTTCTCGACGAGCCCGCAGACGCCCACCACATTTGCCTTCGCCCGGCGCCCCGCGATCGCCCGCATCGCGCCGGCGACTGCGGCCGCGCCGCCCATGTCGGTGCGCATGTCCTCCATGCCGGCGGCGGGCTTGAGCGAGATGCCTCCGGTGTCGAATGTGACGCCCTTGCCGATGAGGGCGAGCGGCGGCGCGCCCTCGGCGCCGCCCATCCATTCCATGGCAAGGAGGCGCGACGGCCGCGCCGAGCCCTGGCCGACCGAGAGCAGCGACCACATGCCAAGCTGTTCCATGGCCGGCACATCGAGCACCGTCACCCTGACGCCCAGCGGTTCGACTTCGGCGCGCACGCGCGCAACGAAGCTTTCAGGGTAGATGATGTTGCCCGGCTCGGTTACCAGCTCGCGGGCCAGAAACACCCCGGCTGCGACATGCTGCAGGTTGGCAAAATAGGCCGAAGGATCGGCCGCGGTCACGATGTGGAGCTCGGCGAGCTTCGGCTTGTCCTCCTCCTTCAGCCGGGTGCGGTACCGGTCGTGCCGCCAGGCGCGCAGCATGGCACCAAGACCGAGGTGCGCGGCGGCTTCCATCGGCGAGGTGCCGAGCCCCGACAGGCCCGAGAGATCGACCTCGGCACTCTCTGCGCTGGCAAGCAGGCGTGCGGCGATGGCCCCGCCCACATCCTCGAACACGCGCCGGTCCGCCCTTGCTGGCTCGCCAAGCCCCACCAGCAGCAGCCGCTCGGCCGCAAGGCCGTGCGGGGCCACGATCTCGACGATTTGGCCCTTCTTGCCGGCAAACCGCGCGGCCCTGATCGCGCGGCCGAGCTGCCCGCCCGAGGCCTCGTCAGCCGCCTGTGCCGCCGGCGACAGGGCCCCGTCCGGCCCGGCGAGCACCACGGCTGCGCCTGCAAAGCCGGCCTCGGCTTCGGTACGGAAACCCACGCTGATCGTCACGTCTTGTCCTCCTCACCCGCAACCGTGTCCTCGAAGCGCAGCGGCTGCCCGCCGGGCGTGCCGGGCCGCTGCCCTTCCCACATCACCACCTGCCCGCGCACGATCGTGCCGACCGGCCGGCCGACCATCTCCATTCCCTCGAACGGGGACCAGCCGCAGCGCGACTCCAGCCAGCCCGGCTCGATCCGCCAGCGCGCGGCGGGATCGACGATGGTGAAATCCGCATCCTCGCCGGCTGCGATCCGCCCCTTGCCGAGAAGCCCGAACAGCCGGCGCGGCCCCTCGCACAGAAGGTCGACCAGCCGGCCGAGACTGAGCCGGCCGGCCGCCACATGGGTCAGCATCAGCGGCACCAGGGTCTGCACGCCGGGCATGCCGGAGGGGCTTTCGGGGTAGGGGCGCGCCTTTTCCGCACCGGTGTGGGGCGCATGGTCCGAGCCGATCACGTCCACCACGCCCTGGCTGAGCCAGTGCCACAGACCCTCGCGGTGGGCCGCCGAGCGGACCGGCGGGTTCATCTGCGCCAGCGTGCCGAGGCGGGGATAGGCCTCCTCGCCGGCGAGCGTCAGATGCTGGGGCGTGACCTCGACGCTTGCGATCGCCCTGTGATCCTTGAGGAACGCCAGTTCCCCCGGGGTGGTCACGTGGAGGATGTGGACCCGCCGGCCGGCTGCGCGGGCCGCGGCAATGGCGCGGCGCGTGGCAAGCAGCGCGCTTTCATCGTCGCGCCACACGGGGTGGCTCGAAGGGTCGCCCGCCACCCGGAGCCCGGCGCGCGCCTGCATGCGCGGCTCATCCTCGGCGTGGATTGCAACCCGGCGCCGGCCCGATGCAAGAACCCGCGCCAGCGTCTCGTCATCCGGCACGAGGAGATTGCCGGTCGAGGCCCCCATGAACAGCTTCACGCCGCAGCAGCCGGGCAGGCGCTCGAGCTCGGCCAGCCGGTCCACATTCCCGGCGGTCGCGCCCACATAGAAGGCGTGGTCGCACCACATGCGCCCTTGCGCGCGCGCCAGCTTGTCGGAAAGGGCCTCGGCCGTGTCGGTCGGAGGCGAGGTGTTGGGCATTTCGAAAACCGCGGTAATGCCTCCCATCACCGCTGCGCGCGAGCCGGATTCAAGGTCCTCCTTGTGTTCGAGCCCGGGCTCGCGGAAGTGCACCTGCGTGTCGATGCAGCCGGGCAGGATGACAAGGCCGCGGCAGTCCCGCTCCTCGGCGGCGGCTGCGGCCCCGGGCGGCAGGATGGCGGCGATCCGTCCGCCTGCTGCCGCGACATCGGCGTCTGCAAGGCCGCCTGGAAGCCACACCCGGCCGCCGCGCAGGATCAGCTCGAAATCCTCCCCTCGCGCGCCCCGTTCCATGACCGCCTTTTCGTCTGCCGCTCGACCGTCTAGCTAGCAGCGGCGATGCCGCTTGCCAAACTCGACAACCGCGCCGTCCTCCGCCTTTCCGGGCCGGACACGCGCGCCTTCCTGCAGGGCCTCATCACCCACGATATCGGCCTCCTCGCACCCGGGCGCCCGCTCCATGCGGGCCTGCTTTCGCCCCAGGGCAAGACCCTGTTTGCCTTCCTGCTGTTTGCCGATGGCGAGGATGTGCTGATCGACCTCGCGGCCGACGACGCGCCGGACCTTGCCCGGCGGCTCGCGATGTTTCGCCTGCGCCGGCAGGTGGAGATTGCGCCCGAGCCGGGCCTGTGCGTGTTTGCCGACTGGGGCCATGTGGCGACCGGCCATGCCCCCGATCCGCGGTATCCGCCGGCAGCCACGCGCTGGATCGGCCCGGCCGGAAGCAGCGCGCCTGATGCCGGCCTTGCCGACTGGCACCGCCACCGGCTGCAGCAGGGCCTGCCCGAGGCGCCGGAAATCGGCCGCGACGAGCTGCTGTGGCTCGAGACCAACGCCCGCGAGCTGCACGGGATCTCTTTTACCAAGGGCTGTTTCGTCGGGCAGGAAAACACCGCCCGGATGCACTACCGGGACCGGCTGCGCAAGCGGCTGCTGCCGCTGCGGCTGCCGCCCGAGGCACCTGCGGCCGGGCCGGTCATGGCGGGCGAGCGGGAGGCCGGCGTGCTGCGCGGGGCCCGCCATGGCGATCTGCAGTTCGCGTTGTTGCGCACCGAGTTTCTCGGTGCGGACCTGTGCGTCGGCGGGTATCCGGCAGAGCTGGTGCGCCCGCCCTGGTTGCCGCCCTCCGCCACCTGAGGGCCGGCTCCCGCCGGGGGCGTGCGGCCTATCCCAGCCGCGCCAGCGCGGCGCGCAGCCGGATGGCCTCGGCGCTGCGCGCGGCATGGTCATCGCGGGCCTTCGCCACGGCTTCCGGCTTCGCGCGCCCGGCAAAGCCCGGATTGGCCAGCCGTGCCGCGAGGGCGGCGGCCTCCCTCTCGGCCTGGGCTGCGGCCTTTTCCAGTCGCGCGCGTTCGGCGGCGAGATCGATCACCCCTTCGAGCGGCAGGGCGTAGGCGGCGCCGGCCACGACGATCTGCGCCGCGCTGCCGGCGGGCGCTGGCCCGCTGCGGATCTCGCCCACCCGCGCCAGCCGTTCGAGCGCCGGCAGGTGCCGTTCGAGCCGCGCGGCGGTTGCGCGGTCGGCCTCGGGCGCGTGCAGGGCCAGCCGGGCGCCGGCCGGCACGTTGAGCTCGGCCCTGGCCGAGCGGATGGCCGAGATGAGCTCGATCAGCCAGCCGATCTCGTCGGCTGCCTCCGGGCGCCCGGTCTGCGCGGCCGGCCAGGCCGCGAGGATGAGATCGTGCCCGCGCGCGCCAAGCGCGTGCCAGAGCTCTTCCGTCACGAACGGCATGAACGGGTGCAGCACCACGAGGATCTGGTCGAGCGCCCAGCCTGCGACCGCGCGCGTCTCGGCGGCTGTCGCGTCTCCGCCGGCCAGAAGCGGCTTTGCCAGTTCCAGATACCAGTCGCAGAACAGCCCCCAGGTGAAATGATAGGCCCGCTCGGCTGCCTGGTCGAAGCGGAACCCGGCAAGGTGCCGGTCGACGTCGGCGGCCATGGCGGCCGTCTCGGCGATGATCCAGCAGTTGATGGCGTGGGCCGCGCCGGGCGGTTCGGGGGAGGCGGAGGCGCCGATGCCCTGGGTCTGCGCGAAGCGCGCCGCGTTCCAGAGCTTGGTTGCGAAGTTGCGGTATCCGGCCACCCGCTGCTCGTCGAACCGGACATCGCGGCCCTGGGTCTCGCAGGCGGCCATGGTAAAGCGCAGCGCATCCGCGCCATAGCGGTCCACCAGCTCCAGCGGGTCGACGGTGTTGTTCTTCGATTTCGACATCTTCTGCCCGGCCTGGTCGCGCACGAGACCGTGGATGTAGACGGTGTCGAACGGGTGGGAGCCGGTCAGTTCCAGCGACTGCATCATCATCCGCGCAACCCAGAAGAAGATGATGTCGAAGGCCGTCACCAGCACCGAGCCCGGGAAGTGCCGCGGGTCGGGCTCCTTGTCGGGCCAGTCGAGGGTTGCAAACGGCCACAGGCCGGAGGAGAACCAGGTGTCGAGGACATCCTCGTCCTGCCGCAGCGGCACATCCTTGCCCGCGTGCGCCTGCGCCTCGGCCTTGGTCCTGGCGACGAACACGCGGCCCTGCGGATCGTACCAGGCCGGGATCCGGTGGCCCCACCAGAGCTGGCGGGAAATGCACCAGGGCTGGATGGTGTCGAGCCAGTGGAAATAGGTCTTCGCCCAGCTTTCCGGCACGAACCGGGTGCGGCCATCCTCCACCGCGCGCCGCGCCGCAATCGCCAGCCGCGGCGCATCGACATACCATTGGTCGGTGAGCAGCGGCTCGATGGGAACGCCCGAGCGATCGCCGTGCGGCACCTGCACGAGGCGGTCCTCGATGCGGTGCACGAGGCCGAGGGCTTCCAGCTCCGCCACGACGGCCCGGCGCGCCTCGAACCGGTCGAGCCCGACGAAGCGCTCGGGCACGCCATCGGCGGCGATGATCCGCGCGTGGCTGTCCATCACGGTGAGCCAGCCGATGTGGCGGTTGCGCTCGAAGACCGCCCAGTCGTTGAAATCATGGGCCGGGGTGATCTTCACGCAGCCCGAGCCGAGGTCCGGGTCGGCCCACGGGTCGGCGATGACGGGGATCGTCCGGCCGGTCAGCGGGTGTGCGACCATGCGGCCGACGAGGTGCCGGTAGCGCGCATCGTCGGGGTGGACGGCGACGGCCGTATCGCCGAGCATCGTCTCGGGCCGGGTCGTTGCCACCACCAGGTGGCCCGAGCCGTCGGCAAGCGGGTAGATGAGGTGCCAGAAGTGGCCCTCCACCTCGCGGTTCTCGACCTCGAGGTCGGAGATCGCGGTCTGGAACTTCGGGTCCCAGTTGACCAGCCGCTTGTCGCGGTAGATGAGGCCGCGCTCGTGGAGCGTGACGAAGGCGTGCGTGACCGCGCGCGTCATGCCGTCGTCCATCGTGAAGCGCTCATGTGCCCAGTCGCACGAGGCGCCGAGCCGGCGCATCTGTCGGGTGATGGCACCGCCCGAGAGCGCCTTCCACTGCCACACCCGCTCGAGGAACGCGTCCCGGCCCAGCGCCTCGCGCGTGAGCCCCTCGGCGGCGAGGGTCCGCTCCACCACCATCTGGGTTGCGATCCCGGCATGGTCGGTGCCCACGATCCAGCGCGCGTCGGCACCCTTCAGCCGCTGCCAGCGGATGAGCACGTCCTGCAGGGTCTGGTCGAGCGCGTGGCCGATGTGCAGCGAGCCGGTGACATTGGGCGGCGGCAGGCAGATGGTATAGGGCCTCGCCTCCGGGCGGGCCGGGCGGAACGCGCCCGTTTCCTCCCAGCGCCGGTACCACCGGGCCTCGAAGGCGGCGGGTTCGAATGTCTTGGGCAGAGTGGGTTCGGCCATGCTGCGGCGCGGCGTAGCGGCGTCGTCCGGCCTCGGCAAGGCGGCCCTATTTCGGCCGCAGAAGCCGCTCCACCTCCGCGGCCACCATGCGCTGGACAATCTCCGGCAGATGCGCATCGACCCAGCTTTTCACGTGCGGGGCGGCAAGCTCGGCGAGCACATCCTCGACGGTGCGCTGGACGGCAGGGGAGGGCGGCGGCGCAAGCGGCGGCGCGGGCGCCTCCGCCTCGGGGGCCGGCCCGTCGCCTGCGGCGGGTCCCTCGGCTGCGCCCATCGTCTCGCGGATGGACTTCAGGATGTCGTTCAGATTGGGGTCGAGCGGTTTGCGGGCCATCTCAGCGCTCCTCCGCAACGGCGCCCGGTGCAAGGCGTGCCCGGTTGCGCTCGCGGCTCTCGCGCGGGTCGGGATCGACGCGGAACTCGCCCCACGAGCGGCGCACGCGCCTTGCATTCTCGCCCGGATCATAGCGGCTGACGGGCAGGCGGGCCATCAGCGCGGACAGGTCGCCTGTCACCTCGAGGAGCGCATAGGCCGCGACATAGCGGTCGCGCTCGGCATTCTCGCGCGCGATCTCTGCGTTCAGGAGCTCCTGCTCGGCGTTGAGCACATCGATGATGTTGCGGCTGCCCACCAGATTCTCCTGCCGCACGCCTTCCACCGCGAGCCGGTTGGCGGCAACGGCTGCCTGTGCCGAGGCAATGGTGGCCTCGGCGTTGCGCAGCTGCGCGAACCGCTGGGCCACCTCCTCGTCGAGCAGCCGCTCGGTCTGGCTGATGGTCTCGAGCAGCTGGCTCTGGCGCGCCTGGGCCTGCCGGGTGCGGGCGGCGATCAGCCCGCCGGTCAGCAGCGGCATGGTGGCCGACACCCCGATGCTGGCGTTGAAGCCCGAAAAGCCGCCGAAGCCGACCGTACCGCCGCCGCCCGAAAAATCCTGATACTGGCCCGCGATCTGCAGCCGCACCGAGCCCCAGCGTTCGCCGGCGATCGACTTCACATCGGCGCGCGCCGCATTCTCGTCGAACCGGGCGGCCTTAAGGTCGGGATTGGCGGCAAGCGCCTGCTCGCGGGCGCTGGCGGCACTCGGCGGCAGCGGTGGCAGCGGCGGCAGCGGCTGGAGGTCGGCCGGGGCGAGGCCGGTCAGGCGCTGGAAGGCCTGCTCGGCCTGCACTTCGCGCGTGCGCGCCGCAATCAGGTTGGCGCGCGCGGCCTCGAGGCGCGCCTCGCTCTGCGCCACATCGGTGCGGGTGAGGTCGCCGACTTCGAACCGGTCGCGGCTGGCGCGCAGCTGTTCGCCGAGGACGCGGACCTGGTTTTCGTTGAGCCGCACGATACTGCGCGCCCGCAGCACGTCGGCATAGGCGGCAACCGTTGCCACGATGATGGCGTTTTCGGCCGCTGTCAGCCGCGCGCGCGCCGATTCGATCCGCTGCTCCCCGCCCTCCACGCCGGCCCGCACCCGCCCGCCGAGAAAGATCGGCTGGCCCAGCACCGCTCCGGCCGAGACGAGCCGGCCGTCGTCGTTGAAGCCGTCGCGCAGATCCTGCCGCACATTCAGCTGCGGGCTGAGCGTGGGCCGGGCCTGCGACAGCGCAATCGGCACGCCTTCGTCGACCTGCCGCACCAGCGCCCGCTGGGCCGCAAGCACGGGGTTGCCCGCATAGGCGCTGGCAACCGCCTCCTCGAGCGTGAGCGCGTGTACCGGGGCGGCGAGCCCGACGAGCGCGGAGACGAGGGCGAGCACCAGCATGGCGCATGCCGGGCCCGGGTGGGGCGCGATGCGGTCAGGCAAAGACGAAGCCCCGGGCGCGCTGAAAGCCGGCGAGGAGCGGCGCCCCGGCCTCGGCCAGCGGCTCCAGATGCAGCCGTCCGGCCACCCGCGCCCCGGCCGCGGCGCGCGGCACGCCATCCCCGCCGATCACCACCGCCGCCAGGCGCCCGCCCTCGCGCAGCTGGCCTGCGATCCGCCCGGGCACCTCCTCGACGGCGCCGTCGATCAGGATGAGGTCGTAGGGCGGGTCGGTCTCCCAGCCGTCCACCAGCCGCCCTTCGACCACCTGCGCCGAGTTGGCGAGTGCCCTGCGCGCGGCGGCTGCGAGATCGGGCGATTCCTCGAGCGCCGTCACGATGCAGCCGAGCGCCGCCAGGACTGCGGCCGAATAGCCCATGCCCGCCCCGACCACGAGCGCGCGCTCACCGCCCCGGGGCGCGAGCGCCTGCAGCAGCCGGCCGAGGCTGAGCGGCGGCATCATCGCGCGTCCGGGCGCAAGCGGCTGGGCGGCATCGACATAGGCCAGCAGCCGCCGCTCGGGCGGGACAAACCGCTCGCGCGGCACCGTGCGGAACGCCTCGACCAGCCGGGGCTCGACGACGCCGCTCGGCATCAGCTGGCTTTCGACCATGGCAAGGCGCGCAGCCCGCGCCTGCCGGTCCGGCACGGGGGAGAAGGGGGTGACCATGACTGCCTGCGTTAGAGCGCGCGCGCGCCCGCGCCAAGGGGGATGCGGCCGCTTGCAGGCCAGCGGCCATCTCTGCCAGAGCCGCTGCCATGTCCGCGGGGATGTGGCGGCGCCTGACGGGCGGCTGGCGGCTGGCACTTGGCCTCCTGCTGCTTTCGCCCGGCGCTCCGGCAGCGGCGCAACCCCTTCGCGACCGGCCGCCCGAAGACGAGATCCTCTGCCACCTCCTGCCCGAACGGTTCGAGACCGGCGACCCGGGCGACGATCGCGGCGGCATCCGCGGCGGCCGGCTCGACCATGGGTTCGACCCGGCCGACGCGCGCGTCTTCCATGGCGGCGACTCCGGGCGCCTCGCACGCTGGCTCGCCTATCTCAAGCGGCCGGGCGTCACTGCCATCCTGATCGGGCCCGTCCCTGCGAACACGCCGGTTGCCGGCCCGCCCGGCGGCGAATCGGCCGGCTACCGCGGCAGGTGGATCCGCAACTTCACGCGACCCGACCCGCATCCTGGCACCGCAGCCGGGCTCGAGGCGCTGGTCGCTGCCGCGCACGCGCAAGGGATCAAGGTCTGTCTCGACATCCTTGCCAGCCACACCGCCGACATCATCGGCGACCGGGAATGCCCGGCCAATGACTGCCCCTATCGCATCCTTGCCCATGATCCGTGGACCCGCAGGCTTGAAGACCTCGGCCATCCCACCAACGGCCGCCTTTTCGCCACCTGGCCCGCGCATCAGACGGCCGGCAACGTCGCCGAGCTGACCGACCCGACCGATGCCTGCAGCCCGTTCGTGCTGCCCGGCCGGGAACGCGCCAGGGCTGAGGCCTCGCTCAACGATCGGATCTGGTATCACAATCGCGGCACCGCAACCGCGCACGGCGAGGGCGCGCTCCGGGGCGACATCGACGGGCTCGACGACCTCGTGAGATCCCATCCGCTGGTGGCTGCGGGCATGATCGACATCTTCGGCGCCCTCGTCGACCGGACGGGGATCGACGGCTTTCGCGTGCTTGGCGCAAACCGGGCAAACCCCGAGTTCCGGCAGGCCTTCGTGCCGGCGATGCGGGCGCAGGCCCAGGCACGCGGCATTCCCCACTTCCACATCTGCGGCGGCGCGCCCGAGCCGGTGCCGGGCATCCATGCCGGCTGCACCCGCCGCGACGGTCTTGCAGCCATGCGCGATGCCGCCTTCCCTGCGGCCGTGGTCGAGGTGGTGGCCGCAGGCGCGCCGCCCGCGCGCCTTGCCCGGCCGTTTGCCCAGGATGTGGCCTGTGAAGGGGGCGAGGCGGCAGCGCTTGCCATGCCAACCTTTCGGGGCGAGGACAAACGGGGCCGCCTCTCCTTCCTCGTGCGCGCGGACAACCGGGCCGCCAGCCCCGAGGCGCAGCTCGCCCGGGTGAAGTTTCCGCACGCCATGCTGCGGCTGCGCGGCGTTCCCGCCCTCTGTTTCGGCGACGAGCAGGGCTTTGTCGGCAAGGGGGCCGGCAACGAGCGCCAGCCGCTGATGCCGAGCCGGGTTTTGTCCGACAGCACAACGCCGCTCCATGGCACGGCCGCGACGGCTGAGGAGGCCAACCGGGATACGGACCACCCGCTCTGTCGCCGCATCGCAGCGCTCGCCGCCCTGCGGGCGGAGGATCCGGCCCTGTGCCTCGGCCTCCAGCGCGTGCGCGCCGCCGAGCCGGATGGGCCTGGTCTCTTCGCAGTCGCCCGGCGCGAGCCGGGCGGCAACCGCGCCCCCTTCATCGCCACTGTCGTGGCCTTCAACACCTCCGGCCTGCCTCTGCGGGCCAACATCCCCATCGACCCGCGCATCGAGGTGACCGCCTGCCGGCTTGGAACCGGCGCCCAGCCTTCGGTGCCGGGCCGCCTCGCCATCGAGATCCCGCCGCTTGAGGGCATCGTCTGCGGCGGGGCGGTGGCGGTTCGGTGAGCTGCGCCACCGGGCCCCGCACGGCGCCGGGCGCGGCGCCATGGTGGAAGGGCGCCACTGTCTACCAGGTCTATTTGCGCAGCTTCCAGGACTCGGACGGCGATGGGGTCGGCGATCTTCCCGGGATCGTCCAGCGGCTGCCCCACATCGCCTCGCTCGGGGTCGATGCCATCTGGCTTTCGCCCTTCTTCCGCTCCCCCATGGCCGATTTCGGCTATGATGTCGCCGACCACTGCGACGTCGACCCGGTCTTCGGCACGCTCGCCGACTTCGACCGGCTTCTCGACCGGGCCCATGCGCTGGGGCTCAGGGTGATCATCGACCAGGTCTACTGCCACACATCCGATCAGCACCCCTGGTTCCGGGAGAGCCGCCAGTCGCAGACCGGCCCCAAAGCCGACTGGTTCGTCTGGGCCGACCCGAAGCCCGACGGCAGCCCGCCCAACAATTGGCAATCGGTGTTCGGCGGCCCGGCCTGGACATGGGACGCCCGCCGTCGCCAATATTACCTGCACAACTTCCTGAAGGAACAGCCCCAGCTCAATGGCCACAACCCGGAGGTCGAGGCCGCACTTCTCGGGATCGCGCGCTTCTGGCTCGCCCGCGGGGTCGATGGCTTCCGGCTCGATGCCATCAACTTCGCCATGCATGCACCGGGCCTTAAGGACAATCCGCCCGCACCGCCGGGCGGTCCGCGCACGCGCCCCGTCGACTATCAGGAGCAGCGCTTCAACCGGTCCCACCCCGGCATCACCGGCTTTCTCGAGCGGCTGCGGGCGGTGTGCGATGCGCATGGCGCCATCTTCACGGTTGCCGAGGTCGTGGGGGCCGACCCGGTGGCCGAGATGAAGGCTTTCACCGCTGGCGACCGGCGCCTGTCGAGCGCCTACGGGTTCGCCTTTCTCCATGCCGGCCGCCTGACCCCGGGGCTGGTGGCCGAGACGCTCGGCGCCTGGCCCGGCGCTCCGGGCGAGGGCTGGCCGAGCTGGGCCTTTTCCAACCACGATGCGCCGCGCTGGGTCTCCCGCTGGGCGCCGCCCGGCTGCGCCGGGCCCTTTGCGCGCATGGCCCAGACGCTCCTGTTCTGCCTGCGTGGCAATGTCTTTCTCTACCAGGGCGAGGAGCTGGGGCTGAGCCAGGCAGACGTGCCGTTCGAGCAGCTGCGCGACCCCGAGGCGATCGCCAACTGGCCGCTCACCCTCGGCCGCGATGGCGCGCGCACGCCCATGCCGTGGCAGAAGGCCCATCCCGGCCTCGGCTTTACCTCCGGCACGCCGTGGCTGCCGTTCGGTGCAACCCACGCTGCCCTTGCAGCCGACGTGCAGGAGGCCAGCCCGGGCTCGCACCTCCGCCTCACACGGCGGCTGGTGGCGCTGCGCCGCGCCCACCCGGCGCTGCGCCTCGGCGATGTCCGCTGCACGGTGGCCGGCGAGCGGCTGCTCGTCCTGTGCCGCGAGGCGGCGGAAGAGCGGCTGGTGTGCCGCTTCAACATCTCGGAGTCGGCCGTGGATGCCCCTTGCGGGGGCGTGCCGATCTGGGCCGTCAACGGCGCCGATGGCGGGGGCCGGCTGCCGCCATTCGGTGCGGATATCGTTGGCGGATGACCGTCCCTGCAGCCCTTCCCCTCTTTCTTTTCGCAAGGGCAGGCGCTGCTGCCCGTGGTGGCGCTGGAAGCCGCCTTTCCGCCGCCCGCACCGGGGGGCGTGCGGCCCGGGCAGACAGGGGCCGCCGGATCGCCTAGGACAGGCTGCGGGCGCAGGGTCTCAGGGTCTGCCCCGGCCCCCGGGCGCCGGTTGCAGCGGCCAGCTGCGACGGGCCCATGCGACAGGAAGATGCGGCATGATCGAACATGAGTGGTGGGATTACGAGACGGCAGAAGCCATGGTCGACGCTGTCGCGGGCGACGTGCACTATGTGCTGTCCGGCGCGATCGCCGAGCGCGGCGAGGCGCTCGCCGTGCTCCCCGCGGGGCGGGCGCAGGAGGCCGCGCTGCGGCGGCTTGCCGGCACCGAGCTGGACTGGTCGCAGGTGACGATCGTGCCCACCGACGACCGGATGGTCCCCTTCACCGACCCGGCCTCCAACGCCGGCATGCTGGCCCGCATCTTCGCGCCGCTTGGCGCGACGGTGATCCCGCTGACCGCGGGCGGCGACGGCGACCCGGCGGCTGCAGCCCGCACCGCCAATGCGCGGCTGAAGGCGCTGGACTGGGCGCCCGACATCGCCTGGCTTGCAATGGGTGCCGACGGCCATGTCGCATCCATCTTCCCCGGCCCCGATCTCGCCAACGCGCTCGAGGCGCCGCACCTTGCCGTGGCGGTCCGCCCGGATCCGCTGGCGGCCGAGGCGCCCGTCCTGCGGGTCACCCTCACCCGGCAGGCCCTGCTTGCAGCCGACGCCATCACCTTCGCGCTCCAGGGGGCGGACATGCGGGCGACCCTCGAACGCGCAATCGCCGATGGTCCGTCCTCGCGGCTTCCCGTCGGCCGGCTTCTTGCCGATGCCGAGCAGGCGATCGACATCCACTGGTGCCCCTGATGGAATCGCCCGCGCGGCATCGGGCCAGCGCACGGCGCCGCGCGGCCGAGCTGCTGGTTGCCGATGTGGGCGGAACCCATGCCCGCTTCGCAAGGGCCCGGTGCGATGCCTCGGGCGCGATCCGCCTGTTCGACCTTGCGAAACTGCAGGTTGCGGATCATCCAAGCCTCGAGGCCGCGCTTTTCGCCTATGCGCGGATGCTCGGCCGCCCCCTGCCCCGGCAGCTTGCGCTTGCCGTCGCCGCCCCCGCCGAAGGCGAGGCCGTGAAGCTTGTGAACGCCCCGTGGGTGATCGCCCCGCGCCGGCTGCAGGAGGAGGGCGGCTTTGCCGCGGTCAGCCTCGTCAACGATTTTGCAGCCGTGGCGCACGCCGTCCGGGTCCTCGGCGAGGCCGCATTCGGCCATGTGGCGGGCCCCGATGAGCCGCTGCCTCGCGAGGGCGCGATTGCCGTGCTCGGCCCCGGCACCGGGCTCGGTGCCGCGCTGCTGCTGCGCGGGCCGGGGTTCACCCATGTGCAGGCAACCGAGGCGGGCCATGTCGATTTCGCCCCGCTCGACAGTTTCGAAGACCGGCTGCTGCAGCGGCTGCGCGCAGAGGTGGGCCGCGTGTCCGTCGAGCGGCTGGTCTCGGGCCCCGGCCTTGCTGCAATCCATGCCGAGCTTGCCGCCATCGCTGGCCAGACGGTGCCGCAGCAGACCGATCCCGCGCTGTGGGACGCCGCCCTCGCGGGGCGGGATCCGCTTGCCATGGCGGCGCTCGATCGCTGGTGCCTGTGCCTTGGCGCTGTTGCCGGCGATCTGGCGCTGGCCCACGGCGCGGCGGGCGTGCTGCTGGCAGGCGGCCTTGTGGCCCGGGTTGCGCCGCGGCTCGGGGCCTCGGGCTTTCACGCCCGGTTCGTCGCCAAGGGCCGCCTTGCGGCGCGCATGGCCGTGCTTCCCGTCCGCCGGATCCTGTGTGCTGAGCCCGGGCTGCTGGGTGCGGCGGCCGCGCACCTCGCCGCGCACGGGGCATGAGCGGGGCCGCGGCAGGCCGGGCGCGCACGCGGGCATCAGAAGGGTGGCAGGCGCAGCGAGGCCGACGGGTCGCCGAGGGCAAGGAACGGGCCATTGCGCCAGCCCGGCTTGCCGTAGCAAAGCGGCCGACCGCCTTCGCCGAGCGTAATGCCGCCCGCGCCGCGCAGCAGGGCATCGCCGGCTGCCGTGTCCCATTCGGATGTCGGGCCGTAGCGCGGATAGGCATCGGCTTCGCCGGCGGCCAGCAGGCAGAATTTGATCGAGGAGCCGGCAGCGGTCCGCCCGGCTTGGGGCACGGCCTCGGCCCAGGCGCGGGTGCGCCGGTCGAGGTGGGAATGGCTGACCAGCAGCCGGGGCCGGTCGCCGAGCGGGCGCGCCCTTATGGCTTTGCGCTGCCCCCCGGCATCCTCGGCGAACGCGCCAAGGCCTGCCCCGCCCGCCCACAGGCGCGCGCTCGGCGGGTGGCCGACAAGGCCGAGCAGCGGCGCCCCCGCGTGCACCAGCGCGACATTGACCGTGTATCCGTCGCGCCCGGCTACGAAATCGCGCGTGCCGTCGAGCGGGTCGATGAGCCAGAAGGTCTCGGCAGGCGGTGGCACGCGGCCGTCGGCCACCCCCTCCTCGCCGACGATCACCGCATCCGGCTCGAGTGCGCGGATGGCGTCGCACAACAGCGCCTCGGCGGCGCGGTCTGCCTCGGTCACCGGCGAATCGTCGGCCTTGCGGTCGACCCTGGGGCCCTGGGCGCGCAGCGCCTCGACAAGGCGCCCGGCGGCGCGCACGGCGGGCACGAGGGCGTCGCGCAACTGCGCGAGGCGAAAGCTTGAAACCGTCTGCACCACAGCCCTATGCGGCAGGATGCCAAGCTTGGGGAGACAGCCCGTGCCGGATCTTCGCACATGCCTCGTTGCGGCTGCGCCCCTGGCTGCTGCCGTGGCCGCCGGGCCGGCGCTGGCGCAGCCGGTCAAGCCGTTCCTCGACTGTTCGGCGCGGCCCGACGATGCCGAGCGGCTGGCCTGCTACGATGCCGCAGCGGCTGCCATCTCGGCCGAGGCGCGCGAGATTGCCGCGCGGCGCGACCGCGAGCGCGCGGCCGCCGCCGAGGCGCGCGCGGCCGCCGAGGCCAGCGCAAAGGATGCGGCAGAGGCCAGTGCCCGGCAGGCGCAGGTGGAGCGGTTTGGATCGGAAGGGTTCCGGATCGGCGGCAGCGAAGACCGGGTGAACCAGCTCGCGGCCCGGGTGCAGGAGGCGCTGACCGATGGCGTCGGGCGGGCGGTGCTCCTGCTCGACAACGGCCAGATGTGGCGCCAGACCGAGGGCTTTTCGGTGCCGACGGTGCGCACCGGCGACGAGGTCGAGATCCGGCGCGGTGCGATGGGTGGCTATCTCCTCACCGTCATGCGCATCCGGCGCACCATCCCGGTCCGGCGGATGCGCTAGCCGCGCTCAGGCCGGCCAGCGCGCGAACACGGCCGCCGGCTCGGGCCGCACCCGCTCCTCCAGCGGCCTCGAGGGGGTGCCAAGGAACAGGAAGCCGGCCGGGCGCCCGCCGAGCGCCTCTGCCACCTCGTCGAGATAGGCGGCCGGCCCGGTCAGCCAGTTCCCGGCAAAGCCAAGCGCGTGTGCGGCAAGGAGCAGGTTCATGATGGCCGCACCCATGGAAAGCTGCTGTTCCCACAGCGGGATGTGACTGTCCTTCGGGCAGGAGAGGGCCGCAACGAGGCAGGGCGCCTGGCGGGCGAAGGACTCGAGCGCCTCCAGCTCCACCCGCCCGGCCTCGGGCCGGATCCGCAGCTGCCCCGCGCGGATGAGGGCCGCAAAGGCGTCGCGGTCCACGATCTCGACGAAGCGCCAGGGCGCCAGCTTGCCATGATCGGGCACGCGCGTGGCAGCAGCCATGATGGTCGAAAGCTGCTGCGCATCGGGCCCCGGGGCCACGAGATCCCGCGCGCGGGCCGACCGCCTGGTCAGGAGGAGGCCGAGCGGGCTCGACCGGTCGTTCAAAAGGACGGGACTGGCCTCTGCCATGCGCGCGCCCTTGGCACAGGCGGGGGCAAGCCGCTAGCGGGGCGCGCATGCAGCGTCTCGTCGCGGCCGCTCTCCTTCTGCTGCCGACCGCGTCCGGGGCCGATGCGGCCGATATCGTGGTCACCGGCCGGGCGCTGCCGGCGCCGGCACCCGTTGCAGCCTCCGTCCTCCTCGACGCGCAGGCGCTCGAGACCCCGTCGCGCCGGCTCGATGCGGCGCTGGCCGCACTGCCTTCCCTTGCGCTGTTCCGCCGCGCCTCGTCGGCGACCGCGAGCCAGACCGCCCAGGGGCTGACGCTGCGCGGCCTTGGCGGCAACGCCGCAAGCCGCGTGCTGGTGACGCTGGATGGCGTGCCGCAGAACGACCTGTTCGCCGGCTGGGTGTCCTTCGTGCCGCTGTCGTCGGTGCCGCTCGAGTCCGCCCGGCTCGGCACGGGCGCCGGCGGCGCGCGGCTGTTTGGCGGCCTCGGCGCTGGCGGGGTGCTCGCGCTGCAATCGGCCCTGCCAGAGCCGCGCCTCGAGGTGCGGCTCGGCAGCCGGAGCGCGCGCGATGTGGCAGCCGGAGCCGCGCTTCCGGTGGCAGCCGGGGCGTTCGGCATCGACGCGCGCCTTGCCGCGGGCGCGGGCCACCTGCTGGTCGACGAGGCGGTCGCCGGCGCGGCCGATGTCCCGGCCCGGTTCCGCCAGCGCGCCGGAGGGCTGCGGCTGGTCGTGCCAAAAGGTGGGGCAACCGAACTGCAGGCGCGCCTTTCCGCCTTTTCCGACCAGCGGCTGCGCGGCACGCGCGAGGGGCGCAGCGACGCCTCGGGCGGCGATGCGGCGCTCCGCCTGGTCCATCGCGGTGCGTGGGGTGTGGAGGCAATCGGCTTCCTCCAGCTGCGCGACTTTGCGATGCAGGCCACAAGCCTCGATGCCGCGCGCAGCCGCGCCAGCATCACGCTCGACCAGTTTGCAACCCCGGCCACCGGCATGGGCCTCGGGCTGATGCTGCGCCCGCCGACAGCCGACACTTTCGATCTTGCATTCGGCGCCGACTGGCGCCGCGCCGAAGGCGCAGCGCGCGAGCGGTTCAACTTCGCAGGCGGGGTGCCGCGCGGCCTGCGCGAGGCGGGCGGGGTCCAGACGGAAGCCAGCCTGTTTGCCGACGCCGCGCTCCGCCCGGCCGCCGGGCTTGCGCTTGCCGCAGGCGCCCGCCTCCAGCGCTGGAAGCTGGCTTCCGGACGGCTCACCGAGATCTCGCTTGCAACCGGCGCCCTCATCCGCGACGAGCCCGTGCCGGACCGCGACGGTCTCGAATGGGCGGGCGCGGCCGGCCTTCAATGGCGGCCGCCAGGCGCGGGCGCCGTGCGCCTTGCCGCCGCCCTCTCCCGCAGTGTCCGCCTGCCGACGCTCAACGAGCTGCACCGGCCGTTTCGCATCGGCAACGACGCAACCGCGGCCAACCCCGCCCTCCGGCCGGAACGGCTGCTGATGGCCGAGGCCGGGCTGAGCTGGACCCCGCTTTTGACCGTGGCCGGCGAGGTCGTCGTCTTTGCTGCGCGCCTCGAGGACGCGATTGCCAATGTCACGCTTGCAACGGGGCCGGGCGTCTTTCCCGGGGTCGGCTTCCTGCCGGCAGGCGGGCTCGTGCGCCAGCGCCGGAACATCGACGCCGTCCGCTCGGAGGGGCTGGAGGCCCGCGCGCATCTGGAGGCGGGCGACGTGCGGCTCTCAGGCGCGGTTGCCGCCGTGCGCGCACGCCTCGAGGGCGGGCCAGGTGCCCCGGACCTCGATGGCCGCAGGCCCGCGCAGACCCCCCGGCTTGCGGCAAGCGCCACCCTCTCTTGGACGCCTGCGCCGGACGCGCGGCTTGCGGCCACGCTCCGCCACCAGTCGGCCCGGTTCGAGGACGACCGGAACGTGCGCCGGCTGGCGCCTGCCACCACGCTCGATCTTGCCGCCCGGGTGCCGCTTCGCGCTGGTCTTTCGCTGTCGCTGGAGGCCGAGAATGTATGGGATGCGCCGGTCGAGACGGGCTTTCTCGGTGGCGCGCTCGAGCGCGCCAGCCCGCGGTCGGTCTGGGTGGGGCTGCTGTTCCGGCCTCAGAGCGGCCGGTAGGTCATCCGCGTGGCGCTGGTGACGGTGCCCACCACTGGCGCCTTCACCTCGACATCGGAACTGTGCGCGGTGAGCGTGGGCACGCCCTCGCGGTCGGGCGCATAATCGTTGCGCGAATCGAACCGGTTCATCCGTGCCACCCCCATCATGGAGAAGGGCTTGGACGCGAAGATTCGGATGGAGCGCACCATCGGCTGGCCATTTGCCATCTCGATCCGGGCCTCGGCTGCAAGATTGGCCGAGATGTCGCCGCGCTGGGTCTGGATGCTGCCAGGCGCGAGCGGCTCGAACCGGTAGACGGGCTGGCCGGCCGGATCCTTCGTCCGGGTGAACGGCCCGGAGAGGATGGTTGCAAGCCGCCAGTAGCCGGGCGCGGGGATGCCGGCGACGTCCCGGCCGTGCTCGCGCCGCTCGCGATCGGTCGGCGGCCGGCCGTCGACCGAGACCAGCACCCAGTTGCCGCGGCCGTCGCGGCCCTGCGGGGTGAACCGCTCGATGCGGCGCACAGTCCTGCCCGACCGGTCGGTCGCGTCGACCGTGCGCTCAAAGGCCACCGGCCCGATCCTTGCGGCCTGTGCGCGCACCGCCTCGATCATCGGGTCGGCAGGCGCCGGGGCGGCGAGCAGAAGCAGGGCCGCGGCACCAAGGACGCGCCCTGCGGCGGCGGGAGGCCTCACATGTCCACCAGGAAGGTCTTGAGCTTGCGCGAGCGGCTCGGGTGCTTGAGCTTCCGGAGCGCCTTCGCCTCGATCTGCCGGATGCGCTCGCGCGTGACCGAGAACTGCTGGCCCACCTCCTCGAGCGTGTGATCGGTGTTCATGCCGATGCCGAAGCGCATGCGCAGCACGCGCTCCTCGCGCGGGGTGAGCGAGGAGAGGACGCGCGTGACCGTCTCCTTGAGGTTGGAATGCACGGCCGCATCGACGGGGATGACAGCGTTCTTGTCCTCAATGAAGTCGACAAGGTGGCTGTCCTCCTCGTCGCCGACCGGGGTCTCGAGGCTGATCGGCTCCTTGGCGATCTTGAGCACCTTGCGGACCTTGTCGAGCGGCATGGAGAGCCGCTCGGCCAGCTCCTCGGGTGTTGCCTCGCGCCCGGTCTCGTGCAGGTACTGTCGGCTCGCCCTGACCAGCTTGTTGATCGTCTCGATCATGTGGACGGGGATGCGGATGGTGCGCGCCTGGTCGGCGATCGAGCGGGTGATCGCCTGCCGGATCCACCAGGTGGCATAGGTCGAGAACTTGTAGCCGCGGCGGTACTCGAACTTGTCGACCGCCTTCATCAGCCCGATGTTCCCCTCCTGGATGAGATCGAGGAACTGAAGCCCGCGGTTGGTGTATTTCTTGGCAATGGAGATCACGAGCCGGAGGTTCGCCTCGACCATCTCCTTCTTGGCGATCCGTGCCTCGCGCTCGCCCTTCTGCACCATCGAGACGATGCGGCGATACTCGCCAAGATCGACCCCGACCGCCTGCGCGATCGTGCCAAGCTCGGCTCGGATGCGCGCCATTTCCTCGGCCTCGGCGGCGGCGAAGGCCGCCCACCTGCGGTCGCGCCCGGCCTGGGCGGCAAGCCAGCCCTCGTCGAGCTCGTGGCCGATGTAGAGGTCGAGGAACTCCTTGCGCGGCACCCGGTGGCGATCCACCAGCCGCATCGTCTGGCTGCCGAGCTCGGTCAGCCGCCGGTTGTGGCTGTAGAGCTGTTCGACCAGCAGCTCGATCTTGGCGTTGGTGAACTGCACCGAGGCGATCTCGGCCGTGAGCTCGCTGCGCAGCTTCTGGTAGCGCCGCTCGTCGGTGGCGGGGAAGGGGTCTCCGCGGTGGAGCGCCTGCATCCGAGCGGCCTGGAGCCTTGCGAACTTGGCATAGGTGGCCTCGATGCGGGCAAACTTGGCAAGGGCTTCGGGCTTCAGCTTCTCTTCCATGGCCGAGAGGCTGAGACCGCCTTCCTCATCCTCCTCGTCGTCGAAGCCCGACCGCGGCGCCCGCCGCTCGGTCAGCTCGTCTTCCTCGTCGGCCTGCACGGACGGCGAATCGTCGGTCTCCTCCTTCTCCTCCCCGAAAGTGACCGGCAGGTCGGAGCCCTCGTCCTCGCTGCCTTCGCCGGCCTTGTCGGCCCGCTCCTTGGCGAGCATCGCCTCGAGATCGAGGATCTCGCGCAGGTTCATCCGCCCTTCGTTGAGTGCGGTCGACCATTCGATGATGGCGGCAAATGTCATCGGGCTTTCGCACAGCCCGGCGATCATGGTGTTGCGCCCCGCCTCGATGCGCTTGGCGATCGCGATCTCGCCCTCGCGCGAGAGCAGCTCGACCGCGCCCATCTCGCGCAGGTACATGCGCACCGGGTCGTCGGTGCGGTCGATGCGCTCCTTGGGCTGGGCCGCCAGCGGGGCGGAGGCGACTGGGTCGACCTCCGGCTCGGCGACCAGATCCTCCTCGTCGGTGTCGGCCTCCTCGCCGGCCTCCTCGGATTCGACGAGGTTGATGCTCATGTCGGACAGGGCCGACATCACGTCCTCGATCTGCTCGGAGGTCACCTGGTCCTGCGGCAGGGCCCGGTTGAGCTCGTCAATGGTCAGCCAGCCGCGCTTTTTCGCCTTGGCGATCAGCCGCCTCAGGCCGGCCTCGTTGAGGTCGATGAGCGGCGCTCCATCGTCTGCCTTGGCATCCGCCGGTTCGATGTCGGCATACTCGTCTTTCGCCATCCAGGTCCGTTTCCCAAGCTGAGCGGCGCGAGGGCCTTGCGCGCATGTGGGCCCAACCCCGGCCGGCACACCGGACCTCTGCCACGCGGCAGCAGCCCGGCTCGCTGGCCCGGCGTCAGGCCGGGTCTGCAATCACCAGGGCCGAGAGCCGCCGAACCGCCTCGTCGCGGGCCCCGCGAAGCGCCATCAGCTGCGCCTCCGCCTGCCGCATGGCCGATTCCGAACTGCAGTCGCGCGGTTCGCCCATCGCCCGGTCTATGTGGTGCAACTGGTCAAGGCATGCAAGGGCCTGCCGGACGAGCGAATCGAAGCCACTGTCGTCGAGGTCACGGCCGAAATCGGCCCGCCCGCCCGGATGCGCGCCGGCCAGCACCGCGTCGCGCAGGGCCGCGAGCGCCCGGTCCTCAAGCTCGAGCGCGCCGAGCGCCTCGGCGTGCCGCTCGACCGCCCCGGGCCGGGCTGCGATCGCCGTGAGGAGCAGCCTGAGCGCGGGCGCACCGGCGCGGCCGGCAGAGGCGCGGGTTTCCGCAAGCGGCCTTGCCGGGGCGCGCGCCGTCGCGGCAGCGGTGTGGCGGGCCGACGCGCGCCTGGCGCGCAGCCGGGCGAAATAGGCATCGCGCCACGCGGCCGCATAGGCGCGCGCGAGCCCCGTGTCGGCGATCGCTGCGGCATGAGCCATCAGCCGCCTGAGGAGCGCCTGCTGGCCCTCGGGTGTCTCGAGCCGCGCGGCGTCCAGCTCGGCTTCGAACAGGAAACGGTCGAGCGGCAGGGCCCCGGCGAGGACACGCTCGACCGCCTCGGCGCCGCCCGTGCGGGCGATGTCGTCCGGGTCGGAGCCGGCGGGCATCAGCGCGATCGCAAGGCTGCGGTTCGGCCCGATGTGGGGGAGCGCCCGCAGCGCCGCCCGGAATGCCGCACGCCGGCCGGCCGCATCGCCATCCATCGCCAGCACCGGCACCTCGGCGACCCGCCATGCCAGCGCCAGCTGCTCCTCGGTGAGCGCCGTGCCGAGCGGGGCGACGGCCTCGGCAAGCCCGGCGCGGGCGAGCCCGATCACGTCCATATAGCCTTCAACAAGGATCAGCCGGCCCGCCTTCCGCGCCGGCCCGGCCGCGCGGTGCAGGTTGTAGAGGAGGCGCCCCTTGGCAAACAGCGGGCCCTCGGGCGAGTTCAGATACTTGGGTTCACCGGCGCCGAGGATCCGGCCGCCAAAGCCGACCGGGCGCCCGCGGGCGTCGTGGATGGGAAAGATCAGCCGCCCGCGGAACCGCTCGAACCGCTGGCCATCCGCGGCCTCGCCGAGGAGCCCGGCCTCGACGAGGAGCGCGGGGTCGGCGTCGGGCAGCGCGCGGGCGAGCGCGCGGGCAAGGCTGCCGCGCCCCTCGGGGGCAAGGCCGAGCCCGAATGTCTCGGCAATGTCCGGCGTGATGCCGCGGCGGGCGAGATAGGCGCGCGCCTCGGCCCCGCCGACCCCGGCAAGCTGCGCCCGGTACCATTGGCCGGCCGCATCAAGCACGGCGCGCGCATCGGCGCGGCGCCGGTCGGCCGGGCCTGCCGCCGGCTCCGGCACCTCCATGCCCGCCTCGGCCGCCAGCAGGCGCACCGCGCCCATGAAGTCCAGCCCCTCCTGCTCGCGCAGGAAGCTGATCGCGTCGCCATGCGCGCCGCAGCCGAAACAGTGGAAGTGGTCGGCATAGACGTGAAAGCTCGGGGTCTTCTCGTTGTGGAACGGGCAGCAGCCCTTGAGTTCGCGCCCGCGCCGCTCGAGCCGCACCTTTCGGGAAATGACCGAGGCGAGATCCGTGCGGCGCTTCAGCTCGTCGAGAAAGCCTTCCGGCAGCCCCATCTCAGGACAGTTCCGCCTTCACCAGCTCGGAGGCCCGCGCGAGATCGAAGCGGCCGGCGAGCCCTGCCTTCACCTCTGCCATCACCCGTCCCATGTCTTTCATCGAGGCGGCGCCCAGCCTTGCGACAATCGCACGGATGGCTTCGGCCGCCTCCGCCTCGCCCATCTGGGCGGGCAGGAAGGATTCGATGACGGAAAGCTCGGCCCGTTCGGCGGCGGCAAGCTCCCATCGGCCGCCCGCCTCGAACATCGCGATCGATTCGCGGCGCTGCTTCGAAAGCTTCTGCAGCACCTCGATCACCAGCGAATCATCGTCGGCGGGCGCGCTGCCGGTGCGCGCCTCGATGTCGCGGTTCTTGATGGCGGCCTGGACCAGCCGCAGGGTGGCCACGCGCGCACTGTCGCGCGCCTTCATTGCCTGCACCAGCGCATCCCCTATCGCGTCGCGGATCATCGGGCCTCCGTGTGCACACAATGGCATTCCCAGCCGGATTGACCAAGGGCCAACCCCTCCCTAACGCCGTGGCCCAGCCTGCAACCGCCGAACGCCTGAGGAGCCCGAATGGCCGAGCCTGCCCCCGCGCGCCCCGAACCCGGCGCGACGGGAATCCTCGTGCTGGCCGATGGCACGGTCTTCTCCGGCACGGGGCTGGGTGCCGAGGGCGAGGGGGTGGGCGAGCTCTGCTTCAACACGGCGATGACCGGCTACCAGGAGGTGATGACCGACCCGTCCTATGCCGGGCAGATCATCAGCTTCACCTTCCCGCACATCGGCAATGTGGGCGCAAACCCCGAGGATCTCGAGGCCGGCAACCCGCATGCGGTGGGCTGCGTGCTGGCGCACGCCGTCACCGGCCCGTCGAACTGGCGCGCAACGCAGCGGTTCGACGACTGGCTTCTCGGCTGGGGCCGGATCGGCCTTGCCGGGGTCGACACCCGCGCGATCACCCGCCGCATCCGCAGGGACGGTGCACCAAAGGCCGTGATCGCGCACCGCGCCGATGGCCGGTTCGACATCCCTTCGCTTCGCGAGATCGCCCGTGCCTGGCCGGGTCTCGAGGGCGCCGATCTCGCGCGCGAGGTGAGCACCCGCCAGACCTACCGCTGGGAGGAAGGCCCCTGGGTTCCGGGGCAGGGCCACCTGCGGCCCGACCTGCCGCCGGATGCGCCGCATGTGGTGGTCATCGACTATGGGGTGAAGCGGGCGATCCTGCGCCAGCTTGTCGGCGCCGGGGCGCGGGTGACGGTGGTGCCGGCAACCGCCTCGATCGAGGAGATCATGGCGCTTGCACCCGACGGGCTGTTTCTGTCGAACGGGCCCGGCGACCCGGCGGCAACCGGCGCCCACGCGCTTGCGGCCATCGGGGCCTGGCTCGACACCGGGCGGCCCCTGTTCGGCATCTGCCTCGGCCACCAGCTCCTCGGCCTTGCCATCGGCGCGCGGACGGGCAAGATGCACCAGGGCCATCGCGGTGCCAACCATCCCGTGCGGCGGCTGGCCGATGGTGCGGTCGAGATCACCGCGATGAACCACGGCTTTACCGTGCTCGCCGAGACGCTTCCGGCCCATGCCCGCGCCACGCACATCAGCCTCTTCGACGGGTCGCTGTGCGGGCTCGAGCTCACCGACCGGCCGGCCTTTTCCGTGCAGCACCACCCCGAGGCCTCACCCGGCCCGCAGGACAGCTTCTGGCTGTTTCGCTGCTTCGTCGACGGGTTGCGGGGCTGAGCCATGCCGCGCCGCACCGACATCGCCTCCATCCTCGTCATCGGCGCCGGGCCCATCATCATCGGCCAGGCGTGCGAGTTCGACTATTCGGGCACGCAGGCGATCAAGGCGCTCAAGCGCGAGGGCTATCGCGTCATCCTCGTCAACTCCAACCCGGCCACCATCATGACGGACCCGGAGCTGGCGGATGCGACCTATGTCGAGCCGATCACGCCTGGCGTGGTGGCAAAGATCATCGAGAGGGAACGGCCGGATGCGCTCCTGCCCACGATGGGCGGGCAGACCGCGCTCAACACCGCGCTCGCGCTCGCGCGCGATGGCACGCTGGCGCGCCTCGGGGTCGAGCTCATCGGCGCCGATGCGGCGGCCATCGAGAAGGCGGAAAACCGGCTGATGTTCCGCGAGGCGATGGAGCGGATCGGCCTGCAGTCGCCGCGCTCGGCGCTCGCCCACACGCTCGACGAGGCGCTGGCCGCGCTCGGGATCGTGGGCCTGCCGGCCATCATCCGCCCCTCCTTCACGCTTGGCGGCACCGGCGGCGGAATCGCCTACAACCGCGAGGCGTTCGTGCGCATCGTACTGGGCGGGCTCGAGGCCTCGCCCGTCGGCGAGGTGCTGATCGAGGAGTCGGTGCTCGGCTGGAAGGAGTATGAGATGGAGGTGATCCGCGACCGCGCGGACAATGCCATCATCGTCTGCTCGATCGAGAATGTGGACCCGATGGGCACCCACACCGGTGATTCGATCACGGTCGCCCCGGCGCTCACACTGACCGACAAGGAATATCAGCAGATGCGCAACGCCTCGCTTGCGGTGCTGCGCGAGATCGGGGTCGAAACCGGCGGCTCCAATGTCCAGTTCGCGATCAACCCGGCCGATGGCCGCATGGTGGTGATCGAGATGAACCCGCGCGTCTCGCGCTCGTCGGCGCTTGCCTCGAAGGCCACCGGCTTTCCCATCGCCAAGGTCGCAGCCCTGCTGTCGGTGGGCTACACGCTCGACGAAATCCCGAACGACATCACCGGTGGCGCAACCCCTGCCAGCTTCGAGCCGACCATCGACTATGTGGTCACCAAGATCCCGCGCTTTGCCTTCGAGAAGTTCAAGGGCGCCGAGGCCATCCTCGGTACGGCCATGAAATCGGTCGGCGAGGTGATGGCGATCGGCCGCAGCTTCGAGGAGAGCCTGCAGAAGGCGCTGCGCGGGCTGGAAACCGGCCTTGCCGGCCTCGACACTCCCCGGCATCTCGCCTCGGCCGGCAAGGGCGAGATCCTCGCCGCCCTCGCCCAGCGCACGCCCGACCGGCTGCTGGTGGCCGCCCATGCGCTGCGCGCGGGCATCGTCCCCTCCGAGGTGGCGCGCGTCTCGTCCTACGACCCCTGGTTCGTCGAGCGGCTTGCCGGGCTCGTTGCCGCCGAACGGGCGGTCGAGGCCGAGGGGCTTCCGGCAGACGCGGCAGCCCTGCGGCGCCTGAAGGCGATGGGCTTTTCCGATGCGCGCCTCGCCGCGCTTTCCGGCCTTGCCGAGGCCGAGGTGCGCGCGCGCCGGCACGCGCTCGGGGTGCGGCCGGTGTTCAAGCGGATCGATACCTGCGCGGCCGAGTTCGAGGCGGCGACCCCTTACATGTATTCCACCTACGCCGGGACCGAGTGCGAGGCCGGCCCGAGCGCACGCGCCAAGATCGCCATCCTCGGCGGCGGGCCGAACCGCATCGGCCAGGGGATCGAGTTCGACTATTGCTGCTGCCACGCGGCATTCGCGCTCACCGAGGCCGGGTTCGAGACCATCATGATCAACTGCAACCCCGAGACGGTCTCGACCGATTACGACACCTCCGACCGGCTCTATTTCGAGCCGCTGACCGCCGAGGACGTGCTCGAGATCCTGCACGTGGAACAGCAGGCCGGCACGCTTGAAGGCGTGATCGTGCAGCTTGGCGGGCAGACTCCGCTGAAGCTCGCCCACGCGCTCGAGGCCGCCCGGATCCCGATCCTCGGCACCAGCCCGGATGCCATCGACCTCGCCGAGGACCGGGAGCGCTTTGCGGCGCTGGTCGACCGGCTGGGCCTGAAGCAGCCGGCCGGCGGCATCGCGCGCAGCCGGGAGGAAGCCCTGGCTGTTGCGGGGCGCATCGGCTTTCCGCTCCTCATCCGCCCCTCCTATGTGCTGGGCGGGCGGGCGATGGAGATCGTCGAGACGCGCGCGCAGCTCGAGGGCTATATCGAGACAGCGGTGCGCGTCTCGGGAGACGCGCCGGTGCTGATCGACCGTTACCTGCGCGATGCGATCGAGGTCGATGTCGATGCGCTGGCAGACGGCGAGACGGTGCACATCGCCGGCGTGATGCAGCATATCGAGGAGGCGGGCGTGCACTCGGGCGACAGCGCCTGCGCGCTGCCGCCGCACAGCCTGCCGCCCGCGATCGTTGCCGGCATCGAGGCGCAGACTGCGGCCCTCGCCCGAGCGCTTGGCGTGAGAGGGCTCATGAACGCCCAGTTCGCCGTGCAGGGCGACGCGATCCACCTGATCGAGGTGAACCCCCGCGCGAGCCGCACCGTGCCCTTCGTCGCCAAGGCGCTCGGCGTGCCGTTCGTCAAGATCGCAGCCCGGGTGATGGCCGGCGCGCGGCTTGCCGACCTTGTGCCGCCGGCCCGGCCGGTCGGGCACATCGCCGTGAAGGAGGCGGTGTTTCCGTTCGCGCGCTTCCCCGGCATCGACCCGGTGCTCTCGCCGGAAATGAAATCCACCGGCGAGGTGATGGGGATCGATGCCGATTTCCCGATGGCCTTCTACAAGAGCCAGCTTGGCGCGGGCGTGGAGCTTCCCGTCTCCGGCACGGTCTTCGTCTCGGTGAAGGACAGCGACAAGGAGGTGATCCTTGCCGGCGCCCGGCGGCTTGCCGACATGGGGTTCCAGCTGATTGCCACGCGCGGCACGGCGCGCTTCCTTGCCGCGCACGGCGTGCCGGTCGAGATCGTCAACAAGGTGCTCGAGGGCCAGCCGCACATCGTCGACCGGCTGACCGACGGGGCGGTCGACCTCGTGTTCAACACCACCGAAGGGGTCCAGTCGCTGAAGGACTCGCAGACGATCCGGGCCGCGGCCTGGGCCCGCAAGGTGCCGATCTTCACGACCGCGGCGGCCTCGCTTGCCTCGGTGGAGGCCATTGCGGCGATCCGCGCGCGGCCGCTCGAAGTCCGCTCGCTCCAGTCCTGGCACGGGTGAGCAGCTTGCCAACGGCAGCAGCTGTGCTTACACTTGGCGTTCCTGAGACGGATGAGCCCCCCGAAGATGTCCAGCGCGAGCAAGGCAGGTTCCTGCCTCGGGGTCGCGGTGTTCCGGGGGGCGGGGAAGGACAAGAGCTGACCAATGGCGACAATCGAGAAGATTCCGATGCTGGCCGAAGGCCACGAGATGCTGCTGCAGCAGCTCCGCCACCTGAAGGAGGTGGAGCGCCCCGAGACTGTGGAGGCGATCGAGGAGGCGCGCGGCCACGGCGATCTCTCGGAAAATGCCGAGTATCATGCGGCCAAGGAGCGCCAGGGCCAGATCGAGGCGCAGATCGCCGAGCTCGAGGACCGTCTCGCGCGCGCGCAGGTGATCGACCCGCGCATGCTCTCGGGCGACAAGGTGGTGTTCGGGGCCACGGTGCACCTGCTCGACGAGGACGACCGCAGGCTGGTCTACCAGATCGTCGGCCAGACAGAGGCCGACGCCAAGAAGGGCCGCATCAGCTACAACTCGCCGCTGGGCCGCGCGCTCATCAACCGCAAGGTGGGCGACGAGGTGGAGGTGGTGACGCCGTCGGGCGACCGCAGCTACCTGATCGAGCGGGTGGAGTTCCGCTGAGCAGCGGCAGGCGGCCCGCGCCCGGCCGCTGGCGCCCATGGCGCTGTGCGCCTGCGCGCCCCGGGGGGCTTCCGGCATGAGGCCGTTCCAGCCGCCGCCCGCGCGCGCCACCCGGGTCCTCCTGTTCCTGTGTGTCGGCATCCAGCTGCTGGCGAGCCTCATGGGCCGCGGGTTCGACTCCGCGCTCGCGCTTGGCTGGGGGCTCGTGCCGGCGCGGGTGACGGGCGAGGTCGTCGGCCTCGAGCAGGGCGCGCCGCCGATGGCGACGCTCGTCACCTATATGTTCCTGCACGCCGGGCTGCTGCACCTTGCCATGAACATGGTGTTTCTCGCCTGGGTGGGCCGTTTTGTCGAATGGCTGCTCGGCCCCTGGCACCTCCTGTTCCTGTTTCTTGCAGCCGGCGTGGCGGGCGGCGTCCTGCAGGTGATCAGCGATCCGGCCTCGATGATCCCGGTGGTAGGGGCCTCGGGGGCCGTCTCGGGCGTGTTTGCCACCTACGCGCTGCTTTTTGCGCGGCAGGGCGAGGCGCCCGCCACGGTCTTCGGCCTCATCATCTCGGGCGAGACGGTGCGGGCGCTGCGCTACGCGGCCCTGTGGATCGGCCTCCAGCTTCTGGTTGCGGTCGCCTTCAACCTGCCCGGCGCCGCGCCGGGCGGCGGGATCGCGATCTGGACGCACATCGGCGGGTTCGTCATCGGCCTGCTCTATGGCGTCCCCTGGGTGCGCGGCCTCGCCCGCACCCGGGAATAGGCCCCTGCCGCAGCAAGCGCTCAGCGCCCCTTCCAGACCGGCGCGCGCTTCTCGAGGAACGCAAGCGGCCCCTCGCGCGCGTCCTCGCTTGCGAACACCTTCGCGGAGGTCTGCCGCGAGACCGCCCACAGCTCGGACTCCGGCGCATCGAAGCTCATGCGCGCAACCTTGAGGGACTCGCGCACGGACAGCGGGGCGTTGACGGCGATGGCGCGCGCAAGCGCGAGCGCTTGCGCAAACACCTCGGCAGCCGGCACGCAGCGGTTCACGAGCCCGAGCTGGTGGGCGCGCGGCGCGTCGATCGGGTCGCCGGTCGCCACGAGCTCGAAGGCGATCGAGGCCGGGAGCCGGCGGGTGAGGCGGAACACGCCGCCCGCGCCGGCAAACAGCCCGCGCTTCACCTCCGGCAGGCCGAAACGGGCCGTATCGGCTGCCACGATCATGTCGCAGGCCAGCGCCAGCTCGCACCCGCCGGCGAGCGCGGGCGCGTTCACGGCTGCAATCCAGGGCTTTTCCCGCGGGTGGGTGGCAAAGCCCGCAAAGCCGCCATCGGGCGTGGAGAGAAGATGGCCACGGCCCTGCGAGATCTCGGCGAGATCGGCGCCCGCGCAGAAGGCTGCGTCCGACGAGGAGGCAAGGATCACCACCCGCACCTCCGGATCGCGCTCGGTTTCCTTGACGATCCAGTCCATCGCGGCGGCGACATGGCCATTGACGGCGTTGCGCTTGTCGGGCCGGTTCAGGCGCGCGACGGCCACATGCGGCTCGGGCTTCTCGTAGAGCACCTCGCGCCCGAGGCTGTCAGGCGTGTTGGTCATGGTCGTCTCCCCTTGGTTGCGGGCGGATGGCAGGCGGCCCCGCTCAGGCCATGGGCCGCCAGTGGCAGTGAAAGCCGCCGGGGATGCGCGCGGGCATCAGCACCCGCGCCACCGGCCCGGCTGCCACATGCTCTGCGTCGAGCACGGCAAGGAAGCTCTCGTTGGCGCTGCTGTCCCACACGAGGCTGAGCAGCCAGCCATCCCCCTCGCGGCTGCCGCGCGGCACGAACACCGGCTCGCCGCAATAGGCGCCCTCGCCGAAGCTGAACGAATGGCGGGTGCCGCGCGCAAGGTCGATGGTCGCGATGCTGTCGAACCCGTCGATCCGCCCCGCCGTGGGCCGTGCCGTGCCGTTTGCGAACACCCGGGCGTAGCGCCGCCCCTGGAAACGGTCGTCGATGCGCGGGAATTGGATGTCAAGATCGTCCAGCCGCTCCTCGCTCACATGGCCGTTGCCGCCGATGCGCCAGCGGGTGAGGCGGAAGCGGGTCTCGTTCTCGTCGGGGAGCGTGCCATCGGCGGAAGGCATCAGGGGCGCGCGCCGCGCGCCGGCCACGTCGATCACGATGTCGCGCCCATCCTCGAAGCTGTTCGCCACGTGGAAGGCAAAGGTCTGCTCGGCCTCGTGCCAGCTGACCGACTCTCCGCCCGGGCCGCCTTTCTCCATGATCCCGAACATGGCGGGCCGCTCCGGCTCCCAGGCGGCCATGGGCTTGCCCTCGAGCGCGCGGGCCATGTCGATCACCACCGGCAGGCAGGGGAAGACGACATGGGCCTCGGTCAGCGCGAAGTCGTGCATCATCGACGCCCAGGGCTGGTCAAGCCAGGCCAGGTGGCGCGGCCGGCCCCGGGCGTCGATCACATTGTAGCGGATGGCGGTGGACCCGGGCCCCTTCGCGCAATAGCCGAAGGCGTGCATCGCCCCATCGGCGGGGTCGGTCTTGGGGTGGGCGGTGAACGGCCCCGTCACCGTGTTGCCGAACGTCTCGTAGCCCAGCGTCTCGAGTGTCTCCGGGTTCATGGCAGTGGGCGGGCAGCCCTCCATCAGCGCATAGACGAGATCGCCGTGCGGCCAGATGTGGGTGTTGGCGGTGTTGTAGTCCATCGGCGAGACCGAAGGGTCGTTGAACCGCGGGTTGCCGAACACGCCAAACAGCCGGCGGCCGGCGGCGCGCTCCAGTTCCCACTTGCGCGTGCGCACCCAGCGGTTGCGCAGCGAGGCCCGCCCCCCGGCGATGCGGATGGCATAGACCATGCCGTCGCCGTCGAACACATGGTAGCGGTCGTCCGGGTGGGGCGGGTGCTGCGGGTCTGGCCCGTTGCGGTAGAAGGTGCCCTCGAGCTCCGCGGGCAGGGATCCCTCGATCACAAGGTCGGGCGCGTCCATCTCCGCGCCGAAGGGCCGGTAGAAGCCGGAAAGATAGGGGTGGCGTGGAAATGGCTCGGTCATGGCGCTCCTCCCGGCCCTGATCTAGCCGGGGCAACGCCGGCGCGCGCCTGCCGGATTTGCGCGGGCGCTCAGCTTTCCCGCGCCCAGCGCATGGGCGCATCGTCCAGCCGCTCGAACATGTAGAGGCCACCCGTCGTGCTGCGGTGCAGGCGGAAGCCGTCGTCGAGATAGGTGATGTCGGACTGGAGCGGCGGGATCCGGCCATGTTCGACCGGCAGGCGCACCTGCCCGGCCGGGCCGGTCTGGAGCGCGTGGCTGAACCGGATGTCGATCCGCCGCTCGTCGACGGGGCAGAAGGCGCCGATCATCACAACAAGGCCAGGCTCGCCCGCCGCGTCGGTGTAGCTCACCAGATTGTCGTAGTGGCCGTTGGCCGGGTCCACCTCCTGCAGCATCTCGACAACCGAGACAGGCTCGGGCGGGAGCACGCCGAAGGTGAGCCGGGCAAGCGTTGTCTCGCGCGCGAAGCCGAAGTTGGAATAAAGAAGGCGCCAGCGTCCGCGCAGCAGGGCCGCAGCCCGAGTCGGCTCCTCGCAGGCGTTGCACGCTTCGAGCTGCGCGGCACAGGCGCGGATCTCGGCGCCGAGGCCGGCCGTTTCACGGAACCCCATTTCGGTCTGCGCGCCGAGTTCGGCGAGCTGGCGCCTCAGCGCGAATATGTCGGCCATGGCGCCTGAAACGGCGCCCGGTGCGGCCTGTCAAGCCGCGGCCGGCGGCTGTTGCACCCGTTCACCCCCAGTCGTTCACAAGGACGATCTTGCCCACGTGCGCGCCCGCTTCCATGCGGCGGTGCGCGTCGGCGGCGCCAGCGAGCGGGAAGGTCGAATCGAGGCGCGGGCCGATCGTGCCGTCGGCCAGCCTCGGCCACACCGAGCTTCGCAGGCGCGCGGCGATCGCGGCCTTCACGCCGGCCGGCTGCGGGCGCAGGAAGGAGCCGGAGAGGCGCAGCTTTCGGCGCATCACCAGCGCGAGATCGAGCTCGGCCTTTGCCCCGCGCTGGAAGGCGATCGCCTGGTGCCACCCGCCGTGCGCAAGGCAGGCGAGGTTCCTTGGCAGATAGTCCCCGCCCACCATGTCGAGCACGATCTCCACCCCCCGCCCGCCAGTGATCCGCAACACCTCCGCCACGAAATCGGTGGCGCGATAGTCGATGGCGTGGGCCGCCCCTGCCGAACGCGCCCGTGCGCACTTTTCGGCATTGCCGCAGGTGACGATCACCTCGAGGCCGAAGGCGCGGCCGAGATCGATCGCCGTCATGCCGATCCCCGATGTCCCCCCGTGCACCAGCACGCGCTGGCCAGCCGTGGCGCCGGCCTGCTCGAACAGGTTGAACCAGACGGTGAAGAAGGTCTCCGGAAGCCCGGCCGCCTCGGCCATCGTCCAGCCCGGAGGCACCGGCAGGCACTGGGCGGCCGGTGCCACGCACCACTGGGCATAGCCCCCGCCCGCCACGAGGGCCACGACCGCGTCTCCCGGCCGGGGCCACGAGACATCCCGGCCCACCAGCGCCACCTCGCCCGCCACCTCCAGCCCGGGGATCGAAGGTGCGCCGGGCGGCATCGGGTAGAGGCCCCGCCGCTGGAGCACATCGGGCCGGTTGACGCCCGCCGCGCGCACCGCGATCAGCACCTCGCCCGCGCCCGGCTGCGGCACGGGCCGGAAGACGGGCACCAGCACCTCCGGCCCGCCGGGGCCTTCCGGGTCGATCGCCAGCATGGTCTCGGGAATCGGCGCGGCCATGCCCCCCCTTGCCGGCCGCCCACGCCGGTGCCAAGAGCATCGCCATCGGAACCAGGGCCACGAGGCCAAGGGGCGGCAGATGGAGCCGGACAATCTTCCTTCCCGGCGGGCAGAGGACCCGCTGAGGGCACTTGCCAGAGAGGATCTCGACCCGCTTTCGGTTGCAGAGCTCGACCTCCGGATCGCCGCCCTCGAGGCCGAGCTCGCGCGCACCCGCGCAAGGCGCGCTGCGGCTGCCCGCTTCCGCGCCGAGGCCGACCAGCTGTTCGGCCGGAAGGTGCCCTGAGTCAGCCGGGCACGCCCGCGCTCGTCGGGGCGATCCTCGCCCGCGACCTTGCGCGCATGGCTGCGCGGGCGGGAGAGTGGCTGCTTCCGGCCATCTTCTTCCTGCTGGTGGCGGTCCTCTTTCCCTTCGCCATCGGCCCCGAGCGGGCTCTCCTTGCGAGGATTGCACCCGCCATCCTCTGGGTGGCTGCCCTTCTTGCAGCGCTCCTGCCGGTGGGCGCGCTCTATGCCGCCGACGCCGCCGACGGCACGCTCGACCAGTTCGCCGTGCGCGGCGTGGCCGGCGAGACGCTGGCGCTTGCGCGCATCGGCTCGCTCTGGCTTGCGCTCGCAGTGCCGCTGCTGCCCGCCTTTCCGCTTGCAGCCCTCATGCTCGGCCTCGAGCCATCGGCCTGGCCCGGCCATGCCGCCCGGCTGCTGGGCGGGCTCCTCGGCCTTGCCGCCCTTGCCAACATGGCCGGCGCGCTCACCCTCGGCGCGCGGGGCGGCGGCGGGCTTGCCGGGCTTCTGGTGCTGCCGATGGCGCTGCCGATCCTGATCTTCGGCGTTGGCGCAGCCGGGGGCACGGCCGCCGGCCCGGGCAGCGCTGCGCTCTGGCTTGCCGCCTCGGTGCTGCTGCTCGTCGCGGTGGCCCCGTTTGCCGTGGCGCAGGCGTTGGCAGGCACCCGCAGCTGAGCGGGTGCCCCGGCTGCGGCACCGATTTCCGCTGACAGGGCCTGCCGCGCGCTGCTAGACGGGCACCATGCACGCGCTTGCCAATCCCGCACGGTTCCGCCGGCTCGCCGAGGCGCTCACGCCCTGGCTTGCGGGCGCTGGCCTCCTGCTGGTCGGCACCGGCCTGTTCATCGGGCTTGTGCTTGCGCCGGCCGACTATCTGCAGGGCCAGTCGGTGCGGATCATGTATGTGCATGTGCCCGCCGCGTGGCTCGCGCTCGGCGGCTATCTTGGCATGGCGCTGGCCGCACTCACGGCAAGGATCTGGAAGCACCCCGTGGCCGATGTGGCGGTCCACGCGATCGCGCCCGTGGGGGCCACCTTCGCCGCCGTCTGCCTTCTGACCGGCTCCATCTGGGGCCGGCCCACCTGGGGCACATGGTGGCAGTGGGACGGGCGGCTCACCTCCATGCTGCTCCTCTTCTTTCTCTATCTCGGTGTGATCGCGCTGCTTTCCGCGTGGGACGACCGGGCGCAGGGCGCGCGCGCGGCCGGCCTTCTTGCCATCGTCGGCACCATCAACCTGCCGATCATCAAGTTCAGCGTGGAATGGTGGAACACGCTCCACCAGCCTGCCAGCATCCGGCTTTCGGGCAGCAGCATCCACGCGGCCATGCTCCAGCCGCTGCTGATCTCGGCGATCGGCTTCGCGCTCCTCTTCGCGGCGGCCGTCTTCATGCGGATGCGTGCGATCCTTGCCGAGCAGCAGCGCGAGGCCCGCCTGCGCCGCCGGGCGGTTGCAGCCTGACGCGCATGGACCACACGCCGTTCATCGTTGCCGCCTACACGGTCACGCTGGTGGCCATCGGCGGCCTGCTGCTCCGCTCCTGGGCGTGGATGCGGCGCGCCGAGCGCGAGCGGGACCGGCCATGACCGCGCGCACGTCCTCCGCCTCCTTGCGCTCGGCCAAGCGGCAGCGCCTCCTGCTCGGCATCCTTGCCCTCGCCGCGCTGCTGGCAGCGGGCGTGATCGCCCTCTTCGCCCTGCAGGACAGGGCGACCTTCTTCTATTCGCCGTCGGATCTTGCCAGCCGGCCGCCGGCACCCACGGCCGAGGTGCGGCTCGGCGGCCTGGTCAAGGAAGGCTCGGTCGTCCGCCGGCCGGATGGGCTGACGCTCGACTTCGTGGTGACCGACCTCGCGCGCGAGACGAGGGTCAGCTATTCGGGCCTCGTGCCCGACCTGTTCCGCGAGGGCCAGGGAGTTGTTGCAACCGGCCGCCTTGCGCCCGACGGCCATTTCGAGGCGCGCGAGCTGCTCGCCCGCCACGACGAGAACTATATGCCCCCCGAGGTCGCGCAGGCCTTGCAGAAATCCGGGGCGATGCCGCACGAGGCGGCCCGCTAGGCCCGCCAGCGGCGGGCCACCCGCCGGGAGACCGCTCATGATCATCGTCCACCACCTGAACGACAGCCGCTCGCAGCGGATCCTCTGGCTGCTGGAGGAGCTGGGCCTGCCCTACGAGCTGCGCGCCTATGCGCGCGATGCCGCAACGCGCCTCGCCCCGCCCGAACTCGAGGCCGTGCATCTGCTCGGCAAGGCGCCGACCGTCGAGATGGATGGTGTGACACTCATCGAATCCGGCGCGATCATCGAGACCATCATCCGCCGCAGGGGCGGCGGCCGGCTTGCCCCGCCGGTCGACCATCCGGATTTCGACCGCTACATCATGTGGCTGCACTATGCCGAGGGTTCGGCCATGCTGCCGCTGATGCTCCATCTCTACACGGCACGCCTGGGCGAGGCGGCAGCACCCCTGCGCCCGCGCATCGACAGCGAGCTCGCCCGCCACCTGGGGTTTGTCGATCGCGCGCTTGCCGGCCGGGAGTTCCTTGTCGGCACCGATCTGACCGGCGCCGATATCCAGATGAGCTTTGTGGCCGAGATCGCCGGCGCCTTCGGGCTGCGGGGCGCCTATCCGGCGATGGCGGCCTGGATTGCGCGTCTGCACGCCCGGCCGGCGTGGCAGCGTGCGTTGGAGCAGGGCGGGGCCTACAGTTTCGCGGCCTGACGCCGTGGCGGCCTGCCCGCGTTGCCCGCAAGGTGCGGCATGAGCACTGCCACCGGCGCGCACGCGCCCCCGCGGGAACGGCTGCACCGGCTGATGCTCGGGGCGCTCGGCGTCGTCTTCGGCGACATCGGCACGAGCCCCATCTACGCCCTGCGCGAGACCTTCACCGGCGCCCACCCGCTGCCGGTCGACCGCTTCCACGTCCTTGGTGTCGTCAGCCTCATCTTCTGGTCGATGATCCTCATCGTCAGCATCAAATATGTGAATCTGGTGCTGCGGACCGACAATCGCGGCCAGGGCGGCTCGATTGCACTTCTGGCGCTCCTGCAGCAGCACGGCGCCGGGCGGCGCTGGGCAGGCCCGGTGGCGGTGCTCGGCATTCTCGCCACCTCGCTGTTCTTCGGCGAAAGCATGATCACGCCCGCCATTTCCGTGCTCTCGGCGGTGGAGGGCGTGACGGTGGTGGAACCGGCGCTCGCGCCCATGGTCGTCCCCGTGGCGCTCGGGATCATCGTTGGCCTGTTCCTCATACAGTCGCGCGGCGCCGGGCGGGTGGGCGCGCTCTTCGGCCCCGTCACGCTTGTCTATTTCCTCGCGCTCGCCGTGCTGGGCGCACGCAGCATCGCCGCCACGCCGGACATCCTGCACGCGCTCTCACCCCTGCACGCGGTCCGCTTCTTCGCAACCGACGGGCTGACCGCCTTCCTGTCGCTCTCGGCGGTCGTGCTCGCCATCACCGGGGTCGAGGCGCTCTTTGCCGACATGGGCCATTTCGGCCGCAACCCGATTGCAAAGAGCTGGTTTGCCATCGTGCTGCCGGCGCTGATGCTCACCTATCTGGGGCAGGGCGCGCTGCTGCTGCGCGACCCTGGCGCGGTCTCCAACCCCTTCTTCCTCGTCGCGCCCGAGGAATGGCGCATCCCGCTCATCCTGCTGGCCACCATGGCCACCATCATCGCCAGCCAGGCGGTCATCTCCGGGGCCTTCTCCGTCACCCGCCAGGTCGTGCAGCTTGGCTTCCTGCCGCGGATGCGCATCCTTCACACCTCCGAGCGGGCCGAGGGTCAGATCTATATCCCGTTCGTCAACTGGACCCTCCTCGTGCTCGTGTCGCTGCTGGTGCTCGGCTTCCGGTCGAGCTCGAACCTCGCAGCCGCCTACGGCATTGCGGTGACCTGCACGATGTTCATCACCACCTGCATGCTGGCGCTGGTGATCCTCCACGTCTGGAAATGGCCGCGGGCGATCGGTGTTGCGGTCGTCGGCCTCTATCTCGTGATCGACGGCAGCTATCTTCTCGCCAATCTCACCAAGATTCCCGAGGGCGGATGGTTCCCGCTGGTGGCGGGCCTCATCGCCTTTACCGCGCTCACCACCTGGTCGCGCGGCCGGCAGCTCGTGCAGCAGCAGCTCCGCGAGGCGGCCATGCCGCTCGAGGTCTTCATCCGCTCGGCAGGCCGGGCGGCCATCCGCGTGCCGGGGACAGCGGTGTTCATGACCTCGACCGCGGAAGGCGTGCCCCCGGCTCTCCTGCACAATCTGAAGCACAACAAGGTGCTCCACGAGCGCAACCTGCTTCTCACCGTGGCCATCGCCGATGTGCCGGAAGTGCCGGCCGCAGAGCGTGTGGAAGTGATCGACCTTGGCGACGATTTCTTCCGGGTGATCCTGCACTATGGCTTCATGCAGCAGCCCGACGTGCCCGCCGCGCTCAAGCGGATCGAGGCCTGCGGCCAGCCGCTGCGCATGATGGAAACCAGCTTCTTTCTTTCGCGGCAGACCCTTCTTCCGGCCGCCCGGCCCGGCATGCCGCTGTGGCGCGAGACGATCTTCGCGTGGATGCTGCGCAACGCGGAATCGGCGATGTCCTTCTTCCGCCTGCCCAGCAACCGGGTGATCGAGCTGGGCAGCCAGGTGGAGATCTAGATGGCCTGCGCGCCCGGGCCAAGCGAAACGGGGCTGCAGCCAGGCTGGCTGCAGCCCCGTTCGTGGGTATGCAACAGACCGCGAGGGCGGCTGTTACTGCTTCATTTCCTTCGCGGCGTCGGCCACGGCCGTGGCGGCCTGGGCCGTCGCGTCGGCAGCCGCCGCAGTCGCATCGGCTGCGGCGTCGACCGCGTTGGTTGCAGCCGCTTCGGCGCCGGCGGCGGCCGCTTCGGTGCCGGCAGCAGCGGCATCGACCGCCGAACCGGCCGCATCCATCGCGGCATCGGCAGCCATCGACGCTTCAGCCGCAGCCTTGTCGGCTTCGGCAGCCGCGTCGGCGGCGGGCTGGTTGCCGCCACAGGCGGCGAGCAGGGCAAGACTTGCAGCAGCAGCGAGGGTAAGACCCTTGTTCATTCGAACCTCCGAGTAGGGCAGGTGCCCGGGTTTTGCCGCCTGAGGCCATGGCCGCTGCGGCAAACTGCGACCTTATCCGACTTCCACGGTCGGTGGGGGCCGAAGCGCTGCGCCATTGCAACAGCGTCTGGGCAAAAGCAAGAGGGGGTTGTGAGCCGAACATGAACGCCGCCAACGGTCCGGCGCGCGGCCGGCGCGCCTTGTCGAAATGAGAGCCTTGTGGAAACGGAAGATGCGAGGATGAGCAGCACGCACCGGGCGCATGACCGCGCCCATGACGGGATATCGTCCACGGTGCCGCTGCGGCTTGGCACGCGCGGCTCACCGCTTGCACTGGTGCAGGCGCGGATGGTCGCCGAGGCGCTGGGCGGCGTTGAGGCGGCAACCATCGTGACCATCCGGACCGCCGGCGACCGCATGCAGGACCGGCCGCTGCGCGAGATCGGCGGCAAGGCGTTGTGGACCCGGGAGCTCGACCGTGCGCTGCTCGAGGGCGCCATCGATCTTGCCGTCCATTCGATGAAGGATGTGGAGACGCGGCTCGCCGAAGGCCTTGCGCTTGCCGCCGTCCTGCCGCGTGACGACCCGCGCGACCATCTCGTCGGCGCGGCCGGCATCGCCGCCATTCCCCCGGGCGCCACGGTTGGCACGTCGAGCCCGCGCCGCGCCGCCCAGCTGCTCAACCGGCGGCCCGACCTTTCGGTCGTGGCGCTGCGCGGCAATGTGGAAACCCGCCTCGCCCGCGTGGGCTCCGGCCAGCCGCAGGCCACCTTCCTTGCCGCTGCCGGCCTCGCCCGGCTCGGCATCCGGGCGGGCGTGCCCCTGCCGCTTGACACCTGGCTGCCGGCCGTCGCCCAGGGCGTGATCGGGATCACCGTGCGTGCCGCCGATGCGGCCGTGCTCGCCCGGCTTGCGGGGCTGGACCATCGCGAGACCCGCGCGGCCGTCGAGGCCGAGCGCGCGCTCCTTTCGGGACTTGGCGGATCGTGCCACAGCGCGATTGCCGCCCATGCCGAGCCGTGCGGGGCGGGCCGCCTGCGGCTGAGAGCCGAAGTCTACAGCCCCGACGGCCGGGACATGCTGCGCCACGAGGCCGAGGGATGTGCCGCGGAACCGTACCGGCTCGGCCAGGAGGCGGCAGACGACCTGCTCCGGCGCGCCTCGCCGGCCATCCGAAGAAGCCTCGAGGCGCCCGCATGAGGCCGCAGCTCCTCATCACCCGCCCGGCCGGTCTTGCGGCCGGGACGGCAGAGGCAGCCGCGCGGGCAGGGTTCCGGCCGGTCGTCGCGCCGCTTCTCGAGATCGAGCCCCTGTGCCCGGTCCTTCCCGAGGTCCTTCCCGAGGCGCTGCTCTTCACCAGCCCGCAGGCCCCGGCCCATGTCGCCGGGCGAGCGGACCTGCGGCAGATCCCGGCGTGGGCGGTCGGTTCGCAGACGGCCCGTGCGGCCCGCGCGGCAGGCTTTTCGGTGGCGGGCGAGGGCTGCTCCGATGGCAGCGCCCTTGTTGCGGCCATGGCGGCCGAGGGCGTGCGGTCTGCGCTGCACCTGTGCGGCGCCGACGTCGCCGCGCTCGCCGTGCCGGGCGATTTCCGCCTCGAACAGCGTGCGGTCTACCGGGCCCGGGCAGCCGAGTGCCTGCCCGACGCGGCACGGGCGGCGCTGGCCTCAGGCGCCTGCTCCGCAGTCCTCCTGTTCTCGGCGCGCACGGCTGCCATCTTTGCCTCGCTCGTCGATGCGGCGGGGCTTTCGCGCAGCCCGGTTGCCCTTGCCGCCATCTCGGCGCGTGCGGCAGCAGCGGCCGGCAGCGGCTGGCGGCAGGTCGCGGTGGCGGCTGCGCCCACCGAGGCGGCCCTGCTTGGCACAGCGGCAGGCCTTGCAGGCGGGCCGTCCCTTGGCTGAGCCGCCGGGCGGGCCGGGGCAGGCGCCCGAGCCGCCAGCCGGGCGGGTGCCGCGCGAGCGGCCGCGCGGCACCGTTCCGCTGGTCGTGGGGGGCCTTGCAGGCCTGCTCGTCCTTGCAACGCTGGTCTTTGGCTCGCTGGTCCTCGTGCGGGAAACGGGCGAAGGGCCGATGCCCCCGGCAAGCGAGAAGGCCGGTGCGCCCGAAGCGCCACTGCCGCGCGGGCTCTACCCCGCGCCGGCAGGCCCGGCAGAGGGGCTGCGCACCCCGGCAGACCCTCCGCAGGACGTTGGCACGGCCATCGAGAAGCGGTTGCGCCAGCTGGAAGAGGCCGATGCGGCCTTCGCACGGCAGGCTGCCGAGCTTGCCGCGGTGCTGGCCGCGCTCGACGGCACCAGCACCGATCTTCCGGCCCTTGCCGCACGCATGCGCGAAGGCCTGCTGCTCGAGGTCACCCGCCGGCGGCTGGGGCGCGGGATCCCGCTTGGCGACCTCGAGCCAAAGCTCGCACGCAGCTATGCGCTTCGCGACCCGGAGGCGATGGTGGCGCTCATGGCCTGGTCGCGGGAGCCCGTGGCACCGGCAGACCTTGCCCGAAGGCTTGCGGCCCTGCGCGATGCGCCGGAACCGCTCGCCGTGCCCGGCCCGGATGCCCCGGTCATCGAGCGGCTGCGAAGCTGGTTCGGCTCGCTGGTAAGGGTGCGCCGCGCTGCGGCGGCATCGCCCGCGCGCCTCGATGCGGCGATCGATGCCGTGCAGACGGGCGACATCGCCCGCGCCGTGGGGCTTCTCGAGCCCGCTGCAGGCGATGGGCGGGTGCAGCGCTGGCTGGCGGATGCGCGGCGGGTTGCGGCGGCAGAGGCGGCGCTGGAACGCCTCGAGCTCCGCCTGATCGAGGACGTGCCCGATCCGCCCCTGGCCGGCGCGGTTGGGAGGGGCCCCGGAAGCACGGCCGCCGGCGGCTGAGCGGCGCGGCCCTTGGCAGCCCGCCCGGCCTTCGCTAGCCCGGCACACAAGGGCACTTTCGGGGACAAGCGGACAAACCATGCGAATCGCGATGATCGGGTCGGGCTATGTCGGCCTTGTATCCGGGGCCTGCTTTGCGGATTTCGGCCACAACGTGACCTGCGTTGACAAGGATTCGGCCAAGATCGCGCGGCTCTGTGCCGGGGAAATGCCCATCTACGAGCCTGGTCTCGATGGGCTGGTGGCAGCCAACGTCCGCGCCGGCCGGCTGCGCTTCACGGCCGATCTGGCCGCGGGCATGGCGGATGCAGAGGCCGTGTTCATCGCGGTGGGCACACCCTCCCGCCGCGGCGACGGCCATGCCGATCTCTCCCATGTCTACGCAGCGGCGCGGGAGATCGCAGCCAACCTTGCACCCGGCCGGTTCACGGTGGTGGTCACAAAGTCGACCGTTCCGGTCGGAACGGGAGACGAGGTGGAGCGCATCATCCGCGAGACCAACCCGCAGGCGGAGGTGGCCGTTGCCTCGAACCCGGAGTTCCTGCGCGAGGGTGCAGCCATTTCCGATTTCAAGCGGCCGGACCGGATCCTGATCGGTGTGGAAGACAGCCGCGCCCGGCAGATCCTGGAAGAGATCTATCGCCCGCTCTACCTCAACCAGGCGCCGATCATGGTCACGAACAGGCGCACGGCCGAGCTGACGAAATATGCCGCCAACGCCTTCCTTGCGACCAAGATCACCTTCATCAACGAGATGGCCGACCTGTGCGAGAAGGTGGGGGCGAATGTGCAGGACGTAGCCCGCGGCATCGGGCTCGACAACCGCATCGGCCCGAAGTTCCTGAATGCCGGGCCAGGCTATGGCGGCAGCTGCTTTCCCAAGGACACGCTGGCGCTCATCAAGACGGCGCAGGATCATGATGCGCCGACGCGGATCGTCGAAACGGTGGCTGCCGTGAACGACACGCGCAAGCGCGCGATGGGGCGCAAGGTGATCCAGGCGATGGGCGGGGATGCCCGTGGGCGCACGGTGGCAGTGCTCGGCCTGACATTCAAGCCCAACACCGACGACATGCGCGACAGCCCGGCGATCGCCATCATCCAGACCCTGCAGGATGCCGGCGCGCGGATCCGGGCTTATGATCCACAGGGAATGGAACAGGCGCGCGCGGTGCTCGCCGGGGTTGACTATGCCGACGATCCCTATGCCGCGCTCGAGGGCGCCGATGCGATGGTGCTGGTCACCGAGTGGGATGCCTTCCGCGCGCTCGATCTTGCGCGGGTAAAGCGGCTTCTGGCGCGGCCGGTGGTCGTCGATCTGCGCAATGTCTACCGGCCGGACGAGATGGCGCGCCATGGGCTCAGCTACAGCGGGGTGGGCCGCTAGGGGGCAGGAGTTGCGGGGGTGTTGCAGCGCACCTATAGCGGGGCGGCGCCGCCGGGCCCGGAGTCGTGGGTGAGTGGCTGAAACCAGCGGTTTGCTAAACCGCCGTACGGGAATCCCCGTACCGAGGGTTCGAATCCCTCCGACTCCGCCACCGGCCTCGTTCCTTCCCGTTGCCCAAAGTTCCATCCGGAACACAAAGCTCTGAATTTTCTGGATAATCTGGACGCCCTCTTGTCCTTGCCCGTACGGTCCGGTAGCATCATGACCACGGCCGACTGTGGGGGACATTGTGGGCAAGGATCCGGGGTGTGGGTAAACTCACCGTCAAGGGCATCGCCGGCCTGCGGCAGCCCGGGCGCTATGCCGACGGCGATGGGCTCTACCTCG